>DJGJ01000055.1:38329-100262 GCA_002432715.1 Sphaerochaeta sp. UBA5849 | reverse complement strand
TTATTTTCTAACAGTTCCTAAGCAGGATCATCATCACCGACATCAACCACACAAAATTGATTCATACCGGGCTCTCCATGAGCGACAGCAAGCCGGTGACGGTCTCCAATGTCCAACAAGTCCTTCCTGCATCCTACACGCAGAATGCAGGCTGGAGCCACATCGGGGAAGACCCCTTTCTTTTTACGGATGAGCAGGTGCTGCCGATCAGGCGGGTCATCAACCGCTCCTCTTCACCCGAGGTAACCGGGCAGCTCTATCTGGCGGTATCGGCCGCCCTGATCCTGGACCTCATCAAAGACTATACCATCAGCGAAGATTCATCGCTGTTTCTTACCATCGGTGAGCACTTCTATGAGATTCGCGATAATCACTTCAACCTCATGCAGACACCTCAGCTGGTCAAACAGGATTTTGACACCGCCGGAGAGCAGACCACCGTCAATTCAGTACGGATACGAGGTGAGAAACATCTTTTGGTTACGTGTCCCACCGGCTTTCAGGATATCTCGCTCTCCCAAAGCATCCCTTCAGGCAAGGTCCGTTTCGAGCGCACGATGTACTTCGGACTGCTTGCCATCATCCTGGTCGTCGTCCTGCTGTTCGGCCTGCTTTTGACGCTGCTGCTCAACCGGTTGTTCAACCGGCCGATTGCAAAAATACAGGAGAGGGTGAAGGCCATCGCCCATAGTGACTTCTCCAGCGACCCGTCCATAGAATGGGATGATGAACTGGGCGATATCGGCAAGGGGATCAACGACTTGGCGCTGCGCATCGATTCGCTGCTTGAAAGGCGCATCGCCGATGAAAAAAAGAAACAGGAATTGGAATATCGGATGCTACAAAGCCAGATCAATCCCCATTTCCTCTACAACACCCTCAACTCCATCAAGTGGATGGCTACCTTGCAGAAGGCACCGGGCATAGCGGAAATGACCACAAGCCTCTCCCGGCTCATGAAGAACGTGAGCAAAGCCGATGAGCCGGTCATCAGCCTGGAGGCCGAGCTTGCGTTGCTTGATGACTATTTCGTGATTCAGAAATATCGGTATGGGGGGACGTTGGTACTCCATAATTCGATCGACAGCAGGTTCCTGTCTCTGGGCATCCCCCGCTTTACGCTGCAGCCCTTGGTTGAGAATGCGATTTTCCATGGCATCGAACCCAAGGGAGGAGCCGGGACGGTGATGCTTGAAGCGTACGAGGAAAACAGTCAGACAATCTGCCTGATCATCAGGGATGACGGCATCGGCATGGACCAAAAGACCATTGATGCTGTTTTTGCCGTGGCAAGTTCCCCGGCAAAGGGCATGTTCCGTGAAATAGGCATCCGCAATGTCGCCAAACGCATCGAGTATACGTACGGAGCGGAGTATGGACTATCCATCGAAAGTGTGGTCGGATCATACACCAAGGCGATCATCCGTTTGCCCAAACGAACCAAGGAGGGCCGGCCATGGCCGTAAAATTGATCATAGCCGACGATGAGCCGTTGGTGCTTGTGGGACTGCAATCCATGCTTTCATGGAATGAGCTCGGCATCGAAATGGTTGGGGTTGCCCGCAACGGCAAGCAGCTGGAAGACGCCATCGCAAAAGAGCGGCCAGACCTGGTGATCACCGACATCAAGATGCCGATTAAAAGTGGGTTGGAAGTCTTGAAGGAGTGCTCCAAAACCTACGGGAGAATCCCCCTGTTCATCCTGTTGACCAGCTATGAGGAGTTCAGCTTTGTCAAGGAAGCCTTGAAATTCCAAGCGGTGGACTACCTGGTCAAACTGGAGTTGACCGAGAAGAGCCTTCGGTCCTCGGTGACAAAAGCTCTGGGGATGCTGGAGCAGCTCAAGGCCGAACGGGGCTATACGTATCCCTTGCTTGAACGCAGCGCCATGCAATCATTTTGTGACAAGTTCTTCGTTCGGCTTTTCAACGGCCTGATCGACTCCCGCCAAAGTTTTGAGACGCAGAAACAGGAGCTGCAGATCTCATTCAATGAACGCTGGTATGCGGTCTGCTATGTGCACATACAGTCAAAGCAGGAGGAAGCCGAGGTAAACCTCTATTACAGCACCATAGGAATGCTCAAGGAGACGCTCGGCCGGTACCTGACCACCTATATCACCAGCCTCGATTTGCATCATCTGGCCATCACGTTCTGCCTTACCGATGAGCAGGCGCAGCACTATCGGACCATCATCCGCCAAGTGCTGGAGAAAACCTTGCAGGTCATCTACAACTACTTTTCCGTGCAGTTGGTCTGCTGTGTAGGCCATACGGTCCAAGACCCCTACCATCTCAATGAATCCTTCCTCTCTGCCCGGCAGCTTATGGCTGGTAGTTCGGATGGAAAAACAATCCTGATAGCTGAGCGCCAAAGCAACGAAAATGCAAGTTTCAACCTCGATCCGTTCAAGATTCGGCTTACCAGGGCCTTCGAGGAGCTCGATGCAGAAAAACTTGCCGAGGTGATTGAGGATATTGCAAAGGAGTTGCAGGTCCAGAACATCCCCGCCCTGCAGGCAGTCGAAACAGCAAGCAATATCCTCTATATGGCCATCACGTTGCTGCCGGATGGACAGAACCTCGTCCAAAGTGCATTTGCAAAAGAGAGTCAAGGATATCGCCAGATTTACAGCTTCGGCACCACTGCCCAGTGCAGTACCTATCTCCGGCAGCTGGCCGGTGGATTGGCTGACCAGCTTCAATCACGAAAGCAGGACTACCGGGCAAAAGTGGTGGCCAACATCCAGCAGTACATCAAGGAGCATGTGACGCGAAAGCTCAACTTGGGAGAAGTTGCCCTCCTGTTCGGATTCAGCCAGAACTACCTGAGCAGTCTCTTTTCCAAATATAGTGGATGCAGTTTCGTTGAATATACCACGAATGTCAAAATCGCCGCCGCCAAGGAGATGATGGCAAAAGGCGATTACAAAATCTATGAGGTTGCCGATACATTCGGCTTTGAGAGTTCTTTCTACTTCAGCAAAGTCTTCAAGAAAGTCGAGGGAATATCCCCTCGCCAATATCTGCAACACCTGCAGCGCAAACGGAGTTAACCATGCTTGGCGTCTACATCAACGACCTTCCGCCCGTTCTCACTACGTATCGTACCGCCCCCCGCTGTGGCGACCGGGATTTCTGGATGTCACTCGATGCAAAGCATTCGCTTCTGGTGCGCGAGCGGGCAAAGTCGGCACAAAAGCAGGTGTTTCCGCCCCTGCCGGCTACGCAGTACCTTGCCTTCACCCGTACGGGCAACCGCGTTGTCTATGAAACTCCTTACTTTCAACGGAGAAAACTGTTGGGCTCCTTGGTGTTGGGATACTGCATGGAACCTGATCAAGCCCTGCTCGATGCCATTGTGGATGGTATCTGGGCCATCTGCGAAGAGACGTCCTGGTGCCTGCCGGCCCACAACAGCTATATCCGCGATGCCGAGCAGCTGCCTCTCCCTGATGCAAATCGACCCGTGATCGATTTGTTCAGCGCTGAGACCGGTGCCTTGCTCGCCCAAACCCATGCCCTCATCTGTGACGACTTGGAAGCGATTTCCCCCCTGCTCAACAAAAGAATCATCAGTGAGATTGAAAAACGCATCTTCATTCCCTATGATACCGAACATTTCTGGTGGATGGGCAGCGGGGAGGAGCCGATGAACAATTGGACTGTATGGTGCACGCAGAACGTGCTGCTCTGCACCTTCCTGCTCCCTACCGACCAAGCATTCCGGGCGAAAGTTGCTGCCAAAGCCCTTCTTGGCATCGACTGCTTCCTCAAGGACTACGGCGAAGACGGCTGCTGCAGCGAGGGAGCACAATACTATCGGCATGCAGGACTCTGCCTGTATGTGTGCCTGGATATTCTCAACGATGTAAGCGGCAATGCCCTGAAGCCTGTGTTCAAGGAGCCGAAAATCAGAAACATCGCCTCCTATATCCGTCATATTCACGCACAAGGGCCCTATTACTTCAACTTCTCCGATTGTTCCTGCCTTGCCGGCAGCTGCACCATCCGGGAGTACCTCTTTGCAGAGGCTGTCGGGGATGAGAAGCTTGTACGGTTCGCTCTCGCATCGAGCAATCTGAAAGAGGAGGAAGATAGGGACCTTCCCAACGAAATCAACCTCACCTATCGCCTTCTGGAACTTGTTCATGCTTCAAAGCGGGATAAAGCTGCATCCTTCCCGTCACAAGAGGACCACTACTATCCAAGTGTCGGCCTTTGTATCAGCAGGGACGATGTCTATGCACTCGCAGTGAAGGCCGGCGGCAATGACGATAGTCACAACCATAACGATACAGGCAGCTTCACCCTCTTTAAGAACAGCCAGCCGATTCTTGTCGATGTAGGGGTGGAAACATATACCAAGCAGACCTTTTCCAAGGACCGGTATTCGATTTGGACAATGCGGTCGGTCTACCACAACATAACCAATTTCCCTCCGTATGAGCAGCTTGCAGGCAAGGAGTACCAAAGTAAAATACTCAAGCTCGAACAAGGGGAAACTTCAACCATCACCCTCGAGCTTGCAGCTGCCTATGACCGAAACTGTCCGCTTCAGTCCTATCAGCGAAGTGTGACCCACACCAAAGGAAAAGAGATCGTCCTCAGAGAATCGGTCGAGGGGGAGGTACAACCCGTCTTGACGTTGATGTGCATGGTGAGGCCGACAGTAACAGAGAACATCATAACCTTGGGAGAAGCAGCAACGCTCGAAATCCAAACGCCGTTCCTCTCAATTACAGTAGAAGAGATTCCCATCACCGATGCAAGGCTGAGAAGTGTCTGGCCTGAGACGCTGTATAGGATTTTGATTGACTATGAAACAAATTTGGCTATTCGAATACAATAATTTCCTAACGATTGTCTTTTATGATATCTTGGCTTATATATTTCTTTTCTTTATTTATAGTTATCAAATCAAACAAAAACTATTCCCATTTTTTGTTTGACAGCGGACATCCCGTGGGGTAAAGTGAACGTTAGATAAAATAAATTGGAGGCATTATGGCCACAGTACAACTCAAAAACGTTTGCAAAGTGTACGAAGGTGGAGTAAAGGCCGTCGACAATGTCAACATTGACATTCAGGACAGACAGTTTGTCGTCCTCGTCGGACCTTCCGGTTGTGGTAAGTCCACAACTCTCCGCATGGTAGCAGGTTTGGAAGACATCACCAGTGGTGAGATCTACATCGATGGGAATCTCGTCAACGATGTTCCCCCGAAAGACAGAGACATCGCCATGGTATTCCAGAACTACGCCCTGTATCCCCACATGACCGTGTATGACAACATGGCATTCGGTCTGAAAATCCGCAAGTTCCCCAAGGAAGAGATCGACCAGCGTGTTCGTGAAGCAGCCAAGATCCTCGAGATTGAAGAACTGCTTGATCGAAAGCCCAAGGCTCTTTCCGGTGGACAGAGACAGCGTGTTGCAGTAGGCCGCGCCATCGTCCGCAAGCCCAAGGTATTCCTCTTTGACGAACCGCTCTCAAACCTCGACGCAAAACTTCGTGTCCAGATGCGCGCAGAGATCTCCTCTTTGCACAACCGCCTCAAGGCAACGATGATTTACGTAACCCACGACCAGGTTGAAGCCCTGACCATGGCAGACGTAATCGTCGTCATGAAGTTCGGTGTCATCCAGCAGATCGGTGGACCGCTCGACCTGTACAACAATCCCCAGAACAAGTTTGTTGCCGGGTTCATCGGCTCCCCTCCCATGAACTTCCTCGAAGCTGCAGTTGAAGCTGATGGTTCCAACATTTATGTAAATGAAGGTTCCTTCCGTCTCAAGGTTACCGCCGAGCAGAAAAAGATGTTGACCCCGTATGTCGGCAAGTCTGTCACCTTCGGTATCCGCCCTGAGGACGTTACGTTCAGCAACACCCCCAAGGATGGTGAAACCATCGATGGTACCGTCAGCGTCGTAGAACCCCTCGGAAGCGAGACCCACGTGTTCGTGTCTACTTCCAGAAGCCAGGTTGTCGGCAAGATTGAACCCACCCTTGTTCCTGCTCCGGACACCAAGATTTCCTTGATTCCCGACATGGTCAAGGCAAAGTTCTTTGATCTTGAGACCGAACAGGTAATCAAATAAGCAATGCATTTTGAATCACCGGCTCATTTCTGAGCCGGTTTTTTAATGACCCCTGCGAATCACATAATTCACAGGGGTCATGCATTTTCAATGAAATAATCTTTTACGCTATCTTCGATGATTGTGATTTTGAATACAAGTCAAAGGCAACGGCTGCAAGCAGGACAAATCCCTTGATGGCCTGTTGCCAGTCCGTACTGATGCCGATGATGGACATACCGTTGTTCAGTACGCCGATGAACAGTCCACCGACAACCGCCCCGATTACCGTTCCGATACCGCCGGAGACTGCAGACCCACCGACATAACATGCGGCAATCGCATCCATCTCGAAGTTCTGCCCGGCCTTGGGGGTGGCGGAGTTCAGACGTGCTGTAAAGACCATCGCTGCCACTGCTGCCAGGACCGCCATATTGGTATAAATCCAAAACATCACCCATTTTACCTTGACACCTGACAGTTCCGCTGCTTTTCTATTTCCACCAAGAGCGTAAATATGACGACCTTGGACAGTCTTTGATGCAACGAACTGGTAGGCAACAACCAACACGCCCAGCAGGATAAGTATATTGGGAAAACCTTTGTAGAGTGCGAAAACAACAGTGAAAGCAACAAGGGCAGCAGCTATGAATATCACCTTTACAAGCCATATCCCCGATGGAAGGATATCAAAGTCATATTGCTTCTGCTTCTTTCGTTTTTTCACCTCGCCGAATATGATCAATGCGACGATGATCAAACCAATCAACAACGTGAAGAGATGCAATTGCGTATTTCCAATCGTCAGGCCTCCGAGCGGGTCAGGAATGTACCCTGATGATATCATCTGGAATTCCTTGGGGAACGGGGCTTTGGTCTGTCCTTTCATGATTACCTGCCCCAGACCACGGAACACAAGCATACCGGCCAAGGTGGCAATAAACGGTGGGACATTCACAAAGGCAATCCAGAATCCCTGCCACATGCCGATCAAGGCACCTACAAGAAGCGCAAGCAGCATTGCCATGTACGGATTCCACTGCAGATCCACCATCATGACGCCACACAGCGCACCAATGAAACAGACAATGGAACCCACGGAAAGGTCGACGTTCCCTGTCAGGGTGCACAGCAACATACCGACGGCAAGAATCAGAACATAACTGTTCTGAAGCACCAAGTTCGTCAGATTTACCGGTCTGAAAAAGATACCGTCCGTCAAGAATCCAAATGCGATCATCGCCACAACCAAGGCGATGACCATCATGTATTGCCTTACATTCTTTTTCAAAATCGTAATCAAAACACTCATCCCACACTCCTTATCGTATACCGGATTCTACGTCACAACATCGCCAAGCGATCAGTGTTACCTAATTGTTCAGGATATTTCGCATAATCTCTTCCTGGGTCGCCGTTTGTCCCGACAACTCAGCGGTAATCTTACCTTCGCTCATCACATATATTCTGTCACACATTCCGATAATCTCCGGCATTTCACTGGAAATCAACAAGCACGCCATCCCTTGGGCAGCGAGAGAATTGATAATCGTATAAATCTCATGCTTTGCCCCGACATCGATGCCGCGCGTGGGTTCATCAAGGAGCAGAACCCTTGGATCAGTGAACAACCATTTTGAGAGCACAACCTTCTGCTGATTGCCTCCCGAAAGGTTTCCCACCTTCTGAAGAATAGTTGGTGTTTTCGTATTGAGACGTTTGCAAAAATGTTCTGCCGCGACATTCTCTTCATGTTCGTTGATCACCGACATATTGGAAATTTTCTTCAACTTGGCAATCGTCGTATTTTCCTTGATGTTCTGAATCATCACCAAGCCAAGTTCCTTTCGGTCCTCGGGCACATAGGCAACACCTTGTTCAATTGCCTTGGGTATCGTACTGATATCGACTTCCTTGCCCCCGATAAATGTTTTGCCGGTGATATTCTCACCGTAAGCCCGGCCGAAAACGCTCATGGCAAGTTCCGTACGTCCGGCACCAACCAGACCAGCCAAACCGACGACCTCGCCAGCACGAACATTGATATTCACTCCATCAAGTTTCTTTCGCTCCGGATTATCAGGATTTTGAACCGTCCAATCCTTGATCTCGAACAAAACATCTCCGATGGGATTGTTTCGCTTGGGGAACATCTCGGTAATTTCCCGTCCCACCATCCCTTTGATAATTCTCTCTTCACCTATTGAAACAGCCCCTTGCTCAGATTGAACAACATCCAGCGTCTCAATCGTTTTGCCGTCCCGCAGAATCGTAATGGAATCGGCTACGGCAGCGACTTCGTTGAGCTTGTGGGAAATCAACACCGAAGAGATATTACTCTTGTCTCGGAGTTCCCTGAGGATCTCAAGCAGATGCTTGCTGTCCTTCTCATTGAGTGCGGAAGTGGGCTCGTCAAGAATCAGCAATTTGGCATGCTTCGCCAAAGCTTTTGCGATCTCAACCATTTGCTGCTTGCCCACCCCGAGCTTGTTCACAGGAAGATTGGGGTTCTCATGCAGCCCGACACGATGCATGTATTTCATTGCATCTTCACGGGTCTTGTCCCAGTTTATGATATTGAACCTTGCCCTCTCATCACCGATGAACATGTTCTCTGCAATGGAGAGATAGGGACTTAACGCCAACTCCTGATGAATGATGACGATTCCAGCCTGCTCGCTCTGCCTTATGCTGGAGAACGTGCAACGCTTGCCCTCGAAGAAAATGTCCCCATCATAGGTGCCATAAGGATATACACCCGACAGTACTTTCATCAGCGTAGATTTTCCGGCGCCGTTTTCTCCAACCAAGGCATGTATTTCACGTTCTTTGACATCAAAACTGACGTCATCAAGCGCTTTCACACCTGGAAAAATCTTGGTGATATGCTTCATCGACAGCAAAATAGAATTGTTAGGCATTCAGGTCCCCCGCTAGACAGACCGGAACCCGATTCCAATTCAGCCGCAGGCAGATGGCACCGGGTTCGCGATCATGCGATACAGTTCCGGCTTCATGGAAGAAGCCGGATACATACTCTTACAGACCAACTTCAGCAGCAGTGTGGTAGCCGGTATCGACTACTTCAGCCTTCAGGTTGTCCTTTGTGACGATGACAGACTTCAACAGAACGGAGGGAACGATATACGGCTTGCCGTTCTTGATGGAGTCGTTGTTGTAACTGGTGGTATCGAGTCCCTGGGGAACCTGTCCGCGCATGATGGTATCCACGAGCTCAACAGTGGCCTGACCAAGCACACGGGTATCCTTCAGGATGGTTGCATACTGCTCACCGGCGAGAATCGATTTGCAGGAAGCGACGATGCAGTCCTGTCCACCAACAATCGGAAGCGGCTTGCCGGCAGTGCCATATCCAACGGCCTTGCAAGCTTCAAGCGTTGAAAGACTGATCGGATCGTAGGGAGAGAGAATTCCATCGAGCGTCTGGTTGGTGTAATAGGCCGAGAGGAGGTTTTCCATTCTGGCCATTGCCAATTCATTGCTCCAGCGCAGCGTACCGACTGTATCCATGCCCTGCTGGCCTGAACCAATCTTGAGCGTACCGTTGTCAAAATAGGGCTTGAGCCTATCCATGGCACCGTCATAGAACTTATACGCGTTGTTGTCGTCAGGAGATCCACCGAAGAGTTCGATCAAAAGCGGCTTTTTCTTAGGATTGTCGAGGTTCATACCCTTGATGAGGATGTCACCCATCTGCTGGCCGACGGCGTAGTTGTCGAACGACAAATAGTAGTCGACGTTCGGGGACTTCATGATCAAGCGGTCATACGCGATTACTGGAATCTTGGCTTCTGCAGCTTTTGCCAGAACATCACTCAACGCCACTCCATCGATTGAAGCGATTACGAGCACTTTTGCATCCTTGGTAATCAAATCCTCAATCTGACGAACCTGGGTGGGAATATCGTCGTCAGAGAACTGCAGGTCAACCTTGTAACCAAGTTTTTCCAAACCGGACTTTACCGCCGCTCCGTCCTTATTCCAGCGCTCCTCGGACCTGGTCGGCATAACGACGCCGATCATCCCTTTTGAGGACGAACTCTCTGCAGCACCTGCAGCAAAAACCATGGTCATTGCGTATAACAGGACCATTCCCACTACTAGCAACTTTTTCATACACAGCCTCCTTAAAGCTTCATGCGTTAACGATAACGCATTCATGAAAACAAAACCATCCAAAAGATGTCTAACTAACTCTATCATCGGTGAAATGAGCCGTCAAGCTTTTTATAAAGGTGTTTGGCTGAGGATTATACGACGAGGCGTATGGATGGATGTTTGCGGTAACGTTACTTCTCTCATTGCATGCTTCAGCGAAGACAAGCATCAGTCAAAGGAAAAAATTGGGGCCGAAGCCCCATTGGTTGTTCACATCTCTTTTATAACAATGCGTTCTGCCGCCATCGAATATCCTCGAGGACGAGATAGCAGTTCTTATCAAACGTGCGTGCCGTCTGCAGTACTTTCTTGGCATCCCTGCGACGAACTTGCACAAACAGAAGAACGACTTGGCCATCCCGACCCCGTCCTTCGAACTCGGTTACGCGAAAACCAGCCTCCCTGAGCGCACAGGCAACTTCCTTCCCTTTGTTGGAAAAAACTTTAACCACCTGATCACCGATCTTCAAAAGGCCCTCGATGGTCATGCCTACAAAGGTCCCGGTTGCAAAGCCGAGGGCGAAAGCCAATGCCGTAATGGGTTCGGTCAGGTCGCTGAGCACTTTGGAAACCGCAAACACCCAAACCAAGGATTCGAGAAATGCAATACAAAACGTAATAAGGCGCTTTCCCCGTACTATCATTGCATGGCGGATGGTACCGAGGGAAACATCCACCACCCTGGCCGCAAAAATAACCAAGGCTAATGCAAGAGTTTCATTGGTAAACATAAGCCTACCCTCAATATGGAATGGAACTGGAACTGCCGTCCGCCCGCATACCATACGATAGAAAGAAGAAAGATGCAATGCCAATTCCTATGTAAATATACCATACCTTATTAGGAATGTTTTACATAGTATTCAAAAAGTTATCTTTGTACCAAAAGTATCCGAACCCTCCATGCAAAGGAGGGTTGTCCCAGGTGTCTCTCAGATTTTATTCAAACAATGCGTGATACAGGCATTTCACTGCATCCTGTGCCTGGGCAGCATTCACTCCCAACAAAATGGATGTATCAGAGGAGCCGTAATTGTAGAAGTTGAGCTTGATTGTGGCATCGGCCAGAGCGGTGGTGCTCTTCGCGATCAAATCCGTCTCCTGCATGACGCCTGCACCTACAATCCCAACCACAGCATGACCGTGGTCGACTTCGATGGAATCGAGGCTGAATTCGCTCTTGATGCGGATACACATTGCATTGAGTACGCTTTCGCTGGCTTGGATGGATTCAAAAAACCACACGATACTGTCAACACCGAACAGGGAGAAGGAAGGCCGGACTCCAAAGATATGCAACATGGTAAGCAAGGCATGCCGGATTCCTGTTCTCTTGAAAAGCATGAGCTTACGCAAGGTGATTCGGCTGTACCCGCTTTTTGCAGAAACACCAGCCAAAGGCCGGCCCTCAAGCTCTCGATGGTCAACAATCATTGTTCCATCGTCCAAGGGAGCATTGGTATTCTTGACATTGATGGGAATCTTTGCAGCAATCACCGGAGCGATTGCTTCTTCATGAAATACTCCAGCTCCAACCCCGGCAAGCTCGCGGACTTCACGATAGGTCATGGTCTTGATGACCTTTGCTTCCTTGACCAAACGGGGATCCACACTGAAGACACCGCTTACATCGGTCCAGTTTTCATATTTTGCAGCTTCTGAGGCACGGCTGAGGATTGCACCGGTGATATCCGAACCACCTCTGCTGAAAGTTTTCACTTTCCCTTCAGTGCTGCAGCCATAGAAACCGGGTACGATATACTTCTCTCCCTTTTTCAGGACTTTTTTCAGATTTTGATACGTATCTTCATGCACGGTGCCGTCGTCCTTGATGACGATCAGCGGATCGGTATCGAGAAACGTCCAGCCGAAATAGGTTGCAATCATCCGGGCGCACAGATATTCCCCGCGGCTTGCAGCATACTCAGCGCCATAGCCGGCATCAATCATCTGTCTCACTTCATCCAAAATCGGCAGAAAGGGTTTCTGGTCCATTCCCAATTCATTGAGGATGCTGGTATAGCGATTGGCAACTTTCTTGAAGAGTTCACGACAGGAGTGGCCTTGCTGCACCATGGAGTTGCAGTTGTAAAGCATGTCGGTAACTTTTTCATCATCCTTGTTTCGCTTGCCCGGCGCTGAAACGATTACTATCTGTCTGTCCGGGTCGGCATCAACAATTGATTTTACTTTCATTATTTGTTTGGCTTCAGCAACCGAGCTTCCGCCGAATTTACACACGATCATGGGGGTAACCTCCCACCTTGCTAGAGATGTCTAAGTGCGTATTGTATTGAAGGATAGCTTGTTGTGCAAGTGAACCCTGCCAAAGCGAAAATACATGACAGAAAGCCTGTTCACTGCTACTCTACGTACAAGAGGAAATCATGCAGGACTCAAAACGGTCGATTTTGGCTTGGGCTTGTTACGATTGGGCGAACAGCGCCTTCGCAACCACCGTCATGGCGGGCTTCTTTCCAGTCTTTTTCAGCGCATATTGGGCCGTGGGGTCCAGCAGTGAACAAGGCACCTTCTACCTGGGCGCAGCCAATTCCCTCGGCTCTCTCATCGTCGCCCTGCTGGCACCCTTTCTCGGTGCCATAGCAGATTGGGGAAGTTACAAGAAACGCTTGCTTGCATTTTTTGCACTCCTCGGTTCGGTGATGACGGCAAGCCTCTATGTCCTGCAGATGGGCAACTGGCCGATGGCGGTCCTCTTCTACTCCCTTGCCGTCGTAGGTTTCAGCGGTGCCAATACCTTCTACGATGCTCTGCTGCCCTTCGTAGCTTCCGAGAAGAAAGTCGACTATGTTTCCTCGCTTGGATACAGCCTTGGCTATATCGGAGGCGGCCTGCTCTTCTTGGTCAATGTGTTGATGTATCTCAACCCCTCTTGGTTTGGTTTCGCCAGTCAGGAAAGTGCGATAAAGGCATGCTTCGTCATAGTCGGCATCTGGTGGACGGTCTTCACCCTGCCCTTGCTTTTTTTCGTAAAGGAAGAGAAATCCAAACAGGTACTGGGGGCTCGGGAGGCGGTAAAGAAAGGACTGAACATTACCATCAATACTGTGAGAAGCTTCAGAAAATTGAAGACCATCGCACTCTTTTTGGTCGCATACTGGCTGTACATCGATGGAGTGGATACCATCATCAGGATGGCCGTCAACTATGGAACCAGCCTCAACTTCCCCAGTGAATCGCTGATCATCGCCCTCTTGATCACCCAGTTCGTCGCCTTTCCTTCCGCCCTGCTCTATTCTTCATTCGGCAACAAGATTGGCGTGAAGAAGGCCCTTCAGGTTGCAATCGGCGCCTATACCATCATTGCCATCCTCGGCTACTTCATGACCACCCCCCTTCACTTCTACCTGCTGGCAATAGTCATCGGACTTTTCCAGGGCGGCATCCAGGCCCTTTCCCGGTCGTATTACACCCGGCTCATCCCCAAGGAGCGCTCTGCAGAATTCTTCGGCTTTTTCAACATGCTCGGTAAATTTGCCGCAATCATCGGCCCGCTTCTTATGGGCATTGTCACCTTGGTCACCGGAAATGTCCGTTCAGGCATCATCAGCTTGGTTGCGCTTTTCGCACTCGGATTCATACTCCTCAAGCGGGTGGATGAGCGGAAAGGACAGGAAGAAATCAAGTCATTCATGGAAAACCAATAAGGTACAGGATACTTTACTCTATAAGGCGGCTGTGGTATTACTACACTCTCTGATACCTCGGAGCATAAGGAAAACCCATGCAAGCCTTGCAAGAAAATAAAATGGGGGTGAAACCAATCCCCTCACTCGTTCTGTCCATGTCCTTTCCCATCATGCTTTCCATGCTGGTCCAGGCGTTTTACAACATCGTGGACAGCATGTTTGTCTCACACTACAGCCAAACAGCTTTGACAGCAGTCACCCTGGCGTTTCCGCTTCAAAACCTCCTGATAGCAGTCAGCGTTGGAACCTCGATCGGGGTGAATTCACTCTTGTCCAGAAAACTCGGTGCCAAAGACTTGGCTGCAGCCAAGAAGGCTGCCGGCAACGGCCTGACTCTCTCGGCGATCAGCTGGATATTTTTTGCCATAGTCGGACTCTTTTTCACCAAATCCTTCATCAGCTTTTTCTCCAGCGATCCTGAACTGATTGCAATGGGCACCCAATACAGTTCGGTCTGTCTCTTCTTCTCCCTGGCACTTTTCATCGATATCACCTGCGAACGCATCCTGCAGGGAACCGGAGACACATTTCACCCGATGATCATCCAAGGCACCGGAGCGATAGTGAACATCATCCTCGACCCGATCCTCATCTTCGGCCTTTTCGGCTTTCCCCGCATGGGTGTGCCGGGAGCAGCGATTGCGACCGTATTCGCCCAACATGTTTCGGCCGTCCTGGCCATATATTATGTAAAGAGAAACAAGGAAATCATTCTTGACCGTCCTTCGTTCCGTCTTGAGAAAAAAACGGTAAAGGACATCTACGCTGTAGGCATCCCCTCTATCATCATGCAGGCGATTGGAACCATTCTGAACACCAGCCTGAACAAGATTCTTATTGGTTTCGGAACTTCCGCCGTTGCAGTCTTCGGCATCTACTTCAGACTGCAGTCATTCATCTTCATGCCGGTGTTCGGTCTCAACAGCGGGATGATTCCTGTCATCGGCTACAACTATGGGGCGAAACGGCCCAAGCGCATCATCAGTGCCGTCAAGGTGGGCCTTATTGTTTCGCTGTCAATCATGAGCGCCGGCTTTGCCGTCTTCACCTTCCTGCCCCACATCCTGCTCGGGCTTTTCAACGCCACCGATGAGATGATGGCCATCGGGGTGATTGCCATGCAGCGCATCAGCCTTTGCTTCATCTCTGCAGGTTTCTGCATTGTCCTCGGCGCCCTTTTCCAAGGAACCGGCGACGGATACATCTCCATGATCATCAGTGTCACCCGACAGCTCATATTCCTGCTGCCATCCGCCTATCTGCTTGGTCGTTTCGTCGGATTGGATGCTCTGTGGTACTCGTTCATCATCGCAGAAACATCTTCCCTTTTGCTGACCATCATCTTCTTCAGAAGGGTGTATGTGAGAAAGATCAAGACGCTGGCAGCGTAAAGCTGCAGACAGAAAAAAGCCCAACCAACCAATACGGCACGTTGGGCTTTTTCAGCTTACTCCCACTCAATCGTTCCGGGGGGTTTGCTGGTAATATCGTAGAGCACCCTGTTGACTTTGGCCACCTCGTTGCAGATTCTGCTTGCAGCACGCTGAAGCACATCCGGAGGGAACCGGAACCAGTCGGCTGTCATGGCATCCTCACTGGTCACCGCCCGAAGCGAGCAGACCTCCTCGTACGTACGCTCATCGCCCTGCACTCCCACGCTCTTGACAGGCAACAAGCATGCAAGAGCTTGCCAAATATCGTGATAGAGGCCGGCCTTGCGAATCTCGTCGATGAAGATGGCATCGACATCCCGAAGGGTATCAAGGCGCTCCTTGGTGACCTCGCCGACGCATCGGACACCCAAGCCCGGGCCCGGGAACGGATGCCTGGTGACCAACACCTCGGGCAGGCCAAGCTCGCGACCCAATGCCCGCACCTCATCCTTGAACAACTCTCGAAGCGGTTCAAGCAAATCCCACTTCAGGTCTTCAGGCAGGCCGCCGACATTGTGGTGGCTCTTGATGGTGGCAGAAGGCCCGCCGGAGGGGCTCTTGCTCTCAATCACATCCGGATAGAGCGTACCCTGGGCAAGGAAGGATATTTCTCCGGCCTTGCGGGCTTCACTATAGAAGGTATCGACAAAAACCTTGCCGATGATCTTGCGCTTGGCCTCCGGATCTGTCACTCCTTTCAATGCAGAGAGGAAAGCCTCTTGTGCATCTGCATACTGCAGCCTGATCTTGTAGTTGTCCCGAAAGAGCTTGAGAACCATCTCAGCCTCGCCCTTGCGAAGCAGGCCGTTGTTCACAAAGACGCACACCAATTGATCACCGATGGCCTTGTGGATCAAGACAGCAGCAACAGCGGAGTCGACTCCGCCGGAAAGACCGCACAGTACCTGCTTGTCCCCGACCTTGGCACGGATCTCCTCAATAGCACTAGTGATGAATGAACCCATGTCCCAATTGGGCTCTGCCTTGCAAATTCCAAGCACAAAGTTCTCCAAAAAGGTTTTTCCTTCAGCGGTATGCACCACCTCAGGGTGGAATTGAACGCCGTAGAACTGCTTCTCCTTGTTCTCAATGACCGTATACGAACAGTTCTCAGTGCTGCCGGTATGCTCGAATCCCGCAGGAAGGGTGCAAACGGCATCACCATGGCTCATCCAAAGCCTGGAATTCTGTCCAATGCCTTTCAGAAGAGCCGACTCATGGTTCAGAATCCTCAAATCGGCAAACCCGTATTCGCGTTTGTCCGGCCGTTCGACACTGCCGCCGTTTTGGATGCACATGACCTGAAGGCCGTAGCAAATACCCAGAATTGGAATACCCAGCGAGTAGATAGCCAGGTCGGGACGAGGCGATCCTTCGGTTCTCACCGAAGCCGGACCACCGGAAAATATGATGCCTTTGGGTTGCATGGCCCCAAGCTGTGCCGCGCTGATGGTATAGGGGACTATCTGGCTGTAGACGTGCATCTCCCTCACCCTGCGTGCTATCAACTGGCTGTATTGGGCACCAAAGTCGAGCACTACGATGGTGTCATGGGGGAATTGTTGCATGCTGTATTCCTTTTATCTGAGATTTGTTGCGAGTATAGCGAAAAAGGAGGCAAATTGCTACCAAGCAAGCGAACGTACCGGCGGATATGCGC
Organism: Sphaerochaeta sp. UBA5849; assembly: GCA_002432715.1. Taxonomy (GTDB): domain Bacteria; phylum Spirochaetota; class Spirochaetia; order Sphaerochaetales; family Sphaerochaetaceae; genus Sphaerochaeta. The sequence continues at coordinate 83,200 of DJGJ01000055.1, read as the reverse complement.
GTTTTACAGCACTGGCTACACCCAAACCGAGCACAAACCCAACCGCACTCTGGGCAATATTGCCGGGAATCTCGGCTGCTGCAACACTGACGGTGCTGATAAACAGCGAAGAGAGTGCAAAATACCCAAGCGATACGGTTGCAATGCAAACCAGGCCGGCGAGAAGCTTGCGGATCAGGGAAGCTTCCTTGTCATTTTTTTGCCGCACGATAAGGGCGATCAAAAGCCCCTCCACCCCGTGCACTACAAAGGAGATGGGAGCCCATTGGGCGTAACCGCTGATCAAATCGGCAATTGCTGTTCCCAAACCGGCTGCAATGAAAGCAGACCAAGGGCCGAAAGTGAAAGCGATGAAGCAGATGGCCACGTCGCAAAGATTGAGATATCCCTTCGCCGTAGGGATACGAACGACCATGGTAAACACGACAACCACTGCAGTTAGGACGGCGACGACAGCTACCTTCAAGGCATTCCTGTTTTGTTGCATCCTGATTCCCTCCTCAAGCTTTGCAAAGCAACCAAAGCCCTATCGGGATAATAGCCGAAAGCAGAAAGTGGGTAAAGGGATGCCGGTAGGATTCCAGATTGTGATATTGGCTTCTCTTGTTCTGCAGACCCAATCCCCTCATCTCCAGGCTCATCGCCAAATTGGGAATGGAGCGAAGTGCAACCACCAAGGCGCTGGTCAAAGTCGGCACCAAATCCCTCAGCCGTTGCAGAAATTTCCTCCCCTGCTCGCGATCGGCTTCCCGAAGCCGGTGTGACTCTGCAATCTGATTGAAACTGTCGGCGATGAAGGGAATGTAGGTGAATGCAAGGGTCACCACCAAACCTGCCTTGTAGGGCAGCCGGTACCATCTGAGGGCGAGCATAACCTCGTTCATGATGGTAGTGGCGAAGAGCAGTGTACACACATACGAGATGCCGATGAACCTTCCTGCAAGCCTGGCAGCCTGCAACAGACCCTCCTCAGTGACAATCGTCAACGAACCAAGGGTGAAAAGCGGCCGGCCGGTTCGGACGTTGAACGGCATGAACAGCACCATGAACAACAACATCGGAAGAATTGAGCGAAACGTCTTGTAGACATGAGAGAAACCGGTATTCAATCCACCGGCAAGCATGACAAGTGCAACCACACAGTAGAGCCCGACAAGATGGACAGGAAGGAAGAACCATACACACAAGAGCACCATCAACAGGATTTTCGCCCTTGGATCAAAGCGGTACAACCATCCATTTCCAGCTACAAAGGTACTGGTTGTCATAGGCTTTCCATCCTTCCATCCACGATGGAATATCCGCGTTGGGCTATGCGCCCGGCAAAGTGACGGTCGTGGGTGATAATAAGCAAGCCGGCCCCTCGTTGGCGCAGGCGGGCAATAATGGAGAGAGCACTGTGGTAGGTAAGGGAACTGTCCAGCTCGTCCAGAATATAGAACGGGCGGTCAAGCAGGAAATACACAGCCGCCTGCAAAGCTTTCCTCAGTGGATAGCTCATGGTGGAGGGAGTATCGGACAGGGTAAGTCCGAACAAATCGGCACACTCGGCCACCCTGCTCTTCACCTGCTCGTACTCTAAGTCTTTACGACGTTTCAATGACCAGGAGAGTTCCTCCTCGACCGTGGGAAGAAATATCTGCAGATCAGGATTCTGGAAGAGGTAGCCTGCCTTTCTGGAAAGCTCCTTGGCTGAAAATGGTTGTCCATCGATGGTGACGGCCCCGCCCTTCGGTTCATCCAAGCCGCATAGAAGTCGTGAAAACGAACTCTTTCCACTGCCATTGGGGCCTACCAACGTGACCAGCTCGCCGCTCTCCAGGTGAAAATCCGGGACGTTCAGGGAAAAGGATCGGCCGAGCAACGTACTTTGACGTTTCCGTTCGGCCTGGAGATTTGTACAGCAGAGCTTGTGCTTTTCTGCAATCTCCAGTACCTGAGCCTCCAATGGATTGGGCTGGTCGTCACCGCAGAGCCGGGAAAACCGGGGAAGCAGCTCATCGAATGCAGGAGTATGGATCGTTTTTTGGTCGAGCAAGACCACCTGGTCGAACAGACCGGAAAACTCTTCCAAATATCGGCTGGCAAGCACCAGGATTGTTTTATCAGAAGTTTGTATGGTCTCCCTCAGCCGGTCCCGCCACTGTTGGTCAAGATCGTCGAACGCCTCGTCAAGAATCCAAAGGCGGGCCTGAAGCACCTCCTGGACTGCAAGCAGGACCCGCTTGCGCTCCCCTCCGCTGAGCTCCTGGAGGCTGGATGTTCTGAGATCCTGCAACCCCCAAAGGTTGAGTGCGCCGGTAATCCGCCGCACCATCTCCTCACGTTCTATTCCCATCGATTCCAACGGGAAGGCAAGCTCCTCCTCAACCGAGGCGGCGATGAACTGTTCCTGAGGATTTTGAGAGACAAATGAGCACAGGCCAAGCAAATCCCACGGTTCCAACGTACTGAGATCCATTCCGAACATGGTGATGCTCCCCTCCAGGCTTCCCGGGAAGTATTTGGGACACACTTTGCAAATAATCTTTGCCAACGTAGTCTTTCCCTTGTTGAAGGGTGCGAGCAACAATGTTTTACTCCCTTCCTGCAGATCCAGGCTGAGATCGGAAAACAAGCTGTCGCACACCTCCTCCTTCCAGGAGCGGTAGGTGAAACTTAAGCGGGAGAGCTGAAGTGCATGCTGCATGGTCAACCTAGACTTGGCCGGGAAGTTCGTCGAACCGTTTGGTGATGGCTCCATAGACCACCTCATGGAGATTTGCAATTTCCTCACTGCCCAAGGTGGCGGTAGGAATCGGTTTTCCAATGGAAAAATAGGCGTGCACCCTGCCAAAGCCTTTGAGATGCTCGAATCCAGAGCGCATTCCCTTGATGGTGATGGGGACGATGACGGCTTTTGACCGGGTTGCAAGCTTGAGGCTCCCATTCTTCAGCTCCCCGATGCGCCCGCTCTTGCTTCTTGTTCCTTCAGGAAATACCACCATGCTCTTGCCTTGCTTGAGGAGTTCCACTCCTTTCAGGATTGCCTTGATTGCATCGTGGGGACTTGAACGGTCGATGAAGATGCAGTCAAGGGCGTAACACCAGAGATTGATGATGGGAATCTTCTTAACCTCGGCCTTTGCCAAAATCGCCGCCCACAGATGAGCGGGGCCGACAAAGGCAACGATATCGAGCAGGCTCTGATGATTGGCCACGTAACAGATATTGGGAACATCGGGGATGTTCTCTCTGCCGTCGACATGTACGGTAATCCCCAGAAAGAACAGGATACTGTTTCCAATGAAATGGCCGCAACGCTGGAGGTGGCGTCTCTCTGCGCTCTTGAGCTTCAACAGACGCAGCAATACTGCAGGAAGGAAGGCGTATACCGGCGAAAGAATCAGGATAGGAAGAATAAACAGTGCTGCAAATGCAATGCGTAGTTTTCTCATGCAAGCGCCTCCGTTCTAGGAAAAGTCCTGCGTCTTGTACAGTTTCGCATACTGCCCGCTCTTCTGAAGCAGCTGGGTATGCGTACCCGACTCGACCAGTGTACCCTCATCAAGTACCAAGATGCAATCGGCATTCTTCACCGTAGTGAGACGGTGGGCGATCACAATGGCGGTCCTTCCGACCGAAAGGCGGGCGAACGCTTCGGTGATGAGCTCCTCGCTCTCGGTGTCCAGGCTGCTGGTTGCTTCATCAAAAATGAGAATCGAAGGATTCTTCAGAAATACCCGGGCGATGGAGATGCGCTGCTTCTGCCCTCCGCTGAGCAGGGTTCCCCGCTCTCCCACCTGGGTATCCAAGCCGTTGGGAAGCGAACGGACGAAATCGCCGAGGTTCGCAGCATCAAGGGCGGCCCAAAACTCTTCGTCGGTGGCATCCACCTTGCCGTATCGAAGATTCTCCCGGATCGTATCATCGAAAAGAAAGATGTTCTGCTGCACGAAACCGATATGCTGCCTCAAAGAATTCTGCTTGAGGTACTTCGTATCCTGACCATCAATGAGGATTCTTCCTTCGGTAGGTTCATAGAACCGAGGCAGCAGGGATGCAAAGGTGCTCTTTCCGGCACCCGACTCTCCCACCAAGGCAACGGTTGAGCCTCCACTGATGAGGACATTGATATCCTTGAGAATCATGTCGGGTGAGTTCTCGTAGGCGAATGAGACATGCTCGAATTGGATGGTACCCTCTTTGATTTTCAAATCCTTGGCATCCTTTGCATCGGTGATATCAGGATGCTCGTCCATAACCTGGGTGAACCGTTCAAAGCTTGCCATGCCCTGCTGCAGTTGTTCAGTGAAGTTGATCAGCCGATCAATGGGAGGAAGCACCACTCCTACATACAGGATAAAAGTCACCAGGTCGTAGGACTCGACCCTGCCCATGAAAATGAGCAGGGAGCCGCCTGCAACGGTGCAAAAGTAGTACATTTCACGAAACAATCCGATTACCGAGTGATAGCGGCCCATCACCTTGTACTGCTCCATCTTGCTGTCCCTCAGCACATCGTTGACCTGATTGAACTTCTCTTCCTGATAGGACTCCCTGCCAAAAGACTTCACTTCCCGGATTCCCATCAGCGAATTCTCGACATTGCTGTTCACATCGGCAACCGTGCTGCGGACCTTGCGGAAGGTTGCCTTCATTTTCATGCCGTAATACACCCCGTAGAACACCATGATCGGAAGCGGGATGAGGGAAATCAGGGCAAGAGGAACACTGTAGCTGAACATGAGTATGTACGAGCCGAGAATCGTTGCCACACTGATGATCAGATCCTCGGGGGCATGGTGGGCGGTCTCGGTGATCTGGAACAAGTCGTTCGTGATCCGGCTCATCATATGACCGGTCTTGGTCTTGTCAAAGTATCCAAAAGAGAGTTTTTGCAGATGGGAGAACAGCTCACTGCGCATATCCGTCTCCATTCGGACTCCCAGGATATGGCCCCACGTTACTCTGACATATTGGCAGACGGCCTGCAGGATGTAGATGAGCAGCATGAGAGCGAATATGACAAGCATATGCTCGAGATTCTTTTCAGGAATCTCGACACGCAGCAGCTGTCTGGTCAGCGACGGAAACAGGATGGAGAGCGCGCTGGCCAGGATGGCCACCCCGATGTCCAGAAAGAAAAGCCCCTTGTAGGGGCGGTAGTATGCAATGAAACGCTTAAGCACCCTACTTCTTCCTCCTGAACAATCGTGCAAAGAACCCGATTTTCATCTCGGGACTCTTGGCCTGATCCTGCTCCTTTGCCACAGGTGCGACAGCTGTTTTCTTCACTGGACTCTTGGAAACCTGAGCCGGATCTTGGCCGGGTGCAACCTGGCCGCCTTCACTCTGATACTGCTGCTTGTAGTAAGCCAATCTCTCTTCGAGCGAAAGATTCTGGATTTCTGCATAGCTCTTGGAGCCTGGTCGCCTGCGTCCAGGCTCAACAGGTCGTCCCTGCTGCGTCGGCCGTGGTGCTCTTCTTGGTCTGCTTTCCGCAGTCTGCGGCGTTCTCTTGGGAGTACGGCTCCGATCCTGGCTCTTGACCCTGGGAAGCGGTCCCTTCCTGCCCCTGGGGCCGCCGACACCGCCTCTGGTCCTTGAAGGCGAGGAGGCATACTCATCGTTGCTGACCAAATCGCGGAACGAATAGGAAGCGCTGGCGTCCTCCACCTGAGGAAGATCCCCCTCTTCGGGCCAGATCACCGGAATTTTCATCTGAATGTAATTTTCAATGGGCTCGAGGTTGAATACATACTCTTCGTCGGCCAGAGTGATGGACTTACCGCTCTTGCCCGCCCTTGCAGTACGGCCGATACGGTGTACATAGCTCTCAAAATCGTCAGGGATATCATAGTTGACAACCAGCTGCAGGTCATCAATCTGCAGGCCGCGGGCGGCAACATCGGTTGCAACAAGGAACTTGATCTTCCCTTCCTTCATCTGATCGATTGTCTGAAGCCGCTTTGTCTGGGGCATATCTCCCATCAGATACTTGGTTGGATATCCGTTGAGTGAAAGACGTTTGGAGAGCTCGATGCAACGGGCCTTGGTATTGGTGAAAATCAGGCAGTTCTCGGGATCCTCTTTCTTCATCAGCCTCAAAAACAAGCCGAACTTCTGATCCTTGGAAATGTGGTACAGCTCCTGGGTGATAGCCTTGACGGTAATCTCTTCGGGTTGCACCTCCAGCTCGACCGGATCATTCATGAACGACCATGCAAGATTGCGTACCTTGGTACCCAAGGTGGCCGAGAAGAGCATGGTCTGCCGTTCGGTACAGTCTCTGAGCAGACTGAACATCTTTTGGATGTCGGGATAGAACCCCATGTCGAACAGGCGGTCCGCCTCATCAACGACGAAGATGTCAAACTGACGAAAATCAATCTTGTGCATTTTCTGGTAGTCGAGGATACGACCCGGGGTACAGACAAAAATATCACAACCCTTTTCCAGGATCTCATCCTGCTTGCCGTAGCCTATGCCGCCAAAAAAACACCCCACCGTTACATCTTCCATGGCAGAGGCGAGTTTGAGGGTATCCTCCTCGATCTGCACGGCAAGTTCTCTGGTAGGGGCTACAATGAGGGCCTTCGGCTTGCTTTTGCCCTTTTGTTGGGCTTCTACGAATAACTGAAGAATGGTCAGCACATACACTGCGGTTTTCCCGCTTCCAGTCTTGGACTGGACCATGACATCACGATGGGAAAGACTGACCGGGAGCACCTTTTCTTGTACTTCCGTACAATCGGTGAAACCCGCAGCCTCAATGCCTTTGAGCACTTGCTCACTTAAGGGTAGTTCAATAAATTTCATTGGTACTATATATCGCCTTTACAAGAAATAGCTGTGTTACACAGAAAAGGGGGACCTCGAGGGAGGCCCCTTTCCTATAAAGATAGAGGAAATCATCACTATTGTCCACATCAGCGGATGGAGTTTATCAATCGTCGAGTTCCCAACTTCTGACAAGATGCATGATAGCCAAGGTTTTCTCAAACGGTCCGGAAAAACCAAGCTTGTCTATCCGCGAAAGCGGCATGGCCGCCATGCTGGTGGAGCTGATGAATGCTTCGTCGTAGATGCCTGCCCGAATATCTTGCAAAGCTGGTGCCTGAAAGACAATCCGGTACCCCAAAAGCCGTGCAGCTTTCAACACGCGGTCGCGGGTGATACCCAGCAGAACCTGTTCATCGGCGGCCGTATGGATATCCAAGCCCTTGAAAACAAAAAAATTGCTTCTGGTTCCTTCCAAGACCCTCTGATGCCGGTCGACCAGCAAAGCCTCAAAACAGCCTTGGCTGCGGGCCTCCTCGAGGGCGATATAGTTGAGCAGCAAGTTGCCGGTCTTGCACGAAGGATAGAGACGTTCTCCCTCGAACGTAATGGCTGCGACCCCTTGGGTGTAGTGGGTATCGGGATAGGTGAGCAATGCAGAGGCCAGAACGAAGAGCTGCGGATCCTTTCCGCCATAGAGCTGGATTCTCAGCGAAGCCTCATCGATTGCATCGACCTGTATCAAATCATGCACCCAACCGCTGATCTGCTGATTGGTAAAAGGATGGGTAAGCTTGATGCCCCGACACGAGTTCTCCAGACGTACCAGATGGTCGTCCAAATGCACAACATGGCCTTTTACAACCCGCAGTGCCTCATAGGTTGAGAAACCGAACTGGACCTCCCTGAGGCTCACCGGTACAACAGCATCCTTGGCAAGGATGACCTTGCCGTTATGTATGGCGTGAACACCTACCATGACTCTCTCCTCATCAGGGATACTTGATCAGTTCGCGGGGCTTGCTTCCATTCGGAGGCCCCACATATCCCATTTCCTCCATTTGCTCGACCAAGCGCGCAGCCCGGTTGTACCCTATCTTCAGCCTTCTCTGCAAGTAGGAGGCGGAAGCGCACTTTCGCTCGACAACGATCGTCAAGGCCCGCTGCATGAGCTCATCGTCGTCATTCACATCGACTCCATCCTCGCTCTCCGAATCCGAGGCTTTCTGTTCCTCGTCTTCGAAGAAGGACTCATCGATGAAGTCGGGCACTCCCTGGCTTGAGACGAATTTGACCACCTTCTCAACCTCATGGTCGCTGAGGAATGAGCCTTGGATGCGTTCGGTTGCCGGATTACTGCTGGACATATAGAGCATATCGCCCTTTCCCAGCAGCTTGTCGGCACCCTGCTCATCAAGAATGATGCGGCTGTCGGTTGCACTGGTGACGGCAAAAGCAATCCGGGTGGGGATGTTGTTCTTGATGACCCCGGTGATGACATCCACCGAAGGTCGCTGGGTCGCCAGCACCAAATGGATGCCCACAGCCCGGCTCATGGCTGCAAGACGGCTGACCTTGCTCTCCATGTCCTTGCCCACCAGGTGCATCAGGTCGGCAAACTCATCGATGACCACCAAAATATAGGGGAGTTTCTCCCGTGCCAGATGACTGGCCTCAATCTTTTCGTTGTACCCGATGATATTCCGGACACTGAGGCCCTGCAAGAGCTTATAGCGCCTATCCATCTCATAGAGACAGAAATCCAGGGCTTTGAGCGTCCGCTTGGCTTCGGTGATGACCGGAGTAAGCAGGTGTGGAATGCCATTGTAAACGTTCAACTCAACAATCTTCGGATCGACTAGAATCATGCGCACCTGCTTGGGACTGCATCGAAACAGGACCGAACAAATCAACGAATTGACACAGACGCTCTTTCCGCTGCCGGTGGAACCGGCGATCAAGAGGTGCGGAGCCTTGATCACATCGATGACAACAGGCTCTCCCATCAGGTTGCGCCCCAGCACCATCGGAATGCCAAAACTCGTTGGAAGCGAGCCGAGCATCTCCCGAAAACCGATGATGTCCCGCCTTAGATTGGGAATCTCAACCCCGACGGCCGACTTGCCGGGAATCGGGGCAACAATCCGGACCTGGGTGGCTGCCAAAGCGAGTGCGATGTTATCGGAAAGATTGACGATTGAGTTGACCCTCACCCCGGCAGCCGGCAGCAGCTCAAACATGGTGACCGTAGGACCGCGCACAATATTGACCAACTCGACGGTGACATTGAACTCTTGCAACGTGGAGACAAGCACCTCTCCACGTTTGAGCGTAGTCTCGTCAATGACATCAGAGACCTTGGGATAGGTGACCAGCATCGATTCGGAGGGAAATTGGTAGGTGATGCGGTTTGTATTGATCAAGGCGCTGCCGCTCAGGCCGCCGACTCCGCTCGAAGGCTCGAGCAGGTCGGTCTCATCCTCGCTGTCCTGCTCCACTTTCGGGACATCCTCGCTGAAGCCTCCATTGATCGGTCTTGCAGTGCTCTGACTTGCAAAAAGCTTTTCAGCAGGCTTGGCGGCCTCAACCTCTCTTTGCATCTCAGAAGCTAAAAGCGGATGTGAAGGGTTCTCCTCATAGCGTACCGAGAGCACCCGTTCCTTGATGGAGAGTGCTTCATCGTTCTGCTTGGGGGCTGCCGGAGCCGGTTCGTCCTGCCTGGTTTGCTGTTGTTCGACAGCCTCAGCCAGCATCCCCTTCGCCCTGCCTTTGGGCTGTTCAATCTTCTCATGTCTCTTATGGGGCGCCTTGCCTACCGCCTCCAACGCCCCTTGGAGAAAACCGGACAGCTGGACCGGCTCCTTCGGCTGCTCCGCCTGTTCACTCTTTGCCTGAGCAAGCTCAAGCTGTTTGCGCTCAAGATAGGATAGTCCGTTGTTTCGCTTGCGTTCTTCAGTAAGCGTATGCAAAGCACCGATGCTGACCTTGCCGTGCACTTGGATCTCATCAACCTGGATTACATCACGCTCGGAAGGCTTGGATATGGAATGACGCCGTTTGGAAAGACTGCCCAAGGGAGGCACTTCTGCGATGGGAGGAAAGTTGACCTGTTGTCGGCCGAGCTCGACACCTTCTTCCTCCTTCTGTTCTGCAACCGGCTTTTTTATCAGGGTGACCTGGTCTTGCTCATCTACCGGCTGTTCACGTTTTGAACGCTTTGCGGATGTAGAGTGCCTGCTCGCTTTCTTTTCTTCTTTCTGTTTCTGTTGCTCGATCTTCTGCTCCATCATCCGCCGGCTGCGCTCCTGTCGCTCAAGCTTGGCAGCACGATACCTATCCAAGGCATCGCCGAGCAAGGTGAAGAGGACGAACATGGCGGTTTCAGCAATAAAAAGCAACACCACCTTGAAAGAGGCGCTGCGTGGGTCGGCAGACGAGGAGAGCAGAAAATCGGAGAAAAAAGGCCTGCTGCTCTCCTGCAAGAGATGGGAAAGGGTGTACAGGGTGTATGTCATGATTGCAGTGAGGGGTATGAGGATATAGGAGAAACGTTTCTTGGAACGGAAACTGAAAATCATGATGCTCCATACAAACAGGAGCAGGGCCAGAGGGGCCAGACCGAAACGGGAAGGATCAACGGTGAAGGAGAAGATTCGACTCAGCGATGCATGCATTCGCTCCAGAAGAGGATTGGTGATACCAAACAACGGGAGAGCAACCAAAGCAGCCACCACAAGCGAGGCGACCAAACAGCCTGCTCCTGCAAGCAACGATATCCGACCTTTCCTTCCCTTCACAAGAAACTCCTCCCTGAATCCGGTAAACACCCCATATTTGAAATGGTATCAAATCTTTTGCAAGAGGCACAGCATGCGGCTCGCATCAAGTCGGGGCACATGAAGGGGTACAAAGCTCGCTTTCCACCTGCTTTTGCACGTTCGCTGTACCTGGACAAGCTCCTCTTCCACTTGGGCTTGCACCGCCTTGTAGGCGCATACATACCCCCCATCGACAAGCAGGTCGGCGACAAGATCGAGAATATCGGCCAAGGGGTGGAACGCCCGAAAAGTAATGAGGTCGAACCGGTCTTTTACTTCCTTCAAGTCCCTGTCGACAACTTGGACACGGTCTGAAAGCGAAGCGCGCAGCAAGGCATTGCGAAGAAAATCCACTCTCCTGCCCATCCGTTCGACCAGGGTAAAGGAGCAGGATGGCAGGGCGATGGCAAGAGGAATGCCGGGAAGCCCCGCACCCGAACCAAAGTCTGCAATCCTGCAGGACGGAAATTCCAGGGCCAGCGAGGCAATAGTCAAAGATCCGCTCAGGCTGTCCAGGATATGGCGAACCACCAACTCCTCACCCTCTGCAGCCACCAACTTATAGACAGGATTGAACAGCTCCAGTTCTGCTATGTAGGCATCCAACTGCTCCCTTTGTCCCTGATCCAGAGCCAGAGAGAGAGAAGAAAGACCTTCGTCAAGCAACGCTTGGTATTTACCTGCCATGTCTTCCTCCCCGGTCGAGATGCACGATCAGAACGGCAATATCGCTGTTTCTCACCCCGTTGATGCGACTGGCCTGCCCGATTGACAGGGGGCGTACCTTCTTCAGCTTCTCCTTGCCCTCTGCGCTGAGGCCCTCGATGGCATCATAGTCAAGACTCTCATCAATCAGCAGGCTCTCCAGTTTTTCGAATCTGCTGATCTGTCGCTCCTGACGGTTGATGTAGCCTTCATACTTCACATCGAGCTCGACCTGGTAGAGAATCGGCTCCTCAAACGCCTTCAATTCAGGCATGTGCTCCAAGAGATCGGCAATCGTCACTTCCGGCATTTTCAAGGCTTGCAGGGCGCTCTTCTCCTCGAGTCTTCGTGCTCGAAGCAGGTCCTTCACTGCGTCCATTTTTGCAAGCTTGTCCTTGAGACGATCGAGGGCCTCCTGCTTTTGCAGCCCGACGGATAAACCTTTTGCTGTGAGGCGCTGGTCGCAGCTGTCGTGACGCAGGTTCAAACGATACTCGGCACGGCTGGTGAACATGCGATACGGTTCCTGGGTTCCCATGGTGACCAGGTCGTCGATGAGAACACCGGTATACGCTTCATTGCGGCTGAGCACCAAGGGTTTCTCTCCCTTGAGCTTCTGGGATGCATTGATGCCGGCCATCAAGCCTTGGCATGCAGCCTCCTCGTACCCGCTGGTTCCATTGGTCTGTCCGGCTATGAAGAGGTTTTCCACCAACTTGCTCTCCAAGGAGGGGAAAAGCGCCTGAGGATCGATGAAGTCATACTCAACCGCATAGGCCGGACGCATGATCTGGGCATGCTCAAGGCCTGCAATGCTGTGGATGAAAGCATGTTGCACATCCTCGGGAAGCGAAGAGGAGATCCCGTTCAGATACATTTCCTCGGTTCCCACACCTTCGGGCTCCACAAATATCTGATGGCGCTCCCGATCGGGGAACCTGACCACCTTGTCCTCGATCGACGGGCAGTACCGCGGTCCCTTGCCGACAATCTTGCCTCCATACAGCGGGGACCGGTGGATGTTCTGCCTGATGATCTGGTGGGTGTTCTCATTGGTCCAGGTGATATGGCAGGGAAGCGCAGGGCGCTGGATGCTGTCATAGTCGAAGCTGAAAGGCATCATGGTCTCTTCGCCATCCTGGATCTCCATCTTGTCGAAATCCAGGCTGGAGCGCCTCACCCGTGCAGGGGTGCCGGTTTTCAGCCTGCCCACAGGAAAGCCTTTTTTCCGCAATGCACTGCCCAGCCCGATTGCAGCCGGCTCATCCAGCCGTCCGTTGGAAGCATCGTACTCACCGATGAAAATGCGGCCTTCCATGAAGGTGCCGGTGGTCAGGACCATCACCTTGCAGGCAATGGTATGGCGCCGCTCCGTCACCACTCCGACCAGGCGATTGTGATCATCGACCAGGATATCCACCACCGTATCCATGAACAAGGCCAGGTTGTGCTGCGCTTCCAGCGTCTCCTTTGCAAGGCGAGCATAGGTGAATTTGTCCGCCTGGGCTCGGGGAGCCTGCACGGCAGGACCACGGCGACGGTTGAGAATGCGGAACTGAATCATGCTGTGATCGATCAGATGAGCCATCTCCCCGCCAAGGGCGTCCACCTCGCGCACCAAATTGCCTTTGCTCAACCCCCCGATTGCAGGATTGCAGGAGAGTCTGCCGATGGTGTCGAGGTTCTGGGTGATCAGGAGCGTAGAAAATCCTATTCTGGAAAGGGCGAGGCTTGCCTCGATTCCGGCATGGCCGCCCCCTACAACTATTGCATCATAATCCATGTTATTTTCCTACACAAAAACCGCTGAAAATCTTTTGCAGAATGTCGGCTGGTGTTACTTCACCGGTCAGCTCCCCGAGATTCTGAAGCGCTTCGCCCAATTCAACGGCGGTGATGTCCAGAGGGATGTCCTGGTCGACCAGGACCAAGGACCGCTGGAGCGCTTGGGCGGCGTTCTCAAGCAAGGTATACTGCCGCTGCGATTCAATGACCACCTGTTCATCACCGGTGGAAACGCTGCCCTTCGCCAAGCGTTTTGCAATCTCAGCCAGCAAAGCGCCGACGCCTTCACCGGTCTGGGCGCTGATGGCCATCCTGCCTTTCGGAGGCTTGACCAAATCGCTCTTGTTGTAGACAACCAAGGTCCGCTCATCCTCTTCGGGGACATGGCCGAGCTCGGAGCTGTCCACCAGATAGACGACCAAGTCGGCCTGGCCGATCAGGCGCTCGGTCCTTCTGATGCCCTCGCTCTCGATGGCATCATCGCTTTCGCGCAATCCTGCTGTGTCATAGAGGCGAACCGGTATCCCGTGGACATCGAGGTCGGCTTCAATGTAGTCACGCGTTGTTCCGCGAACCGGACTGACGATGGAGCGCTCCTGCTTCAACAAGAGATTGAACAACGAACTCTTACCGGCATTGGTGGAACCAGCCAGTACGATGCGGGCACCACTGCGGTACAACCGCCCGATCCGGTAGGTATCCGACAAGTCCTTAATCTGTTTGATCAAATCAACCAGTTTCGAACGGGGAAAGACAAATTCATCCAGTTCATCCTCTGCATAATCAAGCTGGACTTCCACTGCAGCAACGATGCCGAGCAATTGTTCCTTCAAATCCGATATCAGGTTGCGCAGGCTTCCTTCCAACCTGCCCAAGGCAAGCGAGCGCGAGCGCTGGCTTTGGCTGGAGACCAGCTCCTGCACAGCCTCGGCCTGGGTCAAGTCCAATCTTCCATGCAAAAATGCACGGAACGTGAACTCCCCGCCTTCGGCACTACGCATGCCCAATTGATTGAAAAGTGCCAAAAGTTCCTTGATTACGGCAAGAGAACCATGACAGGTGAATTCCACCGACTCTTCTTTCGTGTAGCCGTGGCCCTCGGTATATACCGCAGCAACAACCTCATCGATGGCTTTGCCGCTCTCATCGCAAAGGTAGCCGTGCACCAATGTCGCATTATCAGCATCAAGCAGCGCTTTGGGCCTGGAAAACCGTGTAGAGAGCAGCTTTCTGCACCCCTCTCCACTGACCCGGATCACCGCAAGGGCGCTCTGCGCCCATGCCGTTGCAAGCGCATAGATGATGTCGTCAGTAACATATCGCTTCATACAGGCGAGTATACTCCAGCGACGCCGGCACTTGCAACACAACAGGAGCTTTGGCTATGATTCGGCCATGAAAGCAGCAGCACAATTTCGTTCGGCCATGTATCGAACCATCCGCACCTTCTTCGATGGACGCGATTACACCGAGGTCGACACCCCGATCCTCTCCACCTCCCTGATTCCCGAGTCCACCATCGAGAACTTCGCAACCCGGTTTCAGAACCCGTTCCTGCCCTCCACCGAGTTGTATTTGGTTCCATCCCCGGAGATATTCATGAAACAGCTCATTGCTCAGGGCTGGGGAAGCATCTATCAGATCAGTCACTGCTTTCGCAACAGCGAACAGCTGGGACACATTCACAATCCCGAATTCTCCATGCTTGAGTACTATACGGTGGGAGCCGATGAACAGGATTCAATCAAAATCACCGAAGAGCTGTTCTCCTCCCTGCTCACAAAAGATAGTCCGGATTACCTGCGTCCACCATTTGCCCGTCTCAGTGTCGTCGAGGCGATGAAAACCTATGCCGACGTGGATTTGGACAAGCATCAAAAACAGTCTTCGCTGGCTTCTAAAGCACGAAGGCTGGGCCTCACCGTCCCGGATGAGCCAGAGAGTTGGGAGGAGACCTTCAATCGCATATTTCTCACCTTTGTCGAGCCGAACCTCCCTCAGGACCGACCGCTGGTTCTCCAGCGGTACCCCAAGCAAATCGAGTGTCTTGCCAAGCAGGAAGGTGCATACAGACGGCGGTGGGAGCTCTATGTGAAAGGTGTGGAGGTCGCAAACTGTTATGATGAGGACCGCAACCTGCAAACAATCCAGACATACTATCGTGACGAGTACGCCCGCTTGGTGCAGAAACGGGAGGAAAGCGGATCGGTAATTCCTGATATAGACCCTCAATTAGCCGCCGTATTCTCTGCAATGCCCGCTTGTTCGGGAGTTGCGTTGGGGCTTGACCGCCTGCAGATGCTGTTGATGGGAAAAACAGACCTGCAGGGGGTGATTCTTTTTCCCCTTTCTGGTATGCTGAAGAGTGGTAATACGTGCAATTTGTAAATATACGAGGTAATGAGCATGATTAAAGCAGGTCAAATCGATAAGGGAACCGCCTTGTTGATCAAAGGACAACCGTTTGTTGTTGTCGACCGTGAATTCGTAAATCCAGGAAAAGGCTCCGCCTTCGTTCGCCTGAAGCTGAAGAGTCCTTCCACCGGTCAGACGCTCCAAGAGACGATGAAGAGCCAGGACAACGCCGAGGATATCACCGTAGTCGATAGGGACTGCCAGTATCTGTACAACGACGGGGAGAATTTCCACTTGATGTTGACCGACAACTTCGAGCAGATTGAGGTTCCGATGGGCAACTTCCCCGACTACCAGTACCTGATGAAGGACGGAGAGACCTATCGCTGCACCTTCTGGGAAACCCAGCTGTTGGAAATCCAGGTTCCGCCGAAGGTTGTTTTTTTGGTCGCCGAGGCCGAGGAAGCCGTCAAGGGTGACACCGTGCAGGGTGCAACCAAATACATCACCACCGAGACCGGCTTGAAGGTCCGCGTTCCCATCTTCATCAAGCAGGGTGAGAAAATCCGGGTAAACACCGAGACCAAGGAATACCTCGAAAGAGTGAACAACTGACAGGATTCCTCCCTGTATCCAGAAACCTCCGAACCTCGTGTTTGGAGGTTCTTTTTTTCCGCTATGGCACATCCACTTACCTATAGTTCCCTGTGACTATTTCCATCTATGACCACAAATAACGGTTGGTTTCAAACAAGTATTTACAAAGATAAGAGATAGATCCACATACTCCAACAAATATCAAGTATATGAAATCATCACAATGATGTATTCCAGAATTCTCTTCCCCCTGATCAAGCCTGCAGTCATCACCAGCACCATCTTCAGTTTCTACTGGCGCTGGGACGACTTTCTGGGCCCCCTTCTCTTCTTGAACAAGCCCAGGCTGTTCACCGTCTCCCTGGCACTTCGCATGTTCAGCGACCCCATGACATCCACCGACTGGTCGGCGATATTTGCCATGGGAACCCTCACCCTGCTTCCGGTCCTCATCATTTTCCTGATCTTCCAGAAGTATATCGTACAGGGCTTGGTGACCACCGGTCTGAAAGGCTAATCGAGCTTCATCCGCTCGCACAGTGCGAGCAGGATGATCCCGATTCCATGGGTATCATCCAAGCGGGGTAGCAACTGCTCTGCATAATAGTGCTTGGAACAGGAGAACTCGGACCCCCTGCACACTCCCCATACATGGCCGTCGCTATCGATGGCCATCTTTTTCAGACCTTCACACGCCTTGATGCACCCTTGCCTGTACGGCTCGCTCTCCTCATACCATCCATTGCGAACCCCCCGTGAAAAAGCACAGGCAAACATCGCTGTACAGCTGCTCTCCTGATAGCTCTCTTGCATATCCAGTACCTGATGGAACATCCCCATCTCGTCCTGAAGCCTCAGACAGCCGCTGCTCAGATTTCGGAACAAAGTCAAAAGGGCCTCTCGTTTCGGATGTGACTGGGCAAGGACCAGCAGGAGCTCCGAGAGACTGAAAAGCGCCCAGCCGTTCCCCCGACCCCAGGGGATTCCGGTTGCAATGTTTCGGTCGAAGTCGTAAACGTGGCTCATCAACTGCTGGTCCTGCATATACAGGTACTTGGCAAAACCGAAGAATTGACGGGCTGCATCCTCCAGTGGTTCATCACTACCAAGGTATGCGGCATACCGGCACAAGAACGGAACGGACATATACAAGTCATCGACCCACATGGTATTCTCATGGAATTCATGCATCAGGCCGGTGCGGAAGAACGTTCCGTCGGCAAGCCGAGGCTGGGTTTTGCTGATATGCACTCCCACCGCCTCAATAAGTGTTTCATAGCCGGTAAGGTCGTGGTCTTTGGCTATTTCAAGCAAGGTCGAGCCAAAACTGCCGCAATCGTCCAGACTGTCCAGGCTGGTCATCAGGTGATGGACGGCTGTTGCTCCACCGAGCGCATCCTTGTCCCACATGGCGTACTCATAGGTATCGATGCTTATCTGGAGATGGCGTTTCAGATATGCATGGATCTGTACCGCCAACTCCGGATCCAAATTCTTGAACATCCGTTCGGTTTCCACCAAGCCATAGAGGGTGACTCCCAAAGGGTAGTTCCAATGGCCGAACAGTGCATTGTCATTGTACATTCTCAGGTAGATGTCACCACCCTCCAGATGCCAGAAATCCAATCCATTCGAGGTGGAAAAGGGCTTGGTGAACTGGATGGTAAAACCCTCCGGCCTGACGACGAAGGGTCCTGCAATTGCAAACCGATATGCACAGTCAAGCCCCAAAAGGGGATGCGTCAAGGATAGGCAACCGCCTTGTTTTGCATCCGTAATCGACAGCTGGACAGTCTCGCCTATCCTGGCAAAGAGAGTCAAGCTATGGCTGCCGCTCTTCACTTCCACCGAACCGCTTACGCTTTGGCCGTCGAGTGCCAGCTCGGCATTGCTTCTAAGGTTGCACCACATAGGCTTCGGTGCAGTGAAGGACGTTGTTACAACCGCCCATTCGTCGTCCGATGCGCGGGGAAAGACCTCTGTCAGGTCTAGCTTGTCAGCGGAAAAATCGGGAAGGCGGGGAAGCCAAGACAGTGCTTTCAATGCATCAGCGTTCACACTATCAAGCAAGGACTCCTGCGGCTCGGAGTAGCAAACACCTTCCATGCAGGGATAGATCGGGGGCATGAGAAAGTAGTAATCAAGCTTACCCACCCAGGTGCCGAATTCACAACCGAACCCGCCGCTGGTGTTCTCGCACACCAAAACCAACTCATTGTTTCCCTTCTTCATGGGGAGGTCGAAGATTTGTTTGGAGCGGTACCGTTCACTGAAGATGTCGCTGCCCGCCTCAAGGACGCCGTTCACATGGATTTTCACCGGCCCGTAGGGAATGAGGGCGAAGCGGAGCGTCGTTGCATCGGCAGCCTCATAGGTTCCCCAGAGATAGGAGAAGGTCCCGAGCTTAGCAGAAGGCAGAAGCTGCTGCAAATCGGCATGATAGCGGTAATCGTGCCCGCGGTAGATGCCTTTCTTCATAAAAGGACGATAGGTATACGAACCGTCTGCATGCAGTGAGAGATAGCGCTCCACAATAGCCTTTGCACTCTGGAATTCACTGGCGTTTGCCATGCTTTTTGCTCTGTCCATACCTCTAGTATCCCTTGAAGCGCGCGGAGAGGCAAGGAATTTGATGGGAGAAACGTATGATTCCTCTTGCCTAAAGGAAAAAAATCCAGTACGTTAGTAACCGTTAACTTACAATAAGGAGAGGGACATGCAAACCCAGAGGCAGTTGGAATTCATTGAGGCAGCCATCAAACTCACCGCTACTGAGGGAATCCAGAAACTTACCATCAGGAATGTGGCATCGGCCATCGGCGTCAGCGAAGCGGCTGTGTATCGCCATTTTGAAAGCAAACACGAACTTCTCAAAGCCATTCTTGACCATCTCAATGCAATGCTCTCCCCTCACTTCACCACGTTGCTCAACAATGAGGTCCCTTCCTTTGAAGCTCTTCACACCTTTCTCTCAGAACTCTTCACACTATTGGAACACAACACAGCCTTCACACTCATGCTGTTTGCAGAAGAAACGTTCAATGTGGATCCCCAACTGCGAGGCGATTTACTCACCCTCATGGAGAGAAACCTGTCTCATTTGGTCCAGTTTTTCCAAAAACTGATCGAACAGGGTTTTTGTAGAGCGGATATCGACCCCCGCCAGCTAGCCGTCATCACCTTCGGCTCGATTCGCCTTACTGTTTCCAGGTGGCACCTGCAAGGCTCGCATACCAGTCTCACAAACCAAGCCGCCCCGATAGCAGATAGCCTTATCACGCTGTTCACCACACGCTGATGCATCGAGCGACAGATAGGATGCATGTTTTTGTCACATGGAAGTAAGTAAACGTTAACTATTTTGGAGGATATATGAAATTCATCATCTCTCTGGCAAAGCACCCTTTCGCTTTGCTGTTGTTGCTTCTTATGCTCTCAATCCTGTTTGCCGTCTCAATCTTCAACTCTGCAAGCCTGGAAACCGATCTTACCGAGTACATGCCGAAAACCCATCCAGCATTCATTGCAAGTGATGAAGCAGAGCACCTTTTCGGCATCGGTGATGCAATTCTGATCGTTCTTGAAGACCCGCAAGGAATCTACAATGCACCTACGATTGAGAAAATCGATGCGCTTACCACTGCCTTGGAAGAGGATTTCCAAGCAATAGAGCGGGTAATATCCTTGACCACCGCCGACAATATCCAAAGTTCGGATGGTTTTTTGGAAGTTGAACCGTTCTTTTCAGGAAACACAAGCGAACAGGCTCTGCTTGCACTCCAAGATGCTGTTGAGGCAAATCCCATGATATATGGCAGAAATGTAAGCAGGGATGGAACAGCTACGCTCATTATTGCCGAGTTGGTTGAGGATGCTGATACAAAAACCCTGCAAAGAGAGTTGCAGGAGTGGATAGGACAATGGGAAGGTCCGCAGAAGCTGAGAATTGCAGGCCGGCCGATTATCGAGGGATCCCTTGCCGAATTGGGGCCGAAAGACATGGCAATCATGTTTCCCTTGGTAATTCTTACCATGATCGCCCTCCTTTACTTCCTGCTTCGCTCTGTCAGGGACACGGTCCTGAATATGATCATTGTACTTTTTGGTACCTTGCTTGCCTTCGGCAGCATGACGCTTTTAGGTGTACCCATCTATGCGGTTGATACCATGATCCCGGTCATGTTGATCGCCATAGGTGTCGCCTACGGCATCCATATGCATAACACCATCCATCATCTGACAGTTGAGAATCCTGCAATCGGCAAGGACAATCTGGCCCGAAGTACGCTTCGGCAGATGATTAGGCCCATATTCATGACTGCTTTGACCACAGCAATAGGCTTTCTCGCACTGATGAGCAGCCAAGTGTTGCCTGTACGATATTTCGGCCTCTTTGCAGCCATCGGTGTCCTTGGGGAGATGGTTCTGGCATTGTTGTTGTTTCCCGCCTCCATCTACCTGCTGGGTATTCCTAAATACAAGCAAAAGATACAAAACCTGTCAAAACCTTCGGCTATGTCAAGGTTGAATACACTGATCATGGACCGACCGAAATTCTTGGTAATCCTTTCGATGATTATTCTTGCAGTCGGCATTTGGGGAACCAGTAAGGTCTGGATCGACACGAGCTTTTTGGCTAATTTCGAGAAAGACAGCGCCATCGTCGAGACGGATGAGTATGTAAATACCAAATTCGGCGGCACCTCCACCTTGAATGTCATACTCACCTCAGAGATCGAGGATATCTTCAAGAACCCGCAGGTGCTGCAAACCATGGACAGGATGCAGACCGAGCTGGAATCGAACCCCATCGTCGGCAACAGCCTTTCCCTCGCTACGTTCATCAAGCAGATAAATCAGGTTATGGAAGAACAAGCAGTGGGTAGTTACAGTATCCCGGACTCCCAGGAACTCATCAGCCAATACCTGCTGCTGTACGAATTCTCCGGCGACAGCGAAACCCTTGAACAGGTAATAGACTATACGTATGCAACAGCAAATATCACCATCCAGTTGAAGAGCGACAGCTCCGCTGTTCTCAAGGAGGTGCTTGCCACCGTTGATTCCTATCGACCAGCCTTCCGTGAATTCGACATCGAGGTGGGATATGCAGGAAGCGGGTACAAGACATTTGTCTTCAGCGAGCTACTGTTGGAGGGACAGATCATCAGCCTGATCATCTCCTTCGGCATCATCTTTGCCTTGTTGGCCTTGTTGTTCCACAATGTCCGAATCGGCATTGCAGGAACCGTTCCCATCGCCATTACCGCAATCGTCAACTTCGGGGTCATGGGACTTCTCAATATCCCGCTCAGCTCCGCCACGGCCTTGATAACCAGTATTGCAGTAGGAATCGGAGTCGATTATGCCATCCACTTCCTTGATCACTACACCCTTACCCGCCTCGAAGGGAAGAGCCTTGAAGAGGCGACCATGGAAACGTTGGTCTACACCGGACGAGCCATTGTCTTCAACGCCATCGCCGTCATGGGAGGCTTTGCAATCCTGCTATTCAGCGTATTCCCGCCCAACAGGCAGGTCGGAGCTTTGATCATCCTGAATATGGCTACCAGCGCCATCGCAACGCTTACCGTTCTTGTTGTCCTGATCCACCGCCTCGACCGCAGCAATCATCTCTTTTCCAAACATATCAATAAAAACCCTATGAGGAGTATTACATGAGAACACACAGATGTCATCAAACCGTTTTCCTGGTAATCGTACTAGTACTTGGAATGTCTGCCTTGTCTGCCGCCGACTATACCGGTGAGCAGGTAATGTGGGAAGTGTATAACCGCGACAGCGGCGATACCATGCGTGCAAACCTGGTCATGACCTTGACCAATGCCAAGGGCTCGGTTCGCGAACGCAGCATCGTCCAATATAGAATGGATAAAGAGGGAGTTGAGAGCAAACTGATGTTCTTCCTCTCCCCCAATGATGTTCGCAATACCAGCTTTTTAAGTCTCAGCTATGAGGACGGCCGCTCGGATGTACAGTACATCTATCTGCCTGCACTGAAGCGGGTCAAGCGAATTGCATCCGACAGCAAGAACGACTCGTTCATGGGCTCGGACTTCACCTATGACGATATGGGAAGCCGCCACCCGGATCTCGATACACATACTGTACTCAGAAAAGAACAAATACAGGGAACATCCACACTCGTAGTCGAAAGCATCGCAAAAGGGATTGAAGACTATCCCCGCACTCTTTCATGGGTGGTCGAGGGAGAGTGGTTCGGCCTCAAGAAAGAGTTTTACAAGCAAGATGGGTCGTTGGGCAAAACGTTGAGCATAGAAGCATTCGAGCAAATCGATGGCATCTATGTAATTACCGATATGACCATGAAAGACTGGGAGAAACAGACATCAACCCGCATCCAGATGAAGGATATCGCATTCAACCTCGACTTCGATGACAACTTTTTCACCGAACGTCAAATGAAAATGGGTCCAAGGGGGTAAGGTATGAGAATCAAACAGAAACTACTTTTCGTTTTCCTTATGCTGATAATGGCGGGCCTTCCCTCCCTAGCGGCAAACAGTACCTTCAGCGGGATGGTTCGCGACTATGCCGCAGTACGTACACAGACCATGGACATACCGGTCCATGAGCAAACGTTGGATGCATTCTATGAGCATACCACTGATAGGGGACAACTGACTTTTCACCCGGTTGTGTACAGCAATCCCAACAAAGCCTTGCAATTCGACCTTGCCGAAGCATACTTTGACTTCTATCTGGAGCGTGCGGATGTGAGAATCGGAAAGCAGAAGATCATATGGGGGGAAGCCGAAGGTGCATTCATCACCGATTTGGTGAGCCCAAGGGACATGCGGTCGTTCATTTTGGCCGACTTCAGCGAAATCCGCAAGGCTGTGCCCGCCTTCAAGGTGGACTATTATACAGGGCCGTACACACTGCAGGGCATTTGGGTTACTCATTTCATCCCGACCTCCCTGCCATCGCAGGATTCCATGTGGGCGCAATCGCCAACTCTTCCATTCCCCGCTACGGTCACTTCCGTCACATTCAAGGAACCGACCATGCCTGATGCAAGCCTTGAAAACAGTGAAGTCTTCCTCTCCCTAGGCCGCTTCGGCAACGCGATAAGCTGGAAGCTCAACGGCGGCTATGTGTTCACTGATGAGCCCTTGGCGAGCTCTGTAACAGCCCCCGATTCCGCCACAAGGGTGATTTCCCAAGCGTATGAGCGTTATACCTTCGTCGGAGGCAGCTTCAATACCGCCTTGGGGGGTGTGGTGCTTCGGGGAGAGGCGGCTTTGGCCCTGGATAAACCGATGAACAGTTTGGATACATCCATAAATCCTCCGATCACGATTGAAAAACACTCCCAAATACAAGCCTTGGTCGGACTTGATTGGAATATGGCAGGTGCCCAATGGTCGAGCCAGTACCTGATGATCTATACCCATGACCATACAGATACCCTGGTTTCCCAAATGAAACCAATCAGAGAATTTGCACATACATTCACCTTCCGTGTACAAGACACCTTTTTCGATGACCAATTGACTGCAAGGCTGTTCGCCTACCTTGAAGCGGAGCCGCTGAATGCACTCATCCGACCATCGGTCTCATACAACTTTGGAAATGGCGTGCTGTTGGAAGGAGGGTTCGATCTATTCTTGGGTGACGAGGATGGGACGTTCGGAACCTATGGTTCCAACTCCCTTGCCTGGGCTGCGTTACGGTGGTATTTCTAAAACGCACACTCCATCGTATGACGAAGAGAGCTCCCTCACGCTGGGAGCTCTCTTCAAAACCTAGACCGAACGATCAGCCGACCAAGACTTTCAGATCATCCTCAACAGAGCTGATTCCGCTCATGCCGAAGTTCTCAACCAACACATTCGCAACATTCGGAGAGAGGAATGCCGGCAATGTGGGCCCGAGATGGATGTTCTTCACCCCGAGGTAGAGCAGTGCAAGCAGGACGATGACGGCTTTCTGCTCATACCAGGCGATATTGTAAGCAATCGGCAGATCGTTGATGTCATCCACGCCGAAAATTTCCTTCAGTTTCAAGGCTATGAGAACCAGCGAGTAGGAGTCGTTGCACTGGCCTGCGTCCAGTACGCGGGGGATGCCGCCGATGTCACCGAGGTTGAGCTTGATGTACCTGTACTTGGCACAGCCTGCGGTCAGGATTACAGTATCCTTCGGCAGAGCCTTTGCAAACTCGGTGTAGTAATCCCTGCTCTTGGAACGACCGTCACAACCACCCATGACCACAAACTTCTTGATTGCACCGCTCTTCACGGCATCGACAACCTTGTCGGCCAGGGCGAACACCTGCTCATGGGCGAACCCGCCGACCAGCTCCCCGTCCTCAATCTGCGTCGGAGCCGCACAAGTCTTGGCAAGCGCGATGATCTCACTGAAATCCTTCTGCTCGCCGATTGAACCGCTGATGTGCTTGCAACCCGGAAAGCCCGTGGCACCGGTGGTGAACAGGCGTGCCTTGTATGACTCGGCTGGAGGAACGATGCAGTTGGTGGTCATCAAGATCGGGCCGTTGAAGGACTCGAATTCCTTCTTCTGCATCCACCAGGCGTTGCCGTAGTTGCCGTAGAAGTTGGGATACTTCTTGAATGCGGGATAGTAGTGGGCGGGAAGCATCTCGGAGTGGGTGTAGACATCGACTCCGGTGCCCTGTGTCTGCTCGAGCAGCATCTCCAGGTCGCGAAGGTCGTGGCCGCTGATCAGGATGCCGGGGTTCTTGCCAACTCCGAGCTTGACTTTGGTGATCTCGGGATGGCCATACGCGCTGGTGTTGGCGGTATCGAGCAGGGCCATGCCTGCAACACCCCACTTGCCGGTCTCCAAGGTGAGTGCCACCAACTCATCGACACTCTTCTTTTCAAGCAGGTCTGAGAGGGCCCTCTGGATGAAAGCATCCAGCTCTTCACTTTCATTGATCAGGTTGTTGGCGTGCTTTGTATACGCGCAGACACCTTTCAAACCGTAGGTGATCAGCTCCTTGAGACTGCGGACATCCTCATTGCTCTGTGCAAGGACACCGACGGTCTTGGAAAGCTCTGCATAGGTCGAAGTATCGACATTGTTGAACAGCGCGGCAGCACTGAGGTCCTTCCTATCTGCAAGATCAGCAAGCAATTGCTCCTTTGCCGCAATGGTAAGGAGAATGCGTTCCACCACCTTGTCGTCGTCAAAGTTGGCATTGGTGATGGTCTGAAAAAGGTTGTAGGTGACAAGGTGATTCACATCCTTGTCGATCTGCCTGCCCTCGGCGCGGAGTCTGGTGGTTATCTGGCTCAAGCCCTTGGTCACCCAGATCATCAGGTCCATGAGATTGGAGGTTTCGGGTTGCTTGCCGCAAACGCCGACTTGGGTGCATCCGAAATTTCGGGCGGTTTCCTGACACTGGAAACAGAACATCTTGGTATCCATTTGTATTCTCCTTACGAACGTAGTTTAAAAGCTGACTACCAGAAACATCTTGAATCGCTCTGGTGCATAGACTGCATGGGGGACGTTGCCGGGCAAGAGAATCGATTCTCCACTTCTTACAGTGAATTTCTTTTCATCGATTGTTACTTCCCCTACTCCGTCCAACGCAATGACCAGTGCATCCCCGCCGCTTGCGTGGGTACTGATCTCCCTTGATACTGGACCAGATCTGCAAAGACTTGGACTTCAGATGCTTTGCAATTCTTGAACATCGTTTCTTCTCCTCTTGCTTGCCTTCACTCGTACTGTAGAGCATTCCCAAAGAAGCGTATGTTGGTTTTCCAACAAACTTGGAAATTTTTGATTTCTTCCGGCAATCTTGTCCTAGCCTGCAAAACCTCCTATACTCTGCCCTATGAATTGAGGGGGAAATCTGGTTTGGGAATCCTAGAACTATTGTTGGTCGCCATCGGTCTAGCCATGGATTCGTTTACAGTATCCTTGTGCAAAGGATTGAGAATGAGGCGCATCAACTACGGGCAAGCCTTGGTAATCGCCCTTTTCTTCGGCTTCTTTCAAGCAATGATGCCCCTCCTTGGATGGATACTGGGCATTCAGTTCGAGCAGTACATAACTTCAGTCGACCATTGGATCGCATTCATCCTGTTGGCCGTCATCGGCTCAAAAATGCTGTATGACACCCTTGCCGAGGATTCATCCTGTCCTGTTCAAACGATCGATCGACTCGATCTGAAGGAACTGCTGCTGTTGTCCATCGCCACGAGCATCGATGCGCTCGCAGTAGGCATAACGTTGGCGTTCCTCAAGACCGATATTCTTCTATCCATATCCCTGATCGGAATTGTCACCTTCATCCTCTCTCTGGCTGCGGTGGCAATCGGAAACCGGTTCGGCAACCGCCTGCAAAGCAAAGCCGGTATTGCAGGCGGCGCGGTGCTCATACTCATTGGGCTGAAAATCCTGCTTGAGCACCTGGGTGTCATCACATTCTAATTCTGATTCCCATCATCCTCCGGCTCACCGCGGGTCACCCTGCCCATCAAGAGGAAGGCGATCAGCATGGAGACCGATCCATAGAGGAAAATTGCCCTGAACCCAAAGAAATCGATGAACGCTCCGGTAATCGGGGGGGAGATGATCGAAGCCAACTGGCTGAAAAAGTAGTAGAGGCCGGTATAGATGCCCACTGTCTGATAGCTCGACATCTGCCAAAGCATGGGAAAGCTGTTGGTCACCACCGACACCCAGAAAATGCCGAAGCAGAACAACATCGCCCAGAAGGTGTATTGGCGAATTGCAGCACCCAGGTGCGCAGTAAGCGGGTCGTGGAAGAAAATGGCCGCCAGCAGCACCACGAGAACAGAAAGGGAGATGCGGATGGTCTTCTTTCGCCCGATGCGATGGGCAACAATACCCGAGGGTATGGCAAAGATGGCATAGGCAATGCCGACCATGCCGGCAGCCAGGCTTGCCGTTCCACTGCTGGTCTTCAGGATGTCCTTCGAGTACAGCCCGACAAACGGCAGAATCCCCTGATAGCCGATAAACCAGAACAACAACGAAAACAGGATGAAGAGTGCGCTCTTGTCCTGTTCACTGAAAATGACTTTCAAAGAAGCCAAAATCGGCTCCTTCTTCTCGGCCTGCTCATGTACAACAGCCTTCTTCTCCTTCACAAAGAAGTACAGCAGGATGACTGCAAGCAAAACCAGGATCGAAGAAATCGGAAATGCCAGGATATCCTTGGTAGGGCCCCGTCCGGGCAGATTGATCGGAACATCCATCAACCGGGCAAGACCAACAGTCCCTACGATGGTCGCAATGCCACCCATGGTGTTGATCACCCCGTTTGCCTCACTGCGAAGATCACCGGGAATCATATCGGGCATGAGCGCCACAACGGGCCCTCTGACAGCCTGTTTGAACAGGTTGAGCACAAAAACCAGGACGATGAGCAACCAAACGCTGTACAGAGAGGCGATGGGAATCAGGCCGAAGGCAACAGCTGTCACCGGCAGGCAGATGATGATGAACGGCATCCTTCTGCCGATTCTCGTATGAGTTCGATCGCTAATGGCGCTGAACACAGGGATGAGGAAAATGGCCAACATGTTATCAAGGGTCATAATCGAGCCGATCAGCGCTTTGGACTCGACATAGCGGGCCAAGAAAATCGGAACATAGGTGTCATACAGGGGATCCATCAACCCCATGGTGAAGAATCCGAGCCCGATGAGGAAGGTGGTCAGATAGTACCCCTTCAGACCCCGTTTTTGTGCTTTGGCCATACAACAACTCCTTTGTGCGTGCAGTTGATTTCAGTGTACCATGAAATTATTACGATATGATGAGTATTATACCATGCTCTGGACGAAATTCTGACTTTACGGTACACCTTCGTCATGCACAAACACCGACAGTCAACCATCATTACATCCAAAGAAGCGTTAAGCACCCATCTAGCGCTCACCGAGGATGAATGGTTGTTCGACTCTGATGATCCTACCTCCCTGCCTCTGAAAATTCCCTGCTATTTTCTTGCTCTCATCGACAAGAACGACCCAGAGGATCCCATCCGCCGCCAGGTTGTTCCCACCAGGCGGGAACAACAGGTGCTTTTTGAAGAACACCTTGATCCGCTGGCAGAAGTCGACCACAGTGTCACCGACCGTCTCATCCACCGCTATCAGAGCCGGGTGGCATTCTTGACAACCGATGTCTGCCCCCTCCATTGCCGCTACTGCTTCCGTAGGCGTTTTACCGGCACCTTCCAAGGACCGGCCACCAAACAGCAGGTAGAGCAGGCAGCAGCCTACGTTCATGTTCATCCCGAAGTGAAAGAAATCCTCTTTACCGGCGGCGATGTCCTCACGCTTTCAAACAAAGCACTCGAAAAGATGATCAAAGCATTCAGGGACAAACGGCCCGACTTGGTCATCCGCCTCTGCAGCAGGATGCCTGCATCCTATCCGATGCGCATCAAAGCCGATTTGATCGCCATGCTCAAGCAGTTCGACAGCGCCCCGTTTTATCTGATGACACAGTTCAACCACCCTCGTGAGTTGACAGCCCGGGCGATCGAGGCGGTCAGGCTTTTTGTTGATGGGGGAATTCCTGCGATGAACCAGACGGTGCTGCTGAAGGGAGTGAATGACGAGGTCTCCACCCTGGAAGAGCTGTGCAACACCTTGGTTTTCAACCGCATCAAGCCTTACTACCTCTTCCAAGGAGACTTGGTATCGGGGACAGCTCATTTTCGGGTACCCCTCAAGGAGGGGCTGGCGATCGAGGCCGAGCTCAGGAAGCGCCTGAGCGGACTGGCCATGCCTTTGTATGCAATCGACCTTCCCCAAGGAGGAGGAAAGGTACCCTTGATGCAAGGATACCTCTCCGAACAATCCGGTTGCGGGCTCTGGTCCTTCAGGACCGTAGAGGGTGAAACAAGAACCTATCCCGACCCTATGGAGCAATCCTCTTCAGAACATCCTCGATAGCCTTGTTTCGTATCTCCTGACGCTGTCTCTCATACTCCTCGGGAGCAAGGAACACCACCTTCTCCTTTTCTTCAAAGACAGGAACCGTAATGATGGGCTGTCCTTGCTTGGGTACCGACGGGGCCTCGACTGTCACCGTGGTCTGCACTGTCTTGGGGATCGAAGGAGCCGCAGGTTGCACAAGAACCAGTGCTGGGACCGGAGCGCTCGGAATGGGCTCTGCAGGCTGGACGACAGCGGGTGCGACACTCGGAGCGCTGGGGACGGAAACGGGTTCAGCAATGGGCTCTGCAGGTTCTTCCTGGAGAATAATTGGAGCAGTCTCCATCTCGCTTGGCGACGTCACCACCTCTGGTGCAATTTCAACGACCGGGGCGACAGGCGCCGTTTCGCTTTGAGCCTGTACTTGTATTGAAGGACGTTTCACTGAAGGAGCTGCAGGGACCCTTACCAGGGGCATGGATGCAACATAGGCATTCACCTCTTCCCTCACAGTCGTCTCCATCTCGTCCAGCAAAGCAGGCACCAGGTCGAGCACAATCTGGTTGCGATAAGTGTCATACAAGGCAATCAAGTCCGACTCCTCCAAAGCAGGGGCAATGCTCTCTCGCAGGCTTGCAAGATAACTTTCCTTGTTTGCCTCCAATTGCGCGACCACCTGCTCCACCACCTGGGGAATCTTTGCATCAACAAGTTGCGGCAGGAGGCTCAACAACTCTGCCTTGTTGCTCGCAATCGCCTCCGACATGACCGACTGTATCTGATTTCCATTAGCAACCGCATCAGCCTGCAGGTTTTCCCTGAGGGCTTGAAGATTGGAAAGCATCGATTGCTCCATCTCCTGACGGAAATTCCCCAGTTGTGATTGCAGAGCTTCGGCCAACAAGGGCTGGACAGACTTGGACAACTCAAAGGCCAATGCCTGGTCGGCAAGCAACTGGGATCGGATGGACTGCGCAAGCGGCCCTTCCAACTCCTGTTTGAGTGTGGGAAGGAGTTCCTTGGCCAAGGCCAGGGTATTTGAGACGTCTTGGACAGAGGGCTTTTTGACTGGAGGCTGAACCTCCATCAGGGGTACGGACTGTCTCTGCCTTGCTTGCTCAAGGATTTCATTTGGTACACCAGGACGCATAAACCACAGTCCTGCGAATACAAACAATGTCACCACTATGGTGATGACCAGTACATTGATCCGAACCGCTTTATTCATATCAAACCCTCATATTGCCACGATTTCAAAACTGTGGAGAAATCGGTAATCCTATCGTAGCACAATAGGTTGCAACTTGTCGATGAATTAACGTTCTTGAGCGGGTATTGTGCAACACCTTCACCGGTTTTTTCCCTGCCAGGGAGGCGACATTGATGTCCTTCTGTGCACGCTCGCGGTCAAGAAAACGCTTCCAGGAAAGTCGCTCCCTGCCTTTCGCCCTCAGGTACCTGACCAAAAGCGGGGCTTGAATGAACACGATATGGTCACAGAGGTCGGCCAAACCCATTCGGCCGAGCAGCGCGGCATTGAGAATGATTGCCTCTTTGTTCTGCTGCCTCGCCTGGTCGATCATGTGCTTGCAAGCCTCAACCATCTCGGGATGGGAGATGCTTTCCAGCACTTTGAGCTTTCTTGGATCTGAGAACACCAGGGCCCCCAACTTCTTCCGGTCAATGGCCCCGCCGGTCAGGATGTCGCTTCCAAAGGCTTGGATAATCTTTTGTTCGCTTGTCTGCAACGCTGCGTGCCCCAAGGTATCGACATCCACGACGGGAAACCCAAACGATGCAAAAACCGAGGAGTATGCGTTCTTCCCTGCACAGGCTTTCCCCGTGATTCCAATCACCAGCATCAGTGGATATCCCCCCAGTTGGAACCTACCTCGATGCTCGTACGCAAGGGGACACTGAGCGCAACTGCATGTTCCAATGCTTCTTTGACGACAGCCTTGGTCTGTTCAATTTCGGCTTCCGGGACTTCAAAAATGAGTTCGTCATGAATCTGTAACAACAGGCGGGCACCCAGCTTATGCTCCTTGAGCATGGCATCGACTCGAAGCATGGCGAGCTTCATGATGTCGGCGGCGCTTCCCTGGATGACGGTATTGACGGATATACGCTCGGCTTTCGCCCGTTCCACGGCACTGCGGCTGTTGATCTCCGTGATGGTGCGCACATGGCCGAGCAACGTCGAGACCGATCCTGTTCTTTGGGAGGTTGCTTTGGTTTCTTCTACAAATGTGCGGACTGCACTATACCGTTCAAAGTATTGCTCGATGAACTGCTTCGCCTCGGAGTGGGGAATCTTCAGGTCCATTGCCAGGCTGTGGGTTCCCATGCCGTACATGACCCCGAAGTTGATCGTCTTGGCAATCCTTCGTTGTTCGGCTGTCACCTGCTCAAGCGGAACATCGAAAATCAGGCTGGCGGTGAACCTGTGTACGTCGATACCGGCTTCAAACGCCCCTTTCAGGCCGGGATCGTCGGCCATATGGGCCAGCACCACCAACTCTATCTGGGAGTAGTCGGCAGAGAGGAAGAGGTGGCCGGCTTTGGGTACAAAGGCTGAGCGGATTCTCCTGCCCTCCTCCGTCCTGACCGGTATGTTCTGCAGATTGGGGTCCTTGCAGGAGAGCCGGCCGGTTTCTGTTCCGGTCTGGGCAAATGAAGGATGAATCCTCTGTGTCTTCTCATTGATCTGCTGCGGCAGTTTGTCGATATAGGTTGTCTTGAGCTTGTTGAGCATCCGGTATTGAAGGATGAGCTCGACCTCAGGATAGCTGTCCCTCAACGGTTCCAGCACATCGGTGGAGGTGGAAAACCCGGAACGCGTTTTTGCCCCGGTTGGAATATTTCGTTCAACAAAGAGCACCTCTTGAAGCTGTTGAGGCGAATTCAGGTTGAACTCATGGCCGCACATGGAAAAAATCTGACTGCGTATAGCATCGATGCGCTGCTCGAATTCCGCTGAAAGCGGTTCGATGAGCTTGCGTTCGAGGTAGATGCCGGCAAGCTCCATCTCGGCGATGATCCGAAGCAGCGGCATTTCCAACTCATCCAGAAGCGTGCGAAGATTGCGTGCCGCAAGCAGCTCGGCAAAGAGTTTGTAGAGACGGAAGGTGATATCGGCATCCTCAGCGCCATAGAAGACCGCTTGGTCCAGGGGGATGTCCGAGAGCAGCTTGTCCTTGGGCACGATGTCGCTGTAGCGGACCGTTTTGTGATTCAAATACTTTTCAGCAAGGTAGTCCATGTTGAAGACGGATGTGCTGTCCAACAGCCAGGCAGCCACCATGGTGTCAAACACCATGCTCTTGACCTTGATGCCCCATTGGCTGAGAACCTTGTAGTCATATTTGATGTTCTGCCCCACCAACGACAGCTTGGCTGTGCTGAAGTAGGAATCGAGCAGGTCCCTGGCCTGCCGCCTGTCCACAAGCTCCCTGCCTTCATGTACAAGAGGCACGTAGTAGGAAGTGCCTTCAACCCAGCAGAACGAGAAGCCGATCACCTGGGCCGTCATCTCATCCAAGCCGGTCGTCTCAAGATCGAAAGCCATCACGCCACCGGCCTGTACGGCTTCATCAAACAGTCTTTTGACCTGGGCAAGATCGGTAACCGCCACATAGGAGGCTGTACCGGCCTGCGTCTTCACTTCAGCCTTGGGAGGAGCAGGCGCGGCGCCGTCTCCGTTCGAGGCCCTTCCCAGCTCCTTGATGATGCTTCGCATCCCGATTTCCTGAAACAGGGGAACGGCGGCATCGTAATCCACATCGCGTACCAAATACTGCTCGGTGTCGAAGGTCTCAACGGTGAAAAGGTCTCGTTTCAGTTCAACAAGGCGCTTGCTCAACTTGGCGTTCTCTTCACCCTCGACCAGTTTCTTCTGCAAACCGGGAGCAATGAGCTTGAGATTGGCATAAATGCCCTCCAAGGATTCGAACTGCTGCAAAAGTTTGGCAGCCCCCTTCTCCCCGATGCCCTTCACACCGGGAACATTGTCGGAGGAATCGCCCAGCAGGGAGAGGTAATCGACTACCTGCGACGGCTTTATCCCGTACTCTTCCTCTACTTCAGCACACCCCATGAGCCGGTAGAACTTCTCATTTTTCTTTGCCGGCCTGAGTGCAAAGGTATGTTCATCGACCAGCTGCAGAAGGTCCTTGTCGCCGGTAAACATGATGGTGTCGATCTGATGGCGGGTTGCCTCGTCGCTGAGCGTGGCGATGATGTCATCGGCCTCAAAGCCCTGCATCTCTATCGTGGGTATCTTCAAGGCTTTGAGGATGTTCTGGATGAGCGGAACCTGGGTGTGCAGCTCCTCGGGAGCCGCGTCACGGTTTGCTTTGTAGGGCTCGTACAAGCTGTGACGGAACGTCGGTCCGATGCTGTCCATCGCCACCACCAGATAGTCGGGATTATACTCGCGGATGAGCTTGAGCAAGGTGGAGAAGAATCCGTAGATTGCTGATACATTATTGCCTTGGGCGTCTCGGATCGGATTGGCAAAGAACCCGAAAAAGGAGCGGTAAATGAGGCTGTAGCCATCGATGATATAGAGTTTTTTCTGGTTACTGAGTGTGGTGGGGCTCACAGCCTTCGGCTCTTGCGGCTTAGGGGGCACTGACAATACCCGATCCTTGGCCTCCAAGGCAAGTTTCTCCTGATCGAAGTCCTGGTTTGTAAACAATTCGTCCATATTCAACTCCCTACTGCTATATGCAGCATATCATAGGCCACCTGAAACCCCTCAGGCAACTCAGCGGACAGCCCGGTATGGCTCAGTCCATGGCTCAAATGGGTAAGGAACACCCGTTTTGCACCAACTTTCCGGGCAAATGCCACCGCTTCAAAAACACTGTAGTGGGTGGGATGAGGCCAATAACGCAACGCACCCACCACCAAGGTATCGAGCCCCTCAAAGTACTCAATACTCTGCTCGGGTACTTCACTGCAGTCGGTCGCATAGGCAAACGAGCCGATGCGAAAGGCAAATATCTCCCGTTTCCCATGAAGGATGGGTATGGGCAGGACCTTGCAACCGCCGATTTGAACCGCTTCATACGGTTTGAGAATCCGCAAATCCAGATGAGGAATTCCCCCGGCGATATCATCGCCGTTGAGGACATAGCTGAAACGGCTTTGGATCGCCTGCGCCACATCCTCCTTGCAGTATACAGGCAGACTGCGGTCTTTGCAAAACACCCGCAAGTCATCGATGCCGTTGAAGTGATCGGCATGGTCATGTGTGTAGAGCACAGCATCGAGATGATGCAAGGCGGATCTGAGAGCCTGCAGCCTGAACTCCGGAGAAGTATCGACCAGGATGGTGCTTCCCGCCTGCTGAAGAAGAATACTTGCACGGTAGCGGGTGTCCCGGGGATCGGAGGAGGTGCAGACAGGGCAGGAACAGCCAATGACGGGAATGCCGTGACTGGTGCCGGTACCGAGAAATGTGACATCCAATTGACTCATTTCGCCATATCCGACAAGTTCTTCACTGCATCCTCAAGTGCTTGTTGTCCTTGCTTTGCCGCATCCTTGAGCTTCTGCTGTACCTCAGGACTGGAGAGCAGCGACTGAAGGCGCTCGAAGGACTCCTGGGAGAACTCAGGATTCACCCTCAATGCTTCCAAGGCAGTCTGGACCTGAGAGTTCACCGAACCCTCTCGTAAAGCGAAACTCACCCCGAGAAACTGCATGCTCATGCTCGGAATAAAGAAGTACATGATGAAGAATGAAAGAATTGCAACAATGATGGATGACAGGAATGCATGAAAAAAACCTTTCTTGGCCATGGCTGAACTCCTCTAGGCAAATGTACCATACTTGGACGTCGCAGAAAAGCAACTCAGGCCCGGATTTCTCCGGGCCTGAGGAAATGATCGAATAGCTACTAGAAAAGAGAGAAAAGCAGGGAAACACCGAACTTGCCATCATCCATGTCAGCTTCGAAAAGCTTGTTCACTTCCTGGGCATTCTTGAAAGTGTAATCAGTTTCCAATGTATAGTTCAAACCAAGCATCAAACCGCCAAGGTTGAAGTCAACTGTTGCACGATAGGCGACAGGAGAGTTGATAAATGTATCACCAAAATTCTCAAGAGGTACAGGTACATTAGGATTATTTTTTTCAAACATGACAAAATCACCGGTGTCATTGTTCATTTCAATAATCCAGTTCGGACCGAGTCCGAAGCCAAGGCGGGCGAATCCCAACAAATCCATGGAAATACCGGCAGTTGTCAACAACTCGATCTTGGTATAGTCGACTCCACTTTTCGTACTCTGGGAGAACATACCAACCAAGTCAACTTCAGCAATCAACAGCTTGACACGGACGTCTGCACCAAGTGCATAGTTCTCAAATTTTGAGAAACCAGTGAAATCGTCGGCATCTGCAGAATCCTTAATATCACCCAAAATCGGCTTGTACTGCGCTGTAGCACCAAGGCTCAAATCAACGATTGCAGCACTGAGAGCTGCAGGCAACAAGACACACACGACAAGCAATGTGACCAAGAATCTTCTCTTCATATCGTACCCCTTTTTGCCAGTTTTCCTGTCATATAAGCGATTATGTTCCATAATCTAGAACATTTTTAGAGCCAACGCAAGGGAAAGAGTCCCCTTTTCAATAGCAAAAGCGCCCCACCATGCATCAGAAGCAACTATTGACCCAACGGTCTCCTTGCTTTCCAGCAAATATCTCAGTTTCACGGTGATTGGACCAACTTCTGTCCCAAGTCCAGCCTGCAGGTATACAGGGCTTTTCCAAACCGCTTCCCCGAAGGTTACATCCTCGGCATCCGCCTTTGCACCTTGGGCAAGTGCATAATAGGATTTAGAAACTGTACTGTTTGTAGGTACATAGGTCACCCCTACTCCTGCACCTAATTCGAGAGAGAGCAAAGGACCAAGTATGGGCAAATTCAGCGACCCCATGCCGATCATCAAGATTCCTGTTTCTTCTTCGTTGCACTGAATCGGGAAAATCATTGCCTGGGCCTGAAGGAAAGCGAGCCTGGCACTGACCTCTCCACCAAACAACCAATTGTTCGGATCTTCCATGCCTAATGAGAATTCGGTTTCTTCATCAGGCGAGTAGGCAGCTCCGAAGCCAAGACTTACGTTCAACAAGCTCCTCGCTCCAACGGAGACAGGCAGCAACAAACACAGGATGACCAACACGGCCAGAGACTTGTTTCGCATGGGGTGTAATTACTCCTCATCTCTATAACAGCACTCGAATACCGATTACTACAAAAGAATGAGAAATTTTTTGTTGAATTCTTGTACTATTTTGCTATAACTTCACAAAGTCTCGAGTTCCCGCATCCAGATCGTGCAAGCAGCATCGCTGCTCATCCGCCAATCCCCGCGTGGAGAGAGTGCAAGCGAGCCGATCTTCGGGCCGTCGGGCAGGCAGGATCGTTTGAACTGTTGGCTGAAGAAACGGCGGTAGAACGTCTTGAGCCAAGCAAGGATGAAGGACTGCTCATACTCGCCGGCAAACGCGAGTACTGCCAAACGATGGACCTTGGCAGGGCTGAAGCCCCACCTGATGGCATAATAGAGGAAGAAATCGTGCAGCTCGTAGGGCCCGACAATGTCCTCCGTCACCTGCTTGATTGTTCCATCGCTGTTCGCCGGAAGCAGTTCAGGGCTGACCGGTGTTGCAACAATATCGAGCAGGACCTTCCCGAGGGCCGGTTCGCTCTGGGCGGCGACATGCTTGACGAGGTGGCGAACCAAGGTTTTGGGGACCGAAGCATTGACCCCATACATCGACATGTGGTCTCCGTTGTAGGTCGCCCATCCCAAGGCAAGCTCGGACAGGTCGCCTGTTCCCACCACCAAAGCATTCAGCTTGTTGGCCAAATCCATCAACACCTGGGTCCGTTCACGTGCCTGGCTGTTTTCGTAGGTGACGTCCAACACCTCAGGATCGTGATCGATATCCTTGAAATGCTGAGCGACGGCTTTTGCAATCGAGATGGTCCTCAGTTCAACACCCAAGGCCTTGGCAAGCTGTACGGCATTGCCTTTGGTGCGTTTGGTGGTACCAAAGCCCGGCATGGTTACCGCAACGATGCCGCTTCGGCCCAAACCCAGCATATCGAAAGCCCGTACACAGACCAACAGAACCAACGTTGAGTCCAGCCCGCCGGAGAGCCCCACCACCACCGATTTTGTTTGGGTGTGGGCAAGACGTTGCTTCAGTCCAAGGGCTTGGAGCATCAGGATCTTCTCACATCGTTCGCTGCGGTTAGTCTCATCGGAAGGAACAAAAGGAGCCTTGTCGATAAACCGGGTAAGCGTACAGGCTGCAACCTTCCAAGAGAAGGAAATTGCCTGATAGGCACTCCTATCCGATTTGAAGGTTTGCATCCTGATGCGCTCGAGTGCAAGTTTCTGTACATCGATTTCAGTAATGAGCAGGGCATCGGTGACTCCATACTGCTCGCCCAGTTGTACGCCGTTCTCGTAGATGAGGTTGTGGGGGGTGAAGACCAAATCGGTTGAGGATTCGCCTTGTCCTGCATCACTGTACAAGTATGCACATACGAGTTTGGCGCTTTGGCTGGCCACCAGGCTGCGCCGGTACTCCTGTTTGCCGACCAGCTCGTCGCTGGCAGAGCAGTTGGTAATAACGGTGGCCCCCGCCAATGCATATCCGATGCTGGGGGAATCGGGGACCCACAAGTCCTCACAGACCTCGCAGGCCATGACAAATTCGGGAACTTCACTGTTTTGGAAGAGCAGGCGTGTTCCAAACCATGTGGTTTGTCCCAGGAGCGTTATCTCACGATTTCCGTCCTCGGGGGTGCAAAACCACCGCTTCTCATAAAATTCCTGATAGTTGGGCAGATGTTGCTTGGGAACAACTCCAAGAATAGAGCCCTTGTGGACAACCACGGCACAGTTGTAGAGATTTCCCTCAACGACCAAGGCGGAGCCGAAAACCAACAGCAGCTCACACTCCTTGCTTGCTTCAACAATTGCCGCTACTGCCTCGAGGCAGCCTGTCTGCAACGTCTGTTGCAGGAACAAATCGGCACAGGTATAGGCGCTGGTGACCAGTTCGGGAAGCACAAGCAGGCGCACCTGCTCTTGTTCGGCTTGACGCATGAGAAGCAGTATCGTCTGGGTGTTGAACAGACTATCGGCAACCTTGACGTGGGCAGAGGCGACAGCACACTTGATAAACCCGTCTTTCATTCTCGATTCTCCCTGCGGTCAAGGACTGCCACCGCCTCATGGTGGAAGGTTTGGGGGTAGAGGTCGAACACCCTGACCACAGTTGTAGTGTAGCCCTCACAGGCAAACCGTTGCAAGTCTCGTGCAAGAGTGACACTGTTGCAGGACACATAGACAACCCGCTCGGGTTTGAAGGAAGCAATCAGGGATGGTACGCTCTCATCCAACCCGGTACGGGGTGGGTCGACAACCACCGTATCGACTTTGATGCACTGCCGCTTGGCCCACACTTCCACTGAATCGGTAAAGAACTCACATGCATCAAGGTGTTTTTTTGCCAGCTGAAGACATTGTCCCTGCCGTTCAACCGCGATAAGACGCCTTCCCTTTTTTGCAAGAAACACACTGAAGGTTCCCACCCCGCTGTACAGGTCCATGACGGTGTTGCCTATTGCCTGGCTTGCCACATACTCACCCAGAGAAGCGGTCAGATACTTGTTTGACTGGAAGAAGATTTCGCTGGTGACAAAAAAGTGTTTCCCTCCTACACGAAGGCTGATCTCCTTGTCCAGAAGGGAGACGTCTGCATCCGAGGCAATGGCGGGAACTTCCAAGTACCCTCCTTTCCTCGCTTTATTGGCGAACATCGCCTTTCTTGCTGCTTCAAACAGGGGTTTCGGGTCTGCAAGCAAAGCATTGAGCCCCTCGGTGAGGATGGGACAGGAATCGATGCGGACAAGACTTGATGATTTGCGCTGAAGAAAACCAACCTGCTTGTTGGGCAAGTCCACATGGAATCGTACACGGTTTCGATAGTTCCAGGCAGGCCCGGTCACTGTCGGCTCAAGGTGGAAAGAACCTAGTTCCAAACCACCCAACCGGCTGAGGTTGTCAAGGACAATTTCTTGTTTGCACACAGCCTGAAAAGCTGCATCGGCATACTGGAAGTCACAACCACCGCAGATGTCCCAGTAGGGACAGGCAGGCTGAATGCGATGCCCGCTTGCCTCAAGCAGTGCATCGACGGTGGCAAGGTTGTAGCCGCCCTTGATCTGATCGATGGTGACGTCGACCACCTCACCGGGCAGCGTCCGGGCGACAAAGACCTTCTTTCCATCCTCTCCGATGGCAAGTCCATCCCCTCCGCTTATCAGCTTCTCAATGAAGAGGCGCATCACACAGCTCCCCAATGTACGTTGCAATAACAGCCATCCCCTGCTCCCAAAAACTCCTATCAGCCAGGTCGATGTCGACCAAGGAAGCCACCTCGCGTGCACTGAGGCTTCCCGTTGCAGCGAGCAGTGTCTTGTACTGCGCCGGAAAGGAAGAACCGGAATGCCTGCTCTTTTCGTACAAACCCAAGGCAAACAGCTGGCCGAAGGCATACGGGTAGTTGTAGAAGGAGAAATCCGAGGAGTAGTAGTGGCCTTTCGCCGCCCACATATAGGGATGGTACTCGACCAAACCATCGCCGTAGGTCCGCTTCTGGGCCTCTTCCATGATCGAGCAAAGCTCGAGCGCTGACAGCTCTCCATCCGGTCTTCTGGCAAAAACCTCCGTTTCAAAATAGAAACGGCTGAGGATATCGATGCAGACCTGCGTGGCATCCTGTACAAACTGCTCGACCAAGGCCAATCTCTGTTCGCCCGAGCTTTCGGCTAACGAGCCTTGGAATACAAGGAACTCACTGAAGATTGAAGCGGTCTCAGCCAGCGTCATGGGATAGGTTCTCTGAAGATTGCTCTTGGGAAGGACCACCGAGTCATGCCACGCATGCCCAAGTTCATGGGCCAAGGTCGAAACCCCGCTGTAGGTATAGTCAAAATTCGATAGTATCCTGCTCTGTTTTGCCAAGGGGAAGGATGTATCATAGGCTCCCCCTACCTTCCCCTTCCTGCTTTCCGGGTCGATCCAACGAGCCTTGAAGGCATAATCGGCAAAGGCTCCCATCTCCTGTGAGAAGGTGGAGAACTGCTTTACGATGAAGCTATGGGCTTCTTCATAGGTGAAATGACTCGCCTCTTTTCCCACTGGAGCAAATAGGTCATAGAAGCTGAGACCGGGAAGTCCAAGCAGTTGGGCTTTCTTCTTCAGGTACCTGCGGAAAAGAGGAAGGCTCTCTTCCAAGGTACCGATCAAGGCATCGAGAATCGAGCGGTCGATACGCGACTCAAACAAGGAACGATCAAGAGGAGAAGCGAACCCTCTCATCTTGTCAAGTGTCAACGTCGTCCCTTTCACCCCGTTCAATGCTGCAGCGAACGGCACCTCATACGCCTTCCACAGCGCAAGCTCCTTTTCAAAAGCGACTTTGCGGACATTGCGGTCGGCATTGGTGGCATCACTGCGCAGCTGCACCACGGTCTTCACCGTCTCTGCATCCCACTGCGTATGGATGCTTGAGCCCATGGCTTCCTGCAACCGGGAGAACGCATCGGTTCCAGACCGGGCGAGGTCGCTGGCCAAGGCCTCCAATTCGGGGGCCATCTGGTGCTTCTGCTCTTCAAGCAGCTCTTGCAAGGGGAACCGGTACGCTTGGAGGTCTCCGCCTTGGCTCGTCCGTTTTTCAACCTCATCGCCCCTTTGGGCAAGGTAGTTGAGAAACAGCACCTCCAAATGCTGCACTACCAAGGAAGCCTCCTCCACCTGACTCACCGCCTTCAGGAAAAGCGGATTGGATGTATTGGTGGTCAGGCAGGCGGAACTGTACGCGTTGAGGTTCTCCAGATAATCGAGAACCAACTCATAGCGCTCGATACTCTGTTTCAGATCACATGACCCAGTCTCAAGATCTGCTTCCAAGGCCTTTGATTCCGTTACTACCGTGTGAAGGTCCTCTGAAAATTCCTTGCTGTCACAGCCAGGATAAATGGGAGTGAGATCCCATGCAGGCAACGTATTCATTGATGGCTCCTTCTACAGATGCAGATCGTACTCTGCAATTTTGTTGATGAGTGTGCGGCGGCTGATGCCCAACTCCTCGGCGGCACGGGTTCGGTTTCCCTCCCAACGGTGCAGTGCACGAATGATGGCATCGATTTCCACATCCTTGAGGCTTTTTGCCTCGGCATCGGACAGCTTGGGTTCCTCCTTGGACTGGGTGTGCAGGGAGACCGAACCCCTCAGGTCAAGGTCGTCACTCTGGATCTCATCCCCGCTGCTGAAAATGACAGCCCTTTCCAGAATGTTCTCCAACTCGCGGACGTTGCCGTAAAACTCATGGCTGCACAGCAGGGCCAAGGCATCAGCGGAAAAACCAGTGACTTTATGCCCCATCTGCCGATTGAGCCGCTTCAGGATTCCTGCCGCCAGCAACGGGATGTCTTCGTGCCGCTCACGCAGGGGTGGAATGACTATGCGCACGACGTTGAGACGGTAAAACAGGTCCTCGCGGAAGACACCATCGCGGACACGCTGTTCCAAATCCTTGTTGGTAGCGGCAATAATGCGGGCATTGATCGGCATGGCGGCGGTTCCGCCAAGCCTGGTGATTTTCCGGTCCTGCAGCACACGCAGGATCTTTACCTGCAGAGAGAGCGGCATATCGCCGATCTCATCGAGAAAAAGTGTGCCTCCGCTGGCCAATTCGAACATACCGGTCTTGCGCGAAACCGCACCGGTAAACGCTCCTTTCTCATACCCGAAAAGCTCGC
Source organism: Sphaerochaeta sp. UBA5849 (assembly GCA_002432715.1). Lineage (GTDB taxonomy): Bacteria > Spirochaetota > Spirochaetia > Sphaerochaetales > Sphaerochaetaceae > Sphaerochaeta. Next base: position 41,382 of record DJGJ01000055.1, on the reverse strand, counting down.
TTTCCAGAAGGTTCTCGGGCACCCCGCCGATATTGATGGCCACAAAGGGGCCATCCTTCACAGGACTGGAAGCATGGATCTCACGGGCAACCACTTCTTTTCCGGTGCCGCTTTCACCGGTGATCAGGACGGTGGAGTTGGTATCAGAAATCTTGCCGATTACCTCCTTGATCCGCTTGATCGAGGAGCTCTCGCCGACAAAAATCTGTTTGTCCTCATCGGTGTTGTTCCTCGTCTCGCTCTCCACCAGGTTGCGCAGATGCTGGGCTTCCACCAATTTTTTGAGACGAATCACCAATTCTTCAGGGTCGAAGGGCTTTACGATATAGTCCTGGGCTCCTTCCTTGAGTGCTGAAACCGCATCACTGATCTCTCCGTGCGCACTGACCATGATGATCGGCATGCGAAAGCCTTCACTGCGGATCCAGCTGATCAAGGAAAGCCCGTCCATGCCGGGCATTTTCAAATCAACCAGGCAGGCATCATAGGCAACTTCTGAAAGCATGCGCTGGGCGGACAGTCCATTTTCTGCACAATCACTTTCAATGCCGTCCAGACTCAGGTAGCGATGCATCAAGTCGCGAATATTTGGTTCATCATCCACTATCAGTATCTTCATTTCACTTCCTCTTCGACCAGCTTCACCGGATGGAGCGACCGTGGAAGGATGACCTCTGCCACGGTACCGCCTCCTTCGCGGGCGTACAAGCGTATATTTCCGCCCCGGGCCTTTACAAATTGCCGACTGATGGATAGGCCTATGCCTGAACCATGAATCTTTGTGGTAAAGAAGGGATCGAATATTTTCTTTGCATCACCGAGACGGATTCCATCCCCCCGGTCCATGACAAAAACATGTACGAAATTTTTTTTATCAGTAGTGATGCGCACCTCTACCTGGGGATCGTGATCGTTGGAGCTCTCGACAGCGTTCTTGAGCAGATTCTCAAATATTGAACGAGCCCGGTCGCTGTCAATCACTATCTGAACCCGTTGTTCGCTGACAAACCGTATCGGCTTGTCAAAGCATTTGATCAGGGAGGTAAACAGCTCAGTCAAGTCTACAGAAACAGGCGTTCCTATCGGGTTGCGCAAGAAGTCACTGACTTTATTGGTCAACTGGGTGAGCCGCTGTACTTCCTGCTCGATCAGGAGCAAATCCCCGGCATGCTGCTTGGGAAGCGTCTTCTTCAGCAAAGCCAACTGAATGGTGATGGCGCTCAGTGGATTCTTTATCTCATGCGTCAAGGTACGGGCTGCCTGCCCGAGATTCACCAGACTCTCCTGCTTGGTCAAGGCATCCCGGTACCGGCGGTTGTTGCGATAGATGCTGAGTACCAACAGGAACAAGCTGATGAGCGTTAACGTGGAAATGATTCCGATCACCGTAATCACCACGAGGCGGTGATGATAGCTCTGCCCATCAAAATGGAGGTAGAGAACATCGGGAAAATCGATGGGTGTGGGCAGCAGTCCGCTCTCGGTCAGGGTGAGCTCCCCGGTATCGAGGAGGATGGTGAGCCGGCTGAAACGGATGTACTCGATCATCCCCGTCTCACGGTTGTAGGTGGCTATTCCTGTATTGGGATTACTCTTGTTCAAGGAATCATGCGAAGTGGAAAACCTATCAAGGGGGATGGTCATGGGCACGTTGCCGAGGCTGAGAACCTTGCGACCCATGGAACTGTACACGCCAATACCGGAGATATTCTCGTCCTGCATGGTTTTCAGTGCTTTGGAGGTACTATCCTGCAGAGCAAGAAACACCGAGTTGAAAGCCCGTTCAGCCTCGCTTTGCATGCGAAGCTGCTCTCGTTCCACAAGTGCAGTGGTGAGAAAAATTACGAGTGCAATGAGTACGACAAAAGCAAATGCAAGGCTGGTTATGACAATGAAAGGTTCCTTTGCATCCACAATCATCCATCGAGTTCGTTTAGCTTTCAACCGTACATCTCCCACCCATGTTATTCATAATTGAGGGCGTCGATCGGGTCGAGCCGGGAGGCCTTCATCGCAGGATACCACCCGAAAAAGACACCGACAAACATGGAAAAGCCCATTGCAAGTATGAACGAGGTGTAGGATAAATGCAACGACCAATCCATCAGGTTGGTCACCGCATAGCTGAGCAGCGAGCCCAACGCAACACCAAGCAGGCCGCCGAGAATCGTCAAGGTGAGAGCCTCTACGATGAACTGTCCGCGAATCACACTGGGACTTGCCCCGAGAGCCTTGCGGATGCCGATTTCCTTCGTGCGCTCTGCAACGGAGACAAGCATGATGTTCATGATTCCGATGCCTCCGACCAGCAGGCTGATCGCTGCTATGGCTGCAAGGAAGGCACTGAAGGTTCCCGTAATCTGGTCGGCCATTTCAGCAAGCGAAGCCGGGCTGAAAAGGTTGTATCCGTCGGTACCGACTATGCCGTCCAAATATTCGGTAACCCTGTCGGAAACCTCAATGGTGTCATACCCTTCCTGCACTTTTACCACATACGCTCCTACTCCGCTGGTTCTGAGAAATCTCTGACCATAGGTATTGTAGGGAATAAAGACAGTGTTGTCGTAGGAGAGGTTGAAGGTTGCGTCCTTCGATTCAAGCACCCCGACGACCAAATAACTTTTTGCCTGGTTGCGGAACAGACTCACATACTGACCCAAGGCTTGTTGGTCAGGGAACAACGTTTCTGCAACCGTCGAGCCCAGCACTACGACCTGTCGGCGGTTGATGTTGTCCATATCGCTGAAAAACGAACCTTCGGCGTATTCAAGATTCAATACCGATCCGTAGTCGGAAAGCACCCCGGCAACCGATGCGTTCATGGATTCCTTTCCGTACCGGACACGGGCACTGCTGTTGTTTTGCGGCAGAACGGTCTGCAGTCCTTCAACATCGCGGATGAGCATATCGGAGAACTCCTCGTTGAAAGTTCCTGTAGTACGTTGTCCGTAGGAGGGATAGATGGTAATCATGTCCAAGCCGCCGACGGCGATGCTCTCGGTAATGCTCTGCGAAGCACTCTGGCCGATGGTGAGGATGGCGACCACCGAGGC
>DJGJ01000055.1:7737-38307 GCA_002432715.1 Sphaerochaeta sp. UBA5849 | reverse complement strand
TGACGATGCCCAGCAGGGAAAGGGCCGTTCTCATTTTGCTGCCGCGCATTGCATTGAATGCCAGCTTGATATTTTCAATCAGCATGCTACTCCTCCAACCTTCCGTCGCGGATACGGATCTGTCGATGGCAACGCATGCCCAGCTCACGGTCATGGGTGACAAAAATTACCGTGCGCCCTTCGCTGTTCAGTTCCTCAAAGAGCTCCATGATCTGATTGCCTGTTTTGGTATCCAATGCGCCAGTCGGTTCATCAGCCAAAAGAATCGTCGGGTCGTTCACCAATGCCCGGGCAATGGCTACTCTTTGCTTCTGCCCTCCGGAAAGCTCATTCGGCCGATGATGGAGACGGTCGGCCAAACCCACCCGCTCCAATGCATCCAGGGCTTTCTGCTTGCGTTCACGAACCGACATTCCTGCATAGAGCAAGGGAACAATGACGTTGTCCAGTGCAGTGAGTTTACCCAACAGGTTGAACTGTTGAAACACAAAACCGACCTTCCGGTTCCTGATGTAGGCAAGTTCGGTTTCGTTGAGACCGGCGGTGTTTTCACCATCGATGTCGATCAGGCCGCTGGTCGGGGTGTCGAGGCATCCGATGAGATTCATCATCGTAGACTTGCCGCTGCCCGAGGGCCCCATGATCGAGGAGAACTCCCCGCGCTTGATGTCAACCGATACCCCGTCGAGGGCTTTTACTACAAACTCCCCCATCACGTAGTACCGCCTGACATCCTGCAGTCGTATTACACTTTCAGCCATATTAGAATACCCTCATTCCAGGACCACCGCCGGCACCACCACCAATGGCGGAGAAGGCACCTGCAGTAGTATCGGTGCGCCTGATGATTACCGTATCCCCTACTTTCAAATCACCGTTGAGCAACTGGCTGATGCCTTCACCCAAATACTTGACCGTCACAGGAACCATGACAGTGCTTCCATCGGCAAGCTTCTTGGTTACCGTGCTGCCGCCGCGGGTGGTGGTTACAGCACTCTGGGGCAGCAGGATAAGCTTTGTCTCGCCTTCGCTGGTGATCGAACCTTCGAAGGTATATCCGGGAGCGATGGTGACAGGGGGATCGGCGATGGTCAGCTCCACATCCATGACCCCGATGCCCTGATTGGTATATCGCCCAAGCATGGGAATGTAGGAGACCTCTGCATCGATGGAGGACTCTGAATAGGAATCAAAATAGAGAACAGCCTTCTGCCCAAGTTTCACATACTGCATGTCGATTTCATCGATTTCAACTGTTGCCTTCAACCGGGAGCGGTCGATGATGGTCATAGCCGACGACCCTGCTTCAAAATAGTCTCCGACACTCACATTGACCTCTGCCACAACCCCATCGAAGTTGGCTATAGCCTTGGTGTAGTCGAGGCGGTTCATCGCCGATTTCAGGCGCAACTCCGTCAGTTCCAACTCCCTTTGGCTGCCGGTAAGCTGGATTCGCTCCAACTCTGCCTGCAAATTTGCAACCTCGTATAACTGGCTGGTGTTGTCCAGTGCGATAAGGACGTCACCCTTCTTGACCCGATCACCCTCTTTTACATAGACATCGGTGACGGCTCCTGCGGCCCGGAGGATGACCTTCTGGATTTCAATCGGTTCCACATACCCCGACAAATCGATGGTGGTGGAGAAGACATTCTCATAGACTTTGGCTTCTACTTCTTTCACAGCCGAGACCTGCTCTTTCTCTTGGGCCCAGGGGAATCGATTGTTTTCTTTGTAAAAGGTGTAGACATACAGCCCGAAGACGATAAGGGCAAGAATTACAAAGGTGGTGATGAGGCGCTTGACGCGCTGCCTGCGCAGTTTCTTGCGAAGTTGGTTTCTTACTTGGTGTTCGGTATTGAGCTCGTTCGAGGTATCGTGCATGGAATCAGTTCTCCCTTAGATTTGCAGAGCGCGGATTTGATTTTCAAGTTTCAAGCCATCCAACAAGATAGAGGACAGCGTATATGCGTCAATTTCAACATTAAAGGCAGCATCATCGACATCCGCCTTGGTGGCAAGACCCTTCTCAAACAGTGTTTGTTGTTGCTTCAACAGTGCCAGATTATAGTCCATCGACTGTCTGTGCAAGGCATGCGTCATCTCCCAAGCTGCAATATTGCTTTCCAATGTTGCTGCATTCTGCAAATACTCATTCAGCGCAGTCTGATAGGCTAATTCGGCGATAAGGACTTCATTTTCCAACTTCTGCAAGGTCAGGGCATCGCTGGCAAGGGTCTTGTTGTTGTTCCAGGAGCCGGAAACGGAGAGAGAAGGGGAAAATGAACCCGTATCAAAATTATAAGTCCCATTAACGCCACCGGAAAGAGAGAACTGTTTGGCATCGATAGCAGCAGAAGCCTGGACACTCATGGAATTCGTACGTTCTAGTCCTGCGCCAGCTGGAACAATACCACTTGTCTGGGTAGTCTTCACTCTCCCGTTCAAAACAAGGCTCTTATTGGTAAACTCAGCCTTCTTCAATGCAAGCTCTTCCTTTGCCAAGTCCAAGGCAAGGGACTTTAGCAGTACACTGCTGTTGCCCATGGGGTTGGAGGTGAATGAAAGATTCGGTTCGGGAATCGCTTCCACGCCTTCCCAGGCAAACCCGGCCAGCAGGGAAAACTGGCGAAGCAGCAACTCCCTGGTCGACTGGAGGTTTGCCAGCGTTGCTTCCTTCACCTTGATCGCCTGCTCTTGCGCCTGGTAGGCAAGGCTATCGCTGCGGATCAACTTCAAAGAAAGATTCTGCTGCAAACTGGTCTGCAAGTCTGCCAGGTCCTTTTCAGTCTGTTTGATCGATTTCTCATTCTCCAACAGGGAATCTATCTGTGAATACAAACTGGTAGTGAAATTCAACTTGCTCGAGTCATAGGTGCTGAGGGCAAGAACCTCAGTCTGGCGGTTGAGCAGCGACTTTTGGTTGTCGGCCGTATAGCCGTAGGTAAGGGTATGGCTTGCAGAAACACTTGGAGAGATTGAAGAATAGGAATATGGAGCATCTATACCCATGGAACCGGTTGAAACATTGATCGTTGTTTTCCCGTCATTCGGAAGTGTGAAGGCGACGTTCGTACCTGACGTAGAAAAAACATAGTTCCCTGAGTTGTACGTTGCAGTGACCTCTCCACTGCCAACAGCAATTCCCAGCTCATCCTCAACCTGGTTGAGGCCGACAGTGAGCAAAGCCTTCTGCTTGGAGTACTCCAAGTCCTTCATGTTGGTACTTTCAGCCAAGGCTTGGGTTATCAAGTCCTGGAGAGGAATGGCTGTCAGGGGAACGGTTGCGGCAAGTACCAAACAGAGTACTGCCAAACGTCTTTGGTTATGCATATGAATCTCTCTACGCTCCTCGTAATATTCAAATAACTACCACACTATCGTACATTAGGAAGCCAGACGGCAACGGCTACGGGGCCAACTCCACATAAACTACAAAAGTCTTTGCCCGCCATCGACACAGAGGTCTACGCCTGTAACAAATGAAGAACGGAGAAGATACGAAACAGCCTGACAAACATCATCCACCGTTCCTGTGGACTTGAGTGGTAGCTGTTGCTGCATCTTTGCAAAATACGCATCATCCTCATTGCTCAGCACCAAACCCGGGGAGACGGCATTCACGCGAAGCGTGGGGCCGAGGGCCGCGGCGAGGGCCTTGGTCTGATAGGCAAGAGCTCCCTTGGCACAGTAGTAGGCCGGCCGGGACGCAGTAGGCGATGAGAGCTTCGCATCGAGCATATTGACAACCGAACCCTTCGCCGAGCGAGCCTTGAGATGGTGATACAACGCTTTTGTCAGGAAGAACGGTGCACTGCTGTGCACGGCCATGACCTGCTCGAACAAGGCGAAATCCGTTTCGTCCATCGTCCGTGAAGGAAAGAGAGAGGCATTGTTTATCAGATGATCGACTTGGCCGAAAGCCTGCACGGCCTGGCTGAACAAGTGATCAAGATGGCCCTGGTGACGTAAGTCACCTTGGACATATGCACTTTCAAAGCCCTGCAATGCAAGTTCCTCAACTACATACTGCGCTTCTTTGAAGCTTTCATTGCAATGAATTACTACCCGATATCCAGATGCAGCCAGTGATAGAGCCAATGCCCTTCCCAAACGTTTGGCCCCTCCGGTGATAAGCACGACATCTTTGTTACTCATAGACTTATTACTATACCGGCCTTGTTGCCGATTGGCAATTACGGCAGTATACTTGAAGGCAGGAGCAACAATCGAAACTCCTTACAAGGAACCATACACATGAGCAAAGACAATAAGAGTGAGAAAGATTGGAAAGACACTTTTAAAAAGAAACTCAACATAGAACCGGGGGTCCACGTCAATGAATCCGGGGGAAAAGACAAGAAGAAATTCACCTTCTCCTTTTGGTATTTCTTCATTATCTTCCTGCTGTTTCTTGCCCTGAACACTTACATGGTATCGAGGCAGACGAATGTATACTCGGTGGACTACTCCCAATTCAAATCCCTGATCGAAAAGGGAACCATCAAACGTGTCGCGATAGAGGAAGAACGCTATATCGGCTACCCCTTTGCCAAGGAACAGGTTGTGACCGACCTGCGTTCGCTTGCAACCGACCCAAATGCAGCAAGCTTGCTGCAATCCTTCAGCACCTACAAGGTCGAAGACCCTTCCTTCATTCCCTTCCTTGAAGAGCAAGGTGTTGAGTTCTATGCAGTACCGCCTGCAAAGCCGAGCATTCTATCCACCTTGCTCAGCTATGCGTTCCCGTTCATATTCATTATGCTCATCTGGCGCTTCCTATTCTCCAAAATGGGAGGTCAAGGCGGCCCGGGGGTACTCTCCTTCAACCAGAATAAAGCAAAGATTGTCGCCGAAGGAGATACCGGAGTCCGCTTTGCCGACGTGGCCGGGGCCGATGAAAGCAAGTATGAGCTGGAGGAAGTTGTCGACTTTCTCAAGAACCCTGACAAGTATACCGAGATCGGGGGAAAGATTCCCAAGGGAGTATTGCTGGTCGGTCCTCCAGGAACCGGAAAAACCCTGCTGGCCAAGGCTGTTGCCGGTGAATCCGGTGTCCCGTTCTTCAAGATGAGTGGTGCCGACTTTGTCGAAATGTTCGTCGGTGTGGGAGCTGCACGGGTGCGTGACCTTTTCCGTCAGGCGCGTGAGAACTCTCCCTGCATCATCTTCATTGATGAAATTGATGCCATCGGCCGCTCGAGGGTATCGGCGGGAATCGGCGGAAACGATGAACGCGAACAGACGCTGAACCAGTTGTTGGTTGAAATGGATGGTTTCGACTCCAGAACCGGTGTCATCATCCTCGCAGCCACCAACCGACCTGAAATCCTCGACCCGGCCTTGCTCAGACCCGGACGCTTTGACCGACAGGTCCTGATCGACAAACCGGACTTGGAAGGGCGGTATGCCATTTTGAAGATACATACCCGCAACATCAAGCTCGGCGACGACGTCGATCTTCGCAAGATCGCCCAAAGTGCTGCAGGCCTGGCCGGTGCCGACCTTGCCAACATAGCCAACGAGGCCGCCTTGATGGCGGTCCGGCAGAAGCGGAAGCAGGTAATGCAGGCCGACTTTGAGGAAGCAATCGAGAAGTCGGTGGCAGGCCTTGAGCGCAAGAGCAGGCTGCTCAACGCCAAGGAGCGTGAACGGGTTGCATACCATGAAACCGGGCATGCCCTGACCGCTTACATGACAGAAGGAGCCGAGCCGGTAAGCAAGATTTCCATCATCCCCAGAGGAATGGGAGCTCTTGGCTATACCTTGCAGTACCCCACCGAAGACCGGTTCCTGCTCAGTCAGAGCGAGCTCTTGTGCAACATCGACACCCTGCTTGGCGGTCGTGCCGCCGAGGAAGTCATTTTCCAGGAGATTTCCACCGGGGCGGGAAATGATATTTCCAGAGCCAGCGACCTGGTTCGTCGCATGATTACCGAATTCGGTATGAGTGAACGATACAGGAACATCACCCTTCCTACGACCCAGAGCGGTATCGCCGGGGTGAGTGGTGCACGCGAGTACTCGGAGAAAGCCCAGGAATACATCGACACCGAGACGGCACGCATCGTCAATGAACGGTATCAACTTGTAAAGGCCAACCTTGAGAAGAACCGCAAGGCTCTCGAGGTAATCACTGCAAAATTGCTGGAGAATGAAGTAATTAATGGAACAGAGTTCCAAGCTCTTGCAAAAAGTGAGGTCATTGTCTAATCTGCTTCCGTATGATTAAGAAAAAGATTGAAGATAGAGACTTACAAGAACACCTTGCCGCCCTAAGCGATGATGGGCGCGAGGTGTTTCTTTTGCATAACGACCAAATACGCGTTACTGCAATAGCGGCAACCAAGCTCATAAACCAAATGCGCGCCAACCATGATTTGGGCTTGCTGGAAACCTACGTGCTGGGTCAGGCCTACCTTGCCGGGGCTCTGCTCAGCGCCACGGTAAAAGGAAATGACCGCATCCAGCTGAATATTGAGTGCGGAGGCCCCATCGGAGGGGTATTCGTAGAGTCGTGGGCTGTGGGTGCTGTGCGAGGATACCTCAAGCATAACCCCATCCCGCTGAAGGAGAGCCTGAAAAGTCTCGATTTGAACGAGCTGTACGGGCCGGGTTTCCTTTCCATTTCCAAAATCCTGGAAGGGCGCAAGACTCCGTTCACCGGCCAAACCATGATGGCCTACGGCGACCTCGCCAAAGACCTGGCTCTTCACTACCAGCAGTCGGAACAAACTCCCACCATGTTCGTCCTCTCCCTGCATTTTGACAAGCAAGGGCGGGTTACCGGCAGCGGGGCTCTCTTTTTGCAGGTAATGCCTGGATGCAACGAAGGCGTATTGGCTGAACTAGATGAACTTTCTACCAAATTACCCTCGATCGGGACTTGGCTCGCAGAGGGAAAAACCATCCGGGCCTATGTAGAACAGCAGTTTCAAGCCTATCAGGTTCGCCACTTGGCAAGCCAGTTCATAGCGTTCTCCTGCCCTTGTACCCGAGAGCAGTACACCCGGTACCTGCAGCAATTGAACAAGGAGGAACAGAAGGACATTCTTGCGAACGGCCCCTTCCCCTTGGAGGTGGTTTGCGTGAATTGCAACACCCACTACCACTATGAACGTTTCGAGTTGGAACACCTGCTCTCTGAAGCAGGAGGAGTTGCCGAATGATTTTTTTCGCCACATCAGCCCTGTACATGAACGACATCATCGAGGAAGAGGCAAGAGCAGCAGGGGCTACCGATATCAGGACGATCAGCGGAGGGGTTGAATTCTCAGCCGACCTTGCTGCGGCCTACCGATTCTGTCTCTGGTCGCGTACAGCAACCAGAGTACTGCTCGGCTTGTTCGAGGATGAAGACATCCTCGATGCAGACGAATTGTACGAAGCGTCCGCCCAGATACCCTGGGAGGACTGGGTCAATCCCAACATCACCTTCTCGGTCACCGAGACAGTGAAGAACTGTCCGTACATGAAGAACTCCCACTTTGCCGCAATCCGTCTCAAGGATGCCATCGTCGATCGCATCCGTTCCAAATTCGACGGTGAAAGGCCCTTGGTGGATACGGAGAACAGCGATGTGGTCTTCCATCTGCATATCGACGGCGATAAAGTCGCCTGGTATGTGGATTTTTCCGGCCGTGGCCTTCACCGGCGTGGGTATCGGGTCGCCCAAACCGATGCTGTGCTCAGCGAGTACCTCACCTGCTCGGTCATCTACCGCAGTGAATGGCGGAAAACCTTGGAAAAAGGCGAAGGCGTACCGATGCTGCTCGATCCCTTCTGCGGCTCGGGAACCATTGCCATTGAAGCTGCCCTCTGGGCTGCAGACAGGGCGCCCGGCCTGGTAAGCGCCCGGCGATTCAACTTCTTCAACCTGCCCATCCATGACCCCGATGTCTATGAGGAAGTGGTCGATGAAGCGATGGAACGAGCGGAAAAAGCCAAAGAGCGCACCATCGAAATCCACGCATGGGACAACGACCCCAAGGCGGTGGCGATCAGCAAAAAACATGCCGAGCTCGCCAAGGTCGACCACCTGATCAAGTTTCAGGTCAAGGACTTTCGTACCATAACCGAAGCAGACGTTCCGGCGGGTGTGGGATACATCATCACCGACCCTCCCTACGGGCTGAGAATGGAGAGCGACACGTCCTTGGAAGTCCTCTACCGCCAGATAGGCAAACAGATCAGTACGCTGTTCGGCGGCTGGAATGTAGCAATTCTTTGCGGTCAGCAGGAGCTTCTCAGTCATGTCGACATGAAACCCGATCGAACCAATACCGTCAACAACGGTGGTGTCACGTGCCAAATTGCCCATTACTATGTATTCACTGCCGAGGAGCGTCAGCAGATGATCGAGCGGGCGATTGAACGCAAGAAGGAACGGCTTGCACAGCCTCTCGGCGATGGCGCCCGGATGGCGTACAACCGCTTGGTGAAGAACCTGGCCAACCTCAAACCAATCATGCAGCAGCAGGGCGTAAGCTGTTATCGCATCTACGATGCCGATATGCCCGAGTACAGTGCCGCCATCGACCTGTATGAGGATCGCTACATCAGCCTGCAGGAGTACGCCCCGCCGGAGACGATCGATCCAGAGGACGCCCTCAGGCGCCTTGGGGAGCTTATCGATGCCACCGAGCGGGCAACCGGCATCGACCGCGAGCAAATCTATGTCAGGCAGCGAACCCAGCAGAAGGGAGAGAAACAGTACGAAAAGATGGCCAGCACCGACAAGTTCTACATCATCAATGAGAACGGGGTGAAATATCTGGTCAACTTCACCGACTATCTCGATACAGGAATATTCCTCGACCACCGGCCCATCCGCAAGCAGATTGCCGAAATGTCGGAAGGCAAACGTTTCCTCAACCTCTTCTGTTACACCGGTACGGCAACCGTCCAAGCGGCAAAGGGAGGGGCTTTGAGCACAGTCAGTGTCGATGCATCCGCAACCTACCTGGATTGGGCGATGAAGAACATGCAGCTCAACGGATATACCGAGATGAACCACTTCTTCTATCGCAGTGACTGCCTTGAGTTCCTCTTCGATACGTATGACCGCTACGATTTGATCTTCTGCGACCCCCCGACGTTCTCCAACGGAAAGGGACGGGCGAGCTTCGATGTAGACCGGGACCAAGTCAGGTTGATCAAGGCTTGCATGATGCACCTTGACCCGAAAGGCACGTTGATCTTCAGCTGCAACTACCGCAAATTCCGCCTTGATGAGCGGTTGCTTGAAGAATTTGATGTCCAGGACATCACACCAAGCACCATCGCAGAGGATTTTGCACGCGACCAGAAAATTCACTATACCTTCTTGATCAAGCATCGAACCGTCGTCACAAGCAAAGACACGAAACCAACGATCAAGGTGGTGCGCAAGAAATAACCGAGAGAGGCTCCCGCAAGGGAGCTTCCTTTTACTCTTCACTCGTGCTAGAGTCTCGCTATGCAAGAAGCAACCCTCACCTGCCCCCACTGCCAACACGCAGGAAAGCACGAACTGCATCCGTTTTTGGATCTGAACAAGCATCCCAAGCAGAAGCTGGCCATACTCACGGACTCTCTCTTTACCGTGAACTGCCCATCATGCGCAAAACAGTTCACCGTTCTGCATGAACTGCTGGTCGTCGATGAGAAACAACACATCGGCCTTCTTCTGGCTCCCCAATCGGAAGTACGGGAACTGGATGGGGATGGTATCGGCAGGCAAGGATTGCAATCCTACACCCTGCGCTTGGTCTCAACAGCTGCAGGCTTGAAGGAAAAAATCCTGCTGCTGGACAGCAACCTTGACGACCGAACCATCGAGCTGTGCAAGCTCTATCTGACCATGTATCTACAAAAGCCGGATGCCCAGCTCTATTTTGCCGAATATCAGACGCAAACAGACAAGCTGCTCTTCTCTGTTCTTGACGGCAATGGAGCTTTGGAGGGCTCGATCGAGTGTGAGGATGAGTTGTATGAACAGCTGCTCCAGACTGCACAACAGTTTCCCATAAAACCGGGGTTCTTCACTGCAGTCGATCAGAGATGGGCGTACGAGCACATCAGAAACAGCGCTGACCGGTAACCTTTTTACACGTGTCGCACTGGTAGCAGATCTCATGCTCCATCACATCTCCTGAGGCGAAGGATTGTATGCTGCCCAACGTGGTCTGGGCGATATTATGCAGTGCTTCCTTGGTCAGGAAAGCCTGGTGGCTGGTCACCAGCACGTTGGGCATGGAGATGAGGAGCATCAGCACATCGTCATCGAGAATGGTGGTGCTTCGATCCTCATAGAAGACCTCGCCTTCCTCCTCGTAGACATCCAGCGCCGCCGCCCCGATCTTCTTGCTTTTGATACCTTCCAGCAAAGCCTGGCTCTCCACAAGGGCGCCTCTGGAGGTGTTGATCAGAACAACGCCGTCCTTCATCAGGGAGATGGTGTTGCGATTGATGAGGTGGAACGACTGTTCAGTCAGCGGGCAATGCAGGCTGATGATGTCCGACTGCCTGCAAAGCTCCTCAAAACTACAGTAGGTCACCTCGAGCTTCGGATCCGGATAAGGGTCGTAGGCAAGCACATGCATCCCGAACCCTTTGCAGATATCGATGAACACCTTTCCAATTTTTCCCGTACCCACCACCCCGATGGTTTTCCCATGAAGGTCGAATCCGACCAAACCATTGAGACTGAAATTGAATTCACGGGTCCGTACATAACTGTGATGGGTTTGTCGTACCACGCTCAACAGCAGTGCCATCGCGTGCTCTGCTACAGCATAGGGCGAGTAAGCCGGAACCCTGACGATGTGGATTTTCCCGAAGGCTGCCTTGAAATCGATATTGTTGTATCCGGCGCAACGCATGGCCAGCAGACGTACCCCGCCCTCATACAACTCGTTGATCACAGCTTCGGTGATGGTATCGTTGACAAAAGCGCACGCAACCTCATAGCCTGCTGCCAGGGAAGCGGTGCGTTCGTTCAGTTTTGATTCGAAATAGGTTATTTCTACGCCATATTCACCAGATAACCGGTCAAACCAGACCTTGTCATACGGCTTGGTGTCAAAAAATGCAACGCGTGTCACTGGCGGTACTCCTTGTACTAAATGACGACTTCTTCCAGAACGTCGATCAGGAGTTGGTAATCTCCATCAATGGCGCTGATATCGGCTTCCAACAGTCGATCGGCATCGACGAGTGACCAATCAATATCGTACCCGGCATTCATGGTGAGTTGATAGAAAAACAGTCGCGCAGCCCTTCCATTCCCATCCCTGAAGGGATGCAACGCCTCAACCTCTCCCATATAGAAAGCAAGGTCGTTGATGAAGGTTTCACGGTCGAGACCGACGAGGTACCGGTCCTTTCTGAGACGGGTGAAAATATCCTCTGCAGCGCTGTCGATGTACTCCGGACTGCAGAATACGGTTCGTTTTGCAGCAACGGTTGTGCGGCTCATTCCAGCTGAAGGATAGACATCGCCGAACATCCGTTCATGAATTGACTTGAGGTAGTCGAAGTCATAGGTGTTCTGCACAGTCTCTGTCAGCATTTCAGCTGTGCGGATGTTTGCCATGTATGCCTCCACCCTTCTGAGCTTGGCCCTCTCCTTGATGGAAAAATAGTTGACCAATGAGGAAGTATGAGGATAGAAGGACAGTTCATCTTGGGAAGGTACATATTCTGTAGAAAGAGAATGGCTGTCAATGTAGGCCTGAATCAGCTCGTCTGCATTCGCATCCCCTTCAAGCACACCGCGTATCGCTTGCTCCTCTTCTTCGGAAAACTCAAAACCTTCTGCTTCATGATTGAACTTGATATAGTCGATGCATGCTTGCACTCGGCCTGCTTTCATAAAAACACTAACCATCCTTTTACCTGTACCAGGCAAGTGATGCAGATGATCTCACACCTGCAAAAACAAGAAACTGTTATACCAACTTATTCTATGATAGCCATACCAAAGAAGTGAGGTCAAGGCACTGTGAGAAAAAAGAGCCCATCACTGGGCTCTTTTCTATGATGAATGAGCAACCCTGTCAGAAGGAGAAGCCCATATAGACGGTTCCTTCCGCAAATTCAGGTGCACTCGAAAGATCCCCTTCACTGAGGATGAATCCATACTTGCCGCTTACACCCATGCTGAAGCTCTTGTTGAACTTGTACTCAAGGGCTGCCTTTGCAAAGGCGCCATAGAGCATCTTGTCAGCTGTCAAGGACGGACCATAGGTGAAGAACCCGCCGACTCCAAGGTCGAAGGCTACCTTGCCGAACTCCATGTTCAGCATCGGTGCGACCGAGATGGTCAAGGCATGGTCAAGATTGCCGAATGCAGTAGCAAAATCGAATTTGAAGACGTCCTGGACTGCAGTGCGCCAACCATAGGTGGATACCTTGTAGGGCGAATACATCAAATCGACATCAACACCCAAACCCAGAGACTTATTGAAGGTCATCAGGTTGTTCAACTGCAGACCGACTCCGGCTTGGAGGTTAAACCTGCCGTAGGAAGGAAGTGCAGGATCTTGCCAATTGAGTGTTCCACCCAGACTGATGGTGGTGTAGTACCTGCTCTCGTCTTTAGCCTTGGGCGGTTCTACTGGCTCGACAGGGGCGGCAACCGGTTCAGGCTGGGCCGCAACCACTGCTTCGGGTGCCGGTTCAACCGGCTCGGCTGCTTGTTCAGCAACTATGACCGGCTCTTCTGCAATCGGAGCAATCTCTTCGCTCGCAATCACCTCTTCGGTTACGGGAACTACTTCTTCAGCCACTGCAACCACTTCTTCGGTTACAGGTGCAATTTCCTCGGCAACAGGAATAATCTCTTCTTCAACAGGAAGCGCAATCTCCTGTGTAGATGCCACCACCGGCATCTCTTCCGCTACAGGTGCGGCTGTTTCAGGCTCAGCAACAACAACCGGTTCTTCGGCAATGACGGGCATCTCCTCGATTGCAGGGAACATCGGCTCGGCTACAGAGATTGCACTGTCACTGAAATGGATGCCGTCGTAGGACTGCTGCAGATACAGAGTGTGTGCGAGGGTCCCATCCAAACCACGTTCGGTATGGCTTGTGACAGATGAATCGACAACTGTCCATTTGTCATCGTCCTCGCCGTTGACCTGATACCTGAATGTCGTGACCATCGGATCTTCAAGCAACCACTCCCAGGTCACTACAACAGGGACAGCGAACAATACGGCAGGTAACAAGACCAAAGCTGCCAACAAAGCGATGAATTTCATTCTCATAATGCATAACTCCTATACATAGCCCAAAACAAGGCGAACATCAAATTCTTGTCTGCGGTCGTTATATCCATCATACACTTCTCATCAGATTATAACAAGCAAATGTGCTTGGTGTCACTCCAAATCTCGATCTATTGTCATACCTTTTGGATATCGATAGGCTGGTCGGTATGAACACAATTACCTCTATTGCAGTATTCTGTGGAAGCAGCGAAGGGACCAAATCCATCTACCGGGAAACGGCCAGGGCATTGGGATTGGCGATGTATACAAGGCAGACCACGCTTATATATGGAGGTGGAAACCGAGGCCTCATGGGCATTGTTGCAGAGAGCCTTCACAGCCAAGGAGGCAGAGTAATCGGAGTAATTCCCGAAGCGTTGCACCGCAGTGACATTTGCCGGCATTCAGTCGAAGAACAGTTGATTGTGGTCCAGACAATGCATGAACGCAAGGCAACCATGTACAAACTTGCTGATGCATTCGTGGCATTGCCCGGAGGCATCGGCACCTTCGAAGAGATATTGGAAGTCTACACATGGCTGCAATTGGGCTACCACACAAAACCGGTTGCCCTGCTCAACACAGCCGGGTTCTACGACTGTCTGCTCGCATTTCTTCAGCACAGTGTACAGGAAGGCTTTCTCAAGCCCGATCATCTTAAGGCCCTCATTGTGGAGTCGGACATCGAAAAACTCTTTGAGAGGCTCACACTCTTTGAAAGCAGGCTCAGTGACAAGCTGTAGAAAAACCAGCAGAGAAGGACTATGCTTATTCCATGACCAAACGCCATTATCATATGCTGGAACTCTTCTACATCACGACAGGGTCGTTTCTCACGGCCTTGGGAATCGCTCTCTTCTCTTCTCCGGCAAAAATCGCCAGTGGAGGGGTAAGTGGTATCGCCATCATCCTGTACCACACCATCAAGCTGGATACCGGCCTATCCATTTTCATCCTCTCTGTTCCCCTCTTTCTCCTTGGAGTGGCCATCTTTGGCAAGCAATACGGGATCAAATCCTTGGCAGGAACCATATTGCTCTCCCTTTTCACCTCCCTCATCAATGCATGGGCGGGGTATGACGGGGTTCTGGACTACTCCAATCCCCTTTCCATTCTGCTCTCGGCGATTTCGGGCGGTGTCTTGATGGGGTTGGGCGTAGGCCTCGTCTTGCGCAGCGGCGCCAACACCGGGGGAACCGACATCCTGGCACAGATAGTGGCACGATTCACGCCGCTGTCCACAGGCACCTCCTTATTCCTCGTCGATGCCTTCATCATCGCCGCAAGCGCCTTCATATTCTCACTGGAAATGGCACTCTATGCTATGATCACCGTCTACATCGTCGGAGTGACCATCGACAAGGTCGTGCTTTCCTTCGGCACCCGTTCGGCAAAAACCGTGTTCATCATCAGCGACAAGCACAAGGAAATCGAACAAGAAATCCTCAAGGAGTTGGGACATGGCGGAACGATTCTCTACGGCAGCGGCATGTATACCGGTTTCGACCGTCCGGTCATCATGACTGTGGTATCCAACAACAAACTCGGGGCGCTGACCAATATCGTCCACCGACACGACAAGTATGCCTTCATGATAGTCCAGGAAGCATACAAAGTCCTCGGTGAGGGGTTCACCCCCATCGAGGAAGCTGCTTGGGCCGGACTTTCCGATGTGACGCAAAAGCAGAAAAAACAGCCTTGATCAATACTTCCAAAGCTTCTCAGGATAGTAGCCGCTTCGGATTTTCTTGGCCAACTGCTCCTTCACGTTCTCCCGGTCCTCGCTATAGGTCATACCAAACCAGCTCTCCTGGGTGGTATAGAAGCGAATCTTTCCCTCATTCTTCGTGACGATGTTGCTGGCCCCGTTGGGCAGGTAGCACTCTGCTTTCTCATCACGAATATTTTTCTGGATGAAAGCATCCCAATATGAGGAAAAGCTCTCGAAGGCGGAAGGGGCGAACCCGAAGAAGTTCATGGAAACCCACTCCTTGCCGGTCAAGTGGAGATCACCGCTCTCCCGATGGCTCACCACCTGTTCGCCCACATACCCGATCTTCGTATGTTCCTCCATATCGATCAGGTATCCATCCTTCACATTGCAGATGGCCCGACTGACCGTCCCGCTCCTGCTCATCGTATGATCGAGCACATACCCAACCATGGCATGCTCGCGGCTGCCCTGCTCCAGCGAACCAAGATGCTGGGCAAGGATGAAGAAGGATTCCCGTCCATAGTAGTCATCTGCATTGATGACGGCAAACGGCTCCTTGATTGCATCCTTGGCACAGAGGACAGCGTGAATGGTACCCCAAGGCTTCTTGCGGTTGCAAGAAAGCTGCTTCTGCTCTTCAGTAAGCAAGGAATCCTTGTTCTGAAAAAGATAGGAAGCATCCATATTCTGTGCAATCCGGTCGAACAGACGCTCGCGGAAATCCTTTTCGATGTCCTTGCGAATCATGAAAATCACTTTCTCGAAACCGCTTTTCTTTGCGTCGTATACCCCGAAATCGAGAAGGGTTTCCCCATGGGCACCCACGCTGTCTATCTGTTTGATCCCGCCGTAGCGGCTACCCATACCGGCTGCCAATACCAATAGTGTCGGTTTCATCTACCTCTCCTCTTCTAGTTATACAATCATTCTAATCCTGCATGTTCGCCTAGTCAAACGAACAAAGTATGGAAAAACCATAAACCATGGAGTATGCTACGCACATGAATAATCAAGCATGGTATTCCCAAGTCATCAGTTTCTGCCACTCGTCGGCTCATTGCAAAGAGTGTCCGTTCTACTTGCTCAACGACAAAGACGAGCAATTCATCGATTCAGTACACCCGTGCTTTGCCAGCAAGGAAACCTTGGTTGCCTTGGAGACCTGGCTTGCTGAAAGCAGAGAGGAAGCAAGTTGTCGTGAAACTGAGCATGAAGATGACAATCAGTGGTTGAAAGACCTGTTGAAAGTGCAGTTCCATGAGGATGACGACGAAGACGATTTCTTTTCCGACGAGGAGTTTATCTAGAGTACTTCGATACTGAGTTGGATGGCGGCCGAATACCATCCGGTTGCATACAAGTCGGGATCAAAATCAGGAATCTCCGCCAGAATTTCACCGCTCTCATAGAGAATCGCCTGATTGTTGCCATACACGCCGCGTACCCCGAGATCTTTTTCCATCGCCTGGCGGCCGGAGACACTCACAGAGCCGGAGATACCGCTGCTGACGCGGACAGTAAAAGGAATCACGGAGAGTTGGCTTGGGAGCAAGGGCTCGTTTTGATCCAAGACGAATGCAAATTGGTCCTGATCGCCAAATTCACCCGGACGGATTGCCATGCGAAATTGAGAAACCGCATTATTGGAAACCAACGTGTAGGAACCTACCTGTACAATGCTGTTTCTGCTCTCTGCAAGATTGAAATTCAAGGCAGCCAGGTTTTGCTGAACCCGAAAAATCTCCTGGACGGGCATCTGGCCGCGCACCTCGACATTGGTGAACGGCAAAGGTGAAGCAATGAGGGGAAATGCACAAAAGACCGATGCTGCAATAAACAGGAATGCTCGCTGTATTGATTTCTTCAATCTGTGTTCCTTCATACTGATTCCCTTCTAAAGAGAAGTGTAATTAGAGAAGAAACAAGTGTCAAGAGTTGAGGATGTTGAAATTGTCCAGAACAAAGACTCACAAGTAAATAAAATATATTTTACTATACTATATTGTTTTATCTATGTCTTCTCTCGTGTCATAGGATTTCCTGCTTCTCCCCTTGACACAGCCAAGCTCTCTGCCGTACGATGACAGAGCTTTGGGCCCGTAGCTCAGCTGGATAGAGCGTCTCCCTCCGGAGGAGAAGGTCGTGAGTTCGAACCCCGCCGGGCTCAATAAATCAGGAAGTCATGAAATTCATGGCTTCCTTTTCTTATAGTCCACCACAACCCTGCATCGGATATCCCTGCTGCTGGAACCAATTCGCAATTCGTACTGCCCCTCATCACTGACAAACTTCCATGCATCGAGATCCCAGTGCTCGAAAGCCGTTTCGTCCACTGCAAAATGGACCTCTTTTCTCTCCCGGCTCTGAAGGAACACTTTGCAAAAGCCTTTCAACTCTTGGGTGGGACGGAATATCACAGGATCCAAAGGATGGACATAGAGTTGGACAACCTCAGCAGCAGGACAGCGGCCTGTATTGGTAATCGTTACCACAAGGTCCCACCGCCCTTCTTCCAACTCCTTCACACCCGCCAAGTCATAGGAGAAGGAACTATAGCTCAAACCGTGGCCGAAACAATACAAGGGTTCGGGCCCTTCTGTATCGAACTGGCGATACCCTGTCATCAAGGCTTCGGTATAGCAGAGCTTCTGCACCTCCCGAACCTTAGGATTGCCCTGCCCCTTCTTGATCCGATTGATGGTTACGGTATCAAAATTCTTGGGATAGGATCGCATTGCACGATACTCATGCAAATATCGAGCCTGGGTAAACGGAAGTTTCCCGCTCGGGCTTACCTGGCCGAACAGCAAGGCCTTGAGGGCTTGGGCTGTTGAAGATCCCAGAAACGAAGTGTACAAAATAGCCGCCACACCATCCTGCCAGCTCTCCATCTCGACAGCAGAGCCGCTCTGTACGACTACGATGGTCCGCTTGTTCAGCCGAACGGCAGTTTTGATGGCCTTCAAATCGACTGCATTCAACGCCCACGGCCGGTCGTATGCCTCACTCTCTTCAATGTGGTCAAATCCCACCACCAACACCACGGCATTGCTGCTGCGAACTCGTTGCTTGAGATGCGAATGCTTGAACCAACGCCCTGGAAGCAAGAAGGATCCCTCCTTCTGCATCAGCTCTGCAAATGTCAGGGGTGCGGTTTCCAATTGGACCATCGATGATCCACCGCCTTGGGCGACCGTATATGCATTGGTCCCTCCAATGCAAATTCTCGATGAAGGCGAAAGTGGGAGGGCTTGCTCTTCGTTCTTCAAGAGCACCGGGGCACCCAGTGCGGCGTTCAGCGCAACAGCCCGGCTCTCCTGGGTACCGGCTCGGCATGCCGGATCGGCCATCGGAGCGGAGAACAGGCCTGCTTTCTCGTAGGAGGTGAGCAGATGCAGAACTTTCGCATCGATATCCTCTTGGGTGGCGGCCCTCCTTGCCAAGGCATCCAGAACCAGTTCACGGGTAAAGTATCTGCCTTTCGGCATCTCCAAGTCCACCCCGTTTTTCAATGCTCCATCGGTGCTGTACAACGAATTCCAATCACTGACAACCAAACCATCGAACCCCCATTCTTCTCTCAAAATCGATTCGATCAAATAGGGGTGTTCGCTGCTATAGATGCCGTTCACTTGATTGTAGCTCGTCATAAGGCCCAGACTGCCCGCCTCCAAAGCCTTCTTGAAGGCAGGCAGATAGAGCTCCCTGAGGCTGCGCTCATCCACTTCAGAGTTGGATTTATGACGGTCATATTCGCTATTATTGCAGGCAAAATGCTTTACAGTGGTAATCACCGGATAGGTACGGACCCCTCTGATATAGCTTGCGGCCATCTCCCCGGCCAGGTACGGGTCTTCGCCAAAGTACTCGAAGTTCCTTCCACAGACAGGAACGCGGGCGATGTTCACACCCGGGCCGAGCAACACCCCGACTCCGAGGGCACGGCACTCATGACCCATCACCCGCCCTACCTGGTACAGCAAGTCATTGTCAAACGTGGATGCAAGGGCAATGGCGGCGGGAAAGTCCGTTACCGGAGTCTTCCACCCCCTGAGTCCGATGGTGGCGTCGCTGGTCCAAACCGGCTTAAGACCCAACCGTTCGATACCCGGAATACAGAACTCATCACGACCGGACAGAAGAGAAATCTTCTCCTCAAGCGTCATCTCTGAGAGAAGCTGCTTTGCCATCGATGCTTCCTCTCCGTCAGGCACCACCAATTGCATTGGTTGATGGTCCAATGTAAAGGACCTGTTTTCCAACAACTGCATCATCCGCTTTTGTATGACTCTCTTGAATGCCTTCTGGAACCAACGTACCGACACAGCCGCCCCCTTGGGGTAATTGTAGCACGACAAGCCTTGCCTTCCCATGGAAAAACTCGGTACTGTAAGGGCATGAGCATACGAGTACTCTTTTTAGGCGAAATTGTCGGCAAAGCGGGCATCAAGACTGTCAAGGATGCACTACGACCTTTGCGGATGGAACGCGAGATTGATTTGGTAATCGCCAACGGCGAAGGAGCCACCAACGGGTTCGGTCTGGGCCGCGCCCACAGCATGCAGCTTCTCAAACTTGGAATAGATGTGATCACCGGTGGAGAAAAAATATACTACAAGATGGACATGGTGGAGTTCATCGATAAGAACCCCTCCATTTTGCGACCTGCCAACTACCCGCAGCAGAATCCAGGACGCGGAGTCCGCTATCTGACGGTCAATGACCGGAAGGTCTGCGTAATCAATATATTGGGAAATGCAGATTTCCCCAGAACCCACCTCTCCAACGCGTTTAGTCTTGCCCAGATTCTGGTGGACAAGGCGAAGGAAGACCAAGCCTTGGCATTGGTTCAGTTCCATGCATCCCCGACAGCCGAAAAACTGTCGATGGGCTTCATGCTCGATGGCAAGGCAAGTGCCGTCATCGGTACGCATACCAAGGTTCTCAGCGCCGACGCAGCCATCCTCAAAGGGGGGACCGCCTATATTTCCGACAATGGCCGCTGCGGCAGCCAACTGAGTGTAGGAGGGTTTGACAGCAAGGTGGAGATCGAGAAACATATCACCCAGGTTCCCACCCGAAGCCAGGAGTGCTGGGACGACCTTGCCCTTGTCGGCGTTCTGGTGGATATTGCTGATGACGGCAAAGCAACCGCCATTGAAACCATTCGAGTTGCCGTTGAAAGCAAGGAGGAACAAGCATGTATGAAATAGTCACCGTTACAAAAATACTCTCACCTGAAATGCTGGAAGTCGCTTGTACCAGCTCGGCATGCAACGGTTGTAAAGGTGAAGCCTTCTGCAATACCAAAGGCAAGCGGTTTGAAGCATGGAATAAACCCCGTCTGGCAGTCCAGGCCGGTCAGGCGGTCCGGATTTACCTCAAGCCGTCCAGAACCATAGCGGGGACGCTTATAACGCTCATTTTCCCCTTGGCCCTCTTCCCTGTCGGCTACTATCTCTCGCAGATGGCGGGCTTTTCCGAAGGCGGCTCCTTTTTGGTGGCACTCGCCTCCATCGGATTGGGATTTCTCTTTGTCTGGTTCTATTTTCGGACTTCACAGAAACGCTACCTCCCGATTGTGGAGCAAATCCTCTCAGAAGAGAGCCAAGATTGAGATTGCCCAAAGGCTTGGGCACCGGTATACTCAAGGTATGAGCAGAAAGTATCGTCTTGGCATGATTCTTGCATCTTTTTTCTTTGTTGCCTGTTCCCTCTCCCCTGAACAGGCGGCGATGGTACGTTCAGTTGAACTGCCGGATCTTGCCTTGACCAACGCAACCTATGTGCTGAACAGGGGTGAGGACCATCCCATTTCCATCCTTGCCGGTCATATTGCTCTCTATGACAAGTCACACAAGGCGGAGGCTGCCTCGATTACCTTCACCCAGAACGATGCTCAAGGCAATGTGGTTCTGAGAGGCTCTGCCTCTGCGGCAAACGTCGACCTGCAATCCTACGACGCACAGTTGCATGGCTCTGTCACGATTGAGAAAATCAAGGAACAATTGTTCATCGAAGCTGATCGACTGCAATGGCTGCATGAGGAGGAAATACTGATAAGCGAGGACCAGACTGAAGTAGTGATCACCTATGAAGGGAACAAAAAAGTACGCGGTACCGGTCTCAGAGTTGAGCTTGCAACTTCCCAAGTTTCATTCGATGAGGTGATCGAAGGAGTGGTACTCCCATGAAGCGATGGTTTGCCCTGGCCTGCATTCTTCTCGTTACGGTCACCCTGTCGGCAGAGGAAATCACCTTTTCCGGTGGAAGCACCCGTATGAGCATGCAGCAAGGAAACCAAACCATCACACTCGGCGGGGGAGCCCGGATTACCAGTGGATCGGTCCAGCTGTATGCCGACCAGATAACTCTTTCGGGCAACAATTTTCGGTATGTTGCATGTACAAAATCCGTCCGGCTCGTCGATGCCGAGCGGGGTGTAAAGGTCCTTGCCCAAAACCTCTTTTTTGACCGCGACGAGCAGATGATCCTCATCGATGGGTTTGTCGAGCTGGATGATGCTGTCAATGAGGTGCATGCTACTGCTTTCATGCTGCAGTTCTCGCTTCAAGAGGGCGAAGTGCTGCTTCAGGTCGATGTCCGCCTCTTCAAGCATACCGAAAGCGGGGCGATGGCTTGTACAGCCGATGTGATGAGGTTTGACCGTACAAACCAGGACCTTGAACTGAAGGGAAAGGCAACCATCGACTGGGCGGGCGACCGCTATGAAGCCGAAAGGATCACCGTCGATCTCGAAACCGAGGAAATTGCCATGGATGGCTCCATAAAGGGGGTGGTCAATGGCTGACAACTTCACCAGCGTCCTTGAAGTGCGGAACCTTGCAAAGGCCTATGGCAAAAAGGAAGTGGTCAAGGATATCTCCTTCTCCATGCAATCGGGGCAGATAATCGGCCTGCTCGGTCCCAATGGTGCAGGAAAGACTACGACGTTCTACATGATCGTGGGATTCTTGAAGGCAAAGACGGGAACCATCCTCCTCAATGGGGAGGACATTACCGAACTGCCGATGTACCAGCGCTCCAAGCGGGGTCTCTCATATCTGCCCCAGGAACCTTCGATTTTCCGCAAGCTCAGTGTCGAAGACAATATCCGTCTTGTCGCCCAAACCAGGCGGGACCTTACAAAAAGCCAGCAGGAAGATCGTGTTGAGGAGCTGCTGGTCGAGTTCGGCATCGAGAATGTACGCAGGCAAAAGGGCTACACCCTCAGCGGCGGGGAACGAAGAAGGACCGAAATTGCCCGTGCTTTGGCATCCAATCCACAATTTCTGCTGCTCGACGAACCCTTTGCCGGCATCGACCCGAAGGCGGTGTATGAGATCAAGGTCCTTATCCGCATCCTTGCAGGCAGGGGAATCGGGGTATTGCTGACCGATCACAATGTTCGCGATACGCTATCCATCACAAGCTGCAGTTACATCATCAATGCAGGCACCATTCTTGTCTCTGGAGGCAGGGACGAGTTGCTCTCCAATCAAATTGCACGTGACATCTACTTCGGCCAAGAATTCGGGGAGGAATCCTGATGGAATTTTCACCAAATCTTTCACTCTCCCAGAAACAGCAACTTAAACTCAGCCCCCAACTGCTCCAGTCCTTCGAGCTGATGGCGCTGCCCTTGGCTGAGCTGCAACAAAAAATCAAGAGCGAGATTGAATCGAATCCTGCACTCGAATTGCCGTCAAGCTGGGAAGTCTCCTATGAGCGGTATGCCCAGCAAAGCCAGCAGAAGGAATCAGGTAGAATCGATGACACCTACTCCGATTCCTCCAGCTACGGCAGCGACTTCGCAGGGTATGACTATGAGGCGAGCGACCGTCAGCAGAAGTTCATGGAAAACGCCCTCTCCGAGGAGGAAACGCTGCAAGAGCACCTGCTCAGTCAGCTGGGCTGCGAAACGCTCAGTGAAGAGGAGTATGTCGTCGGACAAATCCTGATCACCAACATCGATGCCAACGGTTTCTTTCTTGAGGACCCCCGGGATATCCTGACTTCACAGCAGGCAACGCACCTTGAAAAGCTTCTGAAGATCATTCATCAGTTTGATCCAGCCGGAGTCGGGGTGAAGGATTGGAAGGAATCCCTGATTCTCCAAGCCACGCTCAAAGGGCTCAAGGATGGAGACTTGCTGCATTTCAAGGCTCTGGTCAATGACAACCTTGAACTGATGCGGGCAAACAAACAGTGTCAGGTGGCGAAGAACCTGGGAATTGATGAACAGGAACTCGATGCCCTGTACTCCTTTCTCAAAACGCTCACCCCGTTTCCAGGCCAGGGGTTTGCCAGCGGACCACAGCAGTATATCATCCCCGACGTCAGCATCAAAGCAGAGGACGGGGAGCTGGTGCTGCGCATGAACAACTCTTCGCTCCCGGACCTCAGGGTCAGTACTGAATTCGAATCCCTGGCAGAGGAACTTGTCAATACCGAAGAGGCGAAAAAGGCCCAGCAGTACATCCAGAATCAACTCAAGAGTGCAAATTCCCTGATTTTCCAGATTCAGGTAAGAAACCAAACCTTGTACCGTCTGGCCCAGGTTTTATTGGTCCAGCAACGGGATTTCTTCCTCTTCGGTCCCCAGTACATCAAGCCGTTGACCCAAAAAGAGGTTGCGGCTGAAATCGGGGTGCATGAAACGACGGTGAGCAGAATATCAACTGCAAAATGGATAGACACCGATTGGGGCATCATTCCAGTCAAGAAGCTCTTCAGCAATGCTGTAGGCGAAGAAGGATCCGAGCTTTCCAAACAGGCGGTGAAAGAGACAATCCGGCAGATTCTTGAAGAGCATCAGGGACAAAAAGCTCTGTCAGACCAAAAGATTTCCGATATCCTCAAGGAGCGCGGCATTTCAGTGGCGCGTCGTACGGTGGCGAAGTACCGTAATGAACTGAATATCGATCCCTCTTTCATACGAGGGACCAACTAACATGAAAGGAGCGCTTTCGCGCTCCTCTCCTATACATAGTTCGTCAGGTCAATCTAGTGTTCCTTGATTTTACTTTTCTCCTTTCGAGCTGTGGCTTCGATTTTGTCAGTCAATAATTCGATGCCTTCATACAGCTCATAGCAGTCATAGCTGACCATCTTGATGGTGCCCCAAGAGAAATGGAGTTTTGCGTCCAAATGGAACCCCTGACCTTCGGTTTCTCGTGTCATCACGATATCCAGGTCATGGAGATACCCTTCGGCAAATTGCAGCTTCTGGAGCTTCTTGTCCAAAAACTCACGGGTTTCATCACTTGGGTTGTAACGGATGCCTCTGACAGTCAAATTCATAAGCCCTCCTTTGACTATGGTCATACTCCAAGGATAAGGCTTGGGAGGCCAATCGTCAATGGACAAATGAAAATAACGAATTTCCTCTACCAATGAAAGTTTTTATCTATTTTTATTATAAGTATTTAAATATTTCCTTGAGAACTATTTAAATCCTAGCATTTTACTAGTATCAAGAATTTGTACTTGCGAAAGAGCATCAACAATTGTATAGTAAAAAAGTACTTGCACGAAGCACTGAAGAGGAGTACGACATGCCTGATTTTACTGTTCTGGACCTATTGGACTTGGACCTGAAAGAACATAACCACCTACGATTGAGTTGCATGGCAGGAAGAACCGGCCTTTCAAAAAAAATAACCACGAGCAAAATCAGTCGTCCCGGTCTTCCTCTCTCCGGATTTTTTGAAGAATTCAGCAACAATTCCATCCAGGTGCTTGGCCGGGGGGAACAGGTATACTTGGAAAAATTGGAGCGTGAGCTCAACTTTGCAAGCATTGAAAAACTCTTCAGCTACGATATCCCTTGCTTTGTATTCTGTGATGACGGACATCCAAGTGCAAAACTCATAGAACTTGCAGAAGAAACAGGAACTGCAATCTTGAAGACCATCCTGGTCTCCTCCGACTTCTCAAGACGTCTCTACCAAACCCTTGACGAGGTTTTCGCCCCCACCCAAACCATCCATGGGGTGTTCGTGGAGGTCTACGGCATCGGTGTCCTGATCACCGGAGAGAGCGGGGTCGGCAAGAGCGAAACCGCCTTGGAGCTCATCGAACGCGGGCATCGCTTGATCAGCGACGATACGGTGAAGCTGAGAAACATCAGTGACAACTACCTCATCGGCATGGGGGAGAATCCCCTGCTGGCCCACCATATGGAAATCAGGGGCCTGGGCATCATCAATTTGGCAAACCTTTACGGTGTCGGAGCAATCCGTGACCGAAAGCAGGTGCAGCTGGCGATTCATCTTGAGCCATGGGATGCAAAGAAGAACTACGACCGGGTCGGGGAGTCCACCTTGGAGGATACGTACCTCGGCATCTCCATTCCCAAGGTAATTATTCCTGTGAAGCCGGGAAGGAACATCCCGGTCATCATCGAAACTGCTGCACGAAACGAGCGTCTTAAGAAACTCGGATATTACTCTGCCAAGGAGTTCGATCAAAGTGTTCTCAAATGGCTCGAGAGTGAATCAGCACGGAAGATGTACTATATCAACGAGGAGACATTTTGATGGTCACCAGGGAACTGAAAGTTTTCAACAGGGCGGGCATTCATGCCAGGCCGGCTGCTTCGATTGTCAAATTGGCAAACAAGTATGAGAGCGAGCTCTACCTGGAGAAGGAAAACATGAAAATCAATGGAAAGTCCATTATGGGCATCATCACCCTGGGGGCAACCCATCAAAGCACCATTGTCATGACCTGTATAGGTCCGGACGAACAGCAAATGGCCGATGCCATACAAACGTTGTTCGAGAACAGGTTCGAGGAGTAAGAAATGCGCGAGCTAACCCAAAGGCAGAAGGATGTCGCATCATTCATAAGCGCCTTCATCAAGCAAAACAACTATGCCCCCTCGGTCAGGGATATTGCCGATAACTTCAAATTCTCAGTCAAGGCGGCACACGACCATCTGAAGGCACTCGAGGCCAAGCAGGTCATCAAGACGACCGGGGGGATTTCTCGGTCGATCGAGGTGATCGGGCAGGAATTCTTCCCCCGCGAGGAGTTGATCCAGATACCTGTCATCGGCTCCATCGCCGCCGGAAAACCTCTGATGAGCGAAGAGAATACCGAGTATATGCTCAACCTGCCTGCAACCATGCTCAGAAACGTCCGCAACACCTATTTTGCATTGAAGATCCGTGGGGAGAGCATGATCGAGGAAGGAATCTACGACGGCGACATAGCCATCATCAAGAAGTGCGAGGTTGCTGACACCGGAGAAATCGTAGCGGCCACCGTTGGCGAGGACGGGGGTGGGATAACATTGAAGGCATACTACCCTTCCAGCGAGTATATCGAGTTACGGCCTGCCAACTCCTCCATGGGACCGATCATCACCCGGTCCTGCAAGATCCACGGCAAGCTCCACTTGTTGATCCGTACCTACGCATGAGTGAACGAGCCTATCTGCTCCTCGGCCCTGAAGCCGGGGCGAAAGAACAAGAGCTGAAGGATATCCGTGCCCGCCTTCGCAACGAATACGGCAACGAGATCGAACTCGCACGATTCTATCCGTTTGAGACCGAGAACGGGGAGATGTTCACGGTCCTGAACAATAATTCCCTGTTCAGCGACTACCGCCTCGTCATACTCGGCCAAGCAGAGAGTGCCAGCGCCTCCCTGGTCCAAGCCATCACCGACTATCTGACCCACCCGGTCGATACCGCTACGTTGGTCATCATCTCCAGTGAACTGTCGGTTTCGCAGAAAATCATGAAACTGATACCCAAGCAGAACACCAAAATCTTCTACGACCTCTTGGAAACCCAGAAGGCGGATTGGATCCGAAATCATTTCAGACGGATGGGGCTCTCCATAACAAGTGATGCCGTGGACTTGCTGATGGACCTGACCGAGGACAACACCCAGGAGCTGAGGACCATCTGCAACCAGTTGGGACTCTTTTGGCAGATTGGTGCGAAAGGAAGGCCGATCGGCGAGGAGGATGTACAAACCTACATCCACCACAGCCGGCAGGAGGATGCCTTCACCCTGTTCCCCCTGATCGCCCGCTGCGACTTGAAACAGAGCCTGAAAGCCCTCTCGGCGATGCTTGGGAGTGGAGACAGCCAAACCCCGATCCTGTTGGTCAGCGGCCTGCTTTGGCAATTCAGGCGCCTGCTCTCGATTGCAGAAGAGATGAGCTTGGGGAGTTCGGAGTCTGAAGCCTTCGCAAAGGCAACGGTGCAAGGCAAGCCTTCGGCCATCCGTAAGCCAAAAGACAAGTCAACCTACCATGATGCTGTCCAAGCCTACGACATCGCCTCAGTGCGACGCATTATCACCGCCTTGGCCGAAGCGGACATCCAAGTCAAGGAAGCCAGTACGGAGTTGACTCCCTTGATTTTGGAACGCCTGCTCTACCGCATCATCAAGGGCAAGGGACAAGCACTCCACCAAGCCTCATTTGCCTCATTCTAGAGCGTCAGCTGTTTGAGCAACCGCTGGGCAACGGCCAGGGGAAGGGAAGCTTCAGAGGCCAGTTCTTCGGCTGTCTTTGTCAGTAAAACCTCAAGGCTCCCGTACTGTTTCATCAGCTGCTCGCTGCGCTTCTTTCCTATTCCCTGAACCGATTCAAGAACCCGGAAGGATGCTTCCTTGCTGCGGGCGGCTTGGTTGGCACTGGTTGCAAACCGGTGGCACTCATCCCGCACCGCCATCACCAAACGCAAGGCCTCATGATCCTCGGGAAGTTGGAGATCCTGTCGGTCGTCATCAAATACGATGGTCTCATACTCCTCGGCAAGTCCGATGATGGGAATTTCAAACATTCCCAAGTCATCCAATACCTGCCGGGCTGCATTGACCTGCCCCTTGCCTCCATCGATGATCAGAAGGTCGGGTCGTACAAGGTTTTCATTGAGGATTTTTGTATACCTTCGGGCAACCGCCTCCCGGATGGATTCGTAGTCATCAATCTTCCCTTCCAGGCTCTTTATGTTGTACCTGCGATAGTTGGGCTTGTCAGGGTTTCCATCCCGAAATGAGATAAGGGATGCTACGGTGTACTTGCCTGAGAGGTGGGCGATGTCAAAACCTTCAATCAATGAAGGCGGGGCATTGAGACCAAGCACTTCGGCAAGGTCATCGAGGGCTTTTGTATTGTCCCTGCTCTTCAGCCGCTTTTCCACATCCCTGACAGCGTTCTCTCTTGCCATACGCAAAATGCGGAAGTGCTTTCCATCCAGTGGAAGAGAGACTTCCAGCCTGCCTCCCAGCTGCTCGCTGAAGTAGCGCCTGATGAGGTTCACATCGATTTCATGGGAGACATAGAGAAACTGCGGCAGTTTCAAGCCATCGGCATAGTATTGCACCAAGAAGTTGAGCAACGTTTCCGTCTCATCACCGAACGTCTCGGCACGGTAGAGTGCGCGGCCGATCAGCTGGCCGCTGCGCATCTGCATGAGACTGATGGTACACAAGGGACCACGCATCTCGATTGCTGCATAATCGCGGCTCTCCTGGGTGAAGTCCTGTACCTGCTGGCCGGTCTCCACCGCCTTGATGGCGGCTATCTGATCGCGCTTGACGGCCGCTTCCTCAAAATTCAACGCTTTGCTGGCACGTTGCATCTCCTCTTCCAGGCTTGCAAGGAGCGCTTCGGTTTTCCCTTCCAACAGGTTTTTCACTGCGGCGATGGATTTGTTGTACTCCTCTACGGAAACAAGACCTGCACAGGGACCGAGACATAAACCGATATGGTAGTACAGGCATGGCTTGTCGCGCTTTTTCAGCGGGGTGCCACAGCGTCGGAGTGGAAAAAGTTTAGCAATGAGATCGAGGTAAAGGTCAAGCTTGCCGGCATCGGGATACGGACCGTAGTAGGAAGAGCCGTCATCGATGAACCTTCTGGTCTTGAAAACCTTGGGGAAAGGCTCATTGGTGATGCGGATGATCGGATAGCTCTTGCCGTCCTTCAGCGAGATATTGTATCGGGGCGAGTACTTCTTGATCAGGTTGTTTTCCAGCACCAATGCCTCATACTCATTTCCGGTTATGATGTGCTCGATGCAGGCGATTTTCGAAACCAAGGCAGCCGTTTTGGGGCTCCTGTTGGCAAGGAAGTAGCTGGTAACCCGCTTGCGCAGGTCCTTGGCCTTGCCTACATAGATGATGGTCTCCTTGCTGTCCCGCATCAGGTAGACGCCGCTGCTATGAGGTAGTTCCTTGGCCTGCTGGGAGGGTTCCAAAGACTCGGCGACACTACTTCCGAAGCTCTCGATCTCGCTCTCCGTCTGATACACGGCCTGCTCTTTGGGTTTCTTCTTCATACAGGTAAGAGCATAGCCGGCCCCCCTTGTTTTGGCAATCCACACCCGATACAATACCGGCCATGGAACACCCCCTCTTTGCATCCCTGCCATACTCCGAGCAAACCTATCTTGCCGACCTCGACAGCCGTTACCACTTTTCTTTCCAGCAGCAGCGACAGCTGGTAGAGTCCTGTGCAGACCTGGCCATGTGGAAACTCGGACCGATGAGAGGATGGATCGATGAGCAAACCGTACAGCACCTGGATGGCAAGCAACGATCACAGGCTTTGCTGGCCGATCACCACAAGCGCATGCAAGCTGAACGGACAAAACCGACTTCCTACAGCGATTTCCACCCAACAGAGCGCCTGCCGGACAAATACCGGAGCCTTTTTGTCTCCTCAAACACCCTGATGGGACGGTGTCCCTGTCCTGTGGAAGGGGAAAAGACCCGCTGCTGCAACCTCAAGACCCTCGATGTGGTACAACAATGTGCCTTCGGCTGCAGTTACTGTTCCATCCAATCCTTCTACAACAGTCATGAGATCAAGGTGGTCCAGAACCTGAAGCAAAGGCTTGGGGAGTTGGTTCTCCAGGATGATTGCTGGCATATCGGAACAGGACAGAGCAGCGACTCCCTGCTTTGGGGGAATGACTATGGAACACTCGAGGCGCTGGCCCTTCTCGCAGAGCGCCATCCCTCACTCATCATCGAGTTGAAAACCAAGAGTCATCGCAGTGACTATTTGCAACTCAAGCTGCCTCTGAACCTCATCTCCACCTGGTCGCTCAATGCTCCGACCATCATAGAGAAGGAGGAGCATCTCACCGCGACGCTCCAGCAGCGGCTCGACGCGGCCAAGCGTGCCCGTGATGCGGGGAGAATCATCGGCTTTCATCTCCACCCCATGGTCTATTTCGAAGGGTGGCAGGAGGAGTACGGGGCCTTGATTGAACAAGTAACCACCTCCTTCCGTCCCGGGGAGCTGATGATGGTCTCCTTGGGAACCCTCACTTTTACCAAAGCGGTCCTGCGCACACTGCGCTCAGCTCTGCATGAGACGCGGGTGACTGATATGGAGCTCACCCTTAGCGCCGGAAAGTACACGTACCCGTTGGAGGTGAAAGAGCAGATGTTCAGCTTTGCCTACAGCCAATTTCCTGCCTCTTGGAAGCAAGGCTCCCCGTTTTTCTATCTGTGCATGGAGGACCCAGGTCTGTGGGAGCCTGTATTCGGGTACAGCTATGAGGACGACAAGGCTTTTGAAGAGGCGATGAAAACCTCCTATCGGGCATGCCTGGGGCGCCACAGGAC
>DJGJ01000055.1:0-7694 GCA_002432715.1 Sphaerochaeta sp. UBA5849 | reverse complement strand
CTAGTTCAATTTCTGCTCAAACAACTCCAAAGCCCTTCCCTTCAGGGGGTTCTCCTCTCCCTTGAGCATTGCCTTCAGGGCATCGAGCTCGCTCTTGCTGAAGGTTTTCCCTCCGAGCTTATGCTCTTCAAAGGCTTCGGTTGCCATGGGGCAGACCAAGCGAACCATGTCAAGGATGGTCTGCGCATAGACCCGGATCTCGTACTGGGCACGGCTGTCGAGCCTGAGTTGCAGGAAGTGGAACAGATTGTGCAGATCCATCTGCCAATACCATTCGGTGTAGAGACTCAGCGGAAGGTCCACGCGGGCAAGTTCGCGGGCGATGCCCAGATCAAGCAGCCTCTGATACGTTTCATAACTGCGCTTCTGGTCCTCCCTGAGCAAGGCAAGCACTTCATCGGCCAGCTCGGCAGGAACGGATTCTTCAGTGCGGCCCTGTTTGTTGTCCTCGCTTTGGAAGTTGATGTGCGCCTTGTCAGGCAGATAGCACTCATCGCTCATGACGCTGTAACGGCCGCTGATCTCATTCACCCTGCCGGTGCGGTGGCGGATCCACTGCCTGGCTACGAAAATCGGCATCTTCACATGGAACGTGAAATTCACCTGCTCGAACGGGGAGGTGTGGTCGTTGCGAAGGAGGTAGCTGATAAGTCCCTTGTCCTGGCGATAGGTTTTTGTCCCGCTGCCATATGAGACTCGTGCACTTTGCACGATCCTTTCATCACTGCCCAGATAGTCAACGAGTCGGACGAATCCATGGTCCAGAACAGGAAACTCCTTATCCAGGATCTCTTCAGCTGCTGCTACAATGCAATGTGCCATGTCACTCTCCTCTGTACAAGTCTGTGTATTATGCCTTCCCAAGCCTTCTAGAGCAAGCCCATCCGACCAAGCAGGACGGCCAGTCCGGCACTGCAGGCTGTTTCGGTGCGGAGAATCCTGCTTCCAAGGCTGGCAAATGAGAAGCCGTTCCGATCGAAGGTGGTACGCTCATCATCGGTAAACCCACGCTCACCGCCGATGGCGAGCACAACCGAAGAAGCCGTAATGGAAGCATGAGCAAGGCTTGTGCTCTCACGTACATTATCCAACACAATACGTTGGCTGTTCTCATCGAGCAGGCTCATCGCCGTGGCAACCGAAGAAGCAAACTGCACCTCGCTGACACCGCACTTGCCGCTTTGCATCGCTCCATCCAACAGGATGGAATGGTATTCTCCGCTGGTGTAGAGGGTTGCCTGGGCGTACGACTTCTCCCCGGTCTGGGTGGTGCAGAGGATGATTTTTTGCACACCGAGGCTCACAGCTTCCCTCAAAATCCTGCGCATGCAGATGGGTCTGACCTGGGAGACCAACAAGGTCACCGGATAGAGGTACGCACTTTGGGTGTCTTCCATCACGAAATCGAAGAGGATGCTATCATTCTTCAGGGCGGTGAGGGTTGCAGTTCCCTGGCCGACATTGATGATGCCGGCTTGAAAACGCTCACCCTCCTTGAGCCGAAGGATTTTGCAGATATGTTGGGCCCGCGGGTCCTGCATGGGGAGCTCGTTCTGTGCAGAAAGGGCCTCAAAAAGGATGATATTCATACAAGCGAGTATAGCATAGGCACCGGTTTTGAAGGTAGAGTAAGGACATGAAGAACGCAATCTACCTGGCTACCTCCCACGACTGTGCAGCAAATCTGGCAGGGGAAGCATATCTGCTGACTCTTGAGTATGACCACATCCTTTTCTTGTGGGTGAACGATCCGTGCATTGTCATCGGACGTTATCAGAATCCATTCGCAGAGTGCAATCTGAAGAATATGGAAGAGCATAAGGTGCAACTGGTGCGCCGCCAAAGTGGTGGCGGTGCGGTGTATCACGACCAAGGGAATCTCTGCTTTACCTTGATAGGGAACAAAAATACAACCACCAAGGAAGAAAACTTCGCCCTGGTGCTCAAGGCGCTTGCAAGCCTAGGGTTGTCGTGTGAACTTTCGGGGCGCAACGACATCCTGCTCAACGGGAAAAAGATATCCGGCAACGCATTCCAGACCACAGCCACCAAGTTTTGCCACCATGGGACGCTTCTGGTCAGCAGCGACCTTTCGGTGATGAGCAACTACCTTACCCCCAGTTCAAACAAGCTCGCATCCAAGGCTGTGAAGTCAGTTGCCTCAAGAGTGGGAAATCTGAAGGAAGGACGAGCGGACATCACCAACGAAATGGTGCAGACAGCCCTTGTCGATGCCTTCAATGCTGCCTACGGCCAGACGGAGGTAACCCCCATAGACTTCAAGACCCTCCCCCAAGCCCAGGAGAATTATCACCGGTTTGGAGACATTTCGGTGATTCTTGAGAAGACTCCCCAGTTCACCCACTCCTTCACCCACCGGTTCGAATGGGGTGAAGCCACGTTGCATCTGCAGGTGGAGAAAGGGGTCATCAGTGAAGTGAGGATGTTTACCGATGCCCTCGATACATCGATTGTCGATCGAGCTGTCGCCATACTGAGCGGAGCTCAGTACAACCAAAAGGCTTTGGAAGAACTTGCACAAACAAGTGGGCAGGCCGATCTTGCCAGCCTGCTCGCTCATGTAGTCTCTTTACTCTAGCGTCCGCTGAGCTCTATCAGGGAGCGGAGCCTGTCGATGCGCCATGGCTCGACGTGCAAGCTCTTGACTCTCCAGCTCCAGTTGCCCTGTCCGCACGTCGAGGGGATGTTCATCCTTCCCTCCGAGCCGAGTTCCAGCCAATCCTGCATAGGGAGTATTGCATCCTTTGAGCAGCTGAGCAACATCTGCCTGATCATCTGCCAAACGACTTGATCATCGGGACACTCCAAATACCGTCTTACAATGTCCTTGCCTTCACCGTCCAACGCTTCATACCACCCCCGTGTGGTGTTGTTGTCATGCGTTCCGGTATAGATGACGCTGTTGTACACGCAATTGTGTGGCAGGTATGCATTGGTTGCATCCAATGCTCCGCCTTTCACATTGAAGGCAAACTGAAGAATTTTCATACCGGGGAAGTTGTTCAAATCCCTGAGCTCTTCGACATCCTCGGTAATCACGCCCAAGTCCTCTGCTATGATGGGAAGCTGGTCGCCCAGCGCCTGCTTCAGTGCAGCAAACAACTCCTTGCCCGGAGCTTCGACCCAGCTGCCGTTCATTGCCGTTTTCTCACCTTGAGGGACCTCCCAGTAGGCCGAGAAACCACGGAAATGGTCGATGCGTACAATATCGCAGGTCTCCAAGGTTTTCTGGATTCGCTTGATCCACCAGGCAAAGCCCTCCTTCTGATGGGCTTTCCAGTCATAGACGGGATTGCCCCACAGTTGCCCCTCATCGGAGAAGGCATCCGGGGGTACGCCGCTGGAAACAGTTTGCCTGCCTTCCTTGTCCATCTTGAACAGATGTCGGTTCGCCCATGCATCCACACTGTCGGGAGCAACGAAAATCGGAATGTCTCCGATGATTTGGATGCCGTGGGTGTTGGCGTAGATCTTTACACTTTGCCACTGGGTGAAGAAGAAATATTGCTGAACCTTGATGACATCAAGGCGGTTGGAAAACTCTTTTTGGACCTTTTTCAAGGCTGCTGCCTTTCGAAGCCTGAGCTCCTCGGGCCAAATCTCGAACCAGCGCGAGTCGTTGTAGTGCCTGCAAAGCACTTGGTACAGGGCGTAATCGTCGAGCCACCAGGCATTCTCGGCTACAAAGCTCTGATAGGATGCCAATTCCTCAGGCTCTGCATATGCAAGAAACTCATGGGCGGCCTTCTCCAGCAAAGGTTCCTTGAAGGAACGTACCATGCCGTAATCGACTCTTTCTGAGGGGAAACCCGGATTGAAAAGCACGTCTTCGACATCCAGATAGCCGTCATATGCAAGGCTCTTCAGGTCGATGAGCAGTTCGTTCCCTGCAAATGAGGAACGGGCTGCATAGGGTGAATCCCCATATCCCGTGGGCCCCAGGGGAAGGATTTGCCAGAGGCTTACCGATGTTTTTTCCAGAAGGTCAAGGAATTGGAAAGCCTCATCGCCCAGCGACCCTATTCCGTGTTTTGATGGTAGTGATGTAGGGTGCATAAGCACTCCGCAACGTCGTATGTTGTGTTTCATACTTCGACTATACTGCATTTGGCTCTCCATTGGCTATCTGAGGGCAGCAAGACTTTCCCTTCAGCTCGCCTTGTTGAAAGCCAAAAAATCGGATATACTTGTGCTATGAATTTACCGCAGGGGAAAGTACAATTTGTTGTTGGGGAGCACGTCGTGTATCCTCTTCAAGGTGTAGGCGTCATCAAACGCATCGAAGAGCGGATGTTCCGAGGTGCGGTGACGATGTATTACGTCATTTACCTTGATATCTCAGACATGACGGTTATGATTCCTGTGGAAAAATCAAAGGAGATGGGGATCAGGCCCATCGTTGAGCCAAAAGAAGCCCAGTCGGCAATCGATTCCATTTCCAGCAAATACGAGCCGATGCCTGTTGACTGGAAGGCTCGCTATCAGATGAATGTTGATCTGCTCAAGCAGGGTTCCATCGCTTCCATTGCCAAAGTCGTCCAAGCTCTTTACCACCGCAGCAAGATCAAGGAACTGCCGGT
Organism: Sphaerochaeta sp. UBA5849; assembly: GCA_002432715.1. Classification (GTDB taxonomy): domain Bacteria; phylum Spirochaetota; class Spirochaetia; order Sphaerochaetales; family Sphaerochaetaceae; genus Sphaerochaeta. Next base: position 3,093 of record DJGJ01000055.1, on the reverse strand, counting down.
ACAAGAGCGCAAGCTCTATGATAATGCTCTGCGGCTGCTGATTGATGAGACCTCGTTCTCTTTGAAGAAAGACAAGAAGGAGATCGAGCTGCTCGTATTCTCCCGACTGGAGAAATAATATGGCTTTTCCCAAACATGCGGTGATAGTAACCGCTGCAGGCAGCAGCGAACGGTTCAATGCAAGCAAGGACCTTGGTGTCAAGAAAGAGTATCTGGCCATTGACGGGCATACAATTCTGTACCGCTCCATCGTCCCTTTTCTGCAGGTCCCGAACTGTGCCGCCATCCTGGTCACCTATCCCGAGGGGATGGAGGACCAATGTGCCGTTGCCCTGGAAGACTTATTGCATCAGAACTTTGTTCCCCTGATTCTGGTAAAAGGCGGGAAGAGCAGGCAGGAATCAGTCTACGAAGCACTGAAGTTTCTCTCCACCATGGCCCTCGATGCTGAATTCGTAGCAATACACGATGGCGCCCGTTGTTTTGTCAGTCCTGAGTTGATCATTCGCACCCTGGCCACTGCAAAGGTGTTCAAGGGGGCGGTCCCCGCCCTACCCGCCACCGATGCGTTGAAGATCATCGATGACAACGGAATGCTCACCCATCACATTGACAGAGCCCATGCCGTTGGGGTGCAGACTCCCCAGATATTCAAGTATCCTCAAATCTGGGAAGCCCACCAGCGGGCACACAACAGCGGTACCATCTATATTGATGATACCCAGATCTTTACCGACTTCGGCCTTCCGGTAGGCGTCTGCCAGGGGGAGCGGGAGAACCGCAAGATAACGTATCTGGATGACATTACTGATGCCGAGGCCCAGATTGAACAGTATTTGAAGAATTTGGAAGAGGGAAAGCGAAGCGCCAAGGCTGCAAGATTGCTGCATCAGGCCATGGATGAGGCAAAAAGGGAGCAGGCAGGCCTATGAGAGTGGGAACCGGCTGGGATCTTCACCGCCTCGGTTCGGGAAGAACGCTCATCCTCGGAGGTGTCGTGATTCCCAGTGAGAAAGGCGAGATCGCCCACAGTGATGGTGATGTCCTGGTTCATGCAATCATCGACGCCCTGCTTGGCGCCTTGGCAAAGGGCGATATCGGTTCTCACTTCCCCGACTCCGACCCAAGGTACAAGGACATCAGCAGTATACGTCTTCTCAAGCAGGTTCTTGAGCAGGACCTTCCACCTTACCGGATAGAGAACCTCGATACGACCATCATTGTACAGAGACCCAAGCTCAGGGAACATATCGATGCCATCAGGGCCAACCTTGCACAAGTACTGCAGCTTGAGATGCACCGAGTCTCGGTAAAGGCTAAGACCGCGGAGACCATCCTGGGTGAATTGGGAAGCGGGGATGCAATCATTGCCCAAGCCAGCGTCCTTATTTCTGAAATACCGTGTTGACACAATCCAAATAAATACTTTATAGTTGTGCCTGCGCCCAGATGGCGGAATTGGTAGACGCACTAGGTTCAGGTCCTAGCGGGGTCACACTCGTGGAAGTTCGAGTCTTCTTCTGGGCACTATAGGCAAACCTTTTACTACAATGAAATTGTAAGGGGTTTGCCTTTCTTTTTGTCAAAATTATCCCTTCAATTTCTCGACCGGGTTTTGGCCCTGTGCACAGTTGTGTGCACAGTAAGATGGAGGATGAAGGGATATGCGCGCAAGAGAACCGTTTACATTGTACAAGAGAAAACTGGCAACCAAGGTGGTCTTCTACTATGTTGCGTATGATGATCAGGGCAAGCGGAGAAAGTTCTCAACGGGGTGCACCACCAAGTCCCAGGCACTTGCGTATACGATGGAATTGTACAAGACAAACTCCCTTATCCCTGTGAAGAAAGAACCGGTTGTGCTGCTGACGTTTGGGGTTTATGCCAAGGGATGGTGGACCCCGGATTGTGATTACGTCAAAGCCGAGGCACTACGAGGGAGAAAGCTTACTGCCCAATACATCAACACAAACAAGCGGAGCATGGAGAAACATATCCTTCCTACCTTCAGATCTTCTTTATTGACCGAGATCACCTCGGCTAAAATCGAGGCATGGCAGCGTTATCTGATTGAGAGGAAGAAGCTCTCGACGAAGTATGCAAACAACATCCTATCTATCTTCTCCGTCATTCTGGACGAAGCCAGGAGAGAAGGACATATCAAGGCCAATCCTGCGCGTGAAGTGAGAGCCTTTGCCAACAACAGCAAGCAGCGGGGTATCCTTTCATTCGAAGAAGCACGTGATCTTCTGACAAATCTTTCCTATTGGGACAATCCGATCGCTTATACTGCATCCCTGCTGGCAGCTTGCACAGGCATGAGGGTTGGTGAAATCAGGGCCCTACGGCCTTGTGATCTCCGAGACGGATATATTCACGTCGAACACAGTGTGGACCTCCAGGGAGCCCTCAAGGGCACAAAAACTGGCGATAATAGAGACCTTCCCCTACCTCAAAGCCTGATGGATGCACTGCGAACTCTTGCCGACCATGCAGGAAAAGAAGGACGAATCTTTTCTGTTGCAGGTGTGCCTATGAGTACCGATGCCATTCGTGACAGTTTCTATCGGGCAATGGCAGTTAAAGGCATCACGGAAGAAGAACGGCGAGAAAGAAACATCACGTTCCATTCCTGGAGACACTTTCTGAACTCCCAGCTGTTAGCAAACGGAATCAATGAATCAAAGACCAGGAAGATCATCGGTCACTCTACTGCAGAAATGACGAAGCGTTATGCACATTTCTTGGTGAATGATTTCGCGGATGTACTAGAAATCACCGAGAGTATTCTCCACACACAAATCGAGAGTCAATAACTTACTTTCATCAGCATGCAATAGCACCTATTGATTACTATTGATACGTATTGAATGCACATTGATACGTATTGGTGAATGCACATTGATACGTATTGGTGTTGACAGATTGGTGTATGCATGGTATTTTTTGTACGTAAAGAAAGGGCGAAAAAAGGGTTAGATGTAAACACTGTAAAGTGTCCCTTGAGTAGCCCAATTTTTTATCAAGAGGCTGATATGGAATCAATTCTAATGATTGATGGTGGTTTCTTAAAAAAGAAAGGCTCAATCATAA
>DJGJ01000052.1 GCA_002432715.1 Sphaerochaeta sp. UBA5849 | reverse complement strand
GGTGAACCGCCGCCGGCAATCCATGCACCTGAACATCTGCTTGCCGCCCTTTGTGATCCTCGGGTGGATTGCTCCACATTTTGGGCAACGCTCGAACAGGAATCCTTCAGCAACGGCGGTTTCCTTGTCATAGCAGTCGAGTATTTCGGCAATCTTGCTGAGAATGAACTCAGGAATCCCTTTCATCCGCTCGACAAGTGCATCTGCTGTCATGTAGGCCATATCTCTTGCCTCCTGATGACAGTCTATTGCATCAGGGGTGATACAGAGTGTCACAGTCACTAATTCTTAAAAACAGCCTACTTTTTTAGGGGCTCAGGGGGTTACACAATTTAATTTTTGGCACAACTTGAAAATTACGTGAAATTGGTCCCAGATTCTATGGCTATCAGCCAAGAAATGACAATAAGAATGCCAGCTCAAGCTTCTTCAGGCTCAGATTGGTCTTTAATCACATCCAATGGGCGTTTCATGCTGTAGTGGGTGTTCACGCTGAACTTGTTTCTTTGTTTATCAAAGATGACATTGGTCCTGAGCCTTCTCATCTCTTGGACCCGTTCGAAACAGGCTTTATCAATTATCTCGGGGTGATTGTTCTCAGTTCTTGAGACCTGGTCGGGGCTGTTCTATTGGCGTCAGGCGGAGACAACCCCCCGGGAGTTAAATTCGGTCGACTCTAACACAAGTTTTAATATCCTGACTAAAACACCATATAATGACGGCCAAACCCCACTCATAGACTGGCAGTTACAGCTCCCAACTCTTTCAGATATGTAATAGTCCAAGACTGGACAGTATCGTCCTTATTAGGTTTGGACAAATCAGCAAAGATATCGCGAATCTCAATTTCATTCTTGATTGGATTGAAAACGAAGGTGCTACCAAAACTAACCATTACACCTACAGCTAGACCTGCTGCCATACTGATCGGCCCTCCCCAAGATCCGCCTATTACTCCTGCTGTAAGATTACTTACCAAAGTACTGAGAAAATAAATGGGGACATTCATAGCTGCATTGAAACCAATATCAGCAAGGGTTTGGTTCAAACTGTATGTTCCATTGTAGTAATTATAAAAAGCAAAGCCCGAGTCAACTAGCAAATCCACACCGAATCCCAAGGTAATCGGTGCATTTTTACTCATCACCCGAGCAAACTTGTTTGATGAAGATATCAATTTTCCTTTAATAAGACTTCCGCTCATATCAGAAAGCTTGCTTGCCGCCATACTAAACCCGACTATACCAGCAGATACTCCAACTTCTTGCCAATTGATATCTGAAAGTGATTTGTTCAGAATCATCTGACCCAAGATACTTATGGAGAAACCCAAAGCCGCACCTTCCAGGCCTCCAATGGTTACCTGTCGGGCGGTCATTTGTCGTGATGCATTCCTAAGTTTTATACGAGTACCATCATCCAGATCGCTGAATTCAACTGTTGAGATCTTCCGCCACTCAGAGTCTGAAAAATCCAATGATGTAATTGGAGTATTTGGGTTTAATCCCAGTTTTCTATTCAAGGCTTCAATGTTTGCTTTTGGTTTAAACATTTTCCTTGCAATGGTTTTATCGATGTCAGAATTCATTAAACGAATTTTCTCTGTAGTAGTCAAATCAGAATAAAACGAAGAATCCGCTAGAGCATAAGTTGAAATTACAGCCGCTTGATAACTTGATGAATCAACAATTTTTTCAAGCATCTGAGATGGAAATCTATTTGAATCTAGAAGTTCATAATCATCGACCCCATTCTTTGTAACTACCACATAGGTCTCTTGTATCAATCCTTGGGCACTATCTGGTACATACTTGACGACCCTTCGTTTATAGAGATTGTGATCTGAAAAATCTTGAATTGTATTCTTTGTTGACCTGGTTTGACCAATTCTTACATCTGGATCGGTATATTCCTGAGCTCGGTCATAGAAATATATTCTGTCATCTCCATTCTTTGTAAAGTAAAACGCTTCTTTATCAATAGCAAATTTTGAAGATATAAGGTTTTCTTTAGGAACTTGGTGAACAACCTCGATTTCATTCAATCCATCAAGCTGTATAATTTCATCGTATTTTGCAAGTATTGAACGCTCGATTCTTCTCTGAACCCAGGTTTGCGACATTTGCTTGTCATCTGAAGTCATACCTAGACTTTGTTTCACTGATCGAGTCCCCATTTTGGTCTCGACAATAAGCACGTCCTCAACATAACCACTGGAATTGAACTTCATGAAAAAATGATCCAAACCTTGGCTACCAGTTCTAGGAGTTACTGAAGTCCATCCTGTTCGAGTTAATCGATCAAGATAATCCATTTGTGTAGAGTACTCCCCCACAACACCTTTCAGTGCATTAAATGATCTACTTGAAACAGGAGTCATCACACTAACAGGGTACTTTAATGCAGCAGTGCCATTCAGCTGAAAGAAGAAATCAGGCATTGCTCCAAGGTTGAATATTACAAATATACATAGAAAAATGGATGTAAGCTGCTTTTTCATTAGACTTCACCAAGGGCCTTATATGCTTTTATATATTTCTTAATCAACTCAGATTCTTTTATCGCTGATTTATCTGGAGCCGCATCCTGAAGCAACGCATCGTATGCAGTTTTGATGCGTGGAATCAATAATGATGGATTAATCTCGAAGAATCCATTTTCGTATAGCTTTTCCAGTTTTTGAGGGGTCCTAGCCGCATCCACTTCTTCCTTCAGAATAACAATTCGATCACTCGTCCAAATTTGGTAGTTAATAAATTGCTGATTATAGATTGCTTGAGAAATCTCCCTCATCAAGTTTTCTATCGTAGAGCGCTCTTCAGTTGATACATCTGACTTAAGCGATGCCATGGCTTGCGAATATTGAATCTGTAAGTTCATAAATTCAGATTCCAGTTGGGATAAAGTCTCAGAGGTTATCTTTTGAGCCAGATCATAGAGAATCCTACATTTTGACAAAATTTTATCTATTAATATCTTATCAAACCTACCAGCTAGAGATTGTTCCATCCTCGATATTTCTTGCTGCCAACCTGTAATCGTATAGTTATATGTTCGATCCAGACTCAAATCTCGAACAAGAAACCCAAGAATAGCTTCGTTTCTTGCTACTTCAGATGCTTTATAAAGGATCTCAAAATCTTGATTACTAAGTTGATCCAATATCCTTTTGTTATCAACCGCAATTCTATACAAATTAAACAAGGAGTAAATATTTTCAGCTGAAGCAATGTCAAATTGGATTTCTTGGGATGGATCATTGAGAGCACTATAGCTCTCCATCAGCAACACATAACGTTGTTCAAACTCTTCTTTGTTAAAGGTTTTTGAACTCCAGTAAGAAAAAAAGGCGTCCTTGGCAGCTTTCCACTTAGCCAAACTCTCATCCGTTTGGTTCCCTATCTCTAAATCCTCAGGTTGCAGAAAACTATTTCCATTTAACAACCCATATATTGGAAACAATCCTTCGATAGCATCAGTAGCCATCTGTAACATTGCAGATTCCGTGATATTGGAAAGATTCCAATATTCTTCATAGGAGGCTCCTACTGAATCAAGGAAATTGATATATGCCTCATAATATGCGATGTTTGTTGGATCATGATATATAGAATTAAGATAATAGTATTTCTTTTTAGATGCATCAGTTAAATTTGACGTCGCAAGCTTATAGGACTCTTCTGCAATTGCTTCAGGTGATTCTGAATTATCCAGCCCCTCATAATATTCTTTAAAAAGACTCACATTCTGGTCTAAAGTCTTTACACTTGCATTCAATTCATCGACAACGCTATCAAGTGCCTGGAAATCTATCATGATGCTTTGATCCTCAGACCTTATCTGTTTGAGATTAGTCTCTACAGTATTTTTAAATACAGTTAACTCAGCTTCGATTGAATCAGTAATGTTTTGCAAATTCTGAATGTTTGTTTTGATATCAGCCTGATTCGCTAGTGTAGTAGATAACTTGTCTTTGTTAATTTGAGCTAAGATACCAAAGCAAGAAAGAACGCCAACAAGAATTACAACAATAAAAATCACGCTGATTTTCTTATAGTCTTGCTCAGTCATTTAAGGCCCCCCATTAATATTCACAGCAAGAAACTTTGGAAACAGCAATACTTATTATGCAAAGAACAGGATGTTCATTCTAGATGCTTATTCGCATACCCTAAGTCAATAACTATTCCAAACTGGTCAACATAATCCTACTCCTTAGTTTCCTTTACCGAAAGTAATATTTTCATTGCTTATTTTCGAAAACCTGTGCTTGTATACGATAAAAGGGCACAAATCGAACAAGGAACTATCGGTACCATGAAGGAAATCCACATCCTCCACAGGAAGGATAAATTGATACCTCCAGTTAACGATTTCCTGAAACATGCTACCAGGTGTGATTATCCATAAAATCCTCTTCTCTGTTCGCTATGCGTACGTTTCAGTACACACTTTCTTGCGGACAGGAATACGATTTGGAGACACTTTTTCAGTGACTATGACCATACCGGTTTACAACACCGTCCAGCCTTATAGTCCACCTCATATAGCTTGTTTTTAGATAAGAAGAAAACCAGATGCAACCCCCACTTGAAAAGAGGTGGTTTTATGGCTACGCAGGGGTTGCGCCTGGTACAAAGCTCTTCCTTCTAGAACAGATTCCCCTCCAGCATCGACAGAAACCCTTCCTCTCCGAAAATGAGATGGTCCAGGATCCTGATGCCCAGCAAGTCCCCTGCCTGCCTGAGCCTCCTGGTCACATCCTTGTCCTCCATGCTCGGCTCAAGATTGCCGCTGGGGTGGTTGTGGGCTACCACGATGGCGGTTGCTCGTTGTCTCACTGCCTCCGTGAAGACCTCCCTGGGATGAACCAACGTCCTGTTCACCAACCCAACCGAGCAGACATTGACCGACAGTACCTCATGGGCGCCATTAAGACAGATGCTTAGGAAGTGCTCCTGCATTCTTGAAGCATAGTGCTGGATGAGCGGATAGATTTCAGAGGGCGTCGAAATCTGGCGCCGCTTGGGAGGCAGCCGCCTCCTGCCCAACTCCAAAGCAGCTGCAATCAACGTCGCCTTGGCTGTCCCGAGGCCGGGGATGTTCATAAGCTCATCGTTGCTTACGACAGCTTTTCGATCCAGCAGCTCCATCACATCTTTTGCGATGGCATTCACCGTCCGTTCCTTATTCCCGCTCCCGATGAGGATGGCCAGCAGTTCCTGGTCGCTGAGAGCTTCTGCACCGCGCAGGAGCATTCTTTCCCTTGGCCTATCACAAACCGCCATTTCCTTGATTTTCTGTTCCGTTGGATGACTAAAAAGGTATTTCATATACAGCTAAGGCAAAGAAGGTGCCACTTTGCTTGAGCCCTCATGCAAAGTTGTGGTACAAAGCATATATGCAACAAACGTATCGTATCGGAGAACTGGCAAGAAAGTGCAACGTGACCGTCCGCACCATCAGGTACTACGAGTCACTCGGTCTTTTGAAGACCAACCATCGCAGCGATGGAGGGCAGCGCTATTATACCGATGCCGATGTTGTGTACCTGAATCGAATCGCAGAACTGAAGGAACTGGACTTCTCACTCAGCGAAATCAGGACCATCATCCTGATGGGCAGCGAGGACGCTACCGGACAGAAGCGGAGAAACGAGCTGCTTCGTCAGTACCGTAGCAAGCTCAGTGAAGCCTTGGAACGGCAGGCTGCCATCGAAAAACGTGTGGGAGACCTCTCCTGGCACATCCAACAGCTTGAGACCAACGACGATTTCCAACAATGCCCCGGCTTGATGTGCAAGAGTTGCACCTTCAAGGACCGCTGCCGGTTCAGAGAGCTCTAGAAAGCAAGTACTCTCCGACAACCCGAGCCTGCCTCAGGGCTTGGAGCTTCAGATCCAAGGGAAGATGTTGGTTGAAAAACATGCACTCGAAGGTCAAATCGCCATTGTACTTGATCTCGGTCAAAGCCCTGATAACCGCATCCCAATCAATGGTCCCGTAAAAGGGGAGCAGGTGCTCATCCTCTTTCCCCTTGTTGTCGGCAATATGGGTTGCCACCAAGTATCTGCCCATCAGGTGGATATCCTGTGCAAGGTCATGACCTCTTTGGTGGGCATGACCCGTGTCGTAGCAGATGCCGACAGAGGGGGAGCCGAAAGCCTCTGTCATTTCTATAAGCTCTGTGACTTCGGTCATTTCGTCATCGGCATTCAGATTCTCAAAGGCCAAGATGATGTTTTTCTCTTCAGCTTCGTGAACATAGCGTTCATATGCTTGCAAATTTTGCTCAACACCGCCTTTGGTGGGATGAACCACCAAAATCGGTATACCCAGATTATGGCATACCTCCAGCGAGCGGAGAAGCAGCTCTTCAAGGATATGCCCATCGTTACTATAGGGCGCATGAGCTTGGTTGAACGTCAGGGCATGTTGGCCCTTCAAATCCTTCAGCCTTCCCACATACTGTTTCCACCCGCTGCCGGCAAGACTCCCGTTGGGATTGAGCATTTCGCACAGGTTCAAGTCCAGCACCCTGAAGCCCTCCTTGGCATAGAGACCAAGGAGGTGGACCATCTCGGTTTTGCTTCCATCACGGTTGAAGCTTATCAGGTTGGTGCTCGTCGCGATTCTCACTCCTGCTGCATCCTCTGAAATTCGGCAAAGTAGCTGTTGATCTCAGTTTCGAGCTCCTTGCTGGTCTGCTCAGGACTCTTGTTTTCAGTCAGCATCTTGAGAATGCCGCTCTGGAAAGCATAATAAATCTGATAGGCACTGGGGACCCAGAGGCCCTGCAGCTTCGGATTGCTGTCCAGCAACTGCTTTATTGCAACCCCGTAGTGGGGATTGGCCTCTAGATGAGCCTGGAACTCGGGCATTGTATACGTGTCACGGTGAACCGGGAAATAGCCGGTTGCGATGTGCCAGGCGTACTGCTGCTTTGCACTGGTTGCAAACTTTACAAACTCCCAGGCTGCGCTTTCATTATGTGAGCCGTTATTCAAGGCATAGATGGCTCCACCACCGACATTCACCCCTCCGGTAGCCTTTTCATCGACCATTGGGAAGGGAGCGACCCCGACCTCGAATCTATCACCCACCATCGAATGGATGGTGGTCAGATTGCTTGTGGATGCAACAATCATGACGACCCTGCCGCTGGCAAACGCCCCATTGAGGTCACTGGTAAGATTCTCCAAGGAACCTGTTGCATAGAGTGCCTTCCACTTGGTGAGGAAGTTGACCATCGTACCGTTTTCGTGGAACAGCACCTTGGTGGGATTGCCGGTATGGCCGTTCTCAAAATCGGTAATGTAGGAGAGTCCGTTCTGCTGGCCAAGCCACACCATCAACTCATACGTGGTAGGTACATTGGCAAAGCCGTAGCGAATTACCTTTCCCTTGTCGTCGGTCTTCTTGAGTTTCGTCGCCACTTCCGCCAAATCATCGAGGGTTCGGGGAGGGGTGGTAATTCCAACCTCATCGAAGGCAGTTTTATTGTAGTAGAGCAGAATCGTTGAGCTGTTGAACGGCATGGCGATCATTTCCTGCTTGTAGGTGATGGAAAGCCGTGCCGCTTCCATAATCTGTGAAAGGTCATACCCGTCGGCTTTTGCCAAGTCTTCCATGGCGATCAAGTTGGGGTTGTCACGGATGTCAAGGACGGCAGACCCATCAAGCTGAACCAGATCGGGTAGGTCGCTGGTATCGGAAGACTGCCAAATAGCTTTTGCCTTGGTCAGTACATCGTTGGCTTTTCCTTGGTAGACAGCTTGGACTTGGATGTTCTTCTCTTTGCCGACGGTGTTGTTGAAATCATCAACGAGTGTTTCAGCGGCTTTGCCGGCAAGGCCGCTGTTTGAATGCCACCAGGTGATGGTTGTTACCGCATCACGTTGGGTTTCTGTTTGACCAAGGGCGGCCAGACTCTGGGTAGCCAAGAGGACTAGTACTACGATGATCAATCGTTTCATGGTTATCTCCCTGCAAAGCGTGTACTCACGCTGGTTTGGATTGGTTTATGCATCGCAATGAAGGCGATGAGAATCGGGGTTATCAACAAGGTTATAGCGGCAAACTGAGGGCCATAGTCGAGATTCTCAGAGAACCCGAGCATGGTCAGACCCACCTGGACTGTTCTCATGCTCTCCTTGTTGGTGACCAACAAAGGCCAGAGGTAGTCATTGAAAATGGTACTGAAACTATGGATGGCCAGCGTGATCACCACAGCCTTGCTGATGGGAATCAAGAGGGTGGTAAGAAAGCGGACATCGCTGCAACCTTCGATGAGTGCGGCTTCCCGGTACTCGCTGCTCACAGTCTTGAAATATTGGCGCAACATGAAAATATGGGTGGGTGCAAGCAGCGTGGTGCTTATGATTCCCACATAGGTGTCGGTCAGCCTCAGCGATCTGATGGTCGAATAATTGGCTAGCAGGAGCGCATCCGAAGGAAGGAGCATGGTTGCCACAATCAATACAAACAATACATCCCGTCCCTTGAAGGTGAAGAAGGAGAAGGTATATGCGGCGAGAATGCTGATGACCATTCTCAGTGCTGTACCCAAGGATGCCGTTACCAAGGAGTTTGCCAAGAACTGCTCGAGGTTCGACTCCTTGAAAGCCCGGTAATAGTTCTCAAGCGTGGGATGTGAAGGCAAAAGCCTCGCCGGAATACTGGTGAAGTCGGTATAGGTGAAGAACGAGGCGCTGATGGAGTAGAAAATGGGGAAGACTACTATCAGCGAAAAGACTGTTGCAACGAGGGCTGTTACTTTTTTCATTGGTAGTACACCCTCCTTCGTTCCAAGTGGAGCAATAAAAGCAGGACAGTAAAGGTAAGAAGAAACACCACCGTGGCAATTGCCGATCCCATGGCGTAGTTTCCGCTCTTGAAACCTTCCAGGTACATTTGATAGACCAAGGTCTGGGTGGAACGGAAGGGTCCGCCCTCGGTGAGAATCAAAACCGGGGAAGAGATGAGCATCGCATCCTTGATATTGGTCATCAGCACAAAGACAAACGTTGGAGCGATGAGGGGGGCTTGGAGATACCGAAATACTTGGAAGCCGTTCGCCCCTTCAATCGTGGCTACTTCATGCAGTTCCGAAGGAACGTTTCGCAATGCGGCTTGCAGCAACAGGAAGTTGAGTCCGATATCCAGGTAGACTCCGGCGATAACCAGCAGGGCCATGGCAGCCCTCTTGTCATTGAACCACTGGATATCGGTATTGAACAGCTGGTTTATGATGCCGATGGATGGGTTGAACATCATTTTCAGAATCATCATGGAGCTGGAAAGTCCGACTGCCATGGGCAGGAAGAAAAACACTTGATTGAGCGTAGCCAACCTGCCTTTTCTATTGGAGAGCAGGGCGGCCCCCAGACATACGATCAGATTGGTGGGAACGAAATACAGGGTGAATCGAAGAGTGTTTGATAAGCTTGCTTGGAAGGATTGGTTGGCGAACAACCGCTGATAATTCTCCAGCCCTACAAAGGAGAGTCTTTGGCCTTGAAGGGAGACTGTATGAAGGCTGTTGAGCAAGGTAAGGATGAAGGGACGATATGCAAACACCACCGCAAGAGCGAGTGCGGGCAGTATAAGCACATACGGTTTGATCAGCGAGGCGGTTTTTTTCTTCATCGGTAGTATGGTCCCGTGCAGATACTACCGCCTTTGTTGATGGAAGGGCAAGTCGAACAAGGACCTAATTATTGTATTTAGAAAGAAATACCTAACGTAGCAAAAGAGTGCGTCAGCTTTTTCTATCAGAAAGCTGACGCTCACTTTCCTAGGGTGAGGTTTATCGGAATCCTAGAAACGAATCTTCATGCCCATGACCAACTGCAGATCACTTGCCTCAGCTGCATACGTTTTTGTAGGTCTTTGATAGATACGCCTTCCGATCCAGTTTGCCTGGGCATACAGGACAAGATTCTTCCAATCGGTATAGCAGGTTCCCGCAAGCCCGACGATAAGGCGTTCGGTGATGTTGTCTCCTGAGGGTGAGGGGCCGTTTACATTGGGAGAATCAGTATTGGTATCCGGGTTCTTGTGATGCGGTTTATCATAGGTCAGCTCCCCCTGCCGATGGATGGTCACCGAGCCTTCGGCAGAAAAGAGGTTGGGTCTATAATACGAGAGCTTTGTCTGCAGGACCTGGCTGTCGGAACCATATGAATAGCCCAAGTAGTCGATGATGACGGGGTCTCCGTCATCATGCTTCATAAGATCTCTGGCAACCAGAAAGTCGACTTTTTCTCTTCGGTACATGGCAGGGTCTACTGATACAACTTCGGCCAGTGCCGTCCAATACCCCTTGTCTTGGCTCCAAGCGTAGGTGAGGCCTCCCAAGTATGCCATGGCATTTGCCATTTCCGCTCCCTCAGAAGAGAGCTGGTATTGGTCGAGGGCAAACTGTCCATGGAGGGACAAGCCCTTTGCAAGAGCAATGTCAGCCTCAATGCTTGCTATGGAGTTGACTTGGTCTGGGTTGTAAATATTGTGATAGATATAGGTGGGATCGAGGTACTGGGGGGAAAGGTTGTCGGCATTTGCCATAATGTTCTCAGAGATGGAGAAGCGTGCCCAACCAAGAGGCCTGAACTCGATGCGGTGGCCTAAGAATACTCGGCTTCCTGCATTTGAAGTACTGAGGTCTGGGAAGAAAAGATAGAGCAGCTGCACCTTGGTGTTCTGGCTGAAGAAGGAGGCTGAAAGGCTGGTATGGTTGGAGATGTGATTTCCAATGACCAAGTTGCCACTGCCCCCCTGCCCCCAGGAGAGAGGGCCTCTGCCCAGGCTTATCGCATACCAGGGTCCTGCATACGTCAACTGACTGTGTCTGGGAAAGTCTGGTTCCAAGGTCTTGTCTGCTGTGGGTATATTGGTGTTGAAGATACGTCGATACAGATAAGCCGAAGTAACAAGCGTGGCTGATCCTTGGTTGAGTATTGCTCCAATACCATACGTTTCCAAGTTTTTTTCTATATCCTTATACTTCGCAGTATATCCTCCCACGCCTGCCTGCAGCGAAGTCTCTAAAAGGAAGGACTTGCTGAATTGCAGCGAAACGCTGAAGTCTAAGAGAGGTTGTCTCTCATCGTAGCTGTATATCCAATCATCAAAGGTCTTGAAGTCGGTACTGTTGGTGTGGGTGTAGGCTTCCAGGGCCAGTGTTGGAGTTACTTTGGCGGAGAAGTTGTCAGTCTTGTTTGTTTGAATTCTCTGCCATGCTTGCTCTTTCAGTTCCTGGTAAGGACTTTGTTGGGGAAGCATGTTCAATATTTGAACAGCTTCGTTGGTATTCCAAGGACGGGATGCAGAGGGGAGGGGAATGCCATGAAGACGATACAGGAGGTCGATCTCCTGATAGATTGGAGAATCGAGAGGGATTTGGGACGGGGAATATGAGCCAAAGAGCAAGCTGGCTGAAATTACCAATAGTACTATGAAACACGTGCGAACCTTCATTTTGGAGTCCTCTTTACAAGGTGTGCTTGTGTGTACTGTAGAGCATGAGAGGCAAAATGAAAAGGTTCCCTGCTTTTCAGAAACTACTATATATGGAATACTCCTCAGTATGAACATACCACAAGATTGGGAAAGCCGATGTGATCTCTACGATACACAATATGAAGTGATTGTCTCGATGTTTGAAGATTATGCGTCCAAATTGGATGTGGATGCATTGGTATCATTCCTTATGGAGAAAGAACCGGACAATAAAGCGTACAGGTATGGCATTCTTGACCAATACATAATTAGCCAGACGATGGGGAATGCAGACCAACTGAGAAGACTATTGCAGAACAACGATACTGTGCTGCCTCCACAGACCCGGCAGGTGCTATCCCATTGGGCGCTTAAACCTGGGTTCTTCCTTGCTTTCAGGATAGTTGAAAGGAAGAAACCGGAATTGTTTGAGATTGCAGATCTGCTGACAGATACCCACTACTTGTTTTGCTCCCCAAGCTTGGAGATGTTGCAGGAGAGACGCGAGAGCCGTAATGTCACGTATGTGACCCTGATGTTGGACAACGGGCTTTGCCTGCAGTGTGCCGGGCTGATCCATTACAACTCATTGCAAGCCGATGATATTGTTTTTACCTGCCGAATGTTCGATGCTGATCTGTATGCCAAGGATGGCTTGGATGGGGTTTTGAAAGAGTATCCACAGGCTTTATACTATTGGGATTACCTTTCTTTCATTCCTTCGATTACCACGCAGGGTAAAGAGATGCTGATTCACATGGCATATGTGGATGAGCTTAGCTATGACTTCCAATCACCGTTCTGGTCGATTCAATCAAAGGATGGTGCAACGCAATACATTCTTGAAGAAGCCGATGAAGATATGGTTGAGAAGTATGGACCTTCTGACTTGCTAGAGCACCCGGAGTTGCTCAATTTTCGCATATTCCAACTGAAGCAGCATTGGTTGATTTTTGCCTTCGCAGCGGATGCTTTTTCCTTGCTCTGCCGGATTGTCGGCCATCCTGACACAGAGCCTTTGTATCGGCTTTCCGTCCCCTTGGTCATGAACCTGGAACAGGATTATCCAATGCCTTGGGATCCCTTCAAGCTGGCTGGAGACGAAAAAGAGGTGGAACCTGCGGACAAAAAGGAAATTGACGCCTTGAACAAGGTGATGGCCAAGTACATCGAGGCACTCAATTCTGGAAAACAGTTCGAAATTGAAAAAGAAGCACATAAAGCAGGTGTTGATGTTGAGCTGGTGGAGGAGTTTATTGCCCAGCTGCACAAGACCATGGCCAAATACTCCTATAACGTGCCCGAGGAAGAGAAGCAGTACGAGCTTGATGGATGGCCGGTACCGCCGGGCTCCCAGCGAAAAGGTTTTGGCGATGACTTGTATGATTCCTCGCGTTTCCTGCTTCAGGAGCCTGAAGAGTTGATTGAGAGATTTCATGGCTACACGCAGGACCGCTATCTGCAGGAGGTGGAAGAGGAAGGTCTCTTTGGTTTTCTTGAGGATCGTGCACTTGAGGAATTCGAGGATGAAACCCTCGGCTACATGAGTCTGAATATGTTGCTGTGGATCCTGTTGCATCTGAGCGACAGACCTGTCCTGGTACGCTCCATCGCTTTAGAAATCTTCAAGCTCTTTCCCCTGTTCTTCCGTACTTACGAATTTGATGAATATGTTGAACTGTTGAGCAGGGTGGTATTCAAATGCTTTATCCAAACCTCGTTGTGCAGTGTTGCCGAGCGGCCAAGAGGGGAGAAACGAACGAGAGGCCTGTATACGATACAAGCCACCCCGATGTTGAAGGCACTGATTTCACCAATTCACTAATCGGTATAGAACAAGTTCCCTACCTTGGCAAATGAACGTTTTTTTGCGATCAGGAGGTAGGAGACGAAGGATGCCAACAGATAGAATGCACTGATGCCGATTGCCAAGGTGAACAGCATTGAATTGTTTCTGGTGACGCTGAAAGCCGGCAGGTTGATACTCAGAATAATGGGTATGGCCAGGAGGAATACGATACCTACCGAGTAGAGGTAGTCGGTTGCCACCGGAGTTTCGAACTCCTGGTCGACCACCCTCAGCAGAGCCAGACCGGTGGGAAGCGTGCCGGTTGCGGTTCCATAGATGACGAGCATTCGGAAGAATTTATGGTCATCGTAGATGCGTGAGCAGTACCAAGGCAGAATGACGAGGGTGATGAACATACCGGTGAGAGTAAGAATGAGAATTGGAAGCCAGTAGCCTTGTACGGTAACCAAGGAGATGGCACCGAGACTTGAGGCGACCGTCAGGTCGACCGACAACCCGCTGATGCGGTTGCACGTTGCATTGTCTATCGTGGTTTCCACCTTGAAAAACCGCATGATCATCTTCACTCCCAAGGCACAGAAAGCGCTGAAAATGAAGTTTATGCCCCAAAGGCTCTCTGCAAGATCGGCTCCCAAAGGGCCGATGAGGTTGAGCAGGAATGTCAAGCCGGTGAGAAAACCCCAGCTGATCAAGTAGGTGGCCATGACCAAGGCAATATGGTAGGTCAACGAATCAAGCGACTCGCCATCGGTGGAAAGATAGGAGCCTACGGGCCGTTCGTAATCGAGGCGGCTGAAAAACCCGGTCCGTACACTCTTGTTGTTGATGCGCTGTGCATGTTCCTTGCCGATCCAGCCTCGTTTGAGACCTTGGTTTATGAGAACCACACCGCCGAAACTGCCAATCAGAAATCCGATGGCAGCCATCGTCAATCCTACTGAGGAAGCTCCCCTGAAACCCATTTGCTCCCACCCCATGCCGATGGAATAAGCTTGTCCGGGTCCGAGCTCAAAGCCGAGGGGGAGGGTGAAACCGAAGGCAGGATTGAGCGTTGGCTTGAAGGTGGCGATCATCAGGGCAGTCATCAACAAACCGAAAAAGCATTGCAGACCGTACTGGCCCATTACCGCAGTGACATTGGCCGCCAGCGTCCGTTTCGCCTTCCCATCCTGTTTTTGCTTGCCGGTCACCCTGAGCAACATGGAGATGAAGGAAATGTTGAGCAGATGGTAGACTATTTCGCCGAGAAAGTCATTTCTCAGCCCCCAATGCGGAGCAACAAAGTTATAGAATACCAACAGGATGATTCCTGAAATGATCGAGGCCGGGATCAAGAACCGTTGGAAGAATCGAATTCTCGCTCTCAGTAGTGCTGCAAACAGCAGCGAGAATGAGATGATGCCGATGTGGTAGAAAAAGTTCCAGTTCATGCTTGGTCTCCCTCAGTACTCGTTCGTTTTGCTTGATACATCTCCACGTACTTGAGTATGCATCCTCGTTTGAAGATTCTGATTCTGTAGAGCGTATTGTCGTGGTAAAGTTCCACGGTATTCTTGGCGTTGATGATCATCGATTGGATGGATTCAAATGCCAAGAACATGTCACGCCCGGTTTCCGACTTGATTCGGATTCCCTCTTGATCCATCTGCAGGGTAAAGCGCTTCTCCAGGGTGACGAGTTTTTTGGCATCGCCGGTTTGCAGGAGTACCCCTCTGTCCGGCGGGAACGTAAGCGAAGAGCTTTGCGGCAAGGTAATATACTCTCGTTCCCAAGCATGCCAGAAGGCAATGTCATCGAAGTGATGGGTGCCTTGGGTTGTATGCAGCTTGTCATAGGGGTCCAGTGATGCAAAGTTGCAGTGTGTGCAGGTTATGGTAATGCCTTTGCTGACTATCGTGCTGGCTTGCTTGCACTCAGGGCAGAGATAGAGCACCTGTTCAACACCTTCGGCAGCACGCTTGGATACATACGGAAGATGGTTTTTCTCCTGCCAATCACGATAGGAATAGCCGATATCGGCAAGCAGCCGTTCATAGAGTTCCGTTACCGACATCTCCCTGATATGGTCGGGCATAATCGGGGGGAGAACCCGCAGGAACACATTGCCTTTTCGTTTCTTGTCCGCCCATCGGGGCTTGAGCCCATAGAAGCCCTCGAGGTGCATGACAACAATAGGTACTTTGAACATGCGAACCAGCTTGGCGATCGCTTGGTCGAATCCCACCGGTTCCCCATCCCATGTGCGGGTTCCTTCAGGGAAAAGTCCTACGATGTCACCGCTTTTGAGCGCATCCCCGATTGCGCGGATTGTGAAAAAGTCGTTGCGTCCCTGTTGTTTGGAGATGGCTCCGATCCACCGTTCCAGCATGGGTCTGAGTGCGAAGAGCTTGAAGAGGTACGCTCCTGCTACCCATCGGATATGTACAGGGGAGGCCGAGCTGATAAGAAAAGAATCCAAGGTGTGGACGTGGTTGCCAATCACCAGAAATGGTGGCTGCAGTTCGGAAAGCTGTTGCATACCAACGAGTTCTACATGATTCCGTTTCAGAAGATAAGCACCATACGTTGGCTGAGCAATCCGTATAAACAATGGTTTTTTGGACAGTATCCTCATCTATGTATAAATACTATACATTCAGTGGGAGGTTGTCCATCAACAAGCGTTTGAAAGATGTGAATAATCTGTGAAAAGAACATGTATTACTCCACCATCACCAGCTTGCACCCAAGGGCATAAGACTTGTTTTCAGGTCCTGAATAGTGTTGGTTGTAAGGTATAGGTGTTGAAACTTTACCAATTTTTGCTGAAGCAATTTTCTTTCTAGAAAAATGAAGCAACCTATATCATTTGTAATTATATGCCATGTATGGTAAAGTACGAGAATAGGGGATACAAGCAAGGTTTCTTTTTTCTTGCAAAGCAGCCGCATTCCTGTTTAATATTAACCATTGAATGCAATGAGGTACGTTGATGCGCAAAAAAAAGGTCACCCTGCAGGATATTGCAGACAAAGTTGGTATTTCTTCCGCCAGCGTTTCCATGATCCTGGCCTCCAAGAGCTTGAATCGCTTCTCCGATGAGACTATCAACGCAGTCTATACCGTCAGTCGTGAAATGGGGTATGAAAGCAAACACGCCAAGCGGGACCGCAAGATCGTCGTCATTGTTTGTCCTTCGGTCATCAATCCCTATTTTGCCTCCATCATCCAAGGCATGGAGCAGGAAGCAAAGGTGCGTGGTTTGGAAACTGTGCTCTTTACCACCTACTGGGACATCGACAAGGAGAAGAGAGTCTGTGAGTTTGCCAAAGAACCTTCGGTGGGCGGGGTGATTTTTGCCATGATCCCCCAGCAGCCCGAGCTTGTTCGGGAGTTGAACAAGACCGTTCCGGTTGTTGCAGTCGGGGACAAGCAGAACGATGTCGGCCTTGATACGGTGGATGTGAACAATTTCAATGCAGGCACCTTGGTCGCAAATCATCTACTCTCACTTGGTCATCGGAAAATTGCCTATCTCTCAACCAGTCTCAACAGCGAACACAGCGCCCGCGTCAGGCGTTTCGAGGGGCTCAATGTCGCAATCAAGCAGTTCGGTCCGCCGGCAAGACTCAGTCTCTACACAGCTGAGGTTTCCTCGCTTACCGAGCTCAATACCCTTGATATCGAGCATCAGACAGGGTATGCCCTGGCAAAACGCTGCATGAAGGAGACGCCGGACGTGACAGCCATGGTCGCCATCAACGACATGGTCGCCTATGGTGTCATCGATGCCATCAAGGAGAGCGGATTCTCGATCCCCGACGATTACAGCGTCTGCGGGTTTGACAATATCTATCCTTCCTCCTTCGCCGGGGTAGGGCTTACCACCGTCGAGCACTACATCCTCCAGGGAGGAAAGAGTGCCGTTCGTCTTCTCTGTGAAAAAATGGAGCGACAGCAGCCCCGTACATTGGAACAAGGTGCGGTAACGCGCGTGGAGTACCAAAACCGCTTGGTCGTTCGAACTTCAACAGGAATACCACCGGTCAAGTAGGAAGCATTTGACTTCTTTGTATTTCAATGGTACAACCCATGCTAGGTTGTAATCATGCCGAAGCAAACATTCACCAAGAACCTGCAGTACGCGAAATTCTGTGCTTACGGGTTTCTCAAGGACCTGCGGTTTTATGAGCCGTTCATGTTGCTTGTCTTCTTGGACAAGGGATTGAGCTATCTAGAAATAGGGACCCTCTATGCGACACGCGAGGTGCTGATTAATCTCACGGAAGTTCCTTCGGGAATTTTTGCAGACAGCGTAGGCAGAAGGCTGACGATGGTGTTCTCCTTCCTCGCTTACATTCTCGCCTTCATAACCTTTTATTTCGCCGACAGCTTTGAAATCCTCTTGCTTGCAATGGCTGCCTATGCATTTGGTGACGCCTTTCGTACCGGCACGCATAAGGCGATGATTTTCGATTACCTCCGGCTCAATGGGTGGGAGGACCAAAAAACCTATTATTACGGACATACCCGTGCCTGGTCTCAGCGGGGCGCCGCCGTTTCCGCCCTGATTGCCGCTCTCTTGGTCCTCTATCAAGGCTCCTATGCTCCGATTTTTCTGTTTACGATAATTCCCTATGTGCTCAACGTCTTCCTCATTCTCTCCTATCCCAAGAACCTCGATGGAAAGCGGCATACCAGTGACAGGCGCATAACCGAGGAGTTTGTCTCGGTGATGCGCTCCCTTATTGCCAGCATGAAGAGTCTGGCAATGGTCCGCACCATCTCAAGCCAGGCTTTATACACCGGCTACTACAAGGCGTTCAAGGATTACCTGCAACCGCTGTTGGAGACGTTGGCCTTGAGCCTACCGATTTTTCTGGCTTGGGAGGATCAGAAACGCACCGCCTTGGTGATTGGGATTGTATATTCTATTCTCTATGCAGCCACCGCCTTTGCTTCCAGCAAATCAGGGACATTCGCATCGCATTTCAACGGCTTGGCGACACCGTTGAACCTCACGCTGCTTATCGGAGTCACCCTTGGGTTGGTCAGCGGCCTGCTGCTTCACCTCTCCTATGTCGTCCTTTCTGTAGTGCTCTACCTTGGCATCTACATTCTGGAGAATCTGCGAAAGCCGATGGGAATCGCCTATGTAAGCGAGCGGATGGATCAGACATCGCTTGCCTCGGGTCTGTCGGTGGAGTCGCAGGCGGAGTCGTTGTTCGCAGCGGCAATAGCCTTGCTGCTTGGCTGGTTCAGTAACCTGTTCGGGGTTGGTTTGGGGATTCTATCTGTTTCGTTGATCTGTTTGTTGCTTGGACTGCTCTTACGACTGCCACAGGAGCGTACTACAGTGACTCAGGCTCACCAAACGTCATAAAGCGTTCGACATCGACACAGAATGCTATGCCTGCCCCCGGCTCGACCAACGATGGTACCGCCTTGATGGCTTCAAGTACCTTGCCGGTCAGGCCTGCACCCACAAGGACAAGCAGCATTTCCTTTTCGGGAACAAGGGAGTAGCCGAAAAACTTCACATCCTCTTCCTTGCCGGTTCCTCGTGCCAAAAGGATGGTCCCCCCTGAGGCTCCCGCCTTTCTCGCCGCATCCATAACGGTTTCTGCCATGCCTTTGTTTACAATGCAGGCGATCAGGGTATGGGGTGTATGCATGTGGTGCCTCCTTAAGGTTGCTATACTGTAGTATTGCCTAAATTTGCATTCTAGAAAAGGGGGGAGTCCCTAGTACGGGTGATAGCGCCAAGTACATAGCCAAGGACAAGGGTGTCCTCCGTGAGGACGAATCTGAAGAAAGCCGGCGTCAAACTTCTGGCCTGACGAACAGAAATCCCATAAGGCATTCCCCGGTGGATGAGATTGCATCACAAATCGAAGTCCAAATGCTATACGGAACCGGGGTGTAGATGAGGCAGGGGGAGCCGAGAGTGTGTGGGATGTCTGAAAACAACACGACCGACGCAAAACGAACGGATTTGCTCGAAAGGACTCTCAAAAGCACTGCCAGCTATCTTGAGAATGTGCTCAAGCTGATAGTGAACCCTGAAAAGGCCTGTATCTGTAGAATCGAGGGCATCAGATTCCTTGAGTATGGATTCTTCTCTGATTCGAAGAACAAGTGATGGGAACTCTGTATTCACAAGAAGACAGGAGCGAATCTCACGGCTGAAACAAGGAGATAACACAGCCAAGCAATGGCTGGTCCGTAAAATACCGACAGGAAAAGCTCAATCAGCTAATCAGAGGTTGGATTGCTTACTTCAAGCTTGCAAAATGTAAAGGCAAGCAGAAGAAACTCGACCGATGGCTGAGAAGGCGGATACGGGTGAGGACTCGGTTTAGGGAGCTCAAGAGGCTTGGTGTTGAACGTAATCAGGCTTTGCAATGGGAAACTGTAGACAAGGATATTGGAGGATTGCAAATTCATGGATCCTTAATACGACGCTGAACAACAGAAAGCTCTATGAAAAGGGATGGCGATGGTTCTCTGACCTATATGCCAGAGAGTGCGTAAACTGACGAGGAGCCGCATCCCGAACAGTGCAGTTCTGTGGGACGACGGGTGATCCACTAAGGCTCATCCTCCTACCCGATTACCAACTCTTGCAATTAAAAACAACTGTGACATCATTTGGCACATCATTAGGGGTATTATCTATTTGATAGGAGATATCCTCATGAAATCATGGAGAAAAGACCAGCAGGATTTGACACGGGACATCATCAGCAAAGTGGATGTTGTCGCATTCAGTTTTTCTCTGATGCAGCCGAACAAAGGTTGTTATCTCGACCATCTGGATGGCCGCTTCGCGTACATTACTCTCAAGGATGCCCTTTCCTACCGGTATCGAGTCTACAACTACGAAACTGATGTATTGGAAGGGGAGTATGAGACCCTTGATGCATTGATTGATGCAGGATGGAAGGTAAGCACATGATCTACAGCGATGAATTGATCAAGAAGGCCCACCAAGCAACGTTCGCAAATGAGAAGCAGATTATGGAGAGCGACAGCTGTACCTGTTTCTACTGTGGCCATACGTTCAATCCCCGGATTGAGCAGAAACTTTCTTGGATCGAGGAGCGTCCTCCTCTGGACAAGACGCTTCAGTGCCCGATGTGCGGCATCGACTGCATGATCGGCAGTGCTTCCGGCTTTCCCATCCATGATGAATCGTTCATCACCCAATGTACTGAAGCATGGTTCAACGGAATCAGTAGAATCAGCGACGGCAAGCCGGTTGAAAAAGTTTGTTGGGCATCGTTGTTGCTTGAGGATTCTTGACATGCTCCTCCGCAAGGAGGAGGTGGAACAGGGTACATGTATGGCATTGTTGTGTACTGAAACAAAAAAATTGTAATAATAAGATTACACGAAGGATATGCAAATCTTTTACAATACTCTTTCTATTTCTTTGTAATAAAATATAAAAACTCATAATATAATGTATTGACAACTGATGAAACCGATTTATACTACACTAAAAGGAACAAAAATATTGTTGTTAAGAGGTTAGAAATCTAGAAAAGAACAAAATAATTGTTCTAAAAAAAGGAGAGTAGTATGAAGAGAATCATTCTGGTAACCATGCTTATAGTCGGTATGGTTGGACTGGTTTTCGGTGCCGGGTCGGCAGAAAGCGCAAAACCTACAGATGCCGGAGTAACCGAAGTGAGTTTCTGGACGTTCCAGGACCTGCATCTTGCGTTCTATGAGAAGATGGCAAAACTTTGGAATGAGCAGAACCCGGACCGCCAGATCAAATTCGTGGGCGAAGTGCTGCCGTATGAGGACATGCACACAAAATTGCTCGTTTCCCTGCAGGCCGGGACCGGTGCTCCTGATATTGTTGATATCGAGATCGCCAAGTATCCGAACTTCCTGAAGGGGAACATCCAATTGGCTCCGCTCAACGATGTGATCGATCCCGTCCGGGACAAGTTCGTTACTGCAAGACTGGACATCTACAGCAAGGACGGCAAGAACTATGGCCTTCCGTTCCATGTTGGTGCTTCAGTAATCTATTACAACATGGAGATCCTGAAGGCTGCAGGTGTGGATCCCTACAAGATCAAGACATGGGATGACTACATGGTTGCAGCCAAGCAGGTAAAGGCAAAGACAGGCAAACCCATGACCACTCTGGAGGTAACCGAACACTGGTCCTTCTGGCCGCTGGTCGCCCAGCAGGGTTCGGACTTCCTGGACAAGGACGGCAATGTCATTCTGGATAATGCCACGAACGTCAAGACATTGCAGTATCTCAAGGACCTGATGAACAGTGGTGCCGCAATTGCAGCCCCTGGCGGGTTCCATCATGCTGAAGAGTACTATGGCTTTATGAATGATGGCGGTGCCGCCTCCGTCTGGATGCCCATGTGGTACATGAACCGCTTCACCGACTATATGCCCGACCTGAAGGGGAAAATCCTGATTCTGCCGATGCCCAGCTGGACCGTTGGCGGCTCCCGCTCTGCAGGCATGGGTGGAACCGGTACTTCGGTCACCCTGCAGGCACGAGACCAGAAGCTCGCCAAGGACTTCTTGATGTTCGCAAAGGGCTCCAGGGAAGGAAATCTCTTGATCTGGACCGACCTCGGTTTCGATCCTCCCCGTTGGGATGTGTGGGATGACCCGATCATGAAACAGCCCAATAAGTTCACCGAATATTATCTCAATGATGACATCTTCGGCATGCTGCTCGCTATCAAGGATGAGATCCAGGGTGTCAATATCAAGGAAAAGCTTCCTGCCGTAATTGACAGATTGAAGTCAACGGTCATGATTCAAGTTCTGCAACAGCAGATCAAGACTCCTGCCCAGGCTTTGAAAGAAGCTGCCGATCTTACCCGCTGACCATTGGTTTTGGATGCGCCGGGAACTTTTCCGGCGTATCCTGTACAGAGGAGGGATGGATGTCGAACAGATCACCAGTAAATTCAATGAAGATAGCGCCGTATGTATTCATACTGCCGTTTGTCCTATCCTTTTTCATGTTTTATCTCTATCCCATTATCAGTACCTTTGTGATGAGTTTCCAGCAGGTGTATCCCGGACAGGTGGATTTCATCGGCTGGAGCAATTACGGGAAGCTGAACAATCCTGAATTCAAAGTTGCCTTGCACAACAGCTTCCGCTATACGGTGTATACGATTGCCTTGTTGATTCCGATTCCCTTGTTGCTATCGGTGTTGCTCAACACAGGCAACCGTACGTACAATTCGCTGTATCGATCCATACTCTATGTTCCCAGCCTGGTCTCCATCGTAGTCGCAGGAACCATCATGCGCCTGCTGCTTGCCTCCAGTCCGAGAAGCATCGTCAACGTAATTGCTGCACTGTTCGGAGCAGAGCCGCGACAGTGGCTGCTCGGTGGTCCCACTCAAGCCATGGTGCTGCTGCTCATCCTGGCCCTATGGCGTTGGGTGGGGGTGAACATCATCTACTTCCTCTCCGGATTGCAGAACATCCCGGATGAACTCTATGAGGCGGCGGATATCGACGGGGCTTCGGGCCTGCAAAAGCTCTGGCGCATTACCATCCCGCTGTTGAAGAGAACCACCATTTTTGTGACCACAATCAGTATTTTCGGCGGGTTTGCCATGTTTGAGGAGAGTTTCATCCTCTGGGCGGGCAAGCCGTCACCGAACAATGTAGGCTTGACCATCGTCGGCCACCTCTACAATAAAGGCTTTCAGGAGGGAGAGATGGGTATGGCCAGTGCCATCGGGATAGTGCTGCTGATCATCGTTTTCACCCTCAGCGTATCGCTGTTGAAATTCTTTGGCTTCTTTGACGAGGAAGGGAGGCGATAATGAACGGAAAGCCGCATATCAAGGCCAAGTCCATTGCAAAGCATGTGCTTTTAATCGCACTGTGCCTTCTCTATCTGCTTCCCCTCTATTCATTGGCCTTGGCCTCTTTTCGCCCGGGTCGCGACCTGCTTCGCTATGGCATCACGCTAAAGACGCTCATCCCTACCGACTTGAATTTGGAGAACTTCAAGGGATTGTTCACCATCCGCGACGGCATCTACTTCACCTGGTATGGAAACAGCCTGGTGATCATGCTCATCCAAACAGTGCTGGCACTCTTTTTCAGTTCGTTTGTTGCCTATGGTCTCTCTGTCTATCGATTCAAGGGGAGGAAAGTCGTTACCACCATGGTCATTTTCCTCATGCTTGTTCCCATGCAGATCCTGATTCTGCCTCTCTATAAACTGATGATTTCCGTCAACCTGATGGATCGATTCCTCGGTGTCTTCCTGCCGATGGTGGTTTCGCCCTTTGCGATTTTCTTCTTCAAGCAATACATCGAAGGCCTTCCCCATGATCTGATCGATGCCGGCCGTGTGGACGGGCTCAGTGAATATGCCATTTTCTTCAGGATCATAGTTCCGATCATGCCCCCTGCTTTCTCTGCGATGGCGATTTTCATGTCCATGCAGAGCTGGAACAACTTCTTATGGCCCTTGATCGTGCTCCGAAGCGGCAATAAGTTCACCCTCCCCATCGGACTGAATACCTTGCTCACTCCGTACGGCAACAACTACGACCTGTTGATCATGGGTTCTCTTGGAGCCACCCTGCCGATTATTGTGGTTTTCATTTTCTTCCAACGATACTTCATCGCCGGATTGACATCAGGCGGAGTCAAAGGCTAAGCAAACAAATCAGAGAGGAGCAGCAACGTGAAGTGTACGATACATGCCAGCAAGCAATTTGTCCGAGGGACGGTCGATCCCAGGCTGTTTGGTTCGTTCGTTGAACAACTTGGTCGAGCGGTCTATGGGGGTGTTTACGAACCCGATCACGGTGCAGCAGACGAGGAAGGTTTTCGTAGCGATGTCATGGACCTTGTCCGCGAGCTCGATGTTCCGGTGGTTCGGTTTCCCGGAGGAAACTATGTTTCCAATTTCAATTGGGAAGACTCGATAGGTCCCAAGGAAAACCGCCCGACCCGGCTTGATTTGGCATGGAAGGCCCTCGATCCGAATCAGTTCGGCCTGCAGGAGTTCATGCACTGGTCCAAGAAAGTGGGGACCGAGCCGATGATGGTGATCAACCTGGGAACACGCGGCCTTGCTGAAGCGAAGGACCTGGTCGAGTATTGCAATCATCCAGGTGGTTCCTATCTGAGCGATCTCAGAAAGAGCCATGGATCGGAAAAACCCTATGATATCAAGCTCTGGGGCTTGGGGAACGAGATGGACGGACCTTGGCAGGTCGGCCATAAGAGTGCCGAGGAATATGGACGTCTGGCCTGTGAAGTGGGCAAGGCGATCAAGCTGTTCGACCCGTCACTTGAACTGGTTGCCTGCGGCAGTTCCAATTCCTCTATGCCCACCTTCCCCGAGTGGGAGGAGACCGTGCTCGACCATACCTATGAGGTGGTCGATTACTTGTCGCTCCACATGTATTTCCGCAATGAGGAGAAGGACATTGCCACCTTCCTGGCCTGCTCGGCGAGCATGGATGCTTTCATCGATACCGTTGTCCATGTGTGCGACTACGTCAAGGCAAAAAAGCGCTCCAAGAAAACGATGTACCTCTGCTTCGATGAGTGGAATGTTTGGTTCCACTCCCACGAAAAGGACAAGCAGCAGACTCCATGGATTGTCGGACCCTCCCTGCTCGAGGATGTCTATACCTTTGAGGATGCCTTGGTGGTGGGTTGCCTTTTGAACAGTCTGCTCAGGCACTGCGATCGTGTCAAAATCGCCTGCATCGCACAGTTGGTCAACACCATCGCCCCCATCATGACCGAAACCGGAGGAAAGGCTTGGAGGCAGACCATTTATTGGCCGTTCTACTATGCATCCAAATATGGCAGGGGGGAGGTATTGGAAAGCCGGGTTGACGTTGCATCGTACGAAAACAGGCAGTATGGAACCATCCCCTATGCCGATGCGCTTGTAGTGCATCATCCTGAGACAGGGGAAATTGACCTGTTCGTAGTGAACCGTCACGAGCACGAGATGTTGTCCCTTGAACTGGATCTGCCTGGTCTTGGCAATTCGTATATGCTGGTCGAGCATATTGTGTTGGAACATGAGAATCTGTACGCTGTCAACGATGCGATGAATCCTGAAGAGGTGATGCCGAAGCAGGTGTTGCATGCTGATACTGAAAACCTGCAGATTGCCCCCCTGACGTGGAACCTCCTGAGGTTTCATAGGTAGCAGAAGTGTTTGTTCTCAATCTGCCATTGTGTTAGGATGAAGGAAACGACTGTAGGAGAAGGTAGAGTAGGATGTTGAAAGAGATTTTTCTTGATTATTCCGACAAGCAGAAGATGCTGGTCGTGTCGAAGGCTATTGCCAATGAGGCGAGAATCAACATCCTTGAGCTGCTCAATGAGCGCAGTCTCAGTGTGAATGAGATTGCCGAGCAGTTGGGTCTTCCTACTTCAACCGCCGCACTGAATGTCCGCATTCTTGAGAATGCCGGGCTTCTCTTCACCGAATCACAACCGGGGATCCGCGGCAGCATGAAGGTGAGCAGCCGGGTATGCGACAGAGTGGTGTTCAGGCTTCTGCTCAATCCGATACATGAAAACAAAGAAAACTCGGTGATGCTGAGTATGCCGATCGGAAATTTCGTCAACTGTGAAATCCATCCAACCTGCGGTCTGGTCAGCGAAAAGAGCACCATCGGCATTTTCGACCAGCCCTGCAGTTTTTATTATCCCGACCGTACCAACGCCCAGCTGCTCTGGTTCTACAAGGGTTTTGTTGAGTACAGGTTTCCCAACACCATCGTGAACGGAGGGATTCCCAAGCAGTTCGACCTCTCATTCGAGGCCTGCTCGGAAGCACCTTTCTATCGAAATGATTGGCCGAGCGATATCACCCTATGGGTCAACGATGTTGAGGTGGGGACGTGGACAAGCCCCGGAGATTTGGGTGGTCGAAAAGGAAAGTTCAACCCTTCCTGGTGGCCTGAATCGCTGAACCAGTATGGACTGCTCACCGATTGGAAGGTCAACTCCCATGGTACGTTTCTCAACAACGAGCACATTTCCGACTTGAAGATAGATGCCTTGCAAATCAAGGATCAGTGCTTCATCAGTGTAAAAATCGGAATCAAGGAAGATGCCCGCTTCATCGGCGGTGTAAGCCTCTTCGGCGAGCACTTCGGTGATTATCCGCAGAACATCGTACTGAAGCTCGATTACGACATGTATTAGAACACTATGGTTGCATGAACAGTATCTTGAGGAGGCAGCTGGTGTTTGGCGAAGACAAGGCTCCAAGTCTTTAGCAGATGAGTGGGTTGCCTTTGAGATGGAGGCAGGGTTGTTCTCTTTGAAAGTCAGAGCTACCTATTACATTCCAAGGCTGCTGCTGATGAGGGGCTCGAAAACGCCAAGCACCTCATCGGCCTTCAATGTCTTACATGAACAAGTGGCACTCCTATGCTTCTGAAGAGCTTCTCGCGTGGTTGTTGGAAGAGAACTATCCTTCGGTGCGCTATGATACCCTGACCGAATCAAGACAATCGGGTGTTGCAAGCCAAGCCTACAATATAGCAGGCCGGTTTTGTACCGAACTTGTCCGAGCTGATGGTACAATCTTGCTGTCAGCAGACCAACCGTCGATTCTACACCTGCTTCAGAACTCCGAGGAGTTGGAAGATGGCGGGTACAACCCCAAAAATTGGAGGGGAAGGAAGTCGGAAGTTATTCCATGCCTTGCAGGCAATCTTGTGTAGGCCATGATCCGCTTTGGATACCTCGAGGCTGAGAAAGCCCTGGACCACCTGGTGCAAAGGCTCGATCTCAACGATGGAACGGTGGTTGAGGCTCTGAAGTCTCCCGTTGCTGGGCCCCGTGCACTTCGTAAGACAGGACAGCAGCCATAATTTGAAGAAGAAGGTAAAACCGGGTTGGCTTCATTTCACCTTTTCCTTGATGTACCAAACTGATGCACGGCAGATAGTACTATGACGTGTTTGCGTTATTTGAAACAGGATACAGCCTGTCAGCAATTTCCAGCCTTTGGGTATGCAAGAGTGCAACGTGTGCAGTGCATTGATATATCCTTCCTCCTTCAAACTTACTACCAATTCATTCAGACTTCATCTATACTTGCATAGAGTAGCTACGCTGAAGGAGTAGGTATGGAGTTCTTGGACGACTTGGGCATTTGGATTTATGTCATCATCTTTTTTGGGAAAATATTGGAAGTAACGGTGTCTACGATCCGCATGGTTCTCATCAACCGGGGAGAACGGGTCAAGGGAACCATAGTTGCTTTTTTCGATAGCGGCTTATGGCTCTTGATAACTGGGACTGTTCTGGATGGGTTCCAGGAAGACCCCATGAGGATGATTGTTTTTGCTCTTGCTTTTGCCGTCGGCAATTACATGGGCTCGTGGTTCGAGGACAAGCTTGCCTTCGGCCTCAGTTCGATCCAAGTCATCGTGCCTGAAGGGCCGTCGAGTGTTGAGCTGGCAGACACCCTTCGCAAGGACAACTTTGCGGTGACAGTCGTAAAGGGTACGGGCCGCAACGGCAACCGTGACATTTTGATGCTGCATCTCAAACGCAAGCGTATTGCAGAGGCGGTAAACCTCGTAAACACCATGTTGCCAGGGGCCGTTGTCGTAGTCAACGACTCCAAGATCATCAGTGGTGGATACATTTCCAGAAAATAGGAACGCTTACGGCAAAGCAGGGGACTTGAACCATTGCTTGGTGTCAGCTGGCTGCCGGGATGAATACGTCCTCACATGCAAACTTTCCAAGAAAGCGGGGGATCTGGGGAACCTCAATACGATTACGAACACGCTTCAGTACTTGGTGAGTATCTTGAGTAAAAAACTAGGATATAAGTACCATGGAAGCCGTAAAAGCGAGGAGGCAGTGTATGAATACAACCCATGCCACATTGTCAAATGAGCAACAGACAACACTCCTTGCCCTGCTCAAGGCGAGGTTTCTTCAGTATATGAACCGTCATGAGGGACTTTCCTGGACTGCTGTCGAACAGCGTCTGATGACCCAGCCACAGAAGCTGTACGCTCTTTCAGAGATGGAGCGCACCGGCGGAGAGCCTGATGTAATCGGTTACGATAAAGTTACAGACGCATACGTGTTCGTCGATTGCTCTGTCGAGAGTCCTCTTGGTCGCAGAAGTCTCTGCTATGACGAAATTGCCCTTGAGAAACGAAAAAAGAACCCCCCGAGCGGCAGTGCGTGCGGCCTGGCTGAAACTATGGGAATAGAACTGCTGGATGAGCAGCAGTATCG
The DNA here is from genome assembly GCA_002432715.1 of Sphaerochaeta sp. UBA5849. Lineage (GTDB taxonomy): Bacteria > Spirochaetota > Spirochaetia > Sphaerochaetales > Sphaerochaetaceae > Sphaerochaeta. Next base: position 14,560 of record DJGJ01000052.1, on the reverse strand, counting down.
AAGCCTCCAGGCTGTCGGGGTTTTTGATGTGAAATCTTCGAGTTGGATTCGAACCCCCGAGGCGATGAGAGACCTTGGAGGAGCCCTTTTCGGTGATAGCCGATATGGCCGGGTGTTCATCTACCACAACGGAGTTGACTCCTATTATGCATCACGGGGGTGTCGAGGTTTGTTGAGGGTATAGGAGAAAGAAAAAGTAATGTGGGCCTGGGGTGCCTTCAATCCTGTTTGCATTGTTGGTCTGAAATCGGTGTACAATGACACAAGAGGTTTGTATAGCAACGTTTTTCGCCCAGGTGTATGAACTGGTCTCCCGTATCCCCGCAGGTAAAGTCGGTACCTACGGCCAGATTGCTGGCATGCTGGGCGACCTTAGGCGGGCAAGAACTGTAGGGTGGGCCATGGCCGGCTGTCCAGAGGAACTTCCCTGGCATAGAATGGTCAAATCCGATGGATCGTTGCCGAATCCAAACTTTGCAGAACTGCAGCGAGCCATGCTGGAAAGCGAAGGTATTGTGTTCTTGCATAACGGGAGAATCGACATGAAGCTATACGCTTGGAATGGAGAATCCTGATCTCCGTCCCAAGCGTATCTTGTATTATGCAAATGCCAGCTCTGTTTTCAAATCCTGTGCTTCAAAAGCGTTTTTATCGAACTCTCCGAGGGAATTGGCCACAACCACCGAGGTAGTCAAATCGCCGGCTACATTGGTCATGGTCCGGAACATATCAACCAAAAAGTCTACACCTGCTACCAAACCAACCGCTTCCATCGGTAGTCCTACTGTAGTGAGGGTGATGATGGTAAACGCTGTAGCTCCCATGGGTACTGCCGCACTTCCAAGACTGGCGAAGATCGATACTACTACGATCAATGCATACTGTGAGAGGGTGAGGTCGATACCGAATGCGTTTGCTGCAAAGACTGCAACCATCGCAGGAAAGATTCCTCCGCAGGCGTCCATATTCATGACAGCTCCCAATGGACCGACAAAGTTTGCAACCCGGTCGCTGACTTTGAGGCGGCCTTTCATGGTGCTGATGGTCATCGTCAGGGCACCCAAGCTGGAGCGGCTGGAAAAGGCCAAGAGAAGGGCTGGGCTTGCAGCCCGGAAAAACCTTACGGGGTTGATCTTTGCCGTCGTGGCGACGAGGCCTCCATACACCAATGCCATATGAAGCAAGCATGCGGCTATCATGGCAATGACAAAGAGTCCAAGCTGCAATAATGCAGACAGGCCGGTACTTGAGAGCCAGTAGGAAGTAAGACCAAGTACGCCATAGGGCGTCAGGCTGAGGACCATCGATGTCAACTGCATCACTATGGCTAAAAAACTCTCCAGCAGTGTCTCAATTGGTTTGATTTTCTCTGGTTGTTTCGTTTTAACAGTGATGGCTGCGACACCAAGAAGCACCGAGAATACTACCAGGGGAATCATCTGCATTTCAGAAGCCGAGCGAACAGGATTGGAAGGGATGAAAGCCCTGAACTGGGCGAAGAGATTGCCGATGGTGTTCGCCTCCCTCTTTGCGAGTTCTCCCACGACCATGCCGCTTCCCACCGAAAACAGGGAACCTACCACCAGCCCGATAATGCCCGCAATTGTGGCAGTAAAGAGAAAGAGTCCAATCGTTCTCACTCCCAGTTTTTTAAGTTCGGCGGTATTGCTCAGTCTCAAAAGGCCTGCAATGATGCTTGTCGGGACCAAGGGGATGATCAGCATGCGCAAGAAGTCGACGTATCCGTTGCCGACAAGTGCTGTCCATCGTCGGACTTCCTGCGATACCGAAGTTTCGGCAAAGAAGAAGAGAGACAGGCCAAACAGGGTCCCGAGAATCAATGAAACGAAAACACGTACCGAGAACGGAATAGTAAAACGCTTTGCCATCACAATCAACGATACCAGAAAGAGTGCGAATACTCCCAGCCAAAGAACTACACTCATATATTTCCCCTTATTTGAAATACTATAAAGTCTATAGAAATAGTATGAAATAAGATGAAGACAGTGTCAAGTGCCTTGCAACCGAAGGATGGAAAGGAATGCAGGAGAGTGACCTTTACTAAATTTCCCTCACTTGGTATAGTCGGGACCAACGGAGGCCTGGTGCAACGCTACGGTTGTTGCAGCTGACAAGTCATCCACCAAATCCAATTCTATGGGAGCTCTCTATGGCGGAAGGCAAGACTTCTCACCATGGCAGGGGGGTGGGTGTGTACATCACCCAGGTGTTGAGCGGAATGGCTCAAGGCTTGTTTGCCTCCTTGATCATCGGTCTTATCATCAAGCAAATCGGACATTACAGTGGTTGGCAGCTTTTGGAGCAGATCGGGCTTGTCGCCCAATACCTGACCGGGCCGGCCATTGGTGTGGGCGTAGCCCTGGCTGTGAAAGCCCCCATGTTGGGCGTGCTTTGCAGTGCTGTAGCAGGAGCTGTAGGAGCGGGAACCTTTGTGCTGGGAGAGGGGGCCTCTCTGGTGAAAGTAGTCCTGGGTGAACCCTTTGGTGCAATGCTGGCTGCTTTGGCCGGTGCCGAGATTTCCAAGAAAGTTGTCGGAAAGACCGGCGTGGACATTATAGTTGTCCCCCTTGCAACCATAGTGGGGGGCGGCTTGGTCGGTCATTTCATAGCCCCTCCGATAGCAGCCCTGATGACATCTTTGGGTTCTTTCATCAACCTGTTGACCACCCTGTATCCACTTCCCATGGGAATCCTTGTGTCTACGGTGGTGGGAATGGTGCTGACGCTTCCCATCAGCAGTGCGGCCATCTGTATCAGCCTCGGCATCGATGGACTCGCAGCAGGGGCTGCAGTCGTTGGTTGCAGCTGTCAGATGATTGGATTTGCCGTGAGCTCCTATCGAGAAAACAAACTGGGCGGACTTATCAGTCAAGGACTGGGAACCAGCATGCTTCAGATTCCCAATATCTGGAACAACCCTTTGATTTGGATACCGCCGACCTTGACGGCGGCCATACTCGGTCCGGTAAGTACCATGGTATTCAAGATGGAAAACAACAGCGCAGGAGCCGGCATGGGCACAAGCGGTCTGGTCGGTCAGTTCAATGCTGTTGCTGTCATGGGTCCTCAATCCCTGCCGGTCATACTCTTGATGCACTTCATCCTTCCTGCCGTCGTCACCCTGCTTATCAGCACCTTCATGCGCAAGAAGGGTTGAATCAAGGATGGGGACATGCTGTTGCAGAAATGAGGATGGCATAGGTACAGTTCAGTCTTCAGTCCAAGGTTCACCTTTCATGATTTGCTCGATAAGAAAGCGTGCACCTTGGTTGTCTGGAGGGTTCAGACGAAGCATTTTTCGTGCAATTTGTTCTGCTTCAGCAAAGTTGCCCATCCTCCATTCTACCAGACACAGACCGTGGAGAGACCTCAAGTAGGGACGATTGTTCAATTCGGACCAGAGAAAGATGCCGTCAAGGTGTGGAGGGAAATTCTTTTCAGCAATATGGATAGCTGTTTTCAGGCAGTTTTCGGCATTGCGGAGGAAACGGTGGCCTCGAAAATACACATACGCCATATGAGCCAATGCATCGATGCAGAGTGGATAGTCTTCCCAGAGTTTAGCAAGCTTGTCATATTGCATGATTGGTGTTTCACTCTCATTGGCTTCTATGACGGGATCACAATCGGGTTGGTAAAAACCATACCCGGTATAGTCCTCCATGGCGTAGGACATTCTCTTTCCGCCTCTCAGGCACTCTCCAATGAATCCCTTCAATTCATACGGCTCATACCACTCTGTCGCTGAAACCAACCTTACCGCATGATACTCATGGCCTGGGATATCAAGTGCCTGCATATCAAAATGATGACTGAGTACTTCTCCGCTGATGTAGGTGGTTTTCTTGAACTGCCACTCTTTGGTTACTTCAAGCGTAACAGTGTCGCATTCAGCGATTTCATAGGATTTTGTACTCTTTACCGAAACAATGTTCCCGCTTGCCAAGTCTTTTGCCCTGAAAGCACTTTGGCCGATTTTGATGACCAGCAAGGTCAGTATATCTTTTTCCATCTTCTCAATCATCCTTATCGTGTGTGGCATCGAGGATAGTATGCAAGCGGAGGTTGAAAATAGTAAAGGACATGATTCAATTATGGTGTAGTATTTGAGTGCATCAGAGCATCCGCAGTCCACAGGGAGGGCGTATGCCATTCGATTTTAAAAAAGAATACAAAGCATTCTATCAGCCATCACAAAGCACGGGGCAAGTATCAAAGAAGCGTGGAAATGCTCTATGTCGTAGCCTATACGCTGAAAATGAGCAGGAAGGGAGACCATCACATGGATGGATACTTCGACTATGTCGTCTCTTGGTTGGAAGGCTTATGGTACCAGGAGGGGGTGTGAGTACAGGCTCTTCACCTCGGCTCCTACGACGAACCTCAAACGGTGGAGAGAATGCATGCATTTCTTGCCACCCGGAACTACCAGCTGGATTTTTCCGATACCCGGCTCCATCATGAAATCTATCTCTCCGCTCCAAGAAAGGTGGAGGGGTCGAACCAAAAGACAGTCATTCGCCATCCGATTGCCAAAGCGGTGGATGCTTATAAATACTGAGCGAACTCTACCTTTTCTGCATTCGGTCCTTGGATGGTAAAGTAGCTCACTCCATGGCTGAAGAAGGGGAGCGTCTGGATGCCGTTCTCCAGTTCCTGATAGCCTAGAGCCCGTATCTCACGATAGGTTGCCTGTATGTCGCTCACATTCAGTGCGAAGTGGTCGATGGCACCGGTGTGGGCGGCTGTCTCGTCGCTTTCGTATGCTTCAATGACTACATCCCCCAACTTGAGGAATGCAACCCTCTTGTGATCATGCAGAGGGGCATGGATGATCGAGAAACCCAGACTCTGGTAGAAGTCGATGGTCTTTTCCAGTGAATGGGTCGGAATGCCGATGTGTTGGAGCCCGAGAATCAAATCCTGAAAAGTAGGCATGGCTTCCCTCCTTGGGTACAGTATAGGCGTTCAGTGTTCTTAGTGCACCCTCTGCTTCATGAGTTTTTTGAATCTTTCCACTATTTTCTCAGAATGCTTTGCAAAAATTCAGGGTTTTGACTACCCTGACCGGCATGGAACTACCTTTCTTTACCGGTATGGCCACCGGTGCAGGCTTGATCATCGCAATCGGTGCCCAAAACGCCTTCGTGCTTACCCAAGGAATACGTAAACAACATCGCTTTGTTGTCGCTCTCATCTGCACGTTCTGCGATGCCCTGCTTATTTCTGCCGGTGTTGCCGGCATGGGCAGCCTGATCGAACAATCACCGAAGCTGCTGGGCATTGCTGCCGGGATGGGAGCGTTGTTTCTTTTCTTCTACGGTCTTAAGAGCCTGTTCTCGGCATTCCAAGCTGGACAGCGATTGCAGGAATCCGAAGTAGGGATTGTAAGCCGAAAGCAGGTCATCCTGACGACCTTGGCGATTACGCTGCTCAATCCACACGTCTACCTCGATACCGTAGTTCTCTTGGGGGGAATCAGTGCAACCTACGAAGGAGCCGGTCGGCTGCTCTTCGGAGGCGGGGCGATGACCATGTCATGTATCTGGTTCTTTACCTTGGCATACGGTTCGACGCTTCTTGCACCTCTGTTTAAGAAAACCATCACCTGGAGAATCCTCAACGGTGCAATTTTTCTGGTCATGTGGAGCATTGCCTATAAGCTATTGACATATACCGGAATTGTTCAAGTATTGCAACAACAGTTTCTTTAGCAGACTGAATCGGTGTATACTGTTCAAGTGAAGGTAAACCAATTTATCCGGTACGATTTGTTGATTTTTCCGGTTGACGAATTGGGGGTAATCACCATAAAATCATTTAAGCGTTTAACACAATAATGAAAGGAATCTATGAAAAAAGTAACGATTGAAACGGTTGCACAAAAAGTTGGTGTTTCTGCAGCAACTGTCTCATATGCGCTTTCAGGTAAAAGAAAAATCAGTCAGGAAGTAACCGAGAAGATTCTGAAAGCTGTTGAGGAGCTTGACTACAGGCCCAGCATTACGGCAAGAAATCTCGCGAGCAAGAAGACTTGGTCGGTAGGGCTGTATGCTTCTCCTACGCAAAACATCCGCGAGGATTACTTTTTCAACAATATCCTTGCCGGAGTTCTTGACGTGCTGCATGTCAGAAAATACCAGATTCATCTGTATGCTGATTATTTGAACGAGAATACGAAGAACCATCCTGACCTGAACCTGACCCAGCCCATAGATGGTGCATTGATCATGAATCCGAGAATCAATGATGTGTATATCAATCACATACGGCAAAGAAATATTCCCTATGTGGTAATTGGAACACCCAATGAGCGGGATGATTCGTTCTATGTGGATGCTGATATTACGGCAGGGTATTATGCAATAGTAAATTATTTGATTAAAAAGGGTCATAGGAAGATCATTCTGGTAAACGGCAACGTTGAGTATACGCAGAGTGAAAAGCGTCGAACCGGATACAGCATGGCCTTCCATGACAACGGCTTGAACTTCAGTGAGGATTGGATCATCAACGTGCCTATGCTTGAGGAGCAAGGTTATCGGGCTTTTCTGCGAACCATCAAGGAAATCCCTGATTTCACCGCTGTAGTTACCTTCAACGATACAATTGCAGTAGGTGTTCTCAGGGCCTTGAAGGAGAGCAACCTCCACGTTCCTTCCCGGGTTGCCGTCGTAAGTGCAGGAAATACAATGATTACCAGGATCCATTCCCCAGCCATAACCAGCCTCGACATGGGAGCGTACGAGATCGGCTCCAAAGCTGCTGATTTGTTGATCGATGTCATAGAAAGGAGACGGATCCAACCCTCCCATGAGATCATTCAGACGCACCTTGTAGAGAGGGAGAGCAGCTGAGTCGGACCAGGTGCCTTTTTCAATCTCCATGCAGGTTGTGTGGTAATGGATATACTTTTTTACTTGACAGGAAAGAGAAATGGTCTCTATAGTAAGTTAAGCGGTTAAATTAAAAATATGCAAAAACGTGTTTAGCGTTTATCCAATGAACATGTACTTATCCGTTTGAAATGACGGTGATTGAACCTTGATAGTCGTTCTACAGGAAGAAAGCATTCAACCATAGGGTTGATTTGTAATAGGAGGAACGTATGAAAATTCGAGTTAAGGTCGTATGTGTGCTTCTTTTTCTGCTACCGTCCCTAATGCTCTGGTCGGCTGGAACCAAGGAGCAGGGGGCTGCAAAGGTCGACGGAGCTACGGTAATCACTATTTGGGATTTCAAATATGGTGATGTTCAAGGCGTGCAACCGGCGATGAAGAAAATTGATGATTTGATCATGCAGAATAACCCCGGTCTTACCATCAAGCATGTCGGTCAGCCGAACGACAACTATTATCAGTTGGTGCGTGCAGCAGTACAAGCCGGACAAGGACCTGATATCGTCATGTTCCATGGCGGAGTGCAAGCCTATGAATTTGATGAGTACACCATTGCCATGGATCAGTATATCAAGCCATGGAGAGATGAGATCTCCGAGTTCAGCTGGGCTTATTGTTCGGAGGGCGGGGACGGAACAAAACCAGTGCATATGGTTCCCCTGACAACCCAAGGCTTCGGTATCTATTACAACAAAGCCCTGTTCAAACAAGCCGGACTGGATCCTGAGAAAGCCCCTTCTGATCTGGATGCTTTCATGGCTGCCTGTGAGAAACTCAAGAAAGCCGGTATTGTTCCCATGGTCGCCGGACTGCAGGGCGCTCCGTATACCATCGATTTCCTTTTCAGGTGCTTCGTGGCAAACATCTATGGTGACGATGTGCAGTACCTCGGGACCGGCAAACAGAATTTCAAGGGCAATGCTGCTTTCAAGCGGGCTGCAGAGATTGTGCAGGAGCTGTTCAAGAAGGGCTATATCGATCCTGCCGGCACTTCGACACCCTATTTCATGGATGCCGCCAACAATTTTGCTGCGGGCAAGGGTGCGATGTTTGTTGGAATGCTCTCTGATGTCTGCCATTGGAAGGTCTTCAATGATGCGTTGGGCATCGATGCAGTCGGTTACTTCCCGACCATCAATTTCCCCCAGGCTAAATACAAGGACCAACAAGTGGGCCAGCCGGCCGGTATCGGGTATAGCGTCATGAAGTGGTCGAAGAACCCTGAAGCTGCTATGAAGGTGGTCGAAGGGTATGCACGTGGTGAAGGCAATGCCATATGGATGGGCATGACAGGGGCTCTTTCTCCCAACAAGAATGTCGACATCAAGAGCTTGGGATATCCTCTTGTAGGCAAGATTCTTGAAAAACCGTTTGTCCTCGACTTCAACACCCTCTTGTTGAACGAAGATGCCAATGGCAATTTCGACCGATATTGCGCGCAGGCCTTCGTCTCCAATGAGATCAGCATCGACAAGTTCATAGAATCTGCCCAAGGCATGCTGGACAACGTCCAGAAAGCTAAATAACCAGTCGTACCATGGGTTGTCTGGAATTGCAAAATGCAATCGGACAACCCATACTTTTGCATGGGGGTTGCACTTGAAACACCTTACATCCATTGTGAAGAGAGAGTCGATGGAACCCTATCTGCTCATAGCTCCATTGCTTCTCCTGTTGCTTGTGTTCATACTCTATCCAGTGGTTGCCAATATCTATCTGAGCTTTTTCAAATGGAAGGGCATGGGTAAGGCGACTTTCATCGGGCTGGACAATTATCGCACCATGTTTGCGGATGAGACATTCTGGATCTCCATCAAGAACACCCTGGTTCTGCTTCTCTACATCCCCTTGGGTGTCATCCTTCCGATTCTCATCTCAGCACTGCTGCGCGAAGGGCTGAAAGGGTGGTCTCTCTTCAGGGCTATCATCTATTTGCCGAACATCCTCGGCTACGTAATCATGGGAATGATATCCAGCATCATGTTCCGCAAACTTGGGCCGATAAACAATGTGTTGATCCATCTGGGTCTGGAGGCCTTCGCACTTGACTGGTTGAGCAAGCCCGACCTGGCTCTCAATACGCTTGGCTTGGTCTATGGAGTCTGGTTGCGGTTGGGTTTCGGCTGCATCTTTTTCCTCGCTGCAATGAGCAGCATCGATGAATCACTGTACGATGCGGCAAAAATCGATGGGGCTCTTTGGTGGCGGACATTCTGGAATGTCACCATTCCCTCCATTCGGTTTTCGATTGAGTTCTGGATCGTTTTGTCGTTCATTGAGATTCTTGCAAGAGCCTTCCCCTTTATCTATACCTTCTCACGCGGAGGCCCGGGGTTCGCAACGTTCACCTTGGAGTATGGAATCTATAATGCAGGATTTGTCGCATTCAACATGGGATATGCAAGTACTTGGGCAAGCGTTCTGTTCGTGGTTTGCGCAATCATTGCAGTGTTTCAGGTCGCTCTCATGAGGAAGAATTCAGATGTCCAATAGCTATGAGAGAACCGTAAAAGCAATCATGTATGTGGTACTGATGGTATTTGCCTTGATGGCCCTCTACCCGTTGTTCTTTGTACTGATTACCAGCCTCAAATCATCTGCTGAGTATGTCAACAACAAGTTGTTCATGCCGCAAAGCATCACATTCAGCAATTACTTCCATGTGTGGGTGAAGGGCAACATGCTCAGGTATTTTCTCAACAGCTGTTTGCTGATTCCCTCCGCCTTGGTGTTGTATCTCTTTGTGTGCATTACTGCCGGTTTTGCATTCGGCCGGTTGCGTTTTCGTTTCCGCTTTCCTTTGTTCCTTGCAGTTTTGTTTCTCATGATTTTTCCCCAGATGTTGCTGTCAATCCAGATTTTCCAGGTCTGTCGAAAGCTGCATCTGGTTAACAACTATCTGGGCTTGATTCTTGTCTGGGTGGCATATTTCGGGCCCTTCGGCACCTATATCATGACAACGTATTATGCAACGGTTCCCATGGAGATTGTCGAGTCGGCACGACTCGATGGAACCGGTGTGTATCGGATGCTCTACTACATCATGGTTCCCATTGCCAAACCTATGATCGTCATTATTATAATCATCGGTACACAATCGATGTGGAACGAACTCCCTTTCTCTCTCTTGTTGTTGCAGACCGAGCATCTGAGGACGATCACCCAGGGCCTTGGTATGTTGCAGGGCCAATACGGGCTTGACGATACGGTACTGTCCGCTTCCATATTGTCTGCTTCTCTCGTCCCCCTGTTATTATTTATTTTTTTCCAGCGTCAGATTACCATGGGTGCCTACAGCGGCTCAGTCAAGGGATAAGTAAAAAGTATGAAACAAAGAAATCGCTTTCTATTTGATATGTTGGATCAGGATGCTCCTGACGCCCGAAGAGATTCGATATACCGTGCCGGAAGGCCGGTCTGTGTACATGAACAAGGCATTGCCGCAGTAGTTGAGATTCCTTTTCTCAAACAAGAGATGAAGAATCTGTTTCTCCATCCTGCCAAGTCGGAGGTATCAAAGAGTGCCGAACTGGTTGTGCGTTTGTATGGCTCATCCATCGTTCGGTTGACAATAGGCGGTGGGAATTCCATCAGTTCGGATGCCCATAACCCGATGTTGGAATGGGATCCCTCACTCAAGCAGGAAGCTCTTCGTCCGGTTGGGACCGAGAGCGGCTGGGATTTTTTGGACGAACATGGCAAGACCCGGATGCGGATACACACCAAGGAAGAGAAGCCGGAAATCTGGAGTACGCTGCAACCTGAACCACCGCAGACTTTTGATGCAGTGGTGTTTCCCGACGGCAAGACTGCCGTTCCTTTCATGGCCTATGATGATTTTTTCCCTTCACAGTCGGAATCGTTCAGTCTGGGGTTCGTTGAACGGGATGATGCTGTCGATCGATGGGTGTATTCGTTGCATGCCAAACCGAATGAAAAGTTCGTCGGTACCGGTGAGCGCTTTGCTGCAATGAATTTGGCAGGGAAAACGTTTGTGCTGGAAAATACCGATGGGCTCGGAGTAAACAGCCGCCGCTCCTACAAGAACGTACCGTTTTACATCTCCAGTGAAGGGTATGGGTTGTTGATCATGACCTCAGCCCATGTCCGCCTTTCGCTGGCGGATGTTTCGACTCGTGCAGCACAGGCTGTGGTGGAGGACGATGGCTTGGACCTGTTCTTCATCGGTGGAGATTCCATCGAGCAGGTTGTGTGGAATTACAGGAGAATTACCGGGTTTCCCTCCGATGTGCCTGTGTGGTCATATGGGACTTGGATGAGCCGGATGAGTTACTTCTCAGCTGATGAAACTCGAACTGTGGTGAAAAGAATGCGCGAGGGTGGATTCCCCTGCGATGTTATTCATATCGATACCGGCTGGTTTGAAAAGGATTGGAAATGTGAGTGGGAATTCAGCACCACCCGATTCCCGCAGCCTGAGGCTTATCTGAAAGAGATGGAAGAGCAGGGGATAAAGATAAGTCTGTGGCAGCTTCCCTGTATTGCAAAGGACACCAAGCACTACGCGACCGCACAGAACCATCGGTATGTAGCTCCTAAAAGTGAGCATGTTTCATTGGGTTCGAATTTCAGCGAAGTGGAGTTCGATGGGAACATCGACTTTACGAATCCGGAAGCTGTTCGTTGGTATCAGAGTCTGCTTGCTCCCCTGTTGGAACTTGGCGTTGCAGTGATCAAGACGGACTTCGGCGAGGTGATCGAGGAACATGCTTCATACTATGGTATGCCGTACCGAAAACTGCACAACTTGTATGCCTTGCTCTACCAGAAGGCAGCCTATGAGATCAGCAGGCAGGTGAAAGGACCTGATGCAATGATCTGGGCCAGGGCGGGTTGGATCGGATGTCAGCGCTATCCCTTGCATTGGAGTGGCGACTGTGCCTGTTCCTGGGATGGTATGGCCGGCTCGTTGAGAGGCGGACTTCATCTGGGCCTCTCGGGGTTCGCATTCTGGAGCCACGATGTTCCGGGTTTCCAAGGCATTCCCAGCTTTATGAACAGCCGGCCGAGCAATGATCTCTATATCCGATGGACGCAAATGGGAGTTTTTACTTCCCATCTCAGGTATCACGGGACCACGGCAAGGGAACCGTACGAATACCCCGAAGTTGCAGATCTTGCACGGCAGTGGCTGAGGCTCCGCTATGCTTTGATCCCCTACCTTGCCCAGGAGGGGAGAAAAGCTACGCAAACCGGATATCCCGTATTACGGGCTCTTATCTTCCACCATCAGGATGATCCAATCTGTTGGTCCATCGATGACCAGTTCTACTGCGGGGATGTGTTTCTCATTGCACCCGTTATGAACAGTACTGGTCGTAGGGATGTCTATCTGCCTGCAGGTGAATGGGTTGATTTCTGGAGTGGGGATGTAGTTTCAGGTGGTATATGGTTGAAGGATGTAGCCTATTCTCTTGCCTTGCTGCCGGTATTCGTGAAAAAGGATTCTGTGATTCCCATCTACCCGGAACTTGTTCAGCATACCGGGCAGATGGAGAAACATAAAATTCGGGAGCTGCGTTTTGATGCAACCTATTCAGATTTCCAAACATCAATACTGGGTACGATCATTCATCTGGGTGATTCCTGAGTGACACTGTTCATCATAAGAAGTCGCCACTGCATTAAAACAAGACACAAGCCATCGATGGCATGTCATGCATCGATAGCTTGTGCTGTAGAGACTACTTTCCTGTTAGTAAGGTCCTCGGATGTGCTGGGCTACCTTGCTTTCATAAAAGGCTTGTATCTTTGCATGCAGATCACTGCTGAGCGGAGGCAGCTTCGAAATCGAAGCATTTGCCCTTACCTGTGAGGGACGGCTTGCTCCCGGAATTACTACGGTTACCGCATCGAAGTCCAGGATCCAACGTAGTGCCATCTGAGCCAGGGTCATTCCTTCAGGTTTCAGCAAGGAGAGTTCTTCGGCCAGTTCAACTCCCTTCTCAAAGGGGACCCCTGCAAAAGTCTCGCCGACATTGAACGAAGCACCGTCACGGTTGAAGTTGCGGTGGTCGCTTGCATCGAAGGTGGTAGTTTTCTGCATCTTGCCGGTAAGCAAGCCACTGGCCAGCGGCACCCTTGCAATGATGGATACTTGTTTTTCCTTGGCTTTTGCAAAGAGTTCCCTGATGGGTTTCTGCCGAAAGATGTTGAAAATAACCTGCAGGGACGCAATTCCTTCCTGCTCAAGGCAAAGCAGGCCTTCCTCGACAGTTTCGACGCTGGCGCCGAAATGCTCGATCTTGCCTTGTTTCTTCAGCTCTCTCAGAGTATCAAAGACGGAGCCCTCTGCCAGGACTTCACGAGGAATGCAGTGCAGCTGGGTAAGATTCAGTCGTTCCAATCCCAAGCGTTTCAGGGACGCTTCGGTATGCTTGATGATGTTCTCCCTGGTAAAGTTCCCAGGCCAGCCGGGGTTTGATCCTCTGCCGAGTTTTGTTGCAACAAATAGGTTGTCTGCATGCATACGGAGAAACTTTCCGATGAACTGCTCGCTTCTCCCATCGCCGTATACATCAGCGGTATCGAAAAACGTGATGCCTTCTTCTGCTGCAGCAGCAAGGATTCCCATGGCGGTTTTTTCGTCAACCGTCCCCCAGGAGCCTCCGATTTGCCAGGTTCCCAGTCCAACTTCAGAGACGAGTCTTCTGTCCGGTCCAAATGGTCGTGTATTCATAGCCTATGCTCCCTGTCGTGTAGAATCATCCATAAGCCTATACGCAAAGAGCTAAGAATGCAAATACATTTCCTGTAGCAGAGAAGTGATGCTTGTTTACACTGGATTATGGAAATTCCCAGTATGAAAATTCTCATTGCCAAGGGGAGTTGCCGTCATCCTGAAGATGACACAGCCATCAGGACAGACGATATCCTTGCAGTAAGTGCTCGATCCTCCGATGTTCCGTAAGTCTCCTCCGCTTCGTACTGCTTCCATGATGGGAAACATGAGCATCATCACCTTTGAACAAATGCCCTGGTCTTGGGAGTTGACGGGACAGCCATATGTGCAGGTGTAGATGTCTCCTACTTCTTCACCGTTTCGACAATAGTGCTCGGTGTGGTCACCACGAAGGAATCCTGTTACTTCAATGTTCCACTCATACTCTTCTGCATACCATTTCTTCATGATCAACCTCGCTGAACGACTGGGTTTGCTGTTTGACTTTCAATGTGCATAGAATATCATACAAGCATCCATTGTTACATTGTACGCATCGATGATTTTGCACACGGGATACGATCCTAATCGGTTACAGGCTTGGTTGTAGTGTCAAACAAGTAGAGAGTGAAATGAGCACAGCAAGAGTTTCTGTCATGGATGTTTTCTCAACCAAAAGATCCTATATGGTGAAAATCCTGTTCATCATCTACCTGTTGTCGTTTCTTGGCGCGACGTACAATCATGCAATGGACTTGTTCACATACGGGTTGTTCCCGTATCAGAGGCTGAACACCAGTGTCCCTCTCTGGCTGAACATATACTGGACAGTGCTTACACTCATCGATCCACTGGCCATGGCACTTCTTCTGTACTGCATCGATATAGGTCTGGTGCTGTATGGAGTGGTGATTATTTCAGATGTATATATCAATCTCAACAGTATCAAGTTCTC
>DJGJ01000002.1:54918-61377 GCA_002432715.1 Sphaerochaeta sp. UBA5849 | reverse complement strand
GTCTTCTCTCTCCATAGGAGGGGCGGTCACCGGAAGGCCTTCGATCGTCACGATCTCGGAATGAAGGACGGCCATCCCTGTCGCCGTAGGGTCTTCTCTCACCATACGAGGGGCGATCGCCGGAAGGCCTTCGATCGTCACGATCGTGGAATGATGGGCGGCCATCCCTGTCGCCGTAGGGTCTTCTCTCTCCATAGGAGGGACGGTCGCTGGAGGACCTGCGGTCATCGCGGTCGCGGTAGGATGGCCGTTCGCCCCTGTCGCCGGAGGACCTTCTGTCATCACGATCACGGTAGGAAGGGCGTCGATCATCACGCGCCCCTCTGTGGTCATCGTTTCGACTCTCGCGCTCTTTTCTGGGAGCACGCTCGGTTCGATCTTGTTCAGCCTCTTCGTTTCCTTCAAATAGCGGAGCAATATCTTCATCATCCCAGCGAAGGGTCAAAAGGTCGTCTTCCACTTCATTGGCTTCAATTTCATCGGCAGCTTCTTCAGTTTCCAGTTCAAGATCAGAGGACTCTTCTTCCTGTACGACTTCTTCTGCACTCTCTGCTACAATTGCGTCTACCTGTACAGCTTCTTCTTGAGCAATGTCTGCTGCAACATTCTCTTGCTGTACATCAATGTCTTTTGCTACTTTTTCTTTTTTCATAACTTCTTCTTCCACATGTTCTTCACGCCGGTCTCTGCCAGCTTTTCTCTCAACGGTCCGCAGATCTGCTGCAGTTATCCGTACATCCTGTTGCTTTTCAAGCAACCACGTCCTTGCCGTTCCTAAACGGCGTGTAAACCCAGGGGCTGCAACCTGAGCCGTTATCTCTTGAACCTCAAAACCTCGAACTGCTTTCGTGTCCATCCTGAATGTTCCCAGATTTGTTGAGAACACCAGTTTCCCTTCCTTCGCCAAGAGTGCATTGAGCACTTTCATCCAACGCTGATAATCTCTTTGGACATCAAAATCATACTCCATCTTCCTGCTGTTGGAAAAACTCGGGGGATCGAATATGATCAAATCATATACCTTTCCACTCGAGAGAGCCTCAACAACATACTGCCACGCATCGGCGGCAACACAAGGATACAATGCGGTACTATACCCATTGTCAGCAAGATTCTTTTCAGCCCATGCAGTATAGGTACTGGACAAATCCACCGACTCAACGCTGGTGGCACCGCCCCTGGCTGCATAGACCGAGAAAGATCCTGTATAGGAAAACAGGTTCAGCACCCGGCATCCGCGGCTCATCGACTCAACCAGCATCCTCGTTGCCATGTGGTCAAGAAATAAACCGGTATCAATTCTCTTGGTCAGGTCTACGGTAAAGAACAGTTCATTCTCCGTGACTTGTACAACCAACGAGGTCTCGCCCTGCAAGCTGTGTTGTTCCTTGCCCACCCGTTTCGGTCGGCGATGGAAAATCACACGATCCGCCTGGACATAAAGCATACGGGAGACGATATCGCAGCATATCCGCTCCTCCTCTTCATCCAAGCCCTCTTCACTGTAATCGGTGACCCTTGCATAGGGACCATAGAGATCCACAGTGACGGGAAACCTCTCAAGGTTTCGATCATACACTCTCATACAAGTCGTACCGCTTTTGAGCATCATACGACGCATTTTGAGAGCATTGCTTTTCAAAATCTTGCTAAAATCCTTCTCTGTGTAATCCATTACAATCCTGGTAGCTCTTTCTGCAACGCAGTGTATATGCTAATATGGAAAAAAGCTAGTGAAGCAAAGGATAAAAATAATGGAAGAAGATGCACAAGCCTTCATCACTGCACTTGAAACGAGACACGAAGCACCGCTGACATGGAAAACCTATGCCACTTGGTATGGGAACAACCATGAGGTATTCAGAGAGTTCGGGGTTTTCTTCTATAGATGCAAAAACTCTTTCTACTTTGAAGATTTTGAACGAAATCCAACCATGTTCGGCATTAGTATGAAATCGAAGAAAGCAAAAACCCCCTTCAGTAAATATGAAGGTTCATTTTCTCTCGACGAAGTTGAGGATACCAGGCCCATTCCTAAAACCTTGGCTGCAAAAATCATCCAAGGAAGGCGTGACATCGCTTCAGTCAGACACCCCAACCTCTTGGACAAGCTGTTCAGACAGATGGTTGAGATGGTGACGTTGAAAGATGGGACAGTACATTTCTTTGAGCTGATGAATCGGAAACAGTTCGTTGATGAGTTGCAGCACAGCAACAAGGAGGAATAGATGGGAGCGTTCAAGGCGTACGATATCAGAGGAATCTACAACAAGGATTTCAATAAGGATACCGTCTATAAAATCGGGTATTTTCTTCCAAAACTACTCAAGAGCAACGTTGTACTCGTTGGAAGGGATGTCCGTACCAGTAGTGAGGAAATATTTGAGTACTTGTGCAAAGGTATTACCGATAGCGGCAGCGATGTGTATGACATCGGCCTAGCCACCACTCCCATGGTGTATTTTTCCACCGTTCATTTTGAGGTCGGTGCTTCGGTGCAGATTACAGCCAGCCACAATCCCGCGATATACAATGGGCTGAAGATCAGCAGGACAAAGGCTGTGCCGGTGGGCTCGGACAGTGGTCTCATGGAGCTGGAACAGATGGTTCTCAACGAAATCGTCGTGGTGGCGGCAAAGAAAGGCAGCATCATTACCAAGGATGCAAAAACTCCCTACCTGGCATTCCTCAAGCAGTTTGTCCCCGATACATCCAATCTGAACCTCACCATCGACTGTTCTCATGGTATGGCCAACCTTCTGGTGAAAGACCTGCTGGGGAATCACCACCACTATTTGTACGACCATTTCGACGGAACATTCCCAGCCCATGAGCCAAACCCACTGGAAGTGGAAAACTGCAAGGACCTTGAGGCTGCAGTGCTGAAAAACAAGAGCGACATCGGGGTAATCTACGACGGCGACGCCGATCGTGTGATGTTCCTCGATGAGAACGGCAGATTCCTCCAGCCCGACTATATTACAGCAGTACTGGGCCGCTACTACTTGAGCAAAGAAAAAGGGAATGTTTTGGTAGACATCAGGACCAGCCGCTCGACAACCGAATACTTGACCGGCCTTGGGGCAACCGTCCATGTCTGGAAGGTGGGTCATGCATTTGCAAAAACCAAGCTCAGGGACTTGGGTGCGATTTTCGGCGGCGAGCTCGCCGGACACTACTACTTCAGGGACTTTTACAACTGCGACAGCGGCTTTCTCGCCTCCCTCATCGTCCTGCAGGTTGTCAGTGAACTGAAGAAGCAGAGTATCAGCATCGGGTCTTTCATCGATTCGGTCATTGCGTATGCAAACAGCGGCGAGATGAACTTCAAGCTGGAAAACAAGGATGACGCCATGGCCGCCTTGCATGCCAGGTTCGTTGAGCATGACAAACCTACCAAGGTCATGGATTTCGACGGCTATCGCATCGAATTCCCTTCTTGGTGGTTCAATGTCCGAAAGTCAAATACCGAACCGTATCTGCGTCTGGTTGTAGAAGCCAAGAGCGATGCAGAACTGCAACAGAGAACCAAAGAGCTCTCTGACATCATCAAGAAGTTCGACTGACCAGGAGCGTCATATGAAAGTACTATTGTTCGGAGGTGCCGGCTATATAGGCACACATGTAGCATTGGAGTTTCTCGACCGCAACGACACAGTGGGGATCTTCGATAATTTATCGTCCGGCTTGAAAAGCAATGTTCATCCGGAATCTCTTTTTTATGAAGGTGACATTCGAGACAAGGCGCGGGTGCTTGAGGTGTTGTCGCTTGGCTGGGATGTGGTGATCCATCTTGCTGCATACAAAGCAGCAGGTGAGTCGATGATAAAGCCGATCAAGTATTCTGAGAACAACATCACCGGTTCCCTCAATCTGATCACCGGTTGTATCAAGGCGGGAGTGAAACACTTCATTCTCTCCTCATCAGCTGCAGTCTACGGAGAGCCGGCCTACCTTCCAGTTGATGAAAATCATCCAAAGAATCCCACCAACTATTATGGATATACGAAGCTGTGCATCGAAGAGAATCTGAAGTGGTATGCCGAGCTGAAGGATTTCGAGTATGTATCACTGAGGTACTTCAATGCAGCCGGGTATGATGAAAAAGGAAGGATGCTTGGTCTTGAGAACAATCCAGCCAATCTGATTCCTGTGGTCATGGAAGTTGCCATGGGCATCCGACCCAATCTTTTGGTTTTCGGCAATGATTACGACACTGTCGATGGTACAGGGGTCAGGGATTATGTACACGTAACAGATCTAGCCAAGGGTCATGTCTTGGCGGCTGAACACTTGATGGCAGGGAAAGGCAACTTAATTGTGAATCTAGGCTCTGAAGAAGGGCTCAGTGTTCAGCAACTGCTCGATACTGCCAGAAGCATAACCAAGAAGCCCATAGAAGCCCAGTATGTAGACCGCCGGCCCGGCGATCCTGCCAAGCTGGTGGCTTCCTCCAAGATGGCCCAGAATGTGCTTGGGTGGAAGGCAGAACATTCGTCTGCACAAACTATCCTGGAAACAACCTGGAGAGTCTATGAGGCCAATCAGAAGAGATTGAAGCCCTAACGGGTCATCAATTCTCGTGCGGCAGCCAAACCTGCCGCTTTTTCTATGCCCGATACAGACATGAAAAAAGACAACCCACAAAGGATTGTCTTTTTCTCTTGCTCGCCCGGAGGGATTTGAACCCCCGACAGGGTGGTTAACAGCCACCTGCTCTACCGACTGAGCTACAGGCGAATATCGTTTCGAACGATTGGTACATTACCTCATACCATTTTTTATGTCAAGCAGTTTTCTTTACAATCGCTACAAAATCAGGTGAAAGGAAGATTCGGCTACAAGAGAAGAACGGCTACCCGAAGGTAGCCGTCCAATACAACAGAATTGCGTGAATTACTTCACAGGATAATTCTTCTTCAGGAACTCAATGAACACATCGCTCAACAGGGAACCTTCGGAAAGAACCTTGCCGAACATGGTGTATCCGTCACCGCCGGCAGCCATGAAGTCGTTCGTGGCAACCTTGTAGGTCGCATTACGATCGATGGGCTTGCCATTGAGCAGGACACGAATGATGCGCTTGCCAGGGGCTGCAAAACGGTTGTAAACAACCTGCAAGTCAGTCTGGGAGAATGCACCATTCTGTTCGGGTAGCTTGCTGTAGCCATGCTCGAGAGCGGCATACACATCCGAACCCTTCATCTCAACAACAGTTATGATGTTGGTGAACGGCAGAACATTGATGACATCGCCCATCGTCACGTTTCCAGCCTTCAAGGAAGCACGGATGCCACCACCATTGGTAATGGTGAAGTCAGCACCACTTTCTGCAGTCATTGCCATGGTGATCAACTTCGAAAGGTTGGTCTGCTTGGTGCGAACGCTAGCACGTTCACCATCCAAGTCCTCAGGCAGCGTTGCAACAATAGTGCCGAGCTTCTCACTAAGCTGTGCAGACATGTATCCGACATACTCATCGACCTGAGAATCGTTGGGAATATCAGTAATGCCGTACTGCTTGGCAAGAGCGGAATCCTTGGCGTTCAGGACGTCGGCTGCAGGAATCAACATCGGATAGGTTGCAGTCACCTTACCGTTCTTGATATGCAGTTGAACCAGTCCAAGGTTCTTCAAATAATCGCCAGTCTGAACAATCAGAGTATCACCAATCTTCATGCCCTCTTTGAGCACGGTATGGCTGTGACCATCAACGAAGAGGTCGATACCCTTGATTTTGCTGACAATCTTATCGGTGGTAAGCCCACTGGCTCCATCAGGATCCATACCGATGTGGCCGAGTACGATGATGTAATCAACATACTGTTTTGCCATATCGATGGCCATCTGACCAATCTCAAAGATTTCTTCATTGGCAAAGGTTATGCCTTTGACGTTCTTCGGATGGGTCTTGGTGGCGGTATCAGGAGTGGTCAAACCAACGACTGCAATCTTGAAACCGTTGAAATCGTACACCTGGTACGGCTGGAACAGCAGATAGCCATTCTCATCCAATACGTTGGCCGACAGGACCTTGAGATCACTGTACTCTTCAGCAAGCCTAGCAGCCTCAATCAGGCGATCAGCGCCGTAGTTGAAGTCATGGTTGCCTGGAGCAACAGCATCGTAGCCGAGCATGTCGAGCAGGACTCCTACGGTCTCGCCTTCAAACATGTTCGCAAGGTTGGTTCCGTGGGAAACGTCACCAGCATCAAGAACGAGAATGTTGTCGGTGAGAGCACGTCCCATCTTCAGCATTGTGGACAGCTTGGAATAACCCATGCCACCGTCAGCAGGAACGATGCGTGCATGCACGTCGTTGGTGTGGACGATGAACAGGTCGAACTCTTCTGTACCAGCATCGTTCTTCACGATTTCGGTAACACCGAGCGGATACTCAACAGGCTCGGGAGCAGCAGCAACAGTGGCCGGGGCAGGGGCCGGGGCTACCGGTGCAGG
>DJGJ01000002.1:0-54889 GCA_002432715.1 Sphaerochaeta sp. UBA5849 | reverse complement strand
GGAGCGGGAGCGGGAGCGGGTGCCGGCGCAGGTACTTCAGCCTTCACAACCGGGGTCGCACCAATCTTCGCCACAATGGCCGGATCCTCGGGCACGGTCACCATCAGCGTGTATCCCATCGCTCTGGCAATCGGCTCGTAGGCCTTGGCTATCGCACTCTTGGAAGGCTCGAGAACGTCGGCTGCAGGAAGGAGCATCGGATAGACGGCCTTCACCTCGCCATTCGCAACGCTCAGCTGCACAGCACCAACGCTCTTCAGCTGCTCGTCGGCCCTGACTATCAGGGTGCCGTTCACCGTCTTCGCCATCGCAGACCCGTTGCCGTCAACAATCAAGTCGATGCCGTCGATGTTCTGCGCCACCATCTCGCTGGTGATCGGGCCCTTGTCGCCCAGATCGCTCAGGACTACCAGGTAGTCTGCATATCCCTTGGCAAGGTCGACCGCATACTGGGCATTGTCCAGGACGACGTCGCTGGTGAAGCTCACGCCCTGGATCGGCTTCGGGGCCACCAGGCCGACCACCCCAACCTTGAATCCGTTGAAGTCGTAGATCTGGTAGGGCTGGGCAACCAGGTATCCGTTCGCGTCGAGGGCGTTCACGCTCAGCGGGAGGGCCTTCTTCGTCCCGGCTATGCCGGTGGCCAGCTGGATCGCCTGCGGGGTGTAGGCATCGTAGCCGAGCTCGTCGACGACTTCGGCCGCCAGCATCGCTGCCTCGGCGGGTATCTCACCAACGTTGCCGCTGTTCAGAAGCAGCCAGTTGTCGGTGATCGCACGCCCGGCCTTCAGGGCGGTCGAGAACTTCGCAAGTCCCAGTCCGCCGTTCTCGGCATAGATGTTGCCGTTCAGGTCGTTCGTATGCACGATGAACAGATCGAATACCTTCGCTCCGTCATCATTCTTTACAATTTCCTTCACTCCGAAGGGCAGCTCCATCTCAACAGGGGCCGGGGCTACCGGTGCAGGAGCCGGTGCAGGAGCCGGTGCAGGAGCCGGAGCAGGGGCCGGTACGGGGACCGGGGCGGGCTCGGGGACGGGTGCTGCAGGAGCGACTGGCTCGGGAGCAGGTTCTACAACAGGAGCTGGCGGAATTGGCTCAACCTTGGCGGTGCTCTTACAACCTACAAGGGAAAAAGCCAACAAAGCTACCAGCATTGCTGTCATAATTGTTCTTGAAAGACGTTTCACGTGTTTCCTCCTCATGACGTTCTCATGTGTCGTTGTATACGTACTCAACAACACTATAACACACACTGCTAGAATCGGATACATCAAAAATACGCGAAAAATGCTGATTTAGACCGTTATTTACTGAAAAAAGAAGCCTGTGATTGTTATATTCACAGGCTTATGGTTATAATTTCAGATACGAAAATCCTTACATCAAGTCTTTCGGCTTGCGAGCGGTATTCCCAGATTTCTCGCAATAAGCCACGTGGCGAAGTTTTCCATTCTCGAAAACCGCCTTCATCTTGATCGGGCCGCCCCAGCGGCTCATCATAACCTTTGCCCCTTCACGGCGAGCATTCTTAGATACGTTACCAGCCATATACCTATCCCTCCATACAATTTGCTCAATTCTTGCTTACTATAGCGATTCTCACTTGTCAAGTCAAATCCCTACTTTTTCATTTTACCTGCTTGTTGCAACTTTGACAATCCAAACATAGAATGTTCCTATGAAAAAACCAGCAAAGTTGCTTAGAAACATATTTCTTATCCCGGTATACCTCTACAAAGGATTGCTCTCCCCGTTTTTTGGAGGCGGTTGTCTGTACCATCCAACCTGCTCCACGTATATGGTCGACTCCGTACTCAAGCATGGCATCGCAAAAGGCTTCATCATGGGCTTCGCCCGAATCCTGCGCTGCAGCCGGTGGTACTATGGAGGTGACGACCAGGTCCCTGAAACCTGGTCCTGGAAAGCCATACGGGATGGGTTCACCCTTTTCAGGAAACGATGATCAGCGGGAGAGTTCCTTGACGAAGGGTATCAGCACCGATAAGGCATTTTCGTTGTAGCCGCCTTCGGGAATAATGATATCAGCGAACACTTTCGTAGGTTCAATGAAGTTGAAATGCCCTGGCCTGACCACCTCGAGATACTGGTTGCAGACACTTTCAACCGTTCTCCCACGCTCGGCGATATCCCGTTTGAGACGACGGATAAACCGAATATCGTCAGGAGTATCCACATACAACTTCAAATCGAGCAGATCCCGTATCTGCTTGTCATACAAAACCATCAACCCCTCAATAATCACCAAAGGTTTAGGCTGGACGCTCACCGTTTCATCCCTGCGGCGATGATGCACGAAATCGTACAGGGGCATCTCAATACTCCTGCCTTCTTTCAACGCATTCAAGTGTTCATACAGCAGCTCAATGTCGAATGCATCAGGATGGTCGAAATTGAATGCAGTAATATTCTCATTGCTGATGTACGAAGCAGACCGATAGTAATTGTCCTGAGGAATAAACACGAAATCAGAACAGACTTCTCCGATTTTTCTTACAATAGTGGATTTACCGGAGCCGGAGCCTCCGGTGATCCCAATGATCTTAACCTCTTTCATCATGCACTCCACTGCCCGGCAGCCATACCCGGACACAATCGCTATTTACTTCCAAAACTAAAAACCGTTGTGTGCTTGAAACTTCGTTCCTTATTGAAAATGCAGGAGGGAAACTCAGGATGGTTTGGGCTGTCAGGATAATACTGGGTCTCAAAACACATGCCTGCATGCTTTGGATAGGCTACGTTCCCCTTGCCAATCTCAGCGGCCTTAAGGTAGTTGCCCGTATACAGCTGCACAGCCGGCATCGTCGTGCTGATCTTCATGGTACGGCCGCTGTTGGGTTCATAAATCGACGCAAATTCAACCAATTTTTCAGAACTGCGGGAGAGAATGAAACAATGGTCATACCCTCCGACTTTCTCGATATCACGACCGATCGTTTTCTTCTTGGTGAAATCAAATG
The DNA here is from genome assembly GCA_002432715.1 of Sphaerochaeta sp. UBA5849. Taxonomy (GTDB): domain Bacteria; phylum Spirochaetota; class Spirochaetia; order Sphaerochaetales; family Sphaerochaetaceae; genus Sphaerochaeta. Next base: position 51,905 of record DJGJ01000002.1, on the reverse strand, counting down.
CAGTACCGCGAACATCAATGATCCTACCCGTAGGAATGGATGCTGAATCAACTTCCAGGTATCGGTCGCAGTCAAGCTGGAGCTCGTGACCAAGTATGGTGCCGCTTGCAGCTCCGCCCAAATTGAAATACGAATGATTGGTCAGATTGATGGGAGTCGGTCCTGTTGCCGTTGCTTCATAATCCATGCGCAGATTGCCGTCTCTTGTCAGTACATACGAAACCGTGCAGTTCACTGCATGGGGAAATCCGCCATCACCGTCGGGACTGAAAAGGCTCAACACCACCCCCGGGTCACCATTCCAATCAAACGTTTCCACATGCCAGTTGCGCCAGCCCCAGTTGCTTTTACCGCTGTGAAGGTTGTTGTTTCCCTCATTCTTCTCAAGCATGCAGGTCTTGCCGTCAAGCGTGAATCGGGCATTCGCGATTCTGTTGGCAAATCGCCCAACCACCTGCCCGAAATAGGTGGTGGAAGCAAGATTATCCAGCGGGTTGTCAAACCCCAGCACGATATCGCGGATTTCACCGTTGCGGTCAGGAGTCTTCAGGGTCTTGAGAATGGCTCCAAGACTGAGAATCTCTGCAGTGAAATCTCCCTGGGTGAGCGTAATGGAAAAAATATCGTCACCTTCAGCAGTAGTGGCAACCGAGCGTTTGGTCAACATAAGACACCCCTTGTTCATAGTTCTTCTATGAAAGTATACACCCCCTCTCATCGAGGGGGCAATAAAGAATACAGCGGAGAACAGTGTTACTTTGCGTCGTCGTCGCTCTTGAGAACGGCCAGGAAGGCGCTCTGCGGGATTTCAACGTTTCCAACCATTTTCATGCGCTTCTTGCCCTCTTTCTGTTTCTCAAGCAACTTACGCTTCCTGCTGATATCACCACCATAACACTTGGCGGTAACGTCCTTGCGGAAGGCGGAGATTGTCTCACGGCTGACAATGGTGCCTCCGATGGCTGCTTGGATGGCGATCTTGTACTGCTGGCGGGGGATTTCACCTCTGAGCCTTTCACAAACTTGACGGCCGCGTGTTTGGCTGTTTCCACGGAAAACCAACTGGCTCAAGGCGTCCACGGGTTCCCCGTTGACCAGAATATCCAGACGGACCAGATCCGTGCGCTTGTAGCCGATGACCTGATAATCGAAGGAAGCATACCCGCGGCTGATCGACTTGAGACGGTCATAGAACTCAAACAACACTTCCGCCAGGGGCATTTCATAAATCAGCTCAACACGCTTCTCATCCAGATAGTTCATCCCGGTCTGCGTCCCGCGCTTCTCCATGCACAAATTGATGATCGGCCCCACATACTGTGTCGGAGTAATCACATTGGCCTGAATATAGGGTTCTTCAGCGTATTCAACCCGCATCGGGTCGGGATATTCCAAGGGATTGTCAATATTGACGGTCTCACCGTTCTTCAGGTGGACGATGTACTTTACCGAAGGGCTGGTGAACACGATGGACAGGTCGAACTCCCGTTCAATCCTCTCCTGAACGACTTCCAGATGAAGCATGCCCAGAAAGCCGCAGCGGAATCCGAAACCCAGGGCAGCAGAACTGTCCTTCTCATACACGAGGGAGGCGTCGTTGAGCTTCAACTTCTCGATGGCGCTGACCAGCTCCTCATAATCATTTGTATCCACCGGATAGATCGAACTGAAGACAACCGGCTTGACGTCCTTGAATCCGGGAAGCGGCTTCTTTGCCGGATGACTGGTGGTGGTTATGGTATCGCCGACCCGTACATCGCTGATGGTTTTCACACCGGTGATCACATACCCTACATCACCGGCATGCAACTCGCCGGTCTTGATGAGCTCAAGCTGGAAAATTCCGGCCTCCTCAACCTTGTAGACACCGCCGGAGTGCATGAACTGGATTTCGGTACCGACCTTCACGACACCATCGAAAACACGGCAATGAACAATGACACCTCGATAGGCATCGTAGTGCGAGTCAAAAATGAGAGCCTGCAACGGCAATGCATCATTGCCTTCAGGATGCTTGATCTGCTTGACGATGGCCTCGAGCAACGCATCCACGCCAAAACCGGTCTTGGCACTTACCTGGACTGCCAAGGAGCTGTCAAGCCCGAGATCGTGGTCAATCTGGTGCAGGCAAGCCTCAATGTCTGCAGATGCCAGATCAACCTTGTTGATGACCGGGATGATCGTCAAATCATGCTCCATGGCCATATACAAATTGGCCAAGGTCTGGGCCTCGACTCCTTGGGATGCATCGATGAGAAGCAACGCACCTTCACAGGAACTGATAGCCCTCGATACCTCATAGGAAAAATCGACGTGACCCGGGGTGTCGACCAAATTCAGTGAGTAGGTTTTTCCATCTTTTGCAGTATAAGGAATCATCACAGCCTGGCTCTTGATGGTAATGCCGCGTTCCCGCTCGATATCCATATTGTCAAGAATCTGGGCTTGGACGGGGCCTCGCGAAGAGTTGAGGTGAGCCATCTCAATGAAACGATCGGCAAGAGTCGACTTGCCATGATCGATATGCGCAATAATGCAAAAGTTTCGGGTCAGTCTGGAATCAGCACTCATACTCGTCCTTATTCGTTCGGTTGTTCGACTGGATCTTGTCCGGTCTCTTCAGAAGCAGTGGGTGCAATCTGGTCGAAGCCCAGAAGCACGCGAATCTGAGCATCGTCCAAGGTCTCTTTCTCCACCAATTCCTTGGTGAGAATTTCAAGCTTGTCCCGGTTTGTCGAGAGCAACGTCCTTGTCTCATTCATGGCATCATCGAGAATCACATGAATCTCTTGGTCAATTCGTTTTGCCGTCTCTTCACTGTAATCCTTGTGCTGGGTTATCTCGCGTCCAAGAAACAAGGGTTCCGATTCATCAGCCAGATTGACGAATCCCAAGCCGCTCATCCCCCATTCGGTAACCATGCGTCGAGCCAGGTCGGTTGCCTGTTTGATATCGTTGCTGGTTCCCGTGGTGGTTTCTCCATAGACCAGCTCTTCGGCTACATACCCGCCCATGCATACCTTGACCCAGTCGCTGAGCATCGACTTGGTCTTGGTATAGGGATCACGCTCCGGCAGACTCACCGTGAGGCCGAGCGCCCTGCCATGGGGAATGATTGTCACTTTATGCAAAGGGTCGAGATGTTTCAAATAGTAGTGGAGAAGGGCATGGCCGGCCTCGTGGTAGGCAGTTGCAAGCTTCTCCTGCTCATTCATCGCACGGCTCTTGCGTGCCACACCAAGCAGAATCTTGTCCCTGGCCTCTTCCATATCTTCCATATTGACCGTGGATTTGTCCTTGCGTGCTGCAAACAGGGCGGCTTCATTGACCAGATTGGCCAGGTCCGCACCACTGGTGCCTGCACTCCCACGGGCGAGCCGCTTCAAATCCACATCCTTTTCCAATTTAATCTTGCGGCAGTGTATCTTCAAGATCTCTTCACGTTCCTTGATATCGGGAAGATCCACCACAACCTGCCTGTCGAAACGACCGGGCCTGAGCAATGCAGGATCAAGTACATCTGGACGGTTTGTAGCCGCCATCACGATGACTCCTGCGGTGGTGGAAAAGCCATCCATCTCGACGAGAATCTGGTTCAGCGTCTGTTCCCGCTCATCGTTCCCACCGCCGAGACCGCCGCCGCGGGTTCGCCCGACGGCATCCAATTCATCGATGAACAGAATGCAGGGAGCGTGCTTGCGGGCTTGCTCGAACAAGTCGCGGACTCGGGCTGCGCCCATGCCGACAAACATTTCCACAAAATCGGAACCGCTGGTATGGAAGAAGGATACCCCGCTCTCCCCGGCAACAGCTTTCGCCAGCAAGGTCTTGCCGGTTCCCGGAGGACCCACCAACAGAACTCCGCGGGGTATCTTTGCCCCGACTTTGGTGAAGTGGTCAGGATGCTTGAGAAAGGCAACGACCTCTTCAAGTTCATATTTCGCCTCAACCTGCCCGGCAACATCCTTGAATGTAATTTTCGTATCGGTTTCCATGTACTCCTTGGCTCTGCTCTTGCCCAAGGTGGACATCATCTTGCCATTCAACCCGCTGGACTGACGATACAACATAATGGTAAAGCCGATGAAAATGATCCAAGGCAGAAGCTGCAAAACAATCTGCAAAAACGAGATCTCCTGCACGCTGCCGGTCACCGAGACTCCCTTCGCCTTCAAGGAGGGCAGCAGACTCTCATCAAAATACGGGATTCGCGTCTGGGCAGAAAGGCCGTTCTTCAGGACAAAACGAATCAAGGACTGTTCCTTGATCTCGACCTGCATGACCTGGTTTGCATCCACATATCCTATAAATGTCGTATAGGGAACCACTTGGTCTTTTACACCAGCGGCTGAATCAAAAAACATATAGACAAACATTATCGCCAAGGTGATGAACACAATCAGTGCGAAACGGTTTTTAGGATTGTTTGAAGGCCTGAGCGATGGTTTCTTGTTATCCTTTCCCGGACCTTGCCAATACTGGTTGGAATCTTGGTTCCCAGACTTCTTTTCCGAATCGTTTTCTTGGCTGTCTTTACTCAATTTCACTGCAATGCTTCCTTATGTTACTACTATATATATTTGTCAATCTTCGGGCAAGGGGAGCTTTAAAACGCTTGGCAAGCCGGTCCCGACCTCCATGGAGCCGGGCAAAAACGGCGACAAGGCCATTGCGGTCGACAAGCACCGGGACCGATGGATGCAGGTGTTTCGGTATCTTATAGGAAGAGAGCAGTTTCGTCACCTTCACCGTTCCCCCCTCCAAGGCAATTTCATCACAAGGTTGGACCGACCGAAGCACAGCACCTTGCAGCATCGCCTCATCGAGGGCGAGCAACGTCGGGTCGGCTGGATTTTCCTCGTAGATCTGAATGGAGAAAAGCACATTGTTTCCAAGGTCCAATGTCTGCACCTCACCAGGATTTGCAAGGGCAAGGCAAAACTGCCAATCGGATTCTCTGACCACATAATAGGAGCATACATCCTGATCCACTTGCAAGCGGTGGGCTCCGGATTCCAAGATCCATCCATCGTCATCACGACGCATTTCCAACGCACTCCTCAAGCGCTGGATGAATGAGTTTTTGATGCGGTTGCCTTCATCATGGTATGAAACGATGCGAAAGAGCACCAAATCCCGCAAAGCCGGAGAGAGGGAGTTGAACCATGAGCGGGAAAAGACAATACGGTCGGGAGAAAAAGACACTGCCTTGAGGCAGTTCTCCGTAAGCACTTCCAACAAGTGCCCTACTTCGCCAAAACGCTTGGTCATCAAGGCGACAGCCTCATATGCACCGCCGAACACGGAGAGTATCGGAGGGGTTATTGTATGGCGGATGATGTTTCTCAGGTAAGCATCCTCACCGTTGCTGGAGTCTTCCGACCAGACCATGTTGTGCTGTTTCACAGAGTTGGTAAGTTCTTCGTGAGTGCACGCCAGAACCGGCCTGACGAGGGTAATGTTGCACTCATCAACTGTACGCAGGACACGCACCCCTTCCAATGCCGCTATGCTGGACCCTTGGAAAAGCCTCATCAACAGGGTTTCCAGCCGGTCATCAGCATTATGGGCGGTGGCAAGGTAGGAACAACCGGCTTGCGAGCACTCGCTGTACAAGGCTTCGTATCGAAGGTGCCTTGCCGCCTCTTCAATGCCGCCTTTCCTGCTTGCAGCAGACTGCTCGACCCTGCCTTTGCCCAGATCGAGCACATGCAAAGGCACTCCCAACTTTTGGCAATTTTCCCTGTTCAGGGCAATCTCGGCTTCGAGCTCAGAGTCCGGCCGCAAATGATGTTGCACATACATCACATGCAAAAAATGCGGTTCATAAAGCTGTGCAAGAGCCAGAAGAAGAGCGAGGGAGTCGCTTCCTCCGGAAAATGCCACCCCGATGCGCTCATGCCTATCGATGTGGTGCTCAGCAAGAAAAGAATCAACCTTTTCCAACACGGCTGCGTCGATTGTAAGCAACCATCACCTCCTGCAACGCCCTTCCCTCCACCAGCTCGATCAAGGCTTGTGAAGCCAGGCGTATTCCATTCACTATCTTCTCATCATCAATGCGGCCAAGAACATGCTCAATTACCGACACACCCTCTTCGGGTCGACCTATCCCCACATAAATCCGAATGAAATCACTGTTTCCCAGATGGTCAATCAAGCTCTTGAGGCCATTATGGCCTGCAGACGAGCCTCCCTTGCGTATGCGAATCATTCCAGCAGGCAGATCCAACTGGTCACAGATTACAATCATATCGGAAGCATCCGTCCCGGGAAAGTGTTTGAGAACCTTTCCGCTTGCATTCATGTAGGTAAGCGGCTGAACCAGAAGGACATCATCCCCCACTTTGGCTTGACGATAGAGACGAAAACAGCGTTTCTTCAGAGTTACCTGAAAAAACGCTGCACACATATCCACTACTTCAAAGCCGACGTTGTGTCGGGAGTGCTCATACTTGGTCCCGGGATTGCCCAGTCCAAGAATCAACCTCATTTCTTCGCCTTTGCATCCTTTTCTGCTTCAACAGGAGCAGCGGCTTCAGCGACTTCCTCGGCAGGAGCAGCAACCTCGGCCTTGACACCCTTGACGGAAGCAACCGTTTTGGAAAGATCATCAAGCACTTTCACGTTGGGGGGAATCACCACATCCTTGAGGTGGAGACTCTGGTTGATTTTCAAGGCGGACACATCAGCCTCGAGAGAAGCAGGAAGATCCTTGGGCAGACATTCAATTTCAACTTCATGCATGACCTGGTCAAGGACGCCGCCCTCTTTGGTTCCAACAGGATTGCCCTTCAGCACGATGGAGACCAGTGTGCGAAGAACCTGGCCGCGGGTAACCTCAAAGAAGTCCACGTGCTTGATCTCACCGATCATCAGGTTCTCCTGATAGTCCTTCATAAGGCACTCATATGTCTTTTCCCCTACTGAAATCTTCAGCAGAGCGGTTTCAGAGAAATGGCGCATCTTATTGGTGAATTCACGGGAATCCAGAATAATGTGCACGGGAGCATTCTTTCCATAAATTACTGCCGGAATGCGTTTTGCTCGAAGCAAACGACGGGCGCCGGCACTCCCGAAATCTTCGGTTCTCAATTCCGCCTTCAAACTCTTGTTGTCAGCCATACAAACTCCTTGTACTCTCATTGGCACATGCATCGATGTCCAATTACCATAGCATTTTGGATATTCAGAATACCACTAAGAAGCGAGTATAGAGCGTTTAGCCCTACAAGGGCAAGCCCTTCACAAAAAAACAGGCAACCCATATCCTGGATTGCCCTACTGGGAAGGAGGGATTCGAACCCCCGATGCCGGCACCAAAAACCAGAGCCTTAACCGCTTGGCGACTTCCCAACAACGGATACGACAGTATACGAAAATACTGGGTTTGTCCAGCGGTTTATTACAGCTCTTCTTCGCTTGTTGCTTCACCGGTGTCGGAAGCATATGCCTGCATGATTACTTTTTGGAGATGATCGCGGAAAGCACTGCTGATCGGATGTGCAACATCCTTGAATTCGCCATTGGCCAACTGCCTGCTCGGCATTGCAATGAAATCACCATCACGGCCTTCGATGACCTTGATGTTATGGACCACGAATTGGCTATCGAACGTAACGGTCACATAAGCCTTGAGTTTTCCTGTCTGATTGACTTTCCGTACACGTACTTCTGAAATATCCACAAAAACCTCCAAACAACTACCAGCAACTTCATCGAACTTTATTTAACTCATGAGGTGGGTAATCCAACACCTGACACGAGGGCCGAAAGCGGCGACAATGTCTTTATGTGCATCATGGACTTGAGAAGCATCCTCACTGACGAAAAACCAACAGGCTCCACTACCGCTCATGCTGGAAAACCCCTTATAGCCCTTGCAAACAGTCTCTAAAGTCTCGTAAAAAATACCATTGCCCGAGCACGACTGAAAGTCATTATACAATGAACCTCTCCAATTATGGGAAGGTTTTTTGTATATTCGCAACAATTCCTGTGTGCCGTACATAGGTACATTCTGCAAATTCCCTCTTTTTTCATCCAACATCCGATATGCCGATGACGTCGATATGTCAAAAAAAGTCGGCATTACCAATAAAGCAGGCATCGAACGGCTCTCCACAGGAGCAACGTTTTCCCCTTTTCCTGTTACCAGAGCCGCACGAGAGCCGGAAAGAAAGAAGGGAACATCGCTGCCGACCTGCAAAGCGACCTCTTTCAACAGCTGTTCAGAAACCGAGCGCCCGGGATCGATGGCCTGCAACAGAGTCAACAGCGCGGCTGCATCACTTGAACCGCCACCCAGCCCTGCTTTCACAGGAATCTGCTTGTCGCACCTGATGTCCAATTGCAAAGGATACCCCCCGGCTTCATGCCAGAGGCGGGCTGCCTTGGTCAGGGTATCCTCCGAACCACTACAAACCGCTTCCAACCCATGCACTTGGACAGCAAATGTTCTGGACTTTTTCCACACCAATGAGATGGTGTCGCTCAAGCCCACCAATGCAAACAGGGACTGGATGGGATGATACCCATCCGGGTAAGGAAGTCCGACGGCCAGATGCAGATTTATTTTGGCATAGGCAGGACGCGAACACGCGGTATCCATGAATAACAGAGTATCAAAGGGAAACCTGATTGTCTAGTAAGATTTTTGCATATGTAGTTTCTCTGAGCAAGTATTTTAAAACATTATCACTCTCAAAGTGAACAAATCACCAAGAATACAATACAAATCTTGGATTGTCTTCAGCTCCACACTCCCAATGAACGAAGTTGCTCCTCAACTTTTTCCTTCCACCCATGATTGGCCTGAGGGCTGGCAGGGCTTGGATGCAATATCGAGGAGATGACTACATCGCTTCTATTTTTCGCAACATGCGTGAATTTCTGCATTGCGTACTTGCCGATTCCAATCAGATAGGTGGGTTCGAGCAGGTCGATCATATCAAGCAAGTATCGATCGCAAATTGTCTCCAGGGCAAGACGCTCCCCTGTTACCAGCATATCGGGAGTGATGTTTTTTGCTGTAGGTTTCCTGTCCATGAAGACCAAAGGACAATAATTGATGACAGCCATCTCCTTTGAAAACGCTTCGGCACTGCAGTAATGCTCTGCAATGAGGCCCCAGAGACGTTTTCCGCTCACCTCGCTTCGCTTCGTCTGCAGTCCCAACACCGGTCTGGCGGGGTGCTCCACCAAGGGCTTGGCAATTTCAGCCTCAAGCTTGAGAAAGTGCTTCACCGCCTCAACCTCACCGAAGGGAACCCCGGTCTGCGTCATCCCCCAAGGGCCCGGGTTCATTCCCAACAGCAGTGTCCTGACCGGGCAACTGAGATAGGTTCGGATATACAGCTCATGCATCGCCCATGCATACGTCAAAGGATTGTATATATAGCAGTCACAGCTGAAGCGGAGTGTTTCCACCTGTTGTGCGAACGTTCTTGTGCGCTCGATGACCCTTTCTTGCAACGTTTGCATGCATTCCCCCCTAGGCAGACGTCAAGCGTGTACCGTATGATGATACCCAAACATGGCACAAATGAATGAGAAACTCAAGGGAATCATTTTTGACAAGGATGGCACACTCTTCGACTACGCCCAGGTATGGGAGGATGTACTGAAAGAAGGAATCGACAGCGCCTTTGTGTCCATGGGCAAGGCAGGCCATCAGAAAGCCAAGAAGGCGATGCTGCATCTCATGGGAATAGACGAACACGGGGACAGCCTTCCCAAAGGACTTTTGTTCACCCACCGCCCTTTTCATATTTTTCGCAGATTCCTCACGTACTGCATCCGTTACAGGGTGAACGCCATCAAGGCAATCCGTGCCTATCACCAAAGTGTACAAAACAGCGAGGCGATTTTGAGCCGAAAACTCAGCAAGATGGACTTCTCCATCCAGCAAACATTGTTTTCAAACCTCAAGAAACAAGGATACTCCATTGGAATCATCACCAATGACAACGCCTCCTCCACATCCCTCTTCCTCTCCTTGATGGGATTGAGCGAGTATGTCGATTTCGTCTCCTGCCGCGACAGCCACTACAAGAAAAAGCCCCACCCCCAAGCCTTCCAGGAGTTCTGCAAGCAGCAAGGCCTTGGTACAAACCAGGTGGCCATGGTCGGGGACACCATCACCGACATGTTGTTTGCCAAGCGTGCAAAGGCCGGCTATACCATTGCGCTCTTGAGTGGAAGCAATGACAAGAAGAGCCTCAGGCGCCTTTCCGATGTCGTATATCCGGATATTTCCGCCTTGCTCACGGACAAACGGTTGTTTCCCGCTCTCTAGTATTTTTTAACTATGTAATCAATCATAATTAGGTCAAGGAGTTATTCGTTTCTTGACAAATAGGGTATATTCTGTGAAAATCAAACCAACAACACCCCTATCGGGCGAATAGTATGTTTGTATCATGCGTTGAAACGTGGAGTACCCCTTATCATGAAACACTCTTGGGACGATTTAGACCAATATCGCGGGGTGCTGTTCCAAGGACAGTGGCCGACCATCATAGACTTATTGCTTATCACGGAACAAAAGTTCGGCAAGAGAAATGGTTTTACAGTTTTCCGACCCGACAGGGTAGTGCTTACCTACACCCAAATCCTCGACCAGGTGAAGCGGGTGGGGTCATACCTTGGGGAACAGGGAATCAAGAAAGGGGACCGCATTGTCGTCAATGGGAAAAACAGCCCGGCCTGGGCCATAGCGTATCTTGCAACCTTGTATGCAGGGGCTGTGGTGGTGCCGCTGGACAACCAATTGCACATCGACAGGGTTGAGAACCTCAGCAGTTTTGTGGATGCCTCATTTTTCTTCGGCGACCAGACCGTCATCGACGCCCTCGATCCCGAGAAGGCTTGGTTTCACAGCCTCAAGGGTTTGGCGACGCTGAGCGGAAAAAGCGATAAGCATCCTTCCATCGATGAGCTTGCTCCCATTTCGATTGGTGAGCGTGTACCTTCAGATGAACACGACCTTGCAGCGATCCTGTTTACCAGCGGTACCACAGGAAACGAAAAAGGTGCCATGCTCACCCATGCCAATATTGTCAGCGACCTCTATCAGGCGTGTGACGGCACCTTCCTCAGCCTCGACGAAAACGATATCCTGTATGCATTGCTGCCCCTCCACCACTCGTATTGCTGTACTGCCGTACTGCTTGAATCCATCAAGCATGGAGCCGAGTGTGTCTTCGGCCAAGAAATCGCCGTCAGCCGGATGATCAACGACCTCACCCAAGGCAAAGTCACCATATTCATGGGAATCCCCCTGCTCTACAACAAACTTTTGTCCGGCCTGCTCAAACAGGTGAAAAAGAAGGGTGTCTTTGTCTATGGGTTGATCCGCACCATGATGACCATCAACGGCTTTACCAAGAAGTACCTGCACTGGAACCTCTTTCGCAAGGCCTTCAACACAATGCTGCTTGAAAAGATCGGCCTTGATCACAACAACATCCTTATCTGCGGAGCGGGTCCCTTGAGCCCGAAAGTGTTCAAACAATACCAGCAGCTCGGCCTGGACTTCATTCAAGGCTACGGGCTTACCGAAACCAGTCCCATCCTCACGCTCAATCCCATCAGTCACTTCAAGGTGGATTCGGTGGGCATGGTATTCCCCATGGTGGATATGATAATTGCAGACCCGGACGAGAACGGGGTTGGGGAAATCAGGGTCAAAGGTCCGAATGTGACCCAAGGCTACTACAAGGATGCACAGCACACCGCCGAGCTCTTTGATGAGCAGGGATACTTGAGGACGGGTGATCTGGGGTATCTGGACAAAGAGAACTATCTCTATCTCAAAGGAAGGATGAAAAACATCATCGTCACCGAAGGGGGGAAAAATGTCTACCCAGAGGAGATCGAGGATCTTTTCCAGCTCTACACCCAAGTGGAGCAGATCCTGATCCGCGGCTATCAGGAGGACAAGGATGTTCCAGCTGAAATGATCGAGGCGGTGATCTATCCCAATGCAGAATATTACGAGGAGCACCCCGTTTCCATCAGAGAGGATCTGGACCGGGTCATCAAGGAAGTGAATCAACAGGTTTCCGGATACAAGAAAATCACCCGCCTGACCATCTTGGACAAGCCGATGGATATGACCAGTACGAAAAAGATCAAGCGCAACAAGGTGACTGCTTAGGCTGTTCATGGTACAATGCCATCCATGAAACTACTCATCAGCAACGCCCTGATTGTTCCCATGACGGAGCAGGGGCTTTCTTTTCACGGCGATATCGGCATTGACGGCAAGCACATAGCCTTTGTTGGAAGCAACGACCCTTCGTTCATACCCGATCGAATCATCGACGGCTCTTCCTATATCGCCATGCCGGCTTTGGTCAACGCCCATACCCATTTAAGCATGGGCTTGATGCGCAACTACAAGGACGATCTGCCCACCCTTCAGGCCTGGCTGGCAGAAATATTCCCCATCGAGAACAAGCTCTCTGAAAAGGACATCCTGCTCGCCTCCCGGCTGGGTTTGGTTGAGCTGATCCAAAGCGGAGTGACGACCTTCGCCGATATGTACTTCCATCCCCAAGCTACAGCCGAAGCAGTGCTGGAAGCAGGACTTCGTGCCAGCATCAGCATGACGTTGTTCGGGAGTCTTGAAGAAAACAAGCACAGCTTCTTTGAACGCGAGAAGCTGCTCGGGCCCTATGTCGACCGAAGTGAAGGCCGCATCCAGATCGATTGTGCACCGCATGCCATCTACACCTGTCCCAAGGAAACGTACCAATTCGCCCACAGCTGGGCCAAGGATCATCAGGCGGTGCTGCATACCCACCTCAGCGAAACGCAAATTGAGGTCCGGGAGTGTGTAAGAGAAACAGGGAAGACACCCTTGGAATACCTGCTGGATATCGGATCTTTACAGGACGTGAAAAGCTTGCTGGCCCACTGCGTACACCTCACGGACTCGGAAGTCGGACTGCTGCGCTCACTGGACTGCAGCATCGTGCACAATCCCAGCAGCAACTGCAAACTATCCAGCGGCATCGCTCCGGTCAGCACCTATGTACAGAGCGGCCTGAATGTGGCTCTCGGTACCGACGGAGCAAGCAGCAACAACAACCTGAACATGGTCGAAGAGATGCATATTGCAAGTCTTCTGGGCAAGGTATATACGCCGACCGGGCATAAGCTGCATCCCTACGATGTCCTGGACATGGCTACAAAAGCCGGGGCGAAAGCCTTGGGGCTGGATGGAAAAATCGGCCAACTGAAGGCTGGGATGGAAGCCGATATCATCCTTGTGGATGTACATAAGAGCCATCTCACCCCGCTCAACGACCCCTTCAGCGCCTTGGTCTATGCAACCCAGGCTTCTGATGTTGATACCGTGCTCTGCCAAGGCAGGGTTCTCATGCAAGGTCGGAACCTAATGACTTTGGACCATGACCAGGTAATCAGGGATGTGCAGGAAAGCTGGGCCGAGGTTCAGCAACGATAGGAGAAACAAGCATGGATGAATCGTTTGTTGCACTGCAATTCAAAGAAGAAAAGCTGGTTCTGTTGGACCAAAGAATCCTGCCTTCCAAGGTGGAATATGTAAGCTGTGCAACCTTCGAGGAGGTTGAGTTTGCAATTCGCGACATGGTTGTTCGAGGAGCTCCCGCCATTGGTGCAGCTGCTGCTTACGGGGTATACCTTGCACTCAAGCAGTGTCCGGAGGAAGCTGATTTTTATCAGGCCTGCAGGTTTCTCAGTCTTGCCCGACCAACAGCAGTGAATCTGCGTTGGGCGATCGACCGGATGCTCTCCGTCTATGAAGAGACAAAGCCGGAAGGTCGGCCGAACACCATCCAGAGACTCCTCTCTGAAGCAGACACCATCCGCGAAGAGGATATCCAAACCAATAAGACCATCAGCAGGATCGGCAACGCGATTGTCCCGGTCGGAGCGACCATCCTCACCCACTGCAATACCGGGGCCCTTGCAACCGCAGGCTGGGGGACCGCCCTGGGGGTAATCAAACAGGCTTTTTATGACAATAAAAACATATTTGTCTACGCAGATGAGACACGGCCGCGGTTCCAGGGAGCCAGGCTCACCGCTTGGGAGTTGATGGAAGCCAAGATTCCATCCAAGCTCATTGTCGACAGTGCCGCCGCGGTCCTCATCCGAGATGGAAAGATCGACTTGGTCATACTCGGGGGCGACCGTGTCGCAGCCAACGGGGATGTCGCAAACAAGTTGGGGACCTTCTCCCTCTCGGTCATCTGCAAAGCATACGGAGTACCTTTTTACAGCGTAGTACCCGTCTCCACCATCGACTTCTCCATCCCCGATGGATCGGCCATTCCCATCGAGGAGCGTGAAGCATCCGAGGTCACCCACGTACAGGGAGTGCAGGTGGCTCCTGTCGGCATGCAGGTCTACAACCCCGCTTTTGATGTCACGCCGCACCAAAATCTTACCGGCATCATCACAGAACGGGGAATCATCCATCCTCCGTTCAAGCAAAACATTGAACGACTCAGGCGTGGAGAGACCCTCTGACTTCTCGTTCATGCAAACTTTTTTGGAAAAATTTCCTTTTTGATAAATTGGTGGAATAGGTAATAGACGGGCTCTCGATTGAGCACTCCCGCAACAGGGGGCAACACCCCCTGTGTTTCTACGCATCCCGCAAAATTACTAATCATTTTTTCGTATTTCCGAAAGCCTTTACCAAGTTTGACAAATTCATTAGTATCGTATGCAGTTTTATGTATATTTATACATGCTTATGAGGAGTGATACACACCATGCACGACGCAACCCAAAAGATTCTTGACCATGTAATCATGCTCGATCCCCATCAAAAGGAATTCATCCAAGCGGTGACATCATTCCTTGCTTCCATCGATCCCTTGGTGGACGATCTCCCACAGGTTGTGTATCACAAAGTACTCGACCGTATCGTAGAACCTGAGCGTGTCATCATGTTCAGGGTGCCCTGGATCGATGATGATGGACAGTTGCAGATCAACCGAGGATACCGGGTGCAAATGAACAGCGCCATCGGCCCGTACAAGGGAGGCCTTCGTTTCCATCCATCGGTGAACCTCTCGATCCTCAAGTTCCTGGCTTTCGAGCAGACCTTCAAGAACAGTCTCACCGGTCTCTCCATGGGTGGCGGCAAGGGAGGCAGCGACTTCAATTCCAAGGGAAAGAGCGACAATGAGGTGATGCGTTTCTGCCAAAGCTTCATGACCGAGCTTGCACGACACATTGGAGAGGATACCGATATTCCCGCCGGAGACATTGGTGTAGGCGGCCGCGAAATCGGTTACATGTACGGCCAGTACCGGAGAATCACCAACCGTTCGGTCGGAGTGCTTACCGGAAAAGGGCCTTCGTACGGAGGTTCCTACATCCGCCCCGAGGCAACCGGGTATGGATTGGTCTATCTCTCAGCTGCGATTCTCGAATCGAAGGGAAAGAGCCTGGAAGGCAAGAGCTGCCTGGTGAGCGGCAGCGGCAACGTAGCGCAGTTCACTGTCGAGAAGCTTCTGCAGATGAAGGCCAAGGTGCTTACACTCAGCGACTCTTCCGGTGTTCTCGTCGATCCCAGCGGCATAGATGAGAAGAAGCTTGCCTACATCAAGACTCTCAAGAACGTACGACGTGGAAGAATTGCCGAATATGCCACCCAGTTCAAGGAAGCGACCTATATTCCGCACAATGGAAGCCAAAAGTGCAACCCGCTTTGGGACGTCAAGGCCGATTATGCATTCCCCTGCGCCACACAGAACGAAATCAACGCCCTGGATGCACAGAACCTCGTTGCCAATGGCATCCAGCTTGTGGGTGAAGGAGCCAACATGCCCACCACCCTGGAAGCAGATGCAATTTTCAAGGATGCAGGAATCCTCCATGCTCCCGGCAAGGCGGCAAATGCAGGCGGGGTCGCCGTCTCAGGTCTCGAGATGGCCCAGAACAGCCAGAAAATGCAGTGGACACCCCAGCATGTCGATCAACAGCTCCAGCAGATTATGAAAAACATTTTTGTCTCGATCAGCAATGCTGCAGAGAAATACAGTACCAAGGACAACTATGTCGATGGTGCAAATATTGCAGGCTTTATCAAAGTCAGTGAAGCGATGATTGCACAGGGTTACGTATAACCCCCTTGGAAATGGTGCAATGCAGGTCTTCGGACCTGCTTTTTTTGTACCAGGAGCAAGAGTGTCAACGGTACTTGGGAAATTCAACTGTACGGTATGAGTTTTTTCGGGTAGAATGAGAGACAAGGAGAATACCGATGAAAGAACATGAATTTTACATTTGCAAACATTGTGGAAACATTGTTGCCAAGGTGATCGACCGTGGGCCGAAAATCTCTTGCTGTGGAGAGGAGATGATTGTTCTCAAGGCAAATACCGTTGATGCTGCCAAGGAAAAGCACGTTCCTGTTGTAAAAATTGAAGGCAACAGGCTTGAAGTGAACGTGGGATCGGTGGACCATCCGATGACCAAGGAACACCACATCGCCTTCATCTATGTCCAGACCGAGAAGGGCGGCATGCGCAAAAGTCTTCCTGTCGATGGAAAGCCTCATGCAACCTTCGCCCTTGACGACGACAAGGCCGTTGCCGTGTATGAGTACTGCAATCTGCATGGATTGTGGAAGGTGGAACTCTAGAGGCTGACCAAAGCCTGCACCAATGAGGCTTCCACAGCCAACAATGTCTGATCACCGATATTCCTCGCTTTGCGGGGAATATGTATTTTTTGGTAGAGCAAGGGTTTTTTTGGATTGCCCAGACAGCAGACTGCATCTCCAAGCAGGATCGCCTCCTTGGGGTCATGGGTCACGAACAGCGTAGTTCTCGGGTTCTCCTCCCAAAGACGGATGAAAGCATTGAGCAGAGTGACCTTGAGTTTGATGTCCAAGCTCTGAAACGGTTCGTCCAGCAGCATCAACTTCGCAGGATGGGCGAAAGCGCGGGCAATTGCCACCCGTTGGCGCATGCCCCCCGAAAGCTGGGCTGGATACAGGCAGGCACTGTCCGACAAGCCAACCATCTCAAGATAGTGCAGCACGACCGCTTCCCGCTCCACTCTGCTGGACACAAAGGCTCGCAGGGCAAGTTCAACATTGCTGAAAACGGTGCTGGAGGGAAGCAGGCGCGGCTCCTGGAACAGGTAACTGATACTCCCCTCCTCCTGTGCTTCCTTGATGACCCTTCCGCCATCCACCTCGACCAAGCCGGCTGCAATCTGCAGCAAGGTCGTCTTCCCTTCGCCCGAGGGACCTACCACCGACAGAATCGTACATTTTTCAATCTCCAGATTGAACGAATCAAAAATGCAATTCTGAGCATATGATTTGCTTATGTTTTGGAATTGCATATCGCCCTCCCCCTATCGACGCGCTTCTTCAGCTTTCCCAGAGCCCAGACGGAGGCATCAAAGAGCAAATCAAATACAGCGGTCAGCAGGACTGCCAGCAAGGTCCAGGAAAGTACCTTATCAGTCTCCAATTGGACTTGGGCAAGCTGCATCCGCGCTCCCACCCCGAAGCGTGGAACGGTAAGCACTTCGGCTGCGATTACCACCTTCCAGACCATGGAAAGAGCTGAACGTGAACCGATGATAAAAAACGGCAGGAGGGACGGAATCGTGTAGTGAAAGAGCTTGTCCCTGCCCCGGATGTCATAGAGGCGACACATCTCATCCAAGCTCTTGTCCATCTGCCGAACGCCTCCCTCAATTTGCACGTACATGACAGGAAAGCCCATCAAGAAGGCGGAGAAGAGGGGTACCGTTCCACTGGTGAACCAAATGAAGGCCAGCAGGATGATGCTCATCACCGGAATTGCCTTGAGTACCGTAACAAAAGGCTTGAGGGCGACGGAAAACAGGGGAAACTTCCCACCAAGCAGACCGATCACCGTTGCACTGGCAACGATGATCACAAAACTCTGCAAGGCCCTGATGATGGTGGCAAACACGTTTGCAAAAAACGGCCCGCCCTGCACCAGCTCCATCAGGGCGGAAAAGACAGGTCCGAGCCCAGGAAGCAGAATCTGACTATCAAGCACAACCGAGCCAAGCTGCCATACCAAAAGCAGCAAAGCCGATGAGAGAAAGAGAATCAGACCACGCTTGACCGAATGCATCGACTCATCCTTTACAGATACAAATCGTCAGAAGGAATGGTACCACCAATGGATGCCGGATTGAAGCCGTGGAGGAAGGAAAAATATGCTTGCACATCGGCTTTCGCTTCCTGGCTGGGAACAAAGACCAAGTTGCAGAAGGGAATTGCAGGGGTCGCCATGGCGCTTGCCATGATGCCTGCAGCCTCGATGGCCTGACCGGCTGCCTTCGGGTCGGCATTGACCCATGCAACCGATTCCTCATACGCCTTGAGCACCGCCGCCAAGGCGAGCGGGTGGTTCTTTGCAAAGGATTGGGACACTACAAGCACACTCATCGGATAACTCTGGAAACCTGAAAGCTGGTGATACATGTCCTGCACATCCAAAACCTCGCGGGCATTCGGGCTGCGGTTCAGAATCATGGAGACAAACGGCTGGGGAAGTACGGCAAGGGAGACCTTGCCGGCTATGACCAGCTGGGCCAGCTGGGCGGGAGCTGCCACCGAATAGTCAAGAATGACATCCTTTCCGGCCTCAAGCCCTGCCTGCTTCAGCAAAAGCTGGCTCATCTGGTCGGGAGTCGATCCTGAGCCGGGAACATGCACGGTTTTTCCCAGGAGATCCTGAACGTCAGTGATTGAATCGTCGCTGGAAAGTACGCTGAGCATGCCGTTGCCGATGACGGCGGCAAGCTTGACCTTGACGCCTTTGTTGTACAGATTTGCAGCCACATTGGTAGGCAGGCTGGCAAAATCCAGCTCGCCGTTGGCAAGTCGTGCGATGACTTCATTCGGAGAGGGGAACACAATCATATTGACGTGCACCGTGTCACTTATTTTACCCTCATTGAGGGTCAAGGCAACCGAAGAGAAACCGGTGGGCCCTGTCATGACACCAAACTGAACCTCCAAGGCTGGAGAAGTCGACGTCTCACCAACTGCTTGGGCACCCAAGCTGAAGGTGACAATCATGATTGCCAGAAGAACACTAACCAAACGTTTCATATACACTATCTCCCTATGAAGAAAGGGGGTTTCCCCCCTCTCCCTTTGTAATCTACGCTATGATGATTCGGAAGTACCGCTTCTTGCCCGCCCTGAGGATCAGCTCCCCAAAAGCATCCAAGTATGTTTTATCTATCACAGTCCTGGGATCGTCAATCCTCTTATCACCAATCCAGGCCCCGCCGCCGGTCACCAATCTGCGGGCATCGCTGTTGGTGGCGGCAAGGTCTGTGCGGCTGAACAGGTCCAGTACCGGAATGCCGCTTTCAAGTTCGGAGGCTTCGATGGTAATCGAGGGCATGCCTTCCCTTCCTTCCTGGCCGAGGTTTGCACCCTTGAACATGGCCTTGGCGGCAACTCTAGCCTTCTCGGCTTCCTCAACGCCATGGATGATTTTGGTCTGCTCGTAGGCAAGCCGCTCCTTGGCATCGTTGATGTTCACCCCATCCTTCTCATACTCGGCGATTTCCTCCAACGGAAGGAAGGTGAACAGCTTGAGGAACTTGATTACATCGTCGTCGTTTACATTGCGCCAGTACTGGTAGAAGTCGTAAGGGCTGAAGAGCTCGGGATCGAGGAACACCGCTCCCTTCTCACTCTTTCCCATCTTGTGCCCGTCGCTGCGGGTGATCAGATTGAAGGTCAGGCCGTAGCACTGTGCCCCGTTCATCCTGCGGATCAACTCAATACCGCTGACGATGTTGCCCCACTGGTCATCCCCGCCGATCTGCAGCTTGCATCCATGCTCCTGGTTGAGGATATAGAAGTCGTAGGACTGCAGCAGCTGGTAGTTGAACTCGATGAAGGAAAGTCCTCGTTCGAGCCGCTGCTTGTATGATTCAAAAGACAGCATGCGGTTGACCGAAAAATGCCGCCCGATATCGCGAAGGAAGGTGATATAGTTCAAATCAGTCAGCCAATCGGCATTGTTGAGCATGATCGCCTTGCCCATCCCATCTTTGGGATGCTCGGAGAAGTCCACCACCGTACCCAGTTGGGCCTTGATGGACTTGCAGTTCTCCTGCACCTGCTCGGGGGTGAGCATCTTGCGCATCTCAGTCTTGCCCGACGGATCGCCGATCATCGCAGTTCCACCGCCGACCAAGGCGATGGGATTGTGCCCTGCCTTCTGCAGGTGGTGCATCGCAAAGAACGGCACCATGTGCCCGATATGCAGGCTCCTGCCTGTCGGGTCGGCCCCGACGTAGAAGGTGATCTTCTCTTTGTCCATCAGATCGCTGAGCGCATCAAAATCGGTACATGCCTTGACAAACCCACGGTCGATCAAAGTCTGAAGTGCTGTATTCATCTTACCGCTCCACCCGCTTGTACTCCTTGGTCGCCTGCTTGATGGCGGCTACCAGGTCTGTAATGGCTACTCGTACTTGTTCCATGCTGTCGCGCAAGCGCAAGGTTACCGTCTGGTCCTCAAGGGTTTGATAATCAACGGTTACGCAGTACGGGGTTCCAATCTCATCCATGCGGCGATAGCGCCTGCCGATGGCCCCGCTCACATCGTAGAAGGTGGAAAAGTCATCGCGCAGCCCGCGTTCCAGCTTGGAAGCAAACTCGGCAATCCCGTCCTTCTTGACCAAGGGAAGGACTGCCACGGTGACCGGAGCAAGAAGGGGATGGAAATGCAGAACGGTTCTCACATCACCGCCTTCCAGCTCTTCCTCATCATAGGCATCACTGAGGGCCATCAGCACATTTCTGGTAAGACCGGCAGAGGTCTCCACCACATAGGGGATGTACCGCTCATTCGACTCGGGATCGAGATAGGTCATCTCCTTGCCGCTGAAAGTCTGGTGCTGGGTGAGATCGTAATCGGTGCGGCTGTGCACGCCTTCAAGCTCCTGCCACCCCATGGGGAAGAGGAATTGGATGTCGTAGGCATCCTTTGCATAGAAGGCAAGTTCATCAGGACCATGCTGGTGCCATCTGAGGCTGCTCGGCTTGATGCCCATCTTGTGATAGAAAGCCATTCTCTGCTCTCTCCAGTAGCTGAACCAATGTTCATCGCTGCCGGGCTTGCAGAACCACTGCATCTCCATCTGCTCGAACTCGCAGGAACGGAAAATGAAGTTCTTGGTGGTGATCTCATTGCGGAAGGCTTTACCGACTTGGGCGATGCCGAAGGGTATCTTGACCCGGCTGGAGGAAACTACGTTCTTGAAGTCCACGTAGATGCCCTGGGCTGTTTCAGGGCGAAGATAGACAATGGAGCTTGCATCGGCGTTCGCCCCGATATGGGTGGAGAACATCAGGTTGAAGTTCCTCGGCTCGGTGAAGCTGTCTTTTGTCCCGCAGGTCGGGCATGCACCTTTGAGGTCGATCTGGTCGGCACGGAACCGGCTCTTGCACTGCTTGCAGTCAACCATGGGATCGCTGAAATTCGAAACATGGCCGCTTGCCTCCCAAACACGGGGATGCATGAGAATGGAAGCATCAAGCCCCACAATGTCATCATGGATCTGGGTCATCTCCTTCCACCAGAAATCGCGGATATTGTTCTTCAGCTGGACACCCAGCGGACCGTAGTCATAGGCACCGTTCAATCCACCGTAGATTTCGCTCGACTGGAAAATAAATCCACGTCGCTTGCACAAAGAGACAATCTTGTCCATCGTTACTTCTGCCATGTATCATACCTCTCTCTTCAATAAAGCCAATGCGTTTTCAATGCGTGCACACGTCACTTCCTGCCCAAGCAGGCCAATGGAATCAAACAAAGGAAGGCTGACGGTGCTTCCGGTCAAGGCCACCCTCAGGGGCATGAACACCCCGTTGATCTTCAGGCCCATCTCACTTGCCAAATCGGTAAGCTTCTGTTCGGTGGCCTCATGACTCTCATGCTCTTCGAAACCTTGCCTCAGGATTGCATAGGCACGATCGAGAGCTGCTAGTGCGACTTCAAGCTCAACACCCTTTGCAGCGAACAAGTTCACATCCTCGTACTTCGGCTCCTCGAAGAGGAACCGGGTCAAATCAACCACATCACTGAGGACTTTCAAGCGCTCCTTCACCACCTTGGTGAGATTGAGCAGCTTTGCCCGTTCTGCTTCAGATGGGTTGGAAGGTAAAAATCCAGCCTTGGTCATATAGGGCAGCAACAATGCCATCAACTCCTCGTCGCTCTTTTGTCGGATGTACTGGCCGTTGAACCAATCGAGCTTCTTGTAGTCGAAAACTCCGGGAGCCTTGTTGATCTTCTCCAGGCTGAAAACCTGTTCAAGATCTTCCTTGCTGAAGAACTCACGCTGTCCATCATACGACCAACCGACCATGCTGACATAGTTTATCAAAGCTTCCGGCAGATACCCTTTTTCCTTGAAATCACGTACCGAGGTGGAACCATGACGCTTGGAAAGCTTCTGTCCGTCCTTGCCCATCACCATCGGCAGGTGGCAATACATCGGAGGCTCCCATCCGAATGCTTCGTACAGCAGGATATGCAGCGGACCTGAGGGAATCCACTCTTGGGCGCGCATGATATGGGTGATGCCCATCAGGTGGTCATCAATGACGTTTGCCAAGTGGTAGGTGGGAAAGCCGTCGCTCTTCAGCAGTATCGGGTCAGGGCTGACATCACGATTGCGCCGGGTGATATCACCCATCAGCACATCGTGAAAGGTCGTCTTTCCATCGGTGGGAACCTTGAGTCGAATGACAGGCTGTATTCCCTGCTTCACATACTCCGAACGCTCTGCCTCACTTAGGTTGCGGCAGTGCCGGTCATACCCCTGAATCTCGCTCTTCTCTTCTTGCTGCCTGAGGCGGACCGCTTCCAGCCGTTCGGGTGTGCAATAACAATAATACGCCTTGCCGTCGCGCACGAGTTGCTCGGCGTAGCTGCGATACAGATCAAAGCGCTCACTTTGGATGTAGGGACCGCAGGGTCCGCCCACGATGGGGCCTTCGTCCCAAGCAATGCCCAGCCAGGACAGCGTGTCATACAGGTCCTGCAAGAACTCGTCACTGTACCGTTCGCGGTCAGTGTCCTCGACTCGCAGAATGAATTTGCCTCCGTTCGCGCGGGCAAAGAAATAATTGAACAAAGCTGTCCTCACTCCACCGATATGCTGAAGACCGGTCGGAGAGGGAGCATAGCGTACTCTCACTTCCATCAGGATATACTCCTCTCAATGGTACTGTTGTACCGTAAAACAAAGATTATAGCAACACAAGGAAGGGTCAACCACGACCTGATTCATACAGTTGTCCATGCCAAGAAAAAAAAGTGCCATCCTTCTTGACCATACCCGGCTATTTCGATACCGTACACTCAATTGACCTTTGGAGGACCATCCTGATACCCGACGCTTTACCAGCCTTCCTGGCAGGAGGGAACACCCAACTTGCCAAGCTTTTCAAACTTCCGTTAGGACTTTTTGCCACCTTCTATACATCCCGGTTTCTCAGCATAACAAGCTTTTTCGACCTGTTCCCCATCGAATTGCTGCTGTTGCTTTTCTCTCTTTTTTCCCTGCTCTTCGCCTATGCCATCCAGAGGCCGGCAACCGAGCTTTTGCGGACCCAGTACGCCTTGTTGGTCGAGGACATCCTTCAGCACGAAGAATTTCTCAAGCTCAAAAAGTTCCGTCATCATACCAATCATATCTACGACCATGCCCGGCGTGTATCCTACCTCTCGTTTCGGATAAGCAAGGCGTTGGGCCTGGACTATCAAGCGGCAGCCCGTGGCGGCCTGCTGCACGATTTTTTCCTCTATGATTGGCGACAGAGAAAAGAACATGATGCAAAACGTTCCACGCATGGAAAGGAACACCCTTTCATTGCATTGTCAAATGCCAAGACATATTTTCCTGTAAACGCATTGGAAGAGGATATCATCACCAAGCATATGTTTCCCAAGACCCCGGCCCTGCCAAGGTACAAGGAGAGCGTGGTGGTAAACATCTGTGACAAGATTTCCGCTCTCTACGAGTATTTGGTTCGCGCCTAGCGCCTGCCATCCATCCAAGCAACCACGGCAGCCATCGCCTCATTCTGAGCATCGATATTCTTGTCGTAGGGCATCAGGTGCCCTGCCTCTTCGATATGCAGATGCTTGTTCACCCCTTTTGGCTTGCTGGTCACCAAAATCGAGGCTTCCTGGGGGATGGTTGCATCACGCCCGCCGCTGATCGAGAGGGTATCGGCAGCCAGGTGGTCGATGCAGGCCACCGCCTGCCGTCTGACTCGCTCAAGCTCCCACAGCAGTTTTGGATACTGGTACGACCAGTACTCCGAGCCCAAGAATGCATCGTCATCAGCATCGCCTTCGTAGTAGAAATGGTAGTCAGGGTCCGGCTGCCAGTCGACTTTCTTGCGTCGAACCACATGCCTGAGCAGCCTGACTTGCATCACAGGAAGCGAAGGGATGACCAAAGCAGGTGCGAGCAGGGCGAGGGTGTCTGCATCAAAAGCATCAGATATGATGGTTGAAATCGCCCCTCCCATCGAGTGTCCCACCACCGATACATGCTCGTAGCGTTGGGCGAGATAGGCAAATGCATCATACGCAGTGCCAATCCAATCCTCAGCCCTGCTGGCCAGAAAATCGTTGCTGCAGGTCCCATGTCCTGGATAGCGGGGGCAATACACATCAAAGCCGGCGGCAAACAAATCTATGCCCGGACGGATGAGCTCGCCTGGATAGCCGGTGTATCCATGGCACAACAAAACGGCTTTCCCCACCGCATCCTCATGAATCATCGCCCATGGCCTAGCACTTTTTCTCACCGGCGCCTTATCCTGATAATGATGCTCGGTAAAGTCGGGAATATCATAGGTTATGTGCATGCTGTCTCCTACCAACTCTGCTTCAGCAGATTTAAAAGGTCGATGCGGCTCCTTACCTGGGTTTTCCCATAAATATTCGCCACATGATTGTTCACCGTATTCGCACTAATGCCAAGCTGGCTTGCAATTTCCTTGTTGGTAAGGCCTTGGCTTATCAGGCGGATGACTGCAAACTCCCGCTCGGTGATATGGTACTCCTCCAGGTCCTCCAAAACAAGCTCTTTGTTCTTGACCACCTCGGACCTTCCCAACCGCACAAACTCCATGAACAGGAACGTCATGATGGTGATCGAGAGCGCCAGGAAATAGATTCCGAACAAAAGCGGTTTGAGCGAGGGGAATATCAGGGCGAGCAGGATGGCCGGTACCATCGAGGCACTGACTATTATGATTGAGATGGCCGAAGTCCTGGCCGTTTTATTTGCAATGGAATTGATGTTTTTCAGGGTCACCGACAGACAGAAAGTAATGACAAATACGAACAAAATCAGCATCAACTGGTCGGCAATCGGTTTCTGCCAGATTTCACGACTGATACCCAACATCAGATAGACAAGAGCCAGGGCATAGAACAAGCCCTTATACGGCTGTCTCCAAGGGTGGGCGATCACCCAGGTGGTGAAGTACGGGATGAAGACGATGAGAAAGGTAAGATCGGCGATTACAACAAAGGCTACGCTGTAGGTTATTATGTCGTAGACCAAGCCCGAGAGATACATGCTCGAGAGCACTTGCAAGGCCATCAGCATCATGCATCCCAACAGGGATGCATGACAGATGATGAAATACGTCGCCCACCTCTGCTTGTTGGCAATCCGATAGACAATGGCCAAGGCCAAGGTCATAGAACCCAGAGCAAAGGCAAGCATGTAGACAAGCAGCAGGATTCCATTCACCGGCCGTCACCCGTTCTTCTTGTTCAGGCCAAGTTGTTTCTGGTTGTGCGTAAGATCCGCCAGTCCGCAAATATCGGTGATGTCATTGAGCATGGCAACGATATTGGTCGGAGGCAAACCCTGCTTGCCAGCCACCAACGAGTTGTAGGCACTGGCATTGACGGCGGCCTTCGACTTGGCTGAATACAATCGCAGATGAAGGTTCATCCCCTCTCCCAGCAGATATGAGGCATCGCTGGTGAACGAGGGAAACTGCTTGGCAAGAGCAGACTCGATCATCTTTGGATCCTGCACAAAACCCTTGGGGACCTGCAGGTGCAACAGGTACCACAGCGGCAAGGAAGGATTGTTCCATGCAAGCTTGACTTTCTTCTGCTCGGCAAGTCCCAGCAATTCCGAGACCTGCTCGGGCTTGACCCCGAGATCGGCAAAACCAAAGACAACCCAGACACAGCTGAAGTTGCCGCTGTTGCGCATCTTGCTTGCGATAGTAATCAGATTGGAGAGGTCCTTGTACCCCTGCTCCCAAACGACCGTCATATTGGAGTAGCGGCAGTCCTTGCGCATCTGGGAGAAATAGAGGGCCTCCGCCTCCGAAGCCGTCACCAAAAGAATGGTTTGGCGGGGCTGCTGGGAAATTCGTTTGCGTGCCATGATTACTCCTCCTTATCCTTGTTTGCATCGATGAAACAGAACTCCGAAAGAATCGGAAGGGCACCGAACGCACCGTTCATGTATTGGTTCTGCGTCTTGTCCTTGGCGCGCGAATACTTGAAATTCGCCAAGCTGAAATAGACTGTGGCGCTTTCACTGTTCTTTTCGGCAAAATACACACCGTCACGCCTGAGCAATCCCGGCCTGAGCAACGAAGGGTTGCAGTCTACAACCAGCATCTGTGAATTGCATGCTGCATTGCCGGATTCGAATATCTCGACGATATGGCACAGTACATCGGGGTGAAGCAGCATGCCGAAGTCATCGATGATCAGGGTTTTCGGCTTGGTGAAACTCTCGAAGAACGCCACGCCGATCAAACACAGCCTTCTGAGGCTCAAGCTCTCCAAGCTGAAGAAAGAGGCATAGTGCTGGGTAACGTTGGTATGGATGAAGATAAGACGATCATCCTTGACCCGAATGTCCCGGATGTCGGTGATGTCGACGCTCCACAGGAAGTTGATCAGCTGTTGGACCCAATCGGGGTGCTCGGTGAGTTGACTGATCAGGTACTTCTCACTGATGTTGGAAACACCCATGGGAAGCAGGTGCAGGCTTTCATTGAACCATGTGTACAGCGGCCCGGTAGTCTCACTGCCTTTTTCGGCTGAAGCTGCAAGATAGGAGTGTTTCTCATCCACCTTGTCGACCAAGCGTTTCTTCTCACCGCGGTAGGCCTTGCCCCAACGATAGGTGTAGGTAAGCTTGACATCATCGAGCAGCAGGGCGCCTTCATCAAGCTTGCGCTCGAACATCAGCTTCTTCGACCGACCAATCAAGTTGTAAAGCGACTCCTCGAACACCTTCTCCCTGTCTGCCACCAAAGTATACTGAGCAATCAACGGCAATTGGCTCTGTTCATCCTTGCCAAGAAGGACACGGATGATGATGGTGGCAGGCTGACCCTTCTCCTCCGAATAGGCAAACGATGTACCGCTGAGAATCTGAAGTGGATTCTCCGTATCATGTGCGGCACACACAATACCCTTCAGCGCTTCCAGAGCACGGACAAACGAGCTCTTTCCCGCCCCATTGGGCCCCACGATGGCGGCAGTCTTGATTATCCTCAATGTATCGGTCACCGGCACAACCTTCGATTCGGGAAAACGGTTGTCCTTGACTGCCTCAAACGAAATCGTCTGAGCCGACTTCACGGACTTGAAGTTCGCTATTGTCATATCCAGCAGCATGCGCTACCTCCTCACTCACCTGTTTTCAGGCTGAATTACAAAAGTGTTTCCATCTTCTCGTACACTGCGGGCCAAGCATTCAGGCATTGGACCAAGCGTAAGGGAAGCGTTTCATCCCCATGATTGTCCGTCGCAACGAGGTCAATCAAATCACGTTTCAGATACGGAAGCGAATCCCCATTCTCCACCGCCTCCACATTGGTTTGCAAAAGACAGCCGAGCTTCAGCAACTCCGAGAGCATGGTGCTCTCAGGCTCAAGCCATCGATATCGTTCCACATGGGCCAGGATGGGAACCAGACCCTGAGAGGCTAGAGCGGCTATGCGCCCGAGCAATCGGGCAGGAGGAAGGGAGAGGCCGAACTCCAGCAGGGCGTACTTGCCGGCTATAGGCACACAGGCAAGATGCTCCTGATCGCCTACATAGAGTTCACTGCCTAAATAGGTGGTGATGCCTTGCTTGGCAGCCTCACCCTGCGCCCAGGCAAAGGTATGGCGCAAATCAGCGATATTGGTCGACACATACGGGTTGTAGATATGAGGGGTGAAGGCAATGCTGGTAATCCCGTTCTCCAAATAGAGCTGGAGCATGCGGGAAAAGCGTTCTTTGGTAACATAGCCGTCATCGATGAGTGGAAGCAGATGACAATGGAAATCACAAAGTGCCATAGGAAACTCCTCTGGCTGATTATATCCGGAATCACAAAAATGTGAAAGGAAAAAAGGAGCTCACTTGCGAATTAGGACATCAAAACTCAATCATTGCTTCCGCTTTTCTGCCTGATTGCTGCAAATGATGCTTTACCTGATGAATTTCACTGACCATGTCCGCCAAGTCGACAAGGGCTTTCGGGGCGTTGCGGCCGCTGACGACCAGATGAGGAAAGCCCTCCTTGCTCCGATGATCGGCAATCCACGTGCACACCTCTTCGGTATCCAGATAGCCCAAAGCAAGGGTGTAGGTGAATTCATCAAGAACTATCAGATCAAAAGCCGATGCAGAAATCCAGCGCTTGACCTGCTCCCATCCACGCTTGGCGAGCTCGGCATTCAGCTTGTCATTCTCCCCTTCCCATGTGAACCCGGCCCCAAACTGTTTCCAGGTGACGCCCAGCTGCAACGCACTCTTGTATTCACCACTGTTCAGGATTTCGGGGTCCTGTTTGATGAACTGGGCTACGGCACATCGGGCGCCATGGCCGAGAGCGCGGAAGAGCTGGCCCATTGAAGCACAACTCTTCCCCTTTCCATCCCCTGTATAGACCAATACCATCGCCCTTCCCATCAGTTACTCCATAACCACATACTGCATCATCATCACACCCTGTCCATCCAAGGCGCTTTCCCCGCTGATCTGCCTTTGGGCCTTCTCGCTTTGGCTCTTTGCCTCCTGCATATCCAACAGGGCGGCATACGCTTGGCGCGAACCCGACCTGTTGTACACATCGTTCATCAGGTCGACGGCCTCAGCAAACCTGCCCATCGCCTCAAGCAGCAAAGCGGCGTTGTACCCGCTGGCAATATGACCGTTCATCTCATACAACGAGAAAAACTGTCGATAGGCAGCCTCATACGAACCACGCTCGGCTAGCTTGTAGGCATCCTTGGCCGCCTCAAGCTTGGGCTTGTTGCTCATCAGGGTAAGCCGCTTGGTCTGCCAGGAAGGAGCCAGTTGCTTGGAGATGGTCGCCGAGAAGGAGCGAAGAATTTTCTCAAACATAGGCTTGAATGACGGGGCATACCCGCTGGTATACCTTCTCTCATCACGATATCCGCCTGGAGCGCCGGCATCATAGGTCCGTACCCCGATTTTTGTCTCCTGGTCCTCTTTTCCCGTAAACGAGCGAGAGAGCAGAATGGCTCCGCTGGAAAGGTCGGAGATCGTATACGTCAGAGTCAGGGTTGCCTTCTGCACCAAAAAGTACTCACGCGACGTTACTTTCTCATAGCTTTTTATATTGACTGCCGGTGCAGGACCGACGTCCTCGGTGACAAACGTCTTTACATCCCTGCCCACCACCTGCTCATCCACATCCATATAGGAGATGGTGCTGGAAAGCAGTGCCTGCATGCCTTTTGCCTTGAGCATGGCAAAGGTATTCTCCCCCACCTTGGAGAGGGTCATGTACGCATCGGTGACCTCCGGGCTGAGAACGGTGAAGTACGCGGTACTCTGCACCGCATCCAGCAGCATGCGCGAAGCCGATGCGGCAACACTGGAGGCAAGGTTTGCATCATAACCGCTGGAAAGAGTGAAATCTGTTTCGCTGAGCCCGCTGATCCAGGGGCTGAGCGGACGTCCGTACGGAAACGTATAGGGAGAGGTTGAAGCAACGGCAATGTTTCTTGCAGCGCTGAGGTCCACCTCGCCGGGAACCAAATGCCTG
Organism: Sphaerochaeta sp. UBA5849; assembly: GCA_002432715.1. Taxonomy (GTDB): domain Bacteria; phylum Spirochaetota; class Spirochaetia; order Sphaerochaetales; family Sphaerochaetaceae; genus Sphaerochaeta. The sequence goes on along the minus strand of DJGJ01000002.1, from coordinate 21,797 downwards.
ACGGTAATCGACGTGGCACATGAGGTGAGGAAAACCACCATTGAGGCAACAATCAGAACCTTGCTTGCAATTCTCATACTTTCTCCTCGTTAGTTGCAGGTATAGGAGGCTGCTACTTCCAACGCCCGTACCATCCCGCTCGCATCAGCCAGACCTTTTCCGGCAATATCAAAAGCCGTCCCATGGTCAACACTGGTCCTCAAAAAGGGAAGGTCCCAGGTGATGGAGATGGTCCGGTTGAAATCATATGTCTTGGCGGCGATGTGGCCTTGATCGTGATAGAGCGAAATCACCGCCCGGTATTTGCCCATGCGCGTCTGATAGAAGACAGAATCCGCACCAATAGGTCCAACCACATCAATGCCGCGGCTTCGGGCCTCCAGGATTGCCGGCTCGATGCTCACCAGCTCCTCATCGCCAAACAGGCCATGCTCCCCGCTATGGGGATTGAGGCCGGCTACGGCGAGGCTCAGGCTCAGGTCGAAGGCAGGACTGCTTTTGGTGATCCTGTCACAGGTGATTATGGTTTCAAGGAGGCTGTCCTTGGTGACGGCATCGCATGCCTGCCGCAGTGAAAGATGACGGGTATGGAAAAAGATTTTCAAGCCCATGGTATCGAACATCGTTATTGCTTTTTTCGTGTGGGTAAGCGCGGAAAGGATTTCGGTATATCCGATATGCTCGATTCCAGCAGCTCTCAATGCTTCCTTGTGCAAGGGAGGCGTCACCACAGCCTTTGCATACCCTCTCTGAACCAACTGCACAGCGGTTTGGGCGGATGCATAAGCTGCCCTGCCGCACATGGCACTGATTTGGCCGTAGGCGAAATGGTTCATGTCCACAATGTTTTGGGTGTAGAGAATCTTCCGGCTTCCCCCTGCCATCGCCTGCTCCAGGAGCTCTTGGTTGCTGACAACTGAATCGAAATCGGCTTTCAAGTCCAAGTCGGCAGCCAGCTTGGAGAAAACCGGAGCGTCTCCGATGACGATCAGACCCACCTCGGCCGGCAGCTGTGCCGTCTTCATCGCCTTCAATACTATCTCAGGGCCAATGCCCGCCGGATCGCCGCAGGGTACGGCCAAATACAGCTTTGCTTGCATCATGGCCCATGATACCAGTGTGGAGGAATGCTGTCCATAACCACAGAAACAATTGACAACAGTACCACCTTCTCTTATGTTGTAATCAGTGGGAATCCAATACGATTTCAAGGAGTACCGGCATGGCGAAATACCGTGAGGAAGAAGATGAGCTCGATGATGAGGAAGATCGTTATTTCAGTAAGCTTGAGGACGAGGAAGACGCCTATCTGGCTGATCTGTACGATGCTCCGGAAGTGATTGATTTCGGAGATGACGACGATGAGATCCTTGATGATGAGGAAGAGGAAGATGAATTGCTCGACGATGGTTTCATGGTCGAGGGCGATGAGTCATTCGAGGACGAATTCTTCGAGGAAGAAGATGAATTCGATGACTTGGATGAGGACGACATCCTCTAATTTCCGCATCAATACAGGCAAGCCTCCCTCCGGGGAGGTTTTTTCTGGAGAAGGAAAAACCGCTGTACGACCGTGAGCCTTTCAGAACAAGGATGGAGGCTTCGGTTGGGGTTGGGAAGCCGATGCAGGGAACCCTACTCATCACCCATCCGGTCGTCCAAGGCAAACTCACCTATCTGGAAAGCGGAGCCTCTTTTGATGGGACTCTGCCCCTTGGTGGGGGTGCACCGAGGATACCACCGGTGACGGAGGTCGGGAACCTACTTGGGGAGAGTACCCTGAGCAGTGGTCTGTTGCAAAACTGTGGTGGAAGTCGGATTTGATTATTGGGAACCTCCTCTTTCTCAGAAGCATGCGTACTAAGCCCGATTCCAACTCATAAAAAATCTATGTTTCTATGCATAGATACTTGCGCTTTCATTCGTTTCTCTGTATAGTAACACCAACACGTAAGGAGAAACCCCATGAACCGTAAAATCGTTTCGCTCATCGTCTGTTTTCTGATCGCCGCTCCACTGTTGTTCTCCCAGCCAACCACGGAAACCACAAGCGGATATGCAATCGGAATTTCCAAAATGGTAAGTCATCCGGCTCTCGACTCCATTGAACAGGGAATCATGGACTACCTCAATGGCACCGACATGAAGTTCAGCTTCGACCTGCAGAACTGCAATGGCGATATTGCAACAGCAATCGCAATCGCCCAGAAGTTCAAGAGTGACAACAAGGATTTGGTGATCGGCATCGCCACCCCGCCAGCCCAGGCCTTGGCCCAGGTCATCACTGACAAGCCGGTCGTATTCGGGGCGATAACCGATCCGTTGGCAGCCGGTCTGGTAATCAATTACGACAAAACCGAGGACACGAACATTGCAGGCATCTCCGACCTCAATCCGTTGAAGCTCCAGCTTGAAACATACTTTCGAATCGTGAAGCCGAAGACGCTTGGAATGATCTACACCAGCAGCGAAGCCAACGGCGTTGCCCAGATGGAACTGGCGAAGACTATATGTGCAGACAACAATGTCACCTTCGTCGGTGCAGCGGTAAGCAACTCCAGCGAAGTGAAAATGGCCGCACAGTCGATCGTAGGACGAGTTGATGCCATGTATGTCGCCATCGACAACACCGTTGTCAGCGCAATCCCCTCGGTCAGCGAAGTCTGCATGAAAGCGGGCATACCTCTCTTCAATACCGATACCACCAGCAGCGACGGCATCGATTTCCTCATGAGTTGGGGTTTCAACTACTATACGGTCGGCGTGGAGACCGGCAAGGTGGTCGAAAGAATCCTCAGGGGCGAGAAACCCAGGGATATCGGAACGGTATTCTTTGACGATCCCGCTCAGTTTGAGCTCTGGTTCAACCTCGATACTGCGAAAAAGCTGAACATCAGCATCCCCGAGGACTTGCTTGATTCAGCCAAGGTGCTGGTCCAGAACGGGAAAAAGACACTACGAGAGTAACGTTCATACTCCTTGTTTGGAGCCTGCCTTATCGGGGCAGGCTCCTTTCTTTATCATTTCGATGTTCGAATACACAACATCCGATCATACCGAATGCATAATCTATGAATTAATATTCCGCAATTTGCATAACCTGATTTACAAATGATAAAAATAAGGCTATAGTTTTGCAAACGAAAAGGATTACCTGTTTTGGAGGAAATCAGATGAACATCACACGCCGCTCTCTGCTCACCCTTGCTCTCGTTCTCCTTCTGACTCTCAGCATCTTTGCTGCAGGGCAGACCGAAGCCAAAGCAAGCGCTACGTACAAGATTGGAGTCTCAAAGCTTCTCCCCCATCCAGCTCTCGACGCTGCCGAGAAAGGCTTGATGGATCACCTTGCCACCACCGGACTGTCGGTCTCCTTCGACTTGCAGAATGCCAATGGGGACATCTCAACCGCCTCCTCCATCGCTCAAAAGTTCAAGAGCGACAAGGTCGATGTTGCAGTAGGCATTGCAACTCCCTCAGCTCAGGCCCTTGCCCAGGTTTTCCCCGTCTCTTCCGGCACCCCGGTCGTATTCAGTGCCGTCACCGATGCCGATGAGGCTGGATTGGTGGCCGCAAATATCGCCGGTGTTTCCGACAAGAACCCGGTCGATGAGCAGATCAAGCTCTTGATCGACATAACCGGAGCCAAGCGCATCGGCAACATCTACGCTTCAGGTGAAGCCAATGGCGTGGTCCTCATGGAAATGGCAAAAGCCGCCTGCCAGAAGTACGGTGTTGAATTCGTTACAAGCGCGATCAGCAATTCCAGCGAAGTCAAAATGGCCGCCCAGTCGATCATCGACCGTGTCGATGCCATATACATCGCCACCGACAACGCAGTCATCAGCGCACTTGCTTCGGTCGATGATGTCACCACCAAGGCCAACAAGGTGCTCTTCAGTGCCGATCCCAGTGGTATTGAAGGGTTGAATGCCATGATTGCATGGGGCTTCGACTACTACAGCATCGGCATCGAGACCGGCAAGGTCATCGAGAGGATACTCAAGGGTGAAGAGGCAGGCTCGATTGGAACCGTCTATATCACCGATCCGACCAAGTTTGAACTGTGGTTCAATCTTGATACCGCCAAGAAGCTTGGCTATACTATTCCGCAGTCGCTGCAGGATGGTGCTGCTGTGCTCATCAAGGACGGAAAGAAAATCAGTCAGTAGATATGGCTGGACTAGTAATCGCCGGACTTGTAGAAGACCGGCGATTTTTTCTGCGTAAGGGGTTTTACATGATTGAAGGTATTTTTGTTGATGGCTTGATCTTTTCGATCATGGTCATCGGTATTCTCATCTCCTACCGTATTCTTGATTTTGCCGACCTGACCTGTGACGGCTCGGTAGCCACCGGGGCTGCAGTGGCCACCATGAGCATTGTAGCCGGCTTTCCGATTTTTGTAGCACTGCTGCTCGCATTCCTCTCCGGGGTCATCGCCGGTATGATAACGGCGGCAATCCACAACAAACTGAAAATTCCCGGTCTGTTGGCCGGTATCCTTACCATGACCATGCTCTATTCCATCAACCTGAGAGTGCTGGGCAACAAGGCAAACGTCCCCCTCCTCAGGGTTGAGACCATGTACTCCAAGCTCCCAAAAATTTTCAGTTCCATTCCCGGCGAATGGGCGGCGCTTCTTGGAACCCTGCTCGTCGTACTGTTTGTGAAAGTGTTGATTGACATTTTCTTCCGTACCGACTTGGGAGTTTCGATGGGGGCCATGGGCGGAAACGAGCAAATGGTAATCAGCCAGGGCATCAATCCCGATGTTCTAAAATTGATGGGAATCGGGCTTTCAAACGGCCTGATCGCTCTCTCGGGCGGACTTCTTGCCCAGTACCAGGGGTTTGCAGACGCCAACCTCGGCCAGGGCATGGTGGTCCAGGGTTTGGCCGCAATCATGATCGGTGAATTCCTTTTCTCCTCCAACCGCATCTCATTGCTCACCCTTCGTGCAATTCTGGGAGCGATCATCTACAAGGCTCTCATGTTCTTCGGACGCAAGTACGGCTATTTGGTGAACATCACCCCCAATGACTTCAAGTTGCTTACCGGCATCCTGGTCATCGCAAGTCTTTTCATTGCACAGACCCGGAGTGCAGCATCTTCTGCCGGGGCAAAGAAGAAAGCCATTGCAAGGTCGCAGGCCAGGCATGAGGCGAAGGAGGATTCCACCAATGCTTGATTTGAGCAACATCACCAAAGTATTCTATCCTGGAACGGTCAACGAGAAATTGGCTTTGGACAATATCAATCTGCATGTGAACAAAGGCGATGTTGTCTGTGTCGTCGGTTCCAACGGCTCGGGAAAATCCACCCTCTTCAACCTGATCAGCGGAACCTATCCGGTGACCAACGGCAAAATCATTTTCGACGGAACCGATGTGACGGCCAGCCCGGAATACAGGCGGGCCATGACGATCGGACGCATTTTCCAGGACCCGACCAAGGGAACGGCTGCAAACATGTCCATCGAGGACAATATGATTACCGCCGAAACAAAGGGAATGAAGGGCTTGCGAATAAGCCTCAACAATGAAAAGCGGGAACAGTTCCGCTCTCTTCTGCAACTGATTGGTCTGCAGGACAGGCTCAAGGACAATGTCGGGCTCCTCAGCGGTGGCCAACGCCAGGCACTCACACTGCTTATGACTGTCATGAGCAAGCCCAAAATGCTGCTGCTCGACGAGCATACCGCAGCCCTCGATCCGCGTAATGCCCAGATAGTCATGGACCTCACCGAGCGCTTTATCGCCGAGTACAAGCTCACCGCCTTGATGGTAACGCATAATATGCAGTTCGCCATTGATTTCGGCAACCGTCTGATCATGATGGACGAAGGAACCATCATCCTGGATGTCCAGGGTGAGGAAAAGTCGAATCTCACCGTGGAAGAACTGGTCAGGCTCTTCAAGAATCTAAGGAACAAGACCTATGCCAACGACGAGGCATTGCTGACGAAGGAGTAAAAGATCCAAAGGTGCTTGCCTCCTTTGGGTGTTCAGCCTAAGATAGGGCGAGGACCAGTTTGTGAAAGTCAATAAGCCAATGCAAGCGGCGTCAGAGCCAATGTTCACCCGCCGCTTTTTGTATACCCTGATCATACCCTTGGTGATCGAGCAATTTCTTGCCGTCTCCATCGGCATGGCCGACACCGTCATGGTTGCCTCGTCAGGGGAGGAGGCGGTAAGTGCCATCAGTTTGGTCGATTCCATCACCATTTTGGTGGTCACTTTATTTGCAGCATTCGCCACCGGGGGTGCTGTTGTTTCAAGTCAGTACCTGGGTAGAAAGGACTATGCATCGGCCAATAGTGCTGCAAAGCAGTTGTTGGTGCTCTCGGTGGTGGTCTCAACCATCATGATGCTGCTGTGCCTCCCGTTTCGCCGTCAAATCATCAGCTTCATCTTCGGCTCGATCGAGGAGCAGGTCCTTTCCAACGGCTCCACCTATTTCCTCTATATTCTTGTATCCCTCCCCTTTTTAGCCACCTACAACGCCTGTGCCTCCCTCTTCAGGTCAATGGGCAACAGCAAAGTAAACCTATGGGTGAGCATCATCATGAACCTTGTCAATGTGATAGGTAACGCCTATTTCATTTTCAGTCTCAAACTGGGTGTCACCGGAGCTGGACTTGCAACACTGCTGAGCAGGATCATCGGCTCGACGATCATCCTCATTCTCATTGCCAATCCGATGAATGTAATTTCAATCCGAAATTATCGAAGGCTTGAGTGGCGCACGGAGATGATTAAACGCATACTTCGCATAGGCATCCCTACCGGTATAGAGGGTTCGGTATTCCAGATCGGCAAGCTCCTTGTCCAAGGCTTCATCGCTGTTTTCGGGACAGCTTCCATCGCAGCAAACGCAATTTCAGGCTCAGTCACCTCGTTCATCAATATCCCGGGCGGAGCCATAGGGCTCGCCTCAATAACGGTCATCGGCCAAGCTATCGGCGCAAAGCGTCCAGACCAGGCTGTCCACTACGGCAAGCTTCTCCTCCTCATCACCTATATCGCCATGACTGCACTCGCCATTCCAGGATATTTTCTCACACCCTCGATCGTCAAGATCTTCAATCTCTCCGCAGATGCAACCGCGATGGCAAGCAATGTCATTCGCATCACCATGATCTTCAGCGCCACCATTTGGCCGACAGCCTTCGCACTCCCCAATTTTCTCAGGGCCGCCGGTGATGCAAAATTCACCATGGTGGTTTCCATGTTCAGCATGTGGGCTTTCCGGGTTGCCATGAGCTATTTCCTTGCCATCACCCTGAACTGGGGTATTTATGGCGTATGGGCAGGTATGTACATCGACTGGTTCAGCCGAAGCATTTTCTTCATTGTCAGATTCTTCGGCGGCAAGTGGAAAACTAAACGCGTCATATAGGCTCTTCTGTATGATTGTCGGTAAAATTCCATTATCACCCTTTACAAATCTGAAAAGTGGGCTATCATATACTTGAATGTGCCCGGGCACTACGCAGAACATTGATTATTTCTTCCTTGAGCTGTCAGCATCCGTCCTACGTATACCCCTTTACCGTCATGGTCAATCACTGGAGTAATCCAGAAAAAAAGGAGTCGTATATGAAAAAGAGTTTATGTGTCCTCTTGATCGTGTTGCTCACTGTAGCAACTCTCTTCGGAGCAGGAACAAAAGAAGATGCCTCTGTCATCAAGATCGGCGTTTCCATGCCCACCCAGAGCCTCCAGCGCTGGAATCAGGATGGTGCGAACATGAAGAGCCAGCTCGAAGCAGCAGGGTACAAGGTTGACTTGCAGTATGCAGGCGACAATGATATCCCCACCCAGGTTGCCCAGATTGAGAACATGATCACCACCGGTTGCAAGGTGTTGGTCATCGCTTCCATCGATGGATCGGCGCTGAGTGAAGTCCTGAAGCAGGCAAAAGCAAAGGACATCGCAGTCATTGCTTATGACCGCCTGATCATGAACACCGATGCCGTCACCTATTATGCCACCTTCGACAACTTCAAGGTCGGAACCATCCAGGGTACCTATATCCGCGATGCTCTGAAACTTGACAGCACCCCCGGCCCCTACTACATCGAGCTGTTCACCGGTTCTCCCGATGACAACAACATCAACTTCTTCTTTGGTGGTGCCATGTCGATTCTTGAGCCATACATCAAGAGCGGCAAGTTGATCGTCCGCTCCGGCCAGACCACCAAGGCCCAGGTTGCAACACTCAACTGGTCTACCGAAGAAGCCCAGAAGAGAATGGAAAACCTGATCACCGCGAACGGCTACGGCCCGAAGGGCAACCGCCTCGATGCAGTCTATTCTTCCAATGACTCCATCGCCAACGGTGTGACCAACGCTCTCGTTGCTGCAGGGTACACCAAGGACAACTTCCCGATTCTCACCGGTCAGGACTGCGACAAGCCTTCTGTAAAGAACATGATCCTGGGTCTGCAGAGCATGTCCATCTTCAAGGACACCCGCACCTTGGCAAGCAAGGTAGTCGAAATGGTCAATGCAATCGTCAAGGGCGAGAAAGTTGACATCAACGACACCGAGACCTACCACAATGGTGTGAAGGTTGTTCCTTCCTACCTGTGCGATCCTGTTTTTGCAACTGTTGACAACTACAAGGCTCTGTTGATCGACAGCGGCTACTACACTGAAGCTGATCTAAAGATCTGATTCTCCTTTGATCCTTTGCGGGCAACTTCGGTTGCCCGCATCTTTGGAGGTCCTTTTTGGAAACCCTATTACTGGAAATGAAACACATCACCAAGACCTTTCCCGGGGTCAGGGCTCTTCATGATGTGAACCTTCAAGTTCGTCCGGGAGAAATTCACGCCATAGTCGGAGAGAACGGGGCAGGCAAGTCCACACTGATGAACATCCTCAGTGGCGTCTATCCTGCTTCAACGTTTGATGGTGAAATTCTAGTGCATGGAAAACCTTGCCAATTCCACACCATCAAGGAAAGCGAGGAACAGGGAATCGTCATCATCCATCAGGAGTTGGCACTCGTTCCCTACCTCACCATTGCCGAGAACATGTTCTTGGGAAACGAGCAGGGCAGAATCTTTTCCATAGACTGGGACAAGACATACAGCCGTGCCGATGAGCTGCTTGCCTTGGTTGGACTTGAAGAGTCGAGCAAGACCGCCATCAAGGATATCGGGGTGGGAAAACAACAGCTCGTTGAGATTGCCAAGGCTTTGGCAAAGAATGTCAAGGTCCTCATCCTGGACGAGCCGACTGCATCCCTGAACGATACGGAAGCCAAGAAGCTGCTTGATCTGCTGCTGCAGTTCAAAGAGAGGGGAATGACCAGCATTCTCATCTCCCATAAGCTCAACGAAGTCTCCTATATTGCCGATCGCATCACCGTCATCCGTGATGGTGAAGTAATTACGACCATGGACAAAACCTTGGAAGCCTTCGATGAGAATAAGATCATCAAAGCCATGGTTGGCCGGAATATGAGCGACCGATTCCCCAAACGGAATGCCAAAATCGGTCCAGTTAGTCTTGAAGTAGAACATTGGACCGCTTATCACCCCATATACGAGGGGGTGAAAGTCTGTGAAGATATCAATCTCAAACTGCATCGGGGCGAAGTCGTCGGCATCAGCGGACTGATGGGATCGGGGCGTACGGAATTTGCCATGAGCCTCTTCGGAAAGAGTTACGGGCGCAATATCAGCGGAAAACTCAAGATAAACGGGAAGGAAGTCCAGCTGAATACCATCAAGAGCGCCATTCAAAACAAACTCGCCTATGTCACCGAGGACCGCAAAGGCAATGGTTTGATTCTCTCCAAGTCCATCATGCAAAACACCACCCTTGCAAAACTGGAAGCCATCAGCAAGCATCAGGTCATCGACCCGGATTTGGAGCTGAAGGTTGCAAAAGAGGTGAATGAGAAACTGCACACAAAATGCTCATCAGTCCTTGAGCAGGTGAACAACCTTTCAGGTGGGAACCAGCAGAAGGTCTTGCTGAGCAAATGGATTTTTGCAGAGCCCGATATCCTGTTGCTCGATGAACCGACAAGGGGAATCGATGTCGGGGCCAAGTACGAGATTTACTGCATCATCAATCAACTTGCCGAGGAAGGAAAGTCCATTCTCTTCATCTCGAGCGAAATGCCTGAGGTTCTTGGCATCTGCGACCGTATATACGTCCTCAGTGAAGGAAGGATAGTCGGGGAGATGCCGGGGTCCGAGGCAAGTCAGGAAAAAATCATGAAATGTATTGTACAGAACCAGAAAGGAGACCAACTGCCATGAGACACAGCCTAGGCATCAAAGACACGGTGAAGAAGAACTCCATGCTTATCGTTCTTCTGGCTACCATGCTTCTCTTCCAAGTGCTCATCAGCAGCAGTGGGAGGGGCTCCCTTTTCGCCCCTGCCAATATTTCCAACCTCATCAGCCAAAACGCGTATGTTGTAATTTTGGCGAGCGGCATGTTGCTGTGCATCCTCACCGGTGGAAACATCGATCTCTCGGTTGGTTCGGTTGTAGCACTGGTCGGAGCGCTGGCGGGAACACTGATCGTCAACCTGCATTGGAACATCTATCTGTCGATTGTGATTTGCCTGTTGGCAGGTCTGGCTATCGGGGCATGGCAGGGCTTCTGGATTGCGTATGTCCGCATTCCTCCCTTCATCACAACACTAGCAGGAATGCTGTTGTGGAGAGGCGTCGCCCTTTTGATCCTCAATGGATTGACCATCTCCCCCTTCCCCGCCGAGTACACCAGATACTTCAACAGCTTCCTCCCCAATACTGAGGATGGTGCAACCATTTTCTCGGTAACCGTCTTCGTAGGGGTCGTCATCTGTCTGATTTATGGTACTTGGACTTTTTTCGATCGGTATACGAAGAAAAAGAAGGGGTATGCAACCGAGCCGCTGACCATCACGTTGACCAAGGTCATCCTGCTTTCGATTGCTGTCCTGATAGTTTTTTCCCTGCTCGGCAGACACAAGGGTGTGCCGGTGGTCTTGATTCTCCTCGCAATCATCGTATTGGGCTACAGCTACTTCACCGCCCGCACGGTGCCGGGCAGACATCTCTATGCCATGGGCGGCAATGAAAAGGCTGCAAAACTTTCAGGTATCGATACCAACCGGGTCCTTTTCTTCGCATATACGAACATGGGATTCCTCTCTGCTGTTGCCGCCTTGGTGGGTGTGGCTCGTTTCAACTCGGCTGCTCCAACAGCCGGAACCAACTATGAGATGGATGCCATCGGCTCCTGCTTCATCGGCGGTGCAAGTGCCTATGGCGGAACCGGAACCATCGGAGGAGCAATCATCGGTGCAATTTTCATGGGTGTTCTGAACAATGGTATGTCCATTCTCGGTATTGACGCCAACTGGCAGAAAGCCGTAAAAGGTATCGTAGTACTAGCAGCGGTGGCATTTGATGTTATCAGTAAGAAACAGGTGAAATCGAACTAGACACTGTTGCCAAGTTGTATGTAGTAGCTTATTCTCTGCTAAAAGGACAACCATGGCTGTTACGATTAGGGATATTGCAAAGAAGGCTGGAGTATCCAGAGGGACGGTGGACCGGGTACTCCACAATAGGAAAGGCGTCAACGAAGAGGTTGCCTCCAGGGTTCGAACCATAGCCAACGAGCTGGGATTCATTCCTAATCTTGCCGGGAAAGCCTTGGCGACCCGCAAGCAACCTCTGAGGATCGGGTGCCTGCTTCCAAGCATCGGCAATCCGTTCTTTTCTGATGTCATTGCGGGCTTTAGGCAGGCTGAACGGGAACTCGCTGACTTTGGCGTCTCTGTCGACATTATGGAAGTGAAATCGTTTGATCAATCCGTTCACCTCGATGCCATCGAGACGCTGCAGAGCAAGCGCTATGACGGTCTGTGCATTACCACCATCAACGTAGAGCCGGTTATTGCGGCGATTGACAAGATTACCGAGGCCGGCACAACCGTTGTCACCGTCAATACAGATATCAGTGATACACATCGCCTGTGCTATGTCGGACCGGATTACTATCTCGGGGGAACAACGGCAAGCGGCCTGCTAAGCTTGGTTTGCAAGCAAATCGAGCAAAAAATCCTGATTGTCACCGGATCGTTCAATATCAAGGGGCACCAGGAGCGCATCAGAGGATTTCTGGAGGGACTGACAGAACGCAAGATGCCTCATACCATAGTCGACGTCATCGAGAGTCTTGATGACAACGATAAGGCATATGAGCGAACCCTCTCCTGCCTGAAAATGAATCCCGAGACCAACTGTCTCTACTTGACTGCGGCCGGTGTGCAGGGAGCATGTAAAGCTGTTCAGGAATTGGGAAAGGCAGGGATTATCCGCATTCTTTGCTTCGATGACATTCCAACCACAAAAACACTGATCAAGGAAGGAGTCATAACCTTCACCATTTGTCAGGAGCCTCAACGACAGGGCTACGATGCCATCCAGAAGCTGTTTTTTCATCTGATGAATCAGCAGGAGCCTGTCGTCGATACCATAACCAGAACCATCATCAAGATTCGGGAGAACCTTGACGATTGATCCTACCGTTCCCGTTTCTGCCAGAGTTTTTCCAATGAATAAAATTCCCTCAACTCGGGACTCATCAGATGGATTACAATATCGGAACAGTCGATGAGTTCCCAGCCATCACCGGCGGGATTCTTGTGTCGGTTGGCAACCTCAAGACCGAGATCGTTCAGTTCTCCCCAAATCTCATGGGCGACACCTTTGAGGTGGCCGACGCTGGAGACCGTGGCGATAATGAAACAATCAGCCCAAGAACACTCCTCCGATACATCAAGGATGCTTACATCCTTGCACTTATGGTCTTCAAGAAATTGGCCGATCGCCTGGGCATTAGCCAGTACCAAGTCATTCATTCTCATTTACTCCTTACGCTGGACGCGCCTGATTTCCTCTACATAACGCTTGAGATGGGCTCTCAGGAGCTCCCAGTCGGTATTCTGCGATAGTGCAAGACTCGTTCGCAAATCAAAGACAGTTGCTTGCTTGACTGTCTCAAGCATTCCAAACGGATCAGACTGACCAGTAATGGAAGCCAGTGTATCGGCCAGGAAGGTTTTCCTCAAGTGGCTTGCCCCTTCAGATAAGACTTCAAGGCAGAGTGCGGCATCAACGTCGCCGGCCGGTACTCCCCTGGCGGTTGCAGAGAGTGTTACAGCCAATTTGCCAAAGGAAACCAAGGAATCGTAGCTTGCCTGCCTCACATTCGATGACGGCAGCCCCACAAGCTGTACAACGGCCATGGCAGGGTCGGAGTGTGAGTAGGTTGCAAACCCGTCGACCACCGCTTGCGGCAGCAACAACACTGCCAGATGGTCGTTCTCGATCCAACTGACACAGGCAAGCTCTCCATCACTGAGCAGATATTCAGCTTCCACCAGGGAAGGGCTGCAGCTGCAAAATAGTGTACTGAACAGAGCGAGCATGAGTGCCAATTTGCTCAAAACTTCCCTCCGCTGCAAAGAAAACGATAGAGCTCTTCCGAGCAGGCACTTATTTGCTTGTCTTTCGAAGCCAAGTAAACCCTCTCTTGCTCCAAAACAGCCAAACAGAGCTCTTCGGGTGTGGCCAGAGCCAAAAGACGCTCCCTATCCTGCTGCCCAAGGTGCGTTCGATTTGGTTCAAGGTAATCGGAAACATACACCAAAAGACCCATGAGTCCCATATGGATGCTGCCCAGGGAGTGGTAGCGCACGGCTGTACACACCGCTTTGGAAAATCCTCTGGCTGAGAGCAGGGAAGCGGCAACCGGAGCATGCAGCAACACCGGATATTCGCGCTCCTCGCCCAACAGGTGCAGATTGTGTGCAAGTGCGTAATCGACCAACTGCTCCTTGCTCCACTCACGTGCCATGTCATGCATGAGCGCTGCAACATACAGCTCTGCTTGGTCGAGATGAAGCGAATATCTCGTATCGAGCTGCAGGCAGGTCTGTGCAACAGCCAGGCTGTGACGGTAGCGCCTCTCACTCAAACTCTCTTTCAGCTCAGCCTCAAGAGCGGTACAGCCAATGCTCTCGTACATAGCGGGCAACCTCCTTGGGCATCAAGCGCTCGATATCATCACCAAGTTCCTGCCGTCCTTGCAACTGTCTGCATCGATTCCTGATTATCGTGGAGCTGTCCTGCAGGAGGGGATTGTCCAGATACAGGACATCGGCACCGAGGTCGCCCAGCTTTTCAGCACTGCCTTCCCGCCTGATGACTACGAAGGTGACCAGTTCCTTCAATTGTTCATAGGCATGCCACCGGTTCAATCCCGAGAGCAGATCATCTCCCATGACCACGGCAAGCCTGCCCTGGATGGAGTATTGCAGATACAGGTATTTTACGGTGTCATAGGTGTAGGATACTCCGCCGCGCACCAGTTCGCAATCTTCGGCGATGAACTGGACCGGGGGGTCGTCTGGATACAATTGGGGGTAGGAAGCAAAACCAAGGCGGAGCATGTTCATGCGATGCTCTGCGGAAGCAGGATTTACATCCTGCTTGAAGTTGTTGCGTGCAACAGGTACGAAAATGAACCTTCTATAGTTGGTGGAGGTGACAACCGTATGAACCAGATGGAGATGCCCCAAATGTACGGGATCAAAGCTTCCGCCTACCATTGCAGTCGGTTCTGCCGCCAAAACAAGCCTCCTAGTGGCTTTCGTTCTCGGAAGGATAGTATGCATCAAGGTCGACCGTTGAGGAAAAGCCCCCTTGGGCGCCTTCATGCAAAGCCTTGCTTGCTGCATCCTCATTCCGGCTAACCATGCGTATGAAAGCCTGCCTCACATCCTCAACCCCCATCTCAAGGTAGACGCAGAGTCCGATGACCTCTTTGTCAGCGTACTTCTGCTTCAACTCCTCAAGCCTCTCTGCAGTCCCCGGTTCATCGAGTTTTGTCCCGATGATTACCTGCTGCTTATTCAATAGCTCAGGCTCGTACGCCTCAAGCTCCTTGCAAAGTATATCATAAGCATCCAGATACCGGTCATCCGAAAGATCGATCAGGAAGGCAAGACCAGCGGTCCTGCTGATGTGCCTGAGAAACTTGATTCCCATGCCCGCTCCCTCGCTGGCCCCTTCAATGAGGCCGGGAATATCTGCGAGCACGATGTCGTGCTCACCGTAGCGCATCATGCCAAGCTGGGGAATCTTGGTGGTGAAGGGATACCCTGCCACCTTGGTACGTGCATTGGTAAGCATGTTCAGCAAACTCGACTTGCCTGCATTGGGAAACCCGACGAAGCCGATGTCGGCGATCACCAAAAGCTCCACACCGATGCGCATCTCTTCACCCTTTTCACCAGGTTGGGCGAAACGGGGAGCTTGACGGGTAGCTGTGCGAAAGTGATAGTTTCCCTGCCCGCCGCGGCCGCCTTTGAGAAAGACCCAGCGGTCGACACCGGTAAGGTCCTTGATGACCTCTCCGGTCTCGGCATTCTTGATGACGGTTCCGGGTGGAACAGGAATCTCGATGTCGACTCCATCACGACCGTAACACCGTTCACCACTGCCGTTTTTTCCGTTTTCTGCACGGTAGGTACGGACAAGCTTCAAGTGGGCGAGCGTTCTCAAGTTATGCTTGACGACAAATACGACATCCCCGCCTCGGCCGCCGTCGCCACCGTCCGGGCCTCCCTTGGGAACATACTTTTCCCGTCGGAAGGAAACACAACCGTTGCCCCCGTTTCCGGAGGCAACATCAAGATACGTCTCGTCTGAAAATCCAAACATGCATTCGTTATCTTCGGCTTTCGCCTATCGTTTACTCAGTTACGATGCTGATATACTTGCGGTTGTTTCTGCTGTGGAACAGAACAGTACCTTCAGCTTTTGCAAACAGCGTATAATCGGAACCGAGGCCTACATTCTGACCAGGATGGAACTTGGTTCCATGCTGGCGAACAAGGACTTCACCTGCTTTGACCAACTGGCCACCAAAGCGCTTCACACCCAGACGCTGGGAATTCGAATCGCGACCATTGCGGGAACTTCCGCCACCTTTCTTATGTGCCATCTTGCGTCCTCCTTATGCAATGATCTTGTCGATCGTGATCAGGGAGTACCGCTGGCGGTGACCCTGGGTCCTTTTATAGCCCTTGCGGCGCTTCTTTTTGAACACTCTGATCTTGTCACCCTTGAGTTCGCCTACCAGGGTCGCCTTGACCACTGCATCAGCTACATACGGGGTGCCAAACTTTGCATTGCTCTCATCCACAATGGCGAGAACGGTGGCGTACTCAAGGGAAGAACCTGCCTCACAGCTGCTGATATGATCAACCTGGACGGTTTCCCCTTCGACGGCCTTGTACTGCTTTCCGAGAATCTCTACAAGTGCGTACATGTCGATATTCATCCTTCGATTTAGTTTGTGCCTATCTCTTATACCACACTTGCAGATAAAGACTCAACAGTTTTTTAAAATAAGTGATTGAAAAACAAAGAAAAAGCTCTTGAAAAATTACCGACCGATAGGTTAGTATTGGCTATGCATACCACCTCGACCAAACAAAACCTCATCCTATCACTGCTTAAACTTGGCTCTGAACAAGGCTTGCAAGCCATATCGCTCTCGACCCTTGCAAAGGAAAACAAGATCAGCAAAGCTGCATTGTATCATCACTTTGCAAGCAGGGAAGCCATGATCGAGGAGCTGTTCTCCTATTGCAACACCCTCGCCTACCAGCAGATGGCTACCATCAGCCTATCAGGGAGCCCGGCCGAGGTCCTCAGTCGTGCAATGGATCACTGGCATGACCTGTATGCCAATGCACCGATGCGCTACTTCTACCGCATCATCCAAACAGAAGCCCTGACGCACCCGGCGGCGAAAGCAATACAGACAACCTTGGATGAGATGCTTCAAGGCCAAAGCAGAATTCTTCTGGAAAGCCTCAGTGAATCATCCCGGCTGGTCATCGAGGACATCGACCTTGCCGTTCTCACCTTCAGTTCCGTCGTCCAGCAGTTTCTCAGGCGGATACTCCTGGACGAAACAGAGGACCTGGAGTGGGAGGAGGAACGCTTCATCCAGAATTTCTGCACCCTCTACCAAGGCCGATGAATCACATCGATGCAAGAAACGGGATGCCGACCAGACCAAAGGCGTTCTTCAGCACCTGCAGGACCATTGTAGCGAGCTCGATGCGGCTGCGTACCAAATCAGGGGTGGCCGCCTTGAGCACCGGATTGTCGTGATACCAGCGGGAAAAGAGCTTGGACAAGTCATACAGGTAGGAGCAGAGCAAGGAAGGATCGTACGAAGCACCCGCCTTCCGGACCACCTCGGGATAGAGGGCGATCTGCTTGATCAACTCACGCTCATCACTGAGGGTGAGCAGGCTGCTGTCAAAGCCAAGCTTCTGGATGTCTGCATACTCACTCTCATACTTACGCAGCATGCTTGAGATTCTTGCACCCATGTACTGAAGATACGGACCCGTATTCCCGTTGAAAGAGATGGACTCGGCCGGATTGAAAATCATATCCTTGGTGGGAGTAACCTGCAACAGATAGTAGTTCAATGCCCCCAAGGCAATGCTTTGGCTGGTTTTCTCAATATCATCAACCAAGGCTTCGCGTTCCTTTGCCTCGATTTCCTTGCGGGCCAGCGACGTAAGGGTGTCTACCAACTCGTCTGCATCGACTACAGTCCCTTCCCTGCTCTTCATCTTCCCGTCCGGCAGGTTGACCATGCCGTAGGAGAGATGATGCAGGTCCTTGGCCCAGTCATAACCAAGCCGATCAAGGACATAGAAAAGAACCCGGAAATGGTACTGCTGTTCGCTGGCCACGACGTAAATGAGGGAATCAAACGGCCAATCCTTGTGGCGCATGATGGCCGTCCCAACGTCCTGGGTCATATAGAGACTGGTTCCATCCTTGCGAAGCAGAACCTTCTTATCAAGCTTGATAGGCTCGAGGTCGACCCATACCGAACCGTCCTCCTCGCGATAGAAGACTCCCTGTTCGAGGCCCTTGAGAATCTCATCCTTGCCGTACTTGTACGTTTCAGACTCATAGTAGTAGGCATCGAAACTGATACCCATCTTCTGGTAACTCTCGTGCAGGCCGTCGAGCGTCCAGCCGTTCATCAACTTCCATAGTTCGATAACCTGCTCATTGCCGGCCTCCCACTGCCTGAGCATCTCTTGGGCCTGGTCCTCAGCAGTAGGATCCTCCTTTGCCCACTGGGCAAACATCACATAGTACTTTCCAACCAAGTGGTCACCCTTGATGCCGCTGGATTGCGGGGTTTCCCCATTGCCGAACTTTTGGTAGGCAAGCATCGATTTGCAGATATGCACCCCGCGGTTGTTGATCAAGTTGACCTTGCGGACAGTCGCACCGTTTGCCTTGAGGATTGCAGCTACGCTTTCACCAAGGCTGTCGTTGCGCATATGGCCCAAATGCAACGGCTTGTTGGTATTCGGGCAGCTGAACTCAATGGTCACACGCTTTTCGGCCATACTCTTATTGGTTCCATAGAGCTCTTTTTGCTCGGACAGTTGCACAGAGAGCGCAGTGGCAAGGGCCGCCGTGTCGATGCGCACGTTCAGATACGGTCCGGCAACCAGCAAATCCCCCAACGGACGGTCTTCAACCTTCTCAAGGCGGGTCTTGAGGGAGGATGCAAGCATGGGAGGGGCGGTTCTCAGCATTTTTGCGTACGCAAAAAGCGGGAAAGCCAAATCACCCAGCTCGGGTTTCGGCGGCGTCTGAACAGCAAGGGGAGGAAGCTGTACATCCGTCCCAAACACTTCTTTTGCATAGAGAGCCAACTGTTCTTCAATGAGCGACTTCCAAGTCTCGCGTACGGCATCAAGCATCTGTTCGTTCCTTTCTCTGTAAATACCGACTATACACCAAAAAAAACTCAGACTTCAAGTCGAATGCTGATCTCGGCGGAGCTGAGCACACGCTGCATCCCACTTTCATCCTCCACAATCAGGTGGGCATCATCGTCGATTCCCACTGCTGTTGCAGAAAAAGCCTGCCTGCCTTGATGAACCGTAATGTTGCGGCCCAACAAGAGAGAGCGATCACGATACACCGACAAGAAGGAGCGGTCCGGCAACCTGGAAACCAATGCATGCAGGTTGTGCACCACCTCAGAGACCAGGGCATTTGCATCAAAGGAGGGCGGCACTGAAGCGGGACCGTCATACAACGAGGTCGCCAAAGGCCTCAGCTCTTCGGGAAAGGCGGCCTGCGGGATGCAGAAATTTATTCCGATGCCTACAACCACCGCACTCAGGCTTCCGCTCTCTACCCCCAACACCCCCTCGGTGAGGATCCCGCATACTTTTTTCCCTTCCCAATAGAGGTCGTTGACCCACTTGATCCGACACTGTTTGCCACTGACATGTTCTATAGCCTCCAAGGCAGCCACACTGGCGGCACTGGTGATGAGTTGCGCCGATTCCAAGGTGAACCCCATCGGCAGCAGGACACTGAGATAAAGGCCTCCCTTCGGGCTGAAAAAGGTACGGCCGAGCCTTCCCCTGCCTCCGCTCTGATAGGTTGCAACAACTACAGCCGGTCGTTGCCCGTGTTCGGAAGCAAGGACTTTCGCATAGCGGTTGGTTGAGTCGAGCGAATCGAAAAGATGTACTTCGAAGGAAGGAAGCAACCCAGCCAATCGTTCCTTGTTCAGCAGGGTGGTGGCGGTCAACAACCGGTAGCCCCTGCGGGAGATGCCTTCGATGACATGGCCTTGGTCACGCAGGCTCTCCATGGCTTTCCACACGGCGCTTCGGCTAATGCCCAACCCTGTGGCAAGCTCTTGGCCTGAAAGATAGCGATCGCGGTTCTGTTCCAAAAGATGGAGTACTGTTTGCTCACTTGTCATAACCGTGATGGTAGGCAAGAGGACTTTAATTGTCAACCTGATTCGTGTTTACAATTACAAAACCTCCATGGTACAGTCGAACCATGCAATACAAACGACTGTTAATGATTTCGCTTTTCAGTGCCCTGATCATCATAGGAGCATATCTGAGGTTTCCACTCCCACCGGTCCCCATCACCCTGCAAACGCTCTTTGTACTGCTTGCAGGTTTTCTCGGGGGAACAAGGACAGCCCTAGCAAGTACGGCCGTCTATCTTTTGCTCGGTGCCATCGGACTTCCCGTCTTTTCAAGCGGAGGGGGTCTGGGCAACCTGATGGGGCCGACAGGAGGCTTCTTGATCGCTCTGCTGCCTGCTGCATGCATTGCCGGATTCGCAGGGAATTTTGCCCAAAAAGCAGAAAAACCAAGAACATACTACACACTCTGCCTGCTTTACGGGCTTATCGCGACGCTTGTCGTCTATCTGGTGGGAGTCCCCTTTTTGAAATACAACCGTTCACTCTCGTGGAGTGTCGCCATCCAAGCCGGAATGCTGCCCTTTTTGATCGGAGACTGCATCAAACTGCTGGCTGCGGCGCACCTGGCCAGAAGCTTTCATCCAAGAATGGCCCAGTTGCTGGGCTGAGCTCTTGCATAAAAGCCTACAAGGCACGTATGGTATGGTCATGAACCAGTGCACAGAACAGCAATTCGATGCTTCAGCCTATATTCCCGCATTTTTGGGAACCTTTGACAGGGTGGCCGGCAATGCCAATTTCCACGGTCTCAAGCCGCTTCCCCAGATGCTCGTCATCGGCGATATTTCCAACGAGCTGCTTGAGCTCATGTTTCCAGGCCGCTGCGGTCGTGACCAAGCAAATTTGAGCTTGCAAGAAATTTTAACCATGCAGTTGAACAAGGTCTGTTCCTTGCTCAAAGGACAGCTTGTGCTCGCCTACCGGTATGACAATCCCTCACTCGAGATTTGTGAAGCACAGGAAAAAGCCGACCAAACAGTAAGAAACCTGTGTGAACGACTGCCCCGGTTGCGGGCGAGCCTGAAAATGGATGCACGGGCGGCCTTCGAGGGAGACCCTGCAGCACGGAATATCAGGGAGGTCATTCTCTCCTATCCCTGCATCAAGACCCTCACCATCCACAGGGTGGCTCATGAGCTGTTTATGATGGAAGTTCCCCTTCTGCCGAGAATGATGAACGAGTATGCCCATAAAGAGACGGGCATCGACATCCACCCCGGGGCTGTGATCGGCAACTCATTCTTCATCGACCATGGTACGGGTACCGTCATCGGGGAGACGACGGTGATCGGGAACAATGTAAAACTCTACCAGGGAGTGACATTGGGAGCCTTGAGCTTTCCCAAGGATGCCTGCGGCGCTCTGATCAGGGGAACCAAGCGGCATCCAACCATCGAGGATAATGTCACCATCTACTCCAATGCAACCGTATTGGGGGACATCACCATCGGCCGGAACGCAGTCATCGGGTCCAACGTCTGGATAAAGGAATCGGTTCCTGCCGACACCATGGTGATGATCCAAGAGCCGCAAATCACCTTCAGGGATTTGAAGATGCGCAAGTCTTAGGGTCGGGCTTCATCGTTGCATAGTGCATAGCGGAGGTGGTCCTCCCACCTCCCGTTCAAAAACAAGTAATCGCGGCACACTCCCTCATCGAGAAACCCAAGCCGTGTGACCAAACGCCTGCTTGCCTCATTCGAGCTCATGATATGAGCCTCGAGACGGTGCAGTTTCATATGGTCGAAGGCATACGAAATGACTGAAGCAACCGCCTCGGTGCCGTATCCCTGCCTCCAGAACCCAGATCCGATGCTGTAGCCGATTTTTGCCGAAAGGCTTGCACCCCAAACGATATGGTTGAGATATACGGTACCCACTATATGCTTCCGATCCTGTTTTAAAAAAAAG
>DJGJ01000064.1 GCA_002432715.1 Sphaerochaeta sp. UBA5849 | reverse complement strand
AAAAATTTGTAAATATTACGATATATTATATAAAATGAAAGTTTTAAGCAACAATTTCCGGTATATCGTAAACTATTGCTTCTTCTTGCTGGGATTCACATGCACCATGCAGTGCTTTACCTGGGGAAAGTTCTTTTCGATGGCGTGATGGACACGTTCGGCAATCGAATGTGCATCCACCAGGCTCTGCAGTCCATCGGCGGAGATTTCCACATCGACATAGCAACGAGATCCGAAGGTCCTGGTGTGCAAAAGGTCCAAGCCGCGGACTCCTTCCTGGTCGAGGATGACCGAACGAATCTGCTGGACCGTCTCCTCCTCGCATGCATGGTCGACCATCTGGTCGGTCCCATCGCGGAATACCTGCACCCCGACACGGAAAATGAAGAGGGCGATGATGATTGCTGCAATGGAATCGGCGATCGGGTATCCCATTCGGGCGAACACGATGCCGATCAAGCCACCGGTAGTGGCAAGGACATCGCTCTGGGAGTCCCAGGAGGAGGCGAGCAGGGCTGATGACCTGGTTTTCTTTGCCGCCCATCGGGTATAGAGGAACATGATCTCCTTCACTACAATGGAGATTATTGCCGCAATGACGGCAAGCACGCCCGGAATCGGCCTGTTGAGATAGGATCCCTTGATGATGGATGAGATTCCGTCGACCAACAATCCCATTCCCACCACCATGATGATGCCCGACAGCAGGATGGCGGCAACGCTCTCAAGCCGTTCATGGCCGTACTGGTGTTCTGCATCGGAATCCTTGCCGGCCGCTGCGATACCCACCGAGGCGATGACCGAGCTGATGACATCCCCGGCGTTGTTGACCCCGTCGTTGAGCAGGGCTGCAGAGTGCGCGACCACACCAATGCCGATCTTGCTGACAGCAAGCACGATGTTATTGAAAATATTGATTCTTGATACTCTCAGGGCCAGGTTCTGTTTCATACACCATCTCTTTGTAAAGAAATAAAACATCCGCAGGATTTGTAGTCCCGCAGATGTCTTCTACACACTAGGGCTGTTTGCTCTCTTTGTCAAGAAAGAACCCCGGATTACTCCGGGGCTCGCCAACTCAAGCTTTCGGTTTGGGATGGTTGATGATCAGGTGCAGGTCGTCAAGCTGCTGCTGGTCGACTTCGGATGGAGAATCGTCCATCGGACTGATTGCAGCCGTATTCTTCGGGAACGCGATGACCTCGTGTATGGAAGTCTGCTCGCTCATGATCATCACCATGCGGTCGACTCCCGGAGCAATGCCGCCGTGCGGGGGAGGCCCGTAACGGAAGGCATTGAGCAAAAAGCCGAAACGCTCCTCGGCAGTCTTGTCGTCAAAATTACAGATGCGGAAGATGCGTTTCTGAAGCTCGACATCGTGGATACGAATCGAGCCGGAGGCTACCTCATACCCGTTGAGGACCAAGTCGTACAAGTCACCCTTTACACTACCCGGATCGGACTCAAGGGTATCGAGATACTCAGCCTGGGGCATGCTGAACATATGGTGTGCAGCCTCCCAGTGGCCGGCCTGCTCATTGTACTCAAAGAGGGGGAAGTCGATGATCCAGCAGAACTCGAAGCCCTTTCTGATGAGCTTCAGGTCCTTGCCCAGCTTGGTGCGGACGGCACTGAGGCTGGCGCAGCACTTTTTCCAGTTCTGGTGGGCGACAAAGAGAATCATATCCCCTTCGTCGGCTTCAAGCCTATCCAGCAACTCTGCTTCCAGACCGCCAAAGAACTTGCTCACGCCGCCTGAAAGGCTCTTGTTCTCGCCCACCTTGATCCAGGCAAGGCCTTGGGCTCCATAGATCTTGGCCGCTTCCTCAAGTTCGGTAATGTACTTGCGGGAGAAATCGACACCCTCGGTTTTGGGTGCGCAAATTGCCTTGACATCCCCGCCGTTTGCGACAATGTCCTTGAAGGTGGCGAAGCTGCTCTTTTGGGCCAGGTCGTTCACATCACGAAGGGGCAGGTCGAAGCGAAGGTCGGGCTTGTCACAGCCGTAGGTATTCAATGCATCGTTATAGGAGAGCCGTCTGAAGCGGGCGGGCAGCTCATAGTTCATGACTTCCCTGAAGACGCTGTTGAACAGGTCCTCGATCAAGGACAGCACATCGTCACGCTTGACGAAGCTCATCTCAAGGTCCAGCTGAGTGAACTCAAGCTGGCGGTCGCCGCGGGCATCCTCATCACGGTAACAACGGGCGATCTGGAAATACTTGTCCATGCCGCCGACCATGAGAATCTGCTTGAAGAGCTGGGGACTCTGCGGAAGTGCATAAAATTTGCCTGGATAAATCCTGCTGGGAACCAGGAAGTCGCGTGCGCCCTCGGGGGTGCTCTTGATCAACGTCGGGGTCTCGATCTCATAGAAATCGCGGGATGCAAGATACTTTCTGCAAGCAAGGATGAAGTCATGCCGCAGTTTGAGACGCTGCTGCATGCCTTGGCTGCGCAAATCGAGGTAGCGATACTTGAGCCTGAGGTCCTCGCGAGTCTCCTTGCCGTCATCTATCTGGAAGGGAAGCGGGGCGCATCGGCTGAGAATCTCAATGCTCTGAGCCTTTACCTCGATCTCCCCGGTGCTCATCTCGGGATTAACCATGGATTCGGGACGCAGGCGTACGCTGCCGGTCACCGCGATGCAGTATTCCAGACGAAGCTCGCTTGCAACGGCCTGGAGAGCGGGTGATGCATCGTCATCAACCACCACCTGGGTGATACCGTACCGGTCCCTGAGATTGATGAAATGCAGTGCTCCATGATTTCGGTCACGATGCACCCAGCCGTTGAGAACAACGGTTTTTCCGTTGTCGGCCTTGTTCAGTGCTCCGCAGGTAGTTGTTCGTTGGGAAAATACTTCTTCAGACATACGCAGTCCCTCTTGGGTCTCCTTTGTAAAGTATTGTCATACTATCGTAAGAGAACCCAAAAGGCAATTGCTCCTAGGAGGAGAGAGAACGAACGACAACCTGTTTTTTCTGCAGGTATTCGATTGCCTGTACAGCGGCTGTTGCAGCACTGGTGGTTGTGGTATAAGGGATTTTCAGGCGCATGGCGATGCTGCGTATCTCATCGTCGCTGGCATGCGCCTGGTAGCCCATCGGCGTATTGATCACTAAGGCGATCTGCCGGCTTTTCAGATAATCGGTGACATTCGGCCTGCCTTCATGGACTTTCTGCATCACCTCACACAGGATGCCCTGCTCGAAGAGGAAGGCGGCAGTGCCCTTGGTTGCTGCAATTCCAAAGCCCAGGGCCACCAGCTTCTGTACTACCGGCAGGATGGTGGTGCGATCCTTCTTGTTGACACTGACAAAGACCTTTCCTGCAACCGGCAGCTTGTTCCCGGCACTGATCTGGCTCTTTGCAAAGGCTTCCCCGAAGGTTTTTCCCAACCCGATCGACTCGCCGGTGGACCGCATCTCAGGCCCGAGTGCGGGGTCGACATTACTGAAGCGGTCGAAGCTGAAGACAGCCTCCTTGACCGCCCATCCGGTCTTGCAGGTTCCCATTGCCACGAGCCCCTGTTGCTTGACCAGGCCTTGGGCGACCAAGTCCTCCCCCTCCCAGATCCGTACCGCCGCCTCGATGAGGTCGACGCCTGAAGTCTTGGCGATGAAGGGGATGGTCCTGCTGGCGCGCGGATTCACCTCGATGAGGTAGAGCAGTCCGTCCTTGGCTGCAAACTGGATGTTCATCAACCCCCGGGTATCCAAGGCAAGGGCGAGCTTATGCGCCCACTGCTGCATCTGCTTCAAAATCTGCGGGCTGGATTTGTAGGGAGGGAAAACGGCAGCCGAGTCACCACTGTGGATTCCTGCAGCTTCGATGTGCTGTAAAATCCCTCCGATATAGAGACTCTTCCCATCGCAGACAGCATCGAGGTCGTACTCGAAGGCATCCTCCAGAAACTGGTCAACCAGAACAGGAGCCTCTTCGCTGGCCTCAAGGTGTGTGAGCTTTTGCAAGGCCTCTTCATCGTAGACGATGTACATGCCTCGTCCCCCCAGGACGAAGGAGGGCCGGATGAGGACGGGAAACCCGACTTCCTTGGCCAAGGGAAGGATGTCCTCGGTCCGTTTCGCACTGCGGTTCTTCGGTTGCCTGAGTCCAAGTTCTGCAACCAGGGCGGAGAACTTGCCCCGGTCTCCTGCATCGAGCAGCCCCTTGAGGCTTGTGCCCACAATAGACGCCCCCCCTTGAAGCAGGTCCCGGGCAAGATTCAGGGGAGTCTGTCCTCCCAATTGGACGACCACCTTGGCCGCACCTTCGAGGCGGAGAATCTCCTTGACCTCTTCGGCTGCCAAGCTCTCCATATAGAGACGGTCGGAGATGTTGAAGTCGGTCGAGACAGTTTCGGGGTTGCTGTTGACCATGATGGTTTTCCTGCCCAGCTTGCGATAGGCAAGGGAGGCGAGGGTGCAGCAGGTGTCGAACTCCAGGCCCTGGCCGATCCTGTTGGGACCGCTGGCAAGAATGACGACAGCCTCCTTTCCCAGCGGTTGTGCCTCAGTCACTTCGTCGTATGTGGTATAGAGATAGGGTGTGAGGGCGTCAAACTCCCCTGCACAGGTGTCGACATGGTGATTGACCGGGTGCATGTCGTAGGAAAAGCGCAGTCGTTCTATGTCTTGGGGCTTCTGTGAGGTGAGGAAAGCCAGGTGGCGGTCGCTGATACCGGCTTTCTTGGCCTTCAGCAAGGTCTGATAATCGAGCTTGGAGCGGATTTCCTGTTCCAGCTCGTACTGCTGCACCAGCAGGTGCAAAAACCACCGGTCGAACTTGGTGATTTCCTCGATCATAGGCAGGCTGGAAGGCCCTTTTCTGACCAGCGTGGTATAGGCGGATAAGAGTCTGAGTGGATGGGCGCTTGTCAAGAATCTTTCCACCTCCTCCTCGCTGTAGCGGCCGACCGCAACCAAGTCACACAATCCTTCCAGTTTGCGTTCCGAGGCCCGGATGGCCTTGTTCAAAGCCTCCAAGGCGGTTCTTCCCAAGGCCAAGGCCTCACCCACACTGCGCATCTGGGTACCCAGTGCCGAGAAGGGGAGGGGGAATTTTTCCAGTTCGAAACGGGGAACCTTGACGGCGCAGTAGTCCAGCACCGGCTCGAAGCAGGAAACCGACTGGCCGGTGATTTCATTGACCACCTCGTCCAGCGTATAGCCTACCGCCAGTTTGGCCGAGCAGCGGGCGATGGGAAAGCCGGTTGCCTTGCTGGCCAGTGCGGAGGAGCGCGATACCCTTGGGTTCATTTCGATAACCACCATCCTGTCTGTTTGAGGATGGACGGCGAACTGGACATTGCTGCCTCCGCAGTCGACTCCGACGGCGCGAAGGATAGCTATGGAAGCAGTACGCATCTTCTGGTAAAGCTTGTCGTCGAGCGTCTGGATGGGTGCGATGGTGATGCTGTCCCCGGTATGGACTCCCATGGGGTCGATGTTTTCGATCGAGCAGACGATGATGGCATTGTCGCTCTTGTCCCGCATGACCTCCATTTCGAACTCCTTCCAACCGATGAGGGACTCTTCTATGAGGGCCTCACCGGTCGGGCTGGTCTTAAGGGCATGGAGCAGAAGTTCGGGGAACTCCTCTTCGTTTTCGGCAATTGATCCTCCCATGCCGCCCAGCGTGTAGGAGGGGCGGATGATTCGAGGATACGGGAAGCCTTCAAGCAGCGACTCTGCTTCAGACAATGAGTGCACGACATGGCTTTTTGCACTCTCAAGGCCCAAGTCCTGCACCACCTGCTTGAAGGCACCGCGGTCTTCGGCAAGCTTGATGGATGCAATGGAGGAGCCGATCACCTCGACGTTGTACTGCTCAAGCAGGCCTGCCTTGTCCAACTCCAGAGCCAGATTCAAGCTGCTTTGGCCTCCCATGGTGGTCAGGATTGCATCGGGTTGCTCGCGTTGGAAAATTTGTTCTACGTACTCCACCTTCAAAGGGTCCATATAGACCTTGTCGGCCAAGGAGGGAGTGGTCATGACGGTGGCCGGATTGGGATTGAGCAGGATGACCTCATACCCCTCTTCCTTCAATGCCTTGACGGCTTGTGTCCCGCTGTAATCGAATTCGCACGCTTGGCCGATGACAATCGGTCCGCTGCCGATGATGAGAATCCGCTTGATGTCGGTTCTGGCACTCATGCTCCTGCCTCCTGTGCAGTCCGGATGAAAGAGTCGAAGATCCATGAGGCATCCCGGGGGCCTGGTGAGGCTTCAGGGTGGAACTGTACACAGCAGACGGGCTTGGTTGTGTGATGGAGCCCTTCAACGGAGTTGTCGTTCGCGTTGCGCAGCCAGACTTCCACATCAGAGGGAAGAGACTCTTCCACGCTTGCATAGCCGTGGTTCTGGCTGGTGACAAAGCAGGCTTTGGTGCGGATGTCGATGACGGGGTGGTTCCCTCCATGGTGGCCGTACTTCATTTTCATCGTTCTCCCTCCCAGCGCCCAGGTGATCAGCTGGTGACCCAGGCAGATGCCGAAGACCGGCAGAGAGTCCATAACCTCTTTGGCCATCGTTACTGCATCGCCAAGCAATGCAGGATCTCCGGGACCGTTGGAGAGCAGCAGTGCGTCGCAACCGCTTCCAAGGATCTCTTCGGCCTGAACGGAAGGAGGGAAGAGTGTAACCGCTACATTGCGCTTGTAGAGCTCTGCGATTATCGAACGTTTGATGCCGAAGTCCACTACGGCAAACCTGAGTATGGGATTCTTGGGGAGGTCGGGCAGTACCGGGTCTTTGATCATCTGCCTTGTTGCAAAGCCTTCAATGAGGTCAAGCTCCCCGACATGAGGATAGGCTCCAAGCCTTGCTAGAACCTGACGATATTGCTGGTCGGTAAGCTTTCCGTCCGTAGTTCTGAATACTGCAGCGTTCTGTGAACCCTGCTTTCTCAGGTGTATGGTGAGGGAGCGGGTATCGATGTCGGTTACCCCGACTGTTTTCTGTCCAGCAAGGTAGGCATCTAAAGAGACCCTCTTCAAAGGAAGAGGGCCTTCATATGCTTGGTGAATGATAAGTGCAGTACAACAGATGGGGCTTGGACTGGAGAGCCCTTCATCGAAATCCGGTTCACACCCATAGTTTCCTATGTGTGGATAGGTCATGACCACCATCTGTCCATGGTAGGAGGGATCGGTGAGAATCTCCTGGTATCCGGTCATGCTGGTGTTGAAAACGACTTCTGCCGCTACCAAGGATTCGTCAAGCAACGGAGCCGGCGCTCCAAATCCTCTTCCTTGGTATAAGGTTCCGTCTTCGAGAAGTAGAAAGCATGTATTCATTGTTGCTCCATCCGCTTACATTGTAGGGATGATAGCTAAAATCTTGGATTTATGCAACAGATTCTGCATGAATATACAACAAATCGGAAATATATTGGTTTATATGCAACAAATATTCTATAATTTGTTGCACTACTTCCTCTTTTCTTTTTTATCCAAGGTGAAGTGCTCCGAATTGAAAGCATCACTGCCCAGCCACAAGTCGATTCTCAGTCCGCTGTCTGAGTTTTCGACGCTGGCGTGCTTGATCTGCCAACCGATGAGTTTCAGCCTTGCGTCCCAGGCCATGTCATGGCCGGCCATAAGTCCGTAGTATTCAGCCAGCTCGGGTCTGCTCTTCTGGGGATTGAGGGAGTTGTAAATCCGCTTGATCTCTTCTTCCGACCTCATCTGATCGTCAAAGAAGCTGATATGCGCACCATCGTCTTCCTGGTGCAGGGAGACAACAAGTCTGAGCGGATTGCCTTCGAGCAGGAAGTTCGTCACTTCCCCTATCAGTCGTCCGAGAAACTCTTTTCGTTTCATGTGGTGAAATCCTCCTTCGGGCGATTGGTTTTGTACCACTGCAGGATTGCGATGAACAAGCTGGCGGTAAGTCCTCCGGCAAATCCGTTGTTGTAGAGATCGAGTCCGGCATGCCAGGAGGCGGTCACTTCCACCATGACAAGATGGATGAAGCCTGCAAGCAGGCCGGCGATGACTCCGAACTGTCCGGCAATGGGTGCGAGTGTGGTGGAGAAGAGGGCGGCAAGCAAGGGGCTTGGGGCGGTGGGGGATTTTGCGAATACCAGGGTTGAGAGAATGACACCCGCCACTACCGGGACGGTGTTCCTCAAGGTCTTGCCGAAGCCGCCGAAGGCCATGATGGTAAAGAGTCCTCCGATCACCGGTCCGTTGATCGGTCCGCCTACTGCGAGCACGTAGGCCCAGTAGAGCAATCCAAGCAGGCCGATATTCAGCAGTGTCCCCCCGAAATAGCCGGTATCGAAGAAGTCGTAGGGAAGACGTCCGGTCAGTTTTTGGATTGCAAGAAAACCTTCGAAGCTTCGCTTGGGCTTGTCAACGATGAGGGCGGTTGCCATCAAGAGAAGACTGAAAAGGGGAACAATCAGGACCAAAGGAAGGGAAAAGGCTGTATTCCATGTCACCGTGATGGCTTGCATCCTATTCAATGCAAACAGCAGGTTTGCTGCAAACAGGCCGATGAATCCGCAGCTGAAGCCGATGTTGTACAGGTTGTAGCCCTGATGGAGCTGCAGCATCGAACCGGCAACTGCAGGGAGCATGAACCCTGCGAGCATGCCGCTGAGCAATCCAAGAGGGATGGAGAGATGGTAGGGAAGGTCGAGGGCGAACATGACATAGGTAACCAAGGGCCCGAGGGCGGTGCCGAACAAGGCGATGAGGCTGTAGGATCCAAAGGTTTTTCGGGCAAGCTTGCTGGCAAACCATACACCCAGGATGAGGGGAATGCAGTTGAGCAGCGTGTTGCCGAAGAAGGCGAAGCCCATCATGGTCAGGATTGCAGAGAGTGTGGGGCCTGAAAGACTGACTGTGGCAAAGTAGACCAGTACCAAGCCCAGTGATCCAACACTTGCTGCATTGAACATGGCCGTCCCGATTCCATAGAGGGTGAAGTCGTTGATCAGGCGCGCACTCTCTTTCTGCAGGGACACTACCTGCTTCACAACCTCCAAGGGACCTTCCAGCGCCATTCCGGTTATGAAGAGTGCAGTTATCAGAAGGATTGTCAGAAGATACAAAAGCTTTTCACTACGCTGCACGGTGCCTCCTCTGGTATATAGGTATGCTACCGATGGGAAAGCTGCTAGTCAAATAAAAAAGCTGTCTCTTTCGAGACAGCCGATCGGCATGATTGTTGTTCAGTACCAGAGTTCGATCCCTCCGCTTACGGTGGAAAGGACAACCTTGTTCCTGGCATTTCCGGTCTCCAGTGCAGCACTCTTGCCCATATCCTTGTCATTGAAGAGTATCTGGCCGCTGGTGGTGGAAGCTTGGATTTTCAAGTCGGAACTCTGATACAAATCGATTTGTACAGATCCACTGGTAGACCCTGCGTTCAACGACCCGCCGTCCAGGATCTTCACCTCTGCCTCGACACTGCCGCTGATGGACTTCAGCTGTGCATCTTGTGCCTCGACATGCTGGACTTCGATGCCGCCGCTGGTGCTTGCAAGCTCAACTGATTGCCCGCTGACAACTTCACTTCCCTTGATGGTGCCGCTGATGCTGCTCAGCTTGATGTCCTGTTCGGCGGTGAGCGTCAAGAAGTCAAGTTCTCCGCTGGTGTTCCTTGCTTGCAGGCTCTTGCCCTGGATGGGGTGAAGAAGCCTGATATCAGCCGAGGTGCTGGACAGCTCCAGGGTGTCCAGGCGGGAGGCAGGCAGGGTGATGACCAGCGCCGAAGGGGAATAGGAGAAGAAACGGGAAAACCATGCTTTCTTGGGTTTGACGTCCACGTTCAGGCTCCTGCCGGTTTTCGAGACCGACAGGCTGTCCGACTCATTTCTTCCGATTGAGACAGAAGCGCCTTTTGCGGCGTTGTCCACCTCAATGACAATATCGTTTGAAATCGTGGAAACCTTCAGAGAATCGGTGGTCGCGAAATCAATGGACTCATTGATGCGGCTGTCCCTGTTTCGGACGTTCCACCCTCTGCTTGCGGTGAAGCCGAGGGCCAACAGGACGACCAGGATGATCAGGAACACCTTGTTGGCCTTGGTATCTTTGAGCATATCAGTTTCCCTGATGGAATCGTTCGTCCCAATCTCGTTCCTTGTTGAACATCTCGCTTTCCATTTTCTCAACCTTGCGCTTCAGTCTCTCATACTCAGCCTTTAGTTCCGCTTCGCTCTGCTTGGGTTCGTCTTCACTGTAGATTGTGCTGCTGGAGTATGAGGACTCAGGATTCATCGGAATCAAGAGTGCTGCAGCCAAGTAGATCAAGGCTCCAGGGAAGACTCCGGTGGCAATGACCACCAGGAAAACAATCAAGCGAACCGGATCGGCGGGCAGGTCCCTCCATTCAGCAAGGCCGGTGCAAACCCCGAAAATCTTTCCCCGAGGGGATCTGTACAATTTTTTGGTAGCCATGGCAATCATTCCTTCCATTCCTTATCTTGCATACCTTCAGGCTTTGCCTTCCGGTTGTTCAGTATAGTTTCCAGATTTGCCAGCCTCTGCTGCAAATCATCGATGCCCTTCTTCAGCTCAGCCCGGTTCGATGTCTGCTTCCATTCAGTAAAGGAAGAATCCACCGTATTCCGCTTCTTCCCGCTCTTGACCTTGGTCGAACTGTAGGTCCCAGGAGGAAGCCCCATTTCCATCTCCCGCATCCTGAGGGCTGCATCAATCTTCTTCCTTCTGAGATTGTACCGATGGTCGATGGTGGAAATGATGATGATGAACGTGAAGATGACAGACAGAATCAAAACAGGTTCCATGTTCTTCCTCTACTTTACAAGCCGGCACGCTTGCGCAGTTCAGCGATTTCGGCATCAATGTCGTCCATCTCTTCCAGGTCTCTGAACTTATCGTCGAGAGAAGAATTGGCGGACCGACCCATCTCATTGTTTGCCTGCATCCGGTCGATCTTCTCTTCCATATCACTGAATCGACCGAAGGTGCTGCTGTCGCCGGCGCGCTTGAGAGCATCTTGTGCCGCCTGCTCCTCACGTGCACGCTTTGCCCGTTCAACCATCATCTGATACTTCTGCTTGACTGTGGTGAGCTTGTCCTCGATTTGATTGATTTCGCTCTTTGCGGTCCTGATCAAGTCATCATACGCGGCAAGTTCAGCCTGCAACTGATCAAGGGATGCCTTGGCCTGCTTTCGCTCCAAGAGAGCTTCCCTGGCCAGATCTTCCCGCCCTTTGCTGATGGCAAGCTCCGCTCTGCTCTGCCAGCGGTCGACGGCACTGAGCGCCTCCTTGTAGGTGCGTTCGGTTTTGGCTCTGCTGGCCATTTTTGCAGCGCAGGAACTCTTCAGCTCGATCAGGGTATCTTCCATCTCCTGCATCATCAACTTGATCATTTTTTCCGGATCTTCCGCCTTGTCGAGCAGTGAGTTGATATTTGCGTTGACTATATCTAAGAATCTTGAAAACACTCCCATACTTCTCTCCTTAGGTAGTAGTACCACCTGTGTTCGTGAAAATCTAGATGCACGAATCGTGCCAACTATTAAAAGATTGATAAAAAGTATCTAAATCGCCATTTTATCGAGGATTGCGGCCCCTCCTCTTTTCGCACTGTCCAAGCTGTGCTACCCTGACGCTGGTGAAACCTGCCAAGGATGGCTAAATTTACCAAGTGAGGTGAAGTATATGGAAGCCGTGCAAGCCGGATACAACCAACAACCCTTGGGTGAGAGTGAAGTCTTTTTGGACTTCCAAAGCAAACTCAGCCGGGCTGCAACCGTCAATCGCTCGGTGCTGCTTGTAGGGGAGCGGGGCAGCGGCAAGGAGATTGCCGCCAGGCGTCTTCACTTCCTCTCTCAGCGTTGGCAGCAGAACTTGGTGACGGTCAACTGCGCAGCCCTTCCTCCATCCCTTATCGAAACCGAACTCTTCGGCTATGAGCAAGGTGCCTTCACCGGAGCACAGAAAACCCGCAAGGGAAGATTCGAGGAAGCCGAAGGAGGGACGCTCTTTTTGGACGAGATCGGCCTGATCCCCTTGGAAGTCCAGGAAAAAATCCTTCGGGTGGTCGAGTACGGCACCTATGAGCGGGTGGGCTCTTCGGTGACCCATGAAACAAACGTGCGGATCATCGGGGCGACCAATTCCGATCTGCCGTCCTTGTGCAAGGAAGGGAAGTTCAAGGAGGATTTGCTGGACCGGCTCTCCTTCGAGGTTCTGTTTCTTCCCCCGCTTCGAGAACGGGGCGAGGATATCATTCTCCTGGCCACGTATTTCGCCTCCAAGATGGCTCTTGAGTGCGGGCGCAAGGAGATGCCTTCCTTCACTGACTCCGTCATCTCCCAGATGCTTGGCTATCCTTGGCCTGGAAATGTTCGTGAGTTGAAGAATGTCGTTGAGCGGGCCGTTTATCGCAGTGATGCTTCCTTGATCGAATACCTGGAGTTCAACCCCTTCGACAATCCTTTCAAGCAAAAGAGTCAGGAAATCACCGATCCTCCCTTGCAGGAAGCAGAACTTGATTTGCGTCAGTTTGAGACGGCCCGCCTGGAATTGGACCTCAAGTATCTGCGTCAAGCACTGAAGATGGCTTCAGGCAACCAGAAAGAGGCGGCCAAGCTGCTCAATCTGACCTATGATCAGTTGCGGGGGCTGTACCGCAAATATCAGGACCGTCTGCAAGAAGAAGAGCAGGACACCAAATAATGTCCTGCTCAAGGAAGAAACTCAATGACAGTCATGAAAAAACGTCTGATTCGGTTATCGTGAAGGCAGCATGAGTGCTGTCAGGATGTAGGCGATGGCCATCGGAACGAATCCAACCGAGAAGAGCAGGATAAGGCCGATGATTCTGAGCAGGAGTACTGGAAGCCCCGACCAGGTGGCCAATCCTTGGAACACTCCCAATATCATGCCCCGTCTTTCACGATACAGGGTACGATCCTCTTCTCTGTCGTAATACATTATTTCTGCTCCTTCTTCTTGGTCATAGACTGTTTCAAACTCTCAAGCTCGGCCTCGATGGTGCTATCGGATTCCATTCTGGCAAACTCGTCACTGGCTGAGGGCTTCCCATGATAACCGGCCATCTCGGCATCGGCTTCCATCCGCTCGATCTTGCTTTCAAGCTCGCTGAACTTGCGGGCAAGGTCTGCACTGTCGCTGCTTTTCAGCGTTTGGGCAACCTGCTTCTTCTCCTTGGCGCTTCTTGCTCTCTGGACGAGGATCTGCTGTTTGTCCTTGACTTCCTTGAGCTTGTCGGCGATCTGGATGAGCTGGGCACTCTGGCTTGCAAGGATGGAAGTCAGATTGGCAAGCTGCTCTTCAATGCGCTGTACCTGCTCTGCGGCATGCTTTTTCTCCAGGAGGGCTTCGCGGGCCAGGTCCTCACGACCATTGGTGATGGCCAGCTTTGCACGGTCTTCCCAACGAAGGACGGATTTCTCAAACTCGGCCTTTTCTCTCTCCAGGCTTGCTTGCTCCGCTTTGCGGGCTGCCATGGAAGAACGGGCCTTGGTCTGGGTATCCTCCAGTTCGGTGATCATCAGGCTGATCATCTTTGCCGGATCTTCAAGCTTGTCCAAAGCACTGTTGACGTGTGAGTTGAAGATATCGGCGATTCTTTTAAACATCTGCATCATTGTCTCCTTTCGCCACCGGGTGGCTGTTGTGGTTTCGTTGTTACGTAGATACATATGCAGATGGCGTGCCAACTTTTCCAAACACGTACTTTTCCTAGGTTTTTTGTTTCGGACAGCGCAGAATTGGTCGGTTTTTGCCTTGCTGTGGTAAAAAATACCAAACAGCATGGGAAACGATGCCAATCCATCGTGCTTGTAAGGACGCAACAGAACATGTAGACTGAAGCTCATGAGTACTTTCTATATGGTGGCGACACCGATCGGGAACCTTGAGGATATCACCTACCGGGCTGTACAGACGCTGAAAAGCGTGGATGTGATCGCCTGCGAGGACACCCGCCACACCCAGCAGCTGCTGAATCATTTTGAAATTTCCAAGCGCCTGATCGCTTGTCACGCCCATAACGAAATCAACTCGGCCAAAGGCATTGTTGAGCTCTTGGGCAGTGGATTGGATGTAGCTTTCGTCAGCGATGCCGGAACCCCCGGGATCAGCGACCCGGGAGCCAGGGTCGTCACCGCCGTCAGGGAGGCGGGTTTTCCCATCGTCCCCATCCCCGGCCCCAGCGCCGTTGCAACTTTGGTAAGCGTTGCCGGTTATGTCGGCAAGAGCTTCACCTTCGAGGGATTTCTCAGCCCCAGGAAAGGCAGAAGGACCAAGCGCCTTGTGCAATTGTTGGAACGCGATGAGGCATTCGTCCTCTATGAATCCCCCTTCCGCATCGTAAAAACTTTGGAGGAGATAGCCGCCCTCGATGCGAAGCGGATGGTGGTGGCTGGTCGGGAGATGACCAAGAAGTTTGAGGAGTTTCTCCAAGGTAGTGCAGGCGAGGTTGCCTCCACGCTTGCAGGCAGGGATGCAATCAAGGGGGAGTTCGCCGTATTGGTGGCTCCCAGGCAGGTGAGCGAAGACGATGATAACGATAGCGAAGCTTAGGACACTCGGAGATCGCACATGCGTACGCAAGTGCGCCCTGCTGTTTCACCAGCAGGCGAAGCTCGCACTGCGCAATCAGCACGATCGGGTATATCTTTCAGCCTTGGCCGGTCTGTTTGACTCTGCACAGTTCCAAGCCGTGCTTGCTGAAGATGAACGCTCCCGCCTGCTCACTCTTGGCAGGAAACTTGGGGTGGTGCAAGGCCTGGATCTGGCGGTAACGTGCGATGATATCCACTACCTGCTCTTGCAGGCATTGGGAACTGATAGTGCCGATTGGGATTTTATCGATGAACTGGGAAACCTCGATGCGAGCCGGCGTACGATCCTCGATCATATCCTCGTCCTTGACCGGATCCGCTCACCCTACAACATCGGTTCCATCTTCCGTTCTGCAGACTCGTTCGGCATCCAGAAAATCTATCTCATTGAGGGGTGCGCCGCCGTCGACCATAGCCGGGCACTCAAGACAAGCCGTGGGTGCACCCAAACCGTAGAGCATGAGGTGATCGGCGAGGAGGCCATGCTTGAGCGGTTGCAAGCACTCGACCTTCCGCTGTTTGCCCTGGAAACCGGGGGGACCGAGCTTGATGCATTTGCATTCCCCTCCAAGGGGGTTGCCGTGATCGGCAGTGAGGAGCTGGGGGTGAGCCCGGCTTTGCTTGGCGCCTCAGAAGCATCGCTGGGCAGGCTTTCCATCGTGCAAGCCGGGACCAAAGGTTCCCTCAATGTTGCAGTAGCCGCCGGGATCATGATGCATGGCTGGTTCACCGTATGAAACTGATGCGCACCCCCTCTCTCAATGCAGAGCAGAACTATCAGCGGATGACCGAGCAACCGGTACAGTCGCTCATCCTGCAGTTGGCCGCCCCGACGATCATCGGCATGCTCATCACCTCCTTCTATTCAATGACCGATACGATTTTTGTCAGCCGATTGGGCACCGAGAGCAGTGCTGCGGTGGGGATTGTCTATTCAATCATGAGCATCATCCAGTCGATCGGCATCACATTCGGCCAAGGCTCGGCCAATACGGTTTCGCGCTTGCTCGGCTCTAAGAAACGCACTGAAGCCGACGAGGTCTTCAGTACCGCTTTTTTCACCTCGATGGGCATCGCCATGATCTTCACCCTGCTGGGGTTGGCGGGAACCGGTTCGCTGGTACGGTTTCTTGGTGCCACACCGACCATTGCACCCGAGGCAGAGCGCTATGCCTCGGTGATTCTCATCGGCGCCCCTTGGATGACGGTCTGCTATACGATGAACAACAACCTCCGATCGGAAGGCAAGGCCCACCTTGGCATGCTCGGGATGAGCAGCGGGGCCGTTCTCAATGTGATTCTCGATCCGATTTTCATCTTCGCCCTGGATATGGGCATCAGGGGGGCCGCCCTTGCAACGGTTCTTAGTCAAGGCGTCAGTTTTTTCATCCTCTTTTCTCATTTCGTCAAGAGAAGAAGCAACCTGCATCTGTCTGTGCGCCATGTGAAACTGAAGTGGTGGATTTACCGGAATATCTTCACCGTCGGTGCCCCTTCGCTCTTTCGGACCATGCTGCACACCGTCTCTGCAATCTGCTTGAACGTTTTTTCCGCCCCCTTCGGCGACGTGGCGATTGCCGCGATGTCCATCACCACGCGCGTGATGCAGTTCCTCAACTCGGCCTTGATCGGATTCGGACAAGGGTTGCAGCCGGTTGCCGGATTCAGCTGGGGGGCCAAGCGCTACGACCGCCTGATCGAAGCCTTCAAGTTTTGTGTACGTACCGGGGTGTTGGCCTTCACCTTCATCGGTGTGATTTGTTTTGCCACAGCGCACTACATCATGTTGTTGTTTCTCTCCGACCCGGCTGTCATCGCCATCGGGACGGTTGCCATACGGTACCAATGCATCCTGATGCCCCTGTCAGCCTTCAACACCTTGAGCGGGATGGTGTTCCAAAGCACCGGACACAGCAGTTCGAGCTCGGTTTTGGCCTTGGCCAGGCAGGGTTTCTTCTTCATTCCGGTCATTGCCCTGCTTCCCGGTTTGGTCGGAATTGTCGGTTTGCAGCTTGCCCAGCCCATCGCTGATGTGCTTACCTTTGTCCTGTCGCTTGCCTACATCCTGCCTTTCTTGAAGCGGCTGCAGAGCCTAGCCTCTGTTGGCTAGGACCGCCTGATACATCTTTTTCAGCCTGTCCTCGATATCGTAGTTGAAGTTGCCGGCACTGTAGTTGCCCTTTGCGTTGCGGATGCCTGCCGGCCGTTCAGTCAAGAGCTGCATGCCCTCGTCGATGGTTTTGATGGGGTAGATGAAGAATTGTTTGGCCTTGATCGCTTCAAGCACCTCATAGCCGAGAATCAGGTTGCGTACATTCTGGAAAGGAATGATCACTCCCTGCCTGCCGGTGAGGCCGGTCGCCTGGCAGGTATGGAAGAAGCCTTCAATTTTCTCGTTGATGCCGCCCACCGGCTGGATCATGCCCATCTGGTTCACTGAACCGGTTACCGCTATGTCCTGACGCACGGGAAGCTCGCCGATGGCTGAAAGCAAGGCATACAGCTCGCTGGATGAGGCGCTGTCCCCATCCACTTCGGCATAGGACTGCTCGAAGGCAATTCCTGCATAGATGGAAAGCGGGAAGGTTCGGGCATAGTGCTTGCGCAGGTACCCCTCGAGAATCAACAGGCCCTTGTCGTGGATTTCCCCGCTCAGGCCTGCCTCATGCTCGATGTTCACAATGCCCTCGTTGCCCGGGGCTACAGTGCAGCTGATCACCGTCGGAGTCCCGAAGGAGGCACTTCCCCTGTCCATGACGGCCAAGCCGTTGACCACGCCGATCTTGGTGCCGGTGAGGCTGATGATCATATCGCCGCTGATGATCTCTTCGTTGATCTTGCTTTCGCTGATGCCGTTGGCATACTCCCGCTCTGCATGGGCGGTGAGGACCACCTGGTCATCAATCTGCTTTTTCTGATGGTAGTGAGCCCACCAGTTCGCCTCCTCAAGCAGGTCGTAGAGGGTGGAGAACTGGGTGCTCAGGTGTTCACGCGACTCTACATACCAGCAGCTGTATCTGAGCAGCTGGAGGAAGGCTTCATCGCTGAGGTCGAGCAACCCATTGGTCTTTGCGTAATTGTCCAGGTTTGCGATTGTCTGGGCGATTGCCTTCTCATCGAGGTTCATGGAGTAGTCGAACTGCGCACAAAGTTTGAAAAGGGTGAGAAAGCGCTCATCCCCTTCGGTAAGGGTGTCGTAGGTCTCTTCACTGCCGATGAGGATGACTTTGACCGGCAGCGGGGGCATCTGCGGCCTGATAAAAGGGCTTCGGAGCTCTCCCTTGGTGATGACGTTGCTCTCAACGGTCAGGGCGTTGGCATCAAGGTAGCGTTTCAGTGCATCCCACAGGCCCTGCTCGCTGAGCAGCTCCTCGGCATCGATGACCAAAAAGCCCCCAATCGCCTCCATCAGGGTCCCCGCATGCAACGCAAGGTGGGGCATGTTCTGATTGCTGTCCACCGAACCGAACAGGTTCGAAAAGGATGGATGAGTTTCAATGATGAAGGGCCTTTCGGTTGCTTTTGCATGGTTGACCAAGAGGTTGGCCCGGTATTTGGTTGCGATCGGATCAACCTTGCAGGCCTTTTCGTCAAGGTTCTGGATATGCCTTTCCATTCGCTTGAGGTCCGTACGTATATGGACGAAATGGTCGCGCAACGAGGCTTGGGGGAACTGGGATTCGAACTCTGAGAGCAGCTGGAGTGCCGTTGCATAAAAGTCCCGCTTGTGCAGGGCAAGGGCAAGGATTTCCTGGTTGAAGGCTTCTGCGGCGTCACAAAAAAGTTGGCCGTCCCCGCAATTGAAGGTAAGAACCCTGGGGCTGTTGGGCTGCAGGAAGTTGTAGACATAGACCAGGTCGCGCAATGACGAAGTGTCATGCCTGAGATTCCGCACTGCATGTCGCACTGCATTGTGCCTGCCGCTGCCGCTGTCGCCGCTGACAAAAATATTGTAGCCGCTTTTGGAGAGGGAAAGGCCCAGTTCAAGGGTTCTCAGGGCGCGCGGCTGGCCTACAATCGGTTCGCTGCTGCCAAGAGCTCTGCATGTTCGAATGGTTGCAAGGTCGAAGTCAAAGGAAGCTTCTTCGTATGTGAGCGGTTTTACTCTCACCTGTGTATCGGTCATGCTCGAACTATAGGTGGTGGAACAAAAGGTGTCAACTCTCTATACTGAGGCTATGAAACGTAGTGAACTTGTCTCCTATCTTGATGCGTATTTGGAAGTTGCCTCCTTTGAGGGAATCGATCGGTCGCTTAATTCCTTGGTGGTGGGACCGTCGGAGCGCGAGGTGCATACCGTTGCCTTTGCCGTCGACGCCTGCCAAGCCACGTTCGAGAAGGCGATGGAAGAGCATGCCGACCTCTTGGTGGTGCACCACGGTCTGTTCTGGGGGAATCCGATTGCAGTATGCGGGCCGCACTATACCAGGTTGAAGACTCTCATCGAGGGGAATCTTGATTTGTATGCGGCCCACCTTCCGCTGGATGCCCACAGTGAGGTGGGAAACAATATCGTCATGGCGCACAAGCTCGGCCTTCAGGACATCCAGGGCTTTGGCCCCTATAAGGGAAGGCTGCTCGGGTTCAAGGGGACCCTTGGCGAGGGCCGCAGTGCGGATTGGATCGCCTCTCGTTTGGGATTCGAGAATCCCCTGATCCTGCCTTTCGGCAATGAGCTGATACACCAGGTGGGCATTGTCAGCGGAGGTGCGGGTTCGGATGTGCTTGCCGCCCTCTCTGACGGCCTTGACTGCTTTGTGACCGGTGAATTCGAGCATCAGCACTATCATGATGCAGCAGAAGGCGGGATTACGGTTATCGCAGGAGGGCACTATACGACCGAGACCTTCGGTCTTTTGGCGCTCATGCAGCATGTCCGCGATACCTTCGGCCTTACCGTTGTCTTTGTTGCCAACCCCACCGGGTTATAGTATAGTCAGCACTATGGGACAAAACAAACGACGCTATCAGCCCTTGTTGCTCACAGCTTGTATTATCCTTTTCGACCAGCTTTCCAAGGCTTGGATAGTGAGGCACGTTGCAGAGAACACCGTTGGGTTTCAATTCCTGGGTGACTTTTTGGCTATTGTCCACGTACGCAATACCGCCATTGCTTTCAGCATGGGCGACAGCCTGCCATTGGCCGTCAAGCTGTTGT
Source organism: Sphaerochaeta sp. UBA5849 (assembly GCA_002432715.1). Lineage (GTDB taxonomy): Bacteria > Spirochaetota > Spirochaetia > Sphaerochaetales > Sphaerochaetaceae > Sphaerochaeta. The sequence continues at coordinate 49,058 of DJGJ01000064.1, read as the reverse complement.
TTTTCATCATTGTTCCGGTATTGTTGGTCATCGCCGTTTTGTTCGTCTATTTTTCCAAGCGTTTTGTACTCAGTTCATTCCACCGATGGGTGTTGGCCCTTTTTTTGGGCGGAGGCATCGGAAACCTGATCGACCGGATTTTCCGGAATTTCAGGGTGGTGGATTTCATCAGCGTCAAAGTCTATGGATTTCTGGGTTTTGAACGTTGGCCGACATGGAATATTGCTGATGCATCCTTGGTTGTCAGCGGTATCCTGCTTGCGGCAAGCATCATCTTGGAATCCAAGGAAGGAAAGCATGTCTAAGAAATCGAATACCCTCTGGTTTATGCTGGCTGCCACGGTGCTGAACATCCTGTTGATGATGGTTCTCTTCATTGTTTGCTTCGTCCTGATCACCCGCTTTGTCGATCCCAACAGCTCCCTGATCCCGATGTGGCTGGGCTTGACGTTTGTGGTGAGCATCGGAGGAAGCTTCTTTGTCTACTCAAAGATCATCAAGTGGATGAACAAGAAGTTCAATCTTGAGCAGAACCTCAGTCCGCTTTGGGGTCGTAGACCCAACAAGCGCAAGCAGGAGTAGGTCCGATGGCCCTCTGTCTCTCCACCTTTTCAAAAATCTCGTGGTATCCTTTCAGCGATGAACCGGTTATCCGCAGCCAGTGGTACATGAGCCGGCTCTGCGATCCCTTCTTCCTGTTTCCCGAGGAGAGTCCGGATGGGAAGTGGCATCTTTTTGGTCACACCTGGGTGGGCCTCGAGCATTTCATCAGTGAGAATGGGATCAGCTGGGAACCCAGGAAGATGATTGAGCTCAGGGGTCATTCCCCCTCGATATACTACGAGGATGGCATCTACTACCTGATTTATGAGAAGCACAATGCTTCATTGCCACCCATCCGAAAAGGAAGGTTCAGACGAAGGGAACAGGAGAAAATCACCTACAGCCGCTTTGAGATGCGCTCCTCGACCGACTTGATCCTGTTCAGCGAGCCGAAAATTCTTTTGGACAGCCGCACCGTTCCCTTTGCAAAGGATGGATTGAAGAAAAGCCGGATATCCCGTCCCCAAATCATCAAGACCGAACAGGGCTACCGGCTCTATTTCGGTGCCTCCCACCTGCTTCTCCCCGATACCAAGCAGAAGACCAGCAGACATTTCGCCATGGCCCTTTCAAGCAGCTTGGAAGGCCCCTATGCCTTGGCCAATGAGGGAGAGCCCCTGCTCTCCCCCTATGCCGACGACCCCTACCGGAACATGGCTGTGGGAAGCATCAAGGTGGTGAAGACCGACGATGGATATGTAGGCTTCGAGTGTGCGATGTACTGGGACAAGAAACGGGCCAAGACAACCAGCATGCTGTTGCAGTTGGAAAGCACCGACGGGCTTGCTTTCAAGCCTTCGTTCCGTGCCCCGGTGCTCGTCCCCCCCCAATCGGGTTGGGCGAGCCGCTATGTTGTCAGCTGTGATGTCCACTACAAGAGCGAGGAAGGCTGTTGGTACTGTTACTACAGTGCGAACTCCAAGAACGGCTTGTTTCCCGTTCGCGAGTCCATAGGTCTTTTGTTGGGCAAGGATCCCACCCTGCGCAAGGTCTTTATCTAAGGTCTTCCCTTCGTTTCCAGCCCGTGGTTCCAGACCACACCAAGGTGGTCGTTCCATCCTTCTCCTTGCGCATAATCGTATGCCGGAGTGTCGGTTCATCGCCGAACAGGGCGTCTTGCTCCAGGCCATAGGTGTACACGCACAAATCGTCCTCGAGATAGGTCTGCCTCAGGTATGAGACATCGACCGATGCGACCTTGCAGCGGTTGCGGAAAGCCGAAGGCAGGCTTTCAAGAGCCCAGTTGAGGTACGATATGTTGTTAACATGGAGGTTTCGGTCGGTATCGAGGTAGGCGATGGTCGGCTTGAAGCTGCACAGCAGCACCTGGTTCTCGTCATCCTGCTTTTTGGGAAGGGTCATGTCCAGAGTATGGTCGGCCGGTGGAAGCCCGATCCTCAGTGACATGTCCATGGGTCGCAACGGCCTGCCGCTGTCCATGTCGAGGATGGCCCAGTGGGTTTTGGCTGTAAAGAGGGCATTGCCCGCCTTGTCGAAGCCTTTGACGACACGGGGCAGGTGCAGCCTGATCGGCTCCTGGGCCCAGGTCTGGACCTCGATCACCTCGGGCCAACAGGTGTATCGCATGATTTCCATGCTGCTGCGGGTGATGACCCATGTCTTTCCTTCCTTGTGCAGATTGTTGATCGAACAACCGCGCATGGCTGCATGCATGCCGGCGGCTTCCTGGACGATCTGGAAATAGAAGGCCAATCGCGCTTCGGCGAAGCAGTCCGTCTCATAGCTGTAGGTGGTGAAAGAGCTGTGTGCAATGTTGTTTTCATCGATCGAGACAAGGTCAGATTTCATGCTGTTCTCCTGCATTCAGGGTATTCTTGTAGAAGCGGAGGGTGCTCCTGCCGTACTTGCGCTGGTCGTAACAGACCAGGTTTCCCACCTGCTCGGGCCACTGGCCCTTCTCCTCGGAGGGGTAATGGATGATGAACAGCCCTCCTTCGGAGAGCAGCTTCTGCTTGTCCACCGCTTGTGCGAGGCCGACCTTGCCTTGCATGGGGAAGGGTGGATCGGCATATACGATGTCATATTGGCGTTTTGCAGTAGGGATGAAGCGATGAACGTCGGCCATGAACAGGGTGATTTCACTCTCAACCATGCTGATGTTCTCAATGATCGTGGCTTTCTTGAGACGGTCCTTTTCAACCAAATGGACAGGAGCCGCCCCTCGGCTTGCCGCCTCGATGCCGACACAACCACTGCCGGTGAACAGGTCCAGCCAACTCTTTCCTTCCAGGTTTCCCAGGATGGAAAAAAGCGATTCCCGCATCATATCCATTGCAGGTCTTATGATTCCCGGGGGACAGGCGACTGTCCTTCCCCGATAGATTCCTCCGGTTATGCGCATGCTCTACACCTCACTTCGATGATAGTAACCTGAGCACACTTATGCAAGTTGCCGTTTCATGCCTCGCTGTGCTCTGCTTCAAAAGGTGGAGCCTCGGCCAAGACCGCCCTGATCGGTTCATGCTCGACAAGAAGCAGCCCCGGATCACGCTCCAATATGAGGTCGGCTTCGTTGCGGGCGATTTCGATGAGGGGAAGATCTTCGGTCAGTGAAGCGTAGATGAGTTTGAGGTATCCCGACTGCCTGGTGCCGGTAAGTTCGCCCGGGCCGCGGATGAGAAGGTCCTGTTCGGCGATGAAAAAGCCGTCATTGGACTCTTTCATCACCTTCAGACGCTGCTTCGCTTCATCGGTAAGCTCATTGCCGAAGACCAAAAAGCAATAGGACTGCAACACCGAGCGGCCGACGCGCCCTCGCAGCTGGTGCAAGGCCGACAGCCCGAAACGGTCGGCGTGTTCGATGACCATGCAGGTGGCGTTGGGAATGTCGATGCCGACTTCCACGACGCTGGTGGAGACAAGGTAGGAGAGTCTTCCCCCCTGATACTCTTTGAGGATGCGTACTTTCTCATCCTCGTCCAGCTTGCTGTGGATCAAGGCGGATGGTACGTCTGGATACTCGTTTTTCAAAAACTCATACATGTTTGTCACATCGCGCAGGTCGCTTTCTCCACTGTCATCGATGCGGGGGTAGACAAAGTAGGCTTGATGGCCGCGTTGGAACTCAACCCCCACCGCCTGGTACATGCGCTTGCGGCTCTGCTCGTTGACCAGATGGGTGATCACCGGTTTGCGGCCGGGGGGCATGGTTTTGAGGGTGGAGACGTTGAGGTTCCCGAATACAGTCAGCGAGAGCGTGCGGGGTATGGGGGTCGCCGTCATGAGCAGCAGGTCGGGGACCTGCGCCTTTTCCAAAAGGGCGAGGCGTTGTTCCACTCCAAAGCGGTGTTGTTCATCGATGATGACATACCTGAGGTTTTTAAAGGCGACTTCCGCAGAAAAGAGGGCGTGGGTGCCGATGACGATATCGACTTCCCCCTCTTTGATGGCTTCAAGCAGAAGCCTGCGTTCCTTGTTCTTGACCGAACCGGTCAGAAAAGCCAGCCTGATACCCAGATCCTGCAGCAGTGCAGCAGCTGATTCAGCGTGCTGTCGGGCCAAAAGCTCGGTAGGGGCCATGAAGGCCACCTGGGCTCCTTGGGAAAGGACATGCAGGGCGCTGATCCAAGCCACCAGGGTTTTGCCGCTGCCTACATCGCCTTGCAGCAAACGGTTCATGGGTATTTCACTGTCCAGATCTTCCCGTATTTCCTTCAGGCTGGTTATCTGGTCTGCTGTCAGGCTGAAGGGGAGGCCTTCAATGAACTTCAATTCGAGCTTGGTAGGAATGCTTGGTCCTGTTTTGGCACTGCGTTGCACAAGGCTCTTGTGCCTGCGTGCGACCAACTGCAGGTAGAAGAGTTCGGTGAGGGCAAGGGTCCTGCGGGCTTGCTGCAACACCTCGATCGAGGGAGGAAAGTGATAGGCCCTGATGGCCTGATCGGTGGTCATGAGGTGGTAACGGTCGCGCATCGAAGCCGTCAATTCATCTTCAAAGGTATCGACGCTTGCCAGAACCGCCTTGACATTCGCCCTGATCAAGCGCTGGCTCAGCGAGCCGCGTAGGGGATAGATGGGAAGAATACGGCCGAACTGTTTGGGGAAATCCCCATCCTCGGTAGCCGGATAGAGTTCAAACTGGGAACATTGCAGCTCGCCACGGTTGTCCTTGACGCTGCCGTAGAGGTAGTAGATTCGCCCGACCTTGATGGTCTTTTCCAGAAAGTTGCGGCCGAAGCACAACAGGCTGAGCCTGCCATCTCCCAGATTGGAAACATCACGGACGATGATCTTGAGCGTCCGATTCTTGCCAAAATAGGAGTGGGAGAGCACCTCGACCAACGTGTTGGCCATCTGTGAGTCTTGTACCAAGCCCAGTGGATGTACTTTGCTGCGGTCTTCCCAGGTGCGGGGGGAGAGCAGCAACAGGTCGCTGAAGGTGGCAATCCCCAGCTCGGCATAGCCTGCCTTGGCGGCAGGCCCGACTCCACTGAGTTCGGTGATACTGGTTTTCAGGCCGCGGACGTACGCCATGGGTCAGAATCCGAGTTTCGCGAAGAAGTCCACCATAAAACGCAGCAACAGGGAAGATCCGATATAGGCGGCGATGAAGAAAACGAGGCTGGTGATGACCAGCTGACGGTCATTGATGGCTTTCTTGGGGTAGAAGAGCCTCTGCACCCAGTTCAGCACCCCGCCGATGATGGAATCGAGCATGGAGATGTACCCGATGATCCCCGGGCTGCGCTTGTAGCAGAGAACGAGGCGTATGCCCAAGAGGATGATCAAAAACCAGAACACCGGACTGATCAGGTAGGACCAGAGCGTCTGCAGTACCAAGGCAAAGACCATGCCTACGGTAAGGCGCCCGTAGGATCCGTAGAGACGCAGCATGGACTGGACGACCGAGAGAACCGCAAGGGCAAGCAGCGGGGTCAGGTCCAGTCGGCTCCGCTTGAGGCCGCTGACTCCCCTGAACCACGCGAGGTACGGGTCGACGATTCTGCCCAAAAGGGCGGCAAGCGGATTTTCCTGAATCTGTCCCGGGATGCGGATCCACGTGAGAACAATCCTGAGCCAGATCAGCAGCGAATAGAAGGAGAGCAGGGAAGCAGCAATCGAGGCAATGGTCATGAAGACATTGGATGATGCCGCTATGATGGGAACTCCGCTGTCATAGTAGGTTTGGTTCATGTTGTTCCTCCAATCTTCAAGATACAGAACTTTTTTCCATTAGTCGAACCAAATATTCAGCACCGAGGGATTTTCCCTCAACGCCGGTTCAATCTCGTCGCAGTACCGGACGGAGAACTCACGGCCGCACTCGACGACCAGCGGCATGCTTTCCCCCTCTGTCCTGAAGTGGAGCAGGACGCTGCAGCTTCCTCCATAGGAGAGACAGGTGTCCCGCAGGTGTGAGATCTGCTCGGTGTTGCAAAACGACTTCTCCAACTCGATATGACAACGCGAGACGGCAATCGGAGATAGCTGGTTGGGGTCCTCGAAGATCTGTTCGATCAGATAGGAAATCTTATCGTTGCCTCTGGAGTTGTCGAACTTTCCGACAAACCCGTAGATGCCGTCGACGTGCAGAATGTCCCGGTACTGTTCAAAAATCTTGGGAAACAAGGTTGCATCGAAGGTTGCATTGCGGTCGGTGAGCTGCAAAAAGGCCATGATGCCCCCCTTCTGGGTGGTGAAGGGCCTGATCGAGCTGACCATCGCAATGATGTTGGTAGGCCGGTTGAAACCGATTGTTTCCAGATGGGCGGTGTTGGCCGTCACCCGCTCTCTGATTGCCTGGCTATAGGCATCCAAGGGATGTCCGGAGATGTAGAACCCCAACAGGTCTTTCTCCATTTCCAGTTTCTCGGGCAGCTTCCAGTCCTCGACCGCTTTCATGCTGAAGGTTTCCATTGAAGCCTCAGTCTCCTCGTCGAAGAGGGAAATCTGGCCGAAGGCAGTTGCTTCCTTGCGCTTTTGCACATAGAGGATGGTATCGGCAAGGTTTTCAAGCAATGTGGGACGGTTGGTTCCCATGGTGTCGAAAGCCCCTGCCTTGATCAGCGATTCCAACAGCTTGGTATTCATGGCTTTTGCGTCAAGCCGGGTCAAAAAGTCCAAAATGTCCTTGTAGGGGCCGTGTGCCTCCCGCTCCTGGACAAGCATTTCGACCACCCCCTCTCCAACGTTCTTGATGCCGGCAAGGCCGTAGACGATCTTGCCGTCCACAACGGAGAAGTGCTTGTCCGAGTAGTTGACCGACGGGGGAAGAATCTCAATGCCCTGGTCCTTTGCAATCTGCAGGTACTCGCTGAACTTGTCGGGGCTGCCCATCTCGTTGGTGAGGTTGGCCGCCCAGAACTCGGCGGGATAATTCGCCTTGAGGAAGGCTGTCTGGTAGGCAACGACCGAGTAGGCAACTGCATGGCTCTTGTTGAAGCCGTATCCTGCGAATGGCTCGAGCATCTCAAAGATTTCAGAGGCATGCTGTTCACTGCGCCCCAGCGCCTTCGCCCCGGCGATGAACTTCACCTTCTCTTTCTCCAGGGCTGCAACTTTCTTTTTGCCCATGATGCGTCTGAGAATGTCGGCACTGCCCAGCGAGTAGCCGGCAATAATCTGGGCTACCTTCATGACCTGTTCCTGATAGACAATGACTCCGTAAGTCGTCTTCAGCTCGTCTTCCAATTCAGGATCGGCGTAGGTGATGGGCTGACGACCCAGCTTGCAGTTGATGAATTGGGGGATATAGGCCATGGGACCGGGACGATAGAGGGCATTGAGGGCGACCAGGTCCTCGATGTTGGAGGGCTTTGCCTCCTTGAGGATGTTCTGCATGCCCTGGCTTTCAAACTGGAAGACTGCGGCGCTTTCGCCCCGGCAGAGCATCTCAAAGGTCTTGGGGTCTTGCTCATTGATTGCCGCACTGGTGAAGGTCGGGTCCTTTTTATGAATCAGGTCCTCGGTGTGCTTGATCAACGTCAGGGTCTTCAAGCCCAAAAAGTCCATTTTGACCAGACCGCACTCTTCGATGAGGTCCATGGTGTACTGGGTGGAGATGGCACCGGTTTTGGCATCACGATAGAGCGGTACATAGTTGACCAACCTTTCCTTGCCGATGACCACTCCGGCTGCATGGGTGGATGTGTGTCTGTTCAAGCCCTCCAGACGGCGTGCCGCATCGAAGAGTTCGGCGTAGATGCCGCCTTTCTGCTCAAGCTCCACCAGCTCCTTATTCTGTTCAAACGCCTTGGAAAGGGTCATTTTGGAATCATCGGGGATGAGTTTGCAGATATTGTTCGACTCATCAAAAGGGATATCCAGAACCCGGGCGACGTCCTTGACGACAGCCTTGGCTTTCAGGGTTCCGAAGGTGGCGATCTGGGCCACCCGTTCGGTCCCATAGTGCTCGGTTACATAGTTGATGACTTCCTGCCTCCGTTCGAAGCAAAAGTCGATGTCGAAGTCCGGCATGCTTACCCGTTCGGGGTTGAGGAAGCGTTCGAACAGGAGGTTGTACTTGATCGGGTCGACGTCGGTGATATCGATTGAGTAGGCGACCAAGGAGCCTGCACCGGAGCCACGCCCCGGGCCGACGGGAATGTCGTGCTGCTTGGCCCATTGGATGTAGTCCATGACGATGAGAAAGTACCCTTCGAACTTCATTTTGATGATGACATCCAACTCGTAGTCCAGCCGCTTTTTCAACTCATCGGTAACGTGCTTGTACCGCTTCTTCAATCCTTCATGGGAGAGATGGCGCAGGTAGCTTGCCGGTCCATCAAAGCCTTGGGGTACTTCGAAATCGGGCAGAAGAGGTCCGGGGAAGTGAATCTCAAGGTTGCAGCGTTCGGCGATTTTCCCTGTATTCTCCACCGCCTCGGGACACCAGCTGAACAGCGAGGCCATCTGCTGCTCGCTCTTCATGTAGAATTCCTGGTTGGGGAACCTCATGCGGTCGGGATCGTTTTTCTTGGAGTTGGTGCCCACACAGAGCAGCAGGTCATGGGCATTGGCATCATCCTTCTCGATATAGTGGATGTCGTTGGTGCAGACCAGCGGAATGCCGGTCTCCTCACTGAGCTGCTTGAGCAGGGGATTGGTGCGTTTCTGTTCGGGCAAGTTATGGTCCTGCATCTCCAGATAGTAGCGCCCGTCGTCGAAGACGGAGGCGAACCAAAGGGCGCGCTGCTTTGCTTTCTCGTATTGGTCATTGAGCAGGTGCTGCAGGATTTCTCCACCCAGGCATGCAGAGAGGCAGATGATCCCTTCGTTGTACTTTGCCAACAGTTCATCGTCGATGCGCGGCTTGAAGTAAAAACCCTGTGTATAGGAGAGTGAGTTGAGCTCCATCAGGTTGTGATACCCTTTCTCGTTCATTGCAAGCAGAATAAGGTGGTATTGGTTTGTTTTCCGGCCGCCTGGAGCAGGTCGCTCGGTATGCCCGCCGGGATTGCAATAGAACTCGCATCCGATGATGGCCTTGATGCCGGCATCCCTGGCGGCATAGTAAAAACGCAGGGCTCCGAACATGTTCCCATGGTCGGTGATGGCCAGGCTGGTCATGCCCAGGCTCTTCGCCTTCTCCATGTAGCGGCTGATGGGGGCGGCCCCGTCGAGAAGGGAGAAGTCGGTATGGTTGTGCAGATGGACAAACCTGCTCTGCTTTGTTGCAATTTCGGACTCAAGCTCAGACATGTAGAGTGCTCCACGTGCTCAGGATGAGAGTGTCTGGGCGTTGAGATCGTGCAGGAAGGACTCGAAAATCCTTCTTCCACGCTCAAGTTGCAGTTCACTGATTCCTGAGTGCATTTTGGTCAATTCGGATACCAGCTCATAGGAGAGCGTATTGACCCGTTCTGGATGAATCGGGAGGGTCAAACCCGACAACTTCGACTCAAGGTCCTTGCTTATATGGAAGGCCTTGTTGGGAAAGGTGATGCAGAACTGGACCTTTGAAAGAGCGTTCTGCGACCGGTTTGCCTGAAAGGCAACTATAACACATTCATCGGTATTGCGGATAGGGTCCTCAACGCAAACGAACTTCTGGTAATCACCGTATTCAAGGCCGATGCGGATGCGGGTGAGCAGGGCTTTCTGAGAACCAAGGAGGAGCTTGCCATCCTTGTCGTAGAGCTTTGCGATGGGGATCCAATGGGTGGAAACCTTTCCGCCTTGATAGTATTTGACTTCGGCCATGGCGTCCAGTACCGCCAAGGCTGTGGAGAGTGCGAGCCGGATGTCCGGTACGCACAGGCTTCCGCCGACGGTGATCTGGCGCCTCACGATTTGCGAAGCAAGGGTACGCAGAGTCTCCTGCAGCACAGGAGGCAGGACCAGTTTCCCTGCAAAGAGCAGCTGACTGGCGGTAACCATCGCCCCGATTTCGACGAATCGGTCGTTGCGGGTGATTTTCTTCAGCTCCTCCAGTGATCCGAGGTCGATGATGCCGTCCTTGATTTCGCTGGGATAGTACTCTTTTTGGCTCATCAGGTAACTGCCGCCCGCCCATATTACCGCTGATGGATAGCGGTAGGCGATGGTGGCGAACTCACTGAGGGTCTTGGGGGTATGGATGACAGGAGACCTAATTCCTTCGTACACGCTTGCGCCTCCTGTAGGTAAGGGCTATTTCCACAATCTGCAGCATCTCGGACATGTCCATGCATTGGCAGGTATTGAGGCTGAGCTCCTGGATGATGGCTTTCTTATCCAGCTTCTCCTCGCTCTGCTTCTCGTCTCGGAGCTGAGGACTGTTTCTGCCCAAGGCCTTCAGCCGCGTACTGTTGGTAAGCTCTTGGAGAATGGATTCGATGATCAAAGTCTTGGATGCATAGCAGTTGGGGCACGGGGTGTTGCCGGTGGATTGGTATGCCCGTTCGATATCCCGGTACTGACGCGTTTTCTGATAGCTTTCAAAGGTCTTGATGTTGGCTTCCCGCAATCTGAAGGCGGGAATGATGCAGCTGAGCTCCGCCTCATCGTTGATAAGAACGATGCAATTTCCGCATGCATTCCCCCTGCAGTGACTGATGATGGTCCTGTTTCCCACGTCCTCCATCAGGATCAGGGAAAGAGGCTTGTTTGAGTTCACCGAAAGGGAGAGAGCCTTGCCGTCGATGGTGCATTCTATTTTCATGATTTTCCCCGCATGGCTGCAAGCAAGGTTGCTCCGTCCACAGGGACCTTGGCCACCGGGGTTCCGAGGGCTTGTTCGAGGGCGGAGATGAAGGCTGCGGTTACCACCCCTTTGAGGGCGCTGGTAACCGAGGAGGATATCTGCTCCCCATCGCTTGTGATGGAGATGTCGATCTCAAAGCTGCTTCGGTGGGAGAGCAACGCTCCGGCTTCTCTGAGAGTGGAGACGATGGTATGGCGGATTTTGCTCTTGAGCACCTGCTCGTCGAATATTCGCGAAAGGGAGACTGAGACCCATACCGAACGAACCAAGGGCTGCAGAAGGACAGCATCGATTTCAAGCTCTAGGATGAGGGCTATCCAGCTGTTGCTGAAAAAGAGCGAACCTTTGGTTTCCGGTTGCTTGGGCGAGAGCACGCTTTCACAAATCGGCAGGGGCTGGACGAATCGCTTCTCCTTGATCTGGTTGCAGGCGCGAAGAACTTGTTGGGGCATGCGCCCGCTGTTGGCCGACAACACCGACGGCCCGCTGTCGAGCATCTCCTTTTGGTCTTCAATGAAGGAGATGTCGCTTTTGGAGACGCTCAACTCCTCGCTTATGATCTGCCGCCAGATTTCGGCACTTGACCCATTGTTGTAAAACGAGGTATTCACCTCAACCTTGTTGTTCGGCTTGAGGGTGATTTGGACTGATTGCTGGGGAAGCGAGCGGCACTCACTGGAAAACCCGCTGATCCCCGGGCCGCAGGCCAGGGCGGTTCCCCTGCTGTAGTTGAAGAAGGTGGAGAGTTTGACGCGCATCTGGCGCTGCATCTCATAGGCGGCATTCTTACGCTGGAAATCACAACGGGTGCTTAATTCGTTTATCAGGTCCTTGAGCTTGGTATACTTGTCGGTTCTGATGACCTGGGTGTGCCCGGTGTTCTCTGCGGTGAACTTGAGTCTCCATGAGAGGGGGTTGTAACCGGTAAGCTTTGCCAGTGAGCAGTAGTGGGCCTCGGTGCTGGAAAGGGCATCGGCGTACCCGAGGTCCCCGAAGAAGTGCGAAGGAGGAGTGTTGCCGGAGGAGAAGGTTATCGAGATGTTCAAGGCCTGCAGGGGGTAGAGAGGAACCAGGCCTGCGATGAGTTGATTGGCCATCTCGTCGCTGAACATCGGTTCGCACCCTTGATTGACCTGCACGTGTATGTCTTCCGCCTGGACCCGTCCATCGCTGTAATACCAGCTCTTGCGCTTGATGGAAAGGTCGGGTCTGAAGCTTTCAACCTTGCACATGAGATCGGTGGGGCAGTCGGCCTTTAAGCAGGCGATGGCGGCGATCGAGCAGAGGGCCGAAGGGGCGGTAAGCATCTCGTCATGGGGCGCGTAGAAGGGGAGGCGATGTACGACTATCCTGCGCTTGGGGATTGCGGTGGTATCACTGACAGTCTCCCGCACATGACTGGGCCATTGTGTGGGTGTATAGACGTGCAGGATATCACCTTCCATCTCCACGCTGATACGGGTGAGGGTGTTGCTTCGGTAGTTCGAGCCGCTGTAGCGGTAGGAGCGCTCCAGTACTGCAAGGCCGGCATCGCTGGTGATGCTCTCAAGCGACCCGAAATGGTAGGTGTACGGAGTCGACTCGATGACCGCTGTCGGGCTTTCCTGAGCCGTGGGCAGCTCGTAGGAGATGTTGATCTCCCTTGCCTTGAGCTGTACAGATTCGCTGTCGTAGCCGAACAGTGCCAGAATCGGCTGTTGATGGTAGCTTATGGTCGAAGAGGTGAGCAGCGGTGTGGCCGCGTCGAGGGTGCGGACCCTGTTCGTGCCGGGGATGTCCCTGGTGGTCACCAAGATGAAGTTTGCATCCAGTTCGGGGAGGGAAATTTCCTCGATCCGGCCGGCATCGACCGAGGCGGTGACGATCAGTCCATGAAGCGCCGTCACCTTGCTTGTCGATGGTTTTTTCTCTGCCATGCTCCCTCCCTCTCTCGCCTTAGAAAGATACCATGTACGAACCATCAAAGCAATGAGAGAAACCCGAACCACGGCTTGCAATGAGTGCTGAGAGAGCCGTACAATCAGAGCCATGAATGAACTTGAACAAGAAATCCATACCCTTTCCGAGCAGCTTGCCGCCTATCAGAAAGCCTACTATGTGGACAACCGTCCCTTGGTCAGTGATTTGGAGTACGACCGGCTTTTCGACCGTTTGGTTGCCTTGGAGGCAAAACATCCCCACCTAAAGCGTGTCGACTCTCCGACCCAGCGGGTGGGAAGCGACCTCGACTCGACCCTCGGCGAGGTTGAGCACACCATTCCGGTGCTCAGCCTGGATAAGGCGTACAGTGATGGGGAGCTGCTCGCCTGGATTGAGAAGACCGAGGCGAAAATCGGCGAGGATGTGGGGATTGTCATCGAGGAGAAAATCGACGGAATTTCGATTGTGCTCTATTATGAGGATGGACTGCTTGTCCGGGCGGTGACACGGGGCAACGGCATGGTGGGCAATGATGTGACGGCCAACGTCAAGACCATAGCATCCATACCGCTCAGACTTCCGACCGAAGCGAATCTGGCTGTCCGAGGAGAAATCTACCTTCCCAAGGCGAACTTTGCCACATTGAATGCGAGCTTGGAAGTTCCTTTTGCGAATCCCCGCAATCTTGCAGCGGGAACAATCCGAAGGATCAAGAGCAGCGAAGTGGCCAAGGTCCCTCTTCAGATTTTTGTCTACGAGGGGTTCTCCAAGGATGTGGTGCAGAGCGACCATCTGCAGATTCTCTCAACACTTGCTTCCTATGGATTCAGGCTCAATCCGAATCTTGGATACTTTGCCAAGGATGGCGTGCAGGCAAGGCAGGCTCTTGAGGCTGCCGGACTTTCCGGCTTCGGTGGAAGTTTCTCCGACCTTGCTTCCTATATCCAGGAGCATACCCTAAAGCGATCCTCCCTGGACTACGAGATCGACGGCTTGGTTGCCAAGGTGAACTCGGTGTCGGCAAGGGAGATGCTGGGCTACACCGGCCATCACCCACGATGGGCATTGGCCTATAAGTTCGAGTCCCCCCAGGCGCAGACCGTCCTTCAGTCCATCGATGTGCAGGTGGGGCGAACGGGAAGGGTCACCCCGGTCGCCCGGGTGACGCCGGTACAGGTGGCTGGTTCGACGATCAGCAATATCACCTTGCACAACCAGGACTACATCAACATGCTTGAGTTGGGAATCGGAGATACGGTGGAGATATCCCGACGGGGGGATGTGATTCCGGCTGTAGAGCGGGTCATTGAAAAGAACGAAGCGTCTGAAGGCCTCTATACCATGCCTTCCCGCTGTCCGGTCTGCAATAGCACGCTTACAATACGAGGTGCCCATACCTTCTGCCCCAACAACGAGTGTCCTGCCCAGGTACGGGGTCGCATTGAGTTCTTCATCGGCAAGGAGGGGATGGATATCGAAAACTTCGGTCCTGAGACTGCTTCCGTCCTGATAGAGTCGGGCTACCTGAAGGACGTGGATGATATCTATCGGATCGATTATCGCAAGGCTCTCTCCAATCAAGCGGGATTCGGTGAAAAGAAAATCCGCTTGATCGAGCAGGGCGTCCAAAAGAGCAAGGCTCAGCCGTTTTGCAGGGTCCTGGTTGCCCTCGGTATTCCCGAGTTGGGGAAAAAGAGTGCTGAGATACTGCTTGCAAGCGGTATAACCAGCATGGAGGCCTTGCTCGATATTGCCAAGCGCAAGGACATCGAGCGGCTTACTTCGATCAAGCAGATCGGAGAGAAAAGTGCGGCTCTCTACATCGAAGCCCTCTCTGATCCTCTCATGCAGCAGAGGATTGCACGCCTTGCGTCCCTGGGCCTCAGTATGGAAGAGAAAGAGGACCGGATGCAAAAGCTCGATGACAGCTTCAGCGGCCAAGTCTGGTGTGTAACCGGCTCCTTTGAGCATTTCAACCCCCGATCGCTCGCCATGGATGAAGTGATCAAGCGAGGGGGGAGGACGGTCGGTACGGTCACCGGCAAGACCACCCACCTGCTGGCCGGATCAGGAGGAGGAAGCAAGCTTGAGGCTGCGCGTTCTCTGGGGGTGACGGTTGTTGATGAGCAAACGTTTCTCAATATGTTGAAGACAAAACCGGAGAATACGGAGGATATGCAGGGAGAATTCGATTTTTAGCCGGGTATTAATGACATTTTTTGGGAAACCGTATATACAGTAATGCATAACTGGAGGACATGTTATGCACGCACTAGCCACTGAACTGAATGAGACTTTGCAAAACACCATCGTGGATGCACTGCTCTCCGACGTCGGGCAAAGGATGTTTTTCCCTAAGGGAATCGTCGCCCAAAGCGCCGAAGCCGGCCAGAAAGCAACTCGTTTCAATGCCACGATCGGAATGGCCACCTCACAAGGCCAGCCTATGTATCTGTCGGATATTTACAACAAGTTTGCCGAGAACTCCTTCAAGCCCTCCGAACTCTTCTCGTACGCCCCCGGTGGAGGGGACCAGCAGCTCAGGACACTTTGGAAAGCCCAGATGCTTGTGAAGAACCCTTCGCTTGCGGGCAAGTCCATCTCGCTGCCCATCGTTACCTCAGGCCTCACCCATGGACTGAGCGTGCTCGCCCAGCTGTTCGCCCAAGAAGGTGATACGCTGGTCATTCCCGATCTGGCATGGGACAACTATGAGTTGATCTTCGGCCATCAGGTCAATGCTGGTATTGTTACCTTCCCTCTCTACACGGATGCGGGACGGTTCAATGTCGAAGGGATGAAACAGGCACTGCTGTCGATTGCAGACAGGAAAGCCCGCCTGCTTCTCAACTTCCCCAACAACCCTACCGGCTATACTCCCAGCAAGGCCGAGATGGCAGCCATCGCTGCTGCCTTGATCGAGCTTGCAGAGAGTGGAATGAAGCTGATGGTCATCAGTGACGACGCCTACTATGGCCTTTTCTTCGAGGAAGAGACCGCCACTGAGAGCCTGTTTGCCTACCTATGCAACGCCCACTCCAACATTTTCGCCGTCAAATGCGATGCTGCAACCAAAGAAGACATGGTATGGGGGTTCCGTATCGGATTCATCACCTATGGCGGCAAGGATTTGACCGAGGCTCACTTTGACGCGCTGAACAAGAAGACGTTGGGCATCATCCGCAGCACGGTCTCCAACTGTGACAAGCCCGGGCAGAGTCTGCTGGCCAAGGCGATGAAGGACGGCCCTCGCTACGAGGCGGACAAGCTTGCTGCAAAGACGGAGATGGAAAAGCGCTACCGGATCCTCAAGGAAGCGCTCAAGAAACATGAGGGGAATCCTCTTCTGACACCCTATCCCTTCAATAGCGGGTACTTCATGGCCTTCAAGACCAAAGGAAGTGCCGAGGCTCTACGTCGTTACTTACTGGACAAGTATCAGGTTGGATGCATCAATATTGCCGATGTAACGTTCAGACTTGCCTATTGTTCGGTGGAATGTGATAAGATTGCTGAACTGGTGGACTTGGTCTATCAGGCGGCAGGAGAAGCATGGAACTAAAGACAAAGCTCTACCTCGTCGACGAGGAAGGCAATAAATTCATGGGAATCGGGGTGCTCTGGCTGCTTGATCAGGTGGCGGTGCACAACTCATTGCGCAAGGCCGCCTCGGCCTTGGGCATCTCCTATTCGAAGGCGTTTTCCATGGTGCAGAACCTGGAAAAAAGCCTGGGAGTTGCTGTTCTGAATCGAAGAAAGGGTGGATCGAGTCGTGAGGGTGCAACCCTCACTGCCTTTGCGGTATCCTTTCTTGACTTGTACCGCAATTTTGAGAAACAGGCCAAGAAAGATTTGAACGAGCCATTCGAACGCTTCAGGCAGGACCTGGCGGTCCTGCTTGAAGCTCAAGATGCATCTGGAGGTGAAGTGTGACAACAAAGAAATTGGATTTTAACATTCCGGTACTCGGCGAGGCGAAAATCTCGAGCCCGATCATGATGAGCACCACCCAGAACGATGGGCAGGCCGATTATGTCAGCGACGACGATCACATCCTGTTCGGTATCGACACCGACATCGATGAGAACGGTCATCCTGTGCCGCGTCATGAAGAGACGGTGGAGGTTGCAGGCCCGAGGGCGAAAATATACTTCAATCCAGCCCATGTTCATGCTGCCATTGTCACCTGCGGAGGCATCTGTCCGGGTTTGAACAACGTAATACGTGCGGTTGTCCGCTGTTTCTGGTACCGCTATGGGGTGCGCAGGATCAGCGGGGTGCAGTTCGGCTACCAAGGGTTGCTTGAGAACAGCCCCTGGCCGCTTATCACCCTCGATCCCGATGTCGTTGATGATATTCAGGAGAAGGGTGGTACCATCCTCGGTTCGGCACGCGGCGGCGGCAAGCAGGTCGAAGAAATTGTCGACTCCTTGGAGAAGCTGAATATCAATATTCTGGTCACCGTCGGAGGTGATGGTACCTTGCGGGGTGCCTACGACATCTACGAAGAGGTGAAGAAACGCGGTCTGAAGATTTCCATCATCGGCATCCCCAAGACCATCGACAATGATCTTTCCTTGATCCAGAGCTCCTTTGGTGTCGATACTGCGGTTCAGATGGCGGTTCCAGTCGTTCGAAGCGCCCATGTCGAGGCCAAGAACTCCATTCACGGCATCGGCCTCGTGAAGGTCATGGGTCGTGAATCGGGCTTCATCGCCGCCCAGACGGCTTTGGCCCAAAGCGATGTGAACTTCTGCCTCATTCCTGAGAATCCGTTCGACCTCGACGGCCCCAACGGCTTGCTGGAACACCTGAGGCGGAGGATACTCGACCGCGGTCATGCTGTTGTGCTGGTCAGCGAAGGAGCCGGACAGGAGTTGATGCCCCCCAGCAAAGAGCTTGATGCTTCAGGCAATGTGAAGTTCCAAGACATCGGGATTTTCCTCAAGGACCGAATCAATGAGTTCTTCAAGCGCGAGGGGATTGAGATGAATGTGAAATACATCGATCCGTCCTACATCATTCGCAGCGCTCCGGCAGACTCCTACGACTCCATCTATTGCGCCCGACTCGGGGCGCATGCCGTCCATGCGGCAATGTCGGGCAAGACGCAGGCGCTCATCGGGCTCTTGCACAACCGGTTCGTGCATCTGCCGATCAAGGTGGCGGTTTCGAGTCGCAATCATGTCGATCTGGAAGGATCGCTCTGGAGGGATGTACTGGAAAATACCCGCCAGCCATTATCGATGAAGAATTTCAAGTTTGACTGAAGACCAAAAGGGGGAGGCGACTCCCCCTTTCTTCGACCAGGCATGTGAAGGATTTTCCCAATCATGCAATAATTTTTAGAATTATGGCTTTAGGCTGTAGTAACTTATGGCATAGTAATTAAAAAGAAAAGCAATTTTTTAGGAAAATTTAAAAAACCGCTTGACGTTTTTTTGTGTTATCGGTACTGTACTTTTCAGAAAGAGAACGACTTGCTTCTGTGCCCGTTGGGTCGGATGGCAACGAAATCGGATTTTTTCTAACCTCCTTTTGTTCCCCCAGGGTTTAACCTCCTTTTCCCTGGGGGTTTTTTTATTCATTGACGCGTTCTGCTATTCGGCGTATCATCGGCCAATGGCTGCACCCGTACTTTCCACCATCCTCTTCGATCTCGATGGGACATTGCTTCCTCTTGACCAGAAGCAATTCATGCAAGGGTATTTCTCTTTATTTGGGAAACGCTGTGCAGAGCTCGGTTATGAGGCAGATTCTTCACTTGCAGCCCTTCAGGCTGGACTGAAAGCAATGCTTGCAAACGACGGGACGATGACCAACAAAGAGCGATTCGATCAGACATTCGAGCAGATGACAGGCATTGCGAGCAGCGAATTCAATACCCGCTTTGCTTCTTTCTATGAAACGGATTTTCATCAGCTCAAGGAGGCAAGCAGGAAATCTTCCCTTGCATCCGATTTGGTAACCATGGTTCGCAACAAAGGCTATGATGCAGTGCTGGCCACCACTCCGCTTTTCCCTTGGCAGGGAACCCATGCGCGCTTGGCTTGGGCCGGCATCGATCCATCTCTTTTCTCTCTGATCACCACCTACGAGGATTTTTCCTATGCGAAGCCATATTTGGGGTATTATCACGAGGTTCTCAAGCATCGGGGGGTACAGCCAAGCCACTGCATGATGATCGGCAATGATGTAGGTGAGGACATGGTGGCCCGAGAGCTCGGCATGGATGTATTTCTCGTCACCGATTGTCTGATCAACGAACAACAGGCCAGCCTTGAGCCGTATCCCAAGGGAAGCTTGCAAGACTTGTATACATTTTGTGAGGAGCTGTCGATATGCAAATAGAGAAACAATCGATACTGGCGAAACCGCTGGTTGCTGCGCTGCTTGCGAGTTTTTGTGCCCTGCTTTGGGGAAGCGCCTACCCGGCTATCAAGCTGGGATACGAGCTGTTTGCAGTCGGAGCGGATGATACACCAGCCAAAATGGCCTTTGCCGGTCTTCGGTTTGCCTTGGCAGGCTTGCTTGTGTTTCTGGTCCGGTTTGCCCAGAGGGGGGAGAAGCAAAGTCCCAAGAGCCTGGATGGAAAGCAATGGGGCGGCATCGTACTGCTCTCGTTGATGCAAACCACGATTCACTACTACTTTTTCTATATCGGTGTGTCCTACACCACCGGGGCGAAAAGTTCGATTCTTAACGCTTCCTCGGTCTTTTTCAGTGCCCTGCTCGCACATTTCTTCTATGCAAACGATAAAATCAACACACGAAAGGCTGTAGGTATTCTCTTGGGATTCCTTGCTGTCATCCTCGTCAATTTTGAATCGAGTCTTACTCTTTCCTTTACTTTCCAGGGAGAGGGATTCATCGTAATTGCCGCCCTGCTGCACAGTATGAGCTCGCTGTACAGCAAACGGATGTGCAAAACCATCGATCCTGTTCTGCTTACCGCCCTGCAGCTTTTCCTCGGTGGTGCCATCCTTTTGGGAATCGCTTTGCTTCAGGGGGCCTCTTTTCCGAAGAGCGGGATTGCAGGCTTTGGCCTGCTGGTGTATATGGCATGTCTGAGTGCTGCCGCCTTCTCCCTATGGACAAACCTGCTCAAGCACAACAGAGTCAGCTCCATTACCATTTTCAACTTCCTTATTCCGGTTTTCGGAACCCTGCTGTCCGCCCTTGTGCTGGGAGAATCGGTACTGCACGCGCAGTACCTTGCCTCCCTGCCGTTGGTAGCGGTCGGGGTGATACTGGTCACCTACTCCAGTTCAAAAGCCCCGGTATAGAGGCGGTAGTACTGGCCCTTCAGTTTGAGCAGCTCTGCATGGGTTCCCTGCTCGATGATCCTGCCGTTCTGCAGTACCAAAATCATATCGGCGTTGCGGATGGTCGACAGCCTGTGCGCAATGACAAAGACCGTTCTTCCCTGCATCAGGGCATCCATGCCCCGTTGGACAACCGTCTCGGTATGGGTGTCGATGCTGCTGGTAGCCTCGTCAAGGACCAGCACCGGAGGATTTGCCACAATGGCCCGTGCGATGGAGAGCAGCTGTCTCTGCCCCTGGGACAAGGATGCGCCGTCACCTGAGAGCTGGGTCTGGTATCCCTGGGCGAGGTGGGCGATGAAGGTGTCGGCGTTGGCAAGCTTTGCTGCCTCGACAACCTCCTCATCCGTTGCATCCAGGCGGCCGTACCGGATGTTTTCCATCACCGTCCCGCTGAAAAGGTGGACATCCTGCAGGACCACCCCGAGCGAGCGCCTGAGCTGACTTTTGGAAATGGTATTGATGTCGATGCCATCGTATTGGATTTTCCCATCGGCCAGGTCGTAGAACCGGTTGATGAGGTTGGTGATGGTGGTTTTCCCGGCGCCTGTGGCTCCAACGAGGGCGATTTTCTGAGCAGGCTTGGCTTCAATGGTGATATCCTGAAGGACGAGCTTGTCCTCGTTGTAGGCAAAATCGACTTCGTGCAACTGCACATGGCCGCAGAGCTTGGTCAATTTGCCGCTCCTATCGTCCATCCAGGCCCAGATATTGGTCTTCTCATCGGTTTCGGTGAGCGTCCCGTCCTCATGTTGTTTTGCATTCACCAAGCGGATGTGACCTTCATCGGGTTCACTCATTTCGTCCAAGAGGTTGAAAATGCGTTTGGTGCCCGCCAGTGCCATCGCCACAGAGTTGAGCTGTTGCGCCATTTGATTGATCGGCATGTTGATCGAGCGGCTGAGTTGCAAAAAGGAGGCTATGGCTCCCAAGGTAAGCGAACCGATGCCGCCGATGGCCAACAAGCCTCCAACAATGGCGACCAGTACATACTGGATGTAACTGATGTTTCCCATGATCGGCATCAGGATGTTTGCAAAACGATGAGCGTTGAAGGCATCGCCGGCCAATTCCTCGTTGAGCTGGTCGAACCGCTTTTTTGCCCGATCTTCGTAGGTGAATACCTTGATGACCTTCTGACCGTTGATCATCTCCTCGATATACCCGTTGGTTTTACCGATTGCTCTCTGCTGGGCCATGAAGTACGAGCCGCTTTTCATGGCCACCTTGGATGTTATGAAGAGCATCATCGCCAAGGAGGCCACCACCACGAGAGTCAACTGCCAGCTGGTCAGCAGCATTGCAAGAAATATCGCTGTGACCGTAATGATCGAGTTGATGAAGTGCGGAATCGATTGGGTGACCATCTGCCTGAGGGTGTCGACATCGTTGGTGTACAGGCTCATCACATCGCCGTGCGAGTGGGTGTCGAAGTAACGGATCGGCAAGGTTTGCATGTGGGAGAACATGGCATCGCGGATGTCCTTGAGTGTCCCTTGGGCGATGGTGATCATCAAACGGTTGTAGGTGAAGGACGCAACCACTCCGCTTGCATAGATGGCCAGCATCGCCAGCAGCGCCCGGATGAGGGGGGCGAAGGAGGGGTTTGTTGTCCCGATGAGCGGTGTTATGTAAGAGTCTATCAGGATTCGCAAGAACACCGATCCCGCCACGCCGCTGAGGGCACTGATGATGATGCAGAAAAACACGATGACAAAGCGCCCCTTGTAAGGGATGATGATCAGGGAGAAGAGACGCTTAAGGGTGGCAAAGTCAAGTTTGGGCATTCCGCCGTGCATCCGAGGCCTTTGATTACCGACCATTCTCATGCTTGTTCCTCCTTGCGCAGCTGTGCAGCATAGAGTTCCTGATAGCGCGGGCAGGAGTCGAGCAGCTGTTGGTGAGTCCCCACCGCCTGGATGTGACCGTCATCAAGCATGATGATCTGGTCGGCATCCTCGACGGATGCAACCCGCTGGGCGATGATGATCTTTGTAGTATCCTTCAGTTCAGTTGCCATGGCCTTGCGGATGGCTGCATCGGTTTTGGTATCCACAGCGCTGGTTGAGTCGTCGAGAATCAGGATCTTGGGTTTCTTCAGCAGGGCTCGGGCGATGCACAATCGCTGTTTCTGTCCTCCTGATACGTTTGAGCCGTCCTGTTCAATATGCGTCTCGTACCCGTTTGCCATGGCTCTGATGAACGAATCGGCTTGGGCGATCCTGCAGGCCTGGACAAGCTCTTCATCACTGGCGTGCTCGGCTCCCCATCGCAGGTTCTCTGCAATGGTTCCACTGAAGAGGATGTTCTTTTGCAGGACCATCGCAACCTCCTCCCTGAGGCTTTCGAGGTTGTACCGTCGGACATCGACTCCTCCGACTTTCACCGAACCGGACAGCACGTCGTAGAGACGGGGGATGAGCTGTACCAGCGTGGTTTTTGCACTGCCGGTCGGGCCGAGGATGCCCACCGTCTGTCCGCTCTCGATGTGCAGATTGATATCGTACAGGCATCGCTTTTCTTCACTGTTGAAGTAGCTGAAGTCGACATGTTCAAAGGTTATCGATCCATCGGCTATGGTTTTCAGCCCGTCGATGTTCGGGTCCAGGCTGTTCTGCTCGGACAACACCTCTTCGATTCTTTGGGCTGAGGCTTTGCTGATGGTCAGCATGACGATGACCATCGAGAGCATCATCAGGCTCATCAGGATCTGTGAAGTGTAGGTGATGAAGCTCATCAGCTGGCCGGTGGTCATGGAGGATGAGACGATCAGGCGGGCGGCGATGTAGGAGATCGCAAGGATGGACAGGTACATCGTCCCCTGCATCAACGGGCTGTTGAACGCCACAATTTTTTCTGCTTTCGTGGAATTCTGGTAAATCTCATCGGAGACGGCGTTGAACTTTGTTTTCTCATGCTCCTCACGAACAAACGACTTCACCACCCTGATACCCCGAATGTTCTCCTGCACCACCATGTTGAGCCGATCGTAGATCTTGAAGACGCGGGTGAAAATCGGATAGGCAGCGCGGATCAGAAAGAAAAGACCGATGCCAAGAACGGGAATCGCCACCAAGTACACCATGCTCAGGCGTGCATTGATGTTGTAGGCCATCACAAAACTGAAGAGCAGCATGACAGGGCTTCGCACAGCAATTCTGGTAAGCATCTGATAGGCTTGCTGGATGTTCGTGACGTCGCTGGTCATCCTGGTGACCAGCGAAGCGGTGGAGAACTTGTCTATGTTGGAGAACGAGAAGTCCTGAACCCGATAAAAGAGGCTTTTTCGTACATTGCGTGCAAAACCGGTGGAAGCCTTTGCGGCAAAGTGGCCGGAGAGCACCCCGAACAGCAGGGCTATCAAGGCACAGAACAACAGCAACGCCCCCCACTTGAAGATTTCGTTGAGGTTGCCTGCATCAACACCCCTGTCCAGCAGGAAGGCCATCAAGAAGGGGATGGTGACATCCATGACAACCTCAAGAATGACGAAGAGGATGGTCAGGAAGGTGGGAACCAGGTTCCCTTTTGCTTGTTTTGTCAGGTTTCGTATCATAATTCGGTATCCAATTGGTGATTCAGTTTCTCCGTGATGGTGAAGAACTGATGCAGTTCCTCATCGGTGAGGCAGCTTCTGAGTGAGGCCTCGAACTCATTGACCAGTTTGAGGTGTTCGCTGCACAGGGCCTTTGCTTTCGCGGTCAGGCGGACTTGTTTCTGCCGTTTATCGGTAAGGCAATCCTCCCTGGTTATCAGGCCCTCGCCCTCCATGCCGCAAAGGATATTGGTCATGGTCGAACGCCTGATAAGCAGATGCTGTTGCAGTTCGCTTTGCAGGACGGTTTCTTTTTCATGGTGGGCAAAGTATCCAAGAATGGGACTGCGTACTGCAGTGGAAGTAGAGTCATGGCCCAAGCGAAGTTGTTGTCCAAGATTCCTTCCAATACGATGAGAGAGGGTTTTAATGGTGAATCCAATGTGCGGTGTTGTTTCCATGAGCTCCAGACTATTTGTTAGGTTGCTAACGATAATAGTGAAAAGACGGAACAACGACAACCATTTTCCTTGAAGATGCGTGAAAAGCAAAAGAAACAGCCCCGGTCCGGGGCCGCAGATCACCTAGAGCAGTTCTGCGAATGCCTTGAGCACTTCATCGCCCTTGCACCCATCCAGGACCTTGGTTGCCAGGACCTTGCCCAGCTGGACTCCTTCCTGGTCGAAGCTGTTGAGGTTCCAGACAAACCCTTGGAACATGACCTTGTTCTCAAAGTGGGCCAACAAGGCGCCGAGCGCTCTGGGGTCGAGCTGCTTGGCGGACAGAAGAGAGGACGGCCGATTACCGGCAAACTGTTTGTTTGCATTAGCATCGTTCTTGCCCAAGGCGAAAGCAACAATTTGGGCAACCAGGTTGGCGTTGAGCTTTTCTTGGCTGGTGGAGCCTTCCACTACGACATCCTTGTGGTACTGCGACTCGGAAAACCCGATGAACTGCAGGGGTACGATATCGGTTCCCTGATGCAGCAACTGATAAAAGGAGTGCTGGCCGTTGGTGCCCGGCTCGCCGAAAATGACCGGTCCAGTCGGGTAGGAGAGGCGCTGTCCGTCCCGGTTCACCTGCTTGCCGTTGCTCTCCATGTCCAACTGCTGCAGATGGGCGGGGAACCGGCTCAAGGCCTGTGAATAGGGCAGGATTGCCGTTGTGGGATAGTGAAGGACATTGCGAAGATATACACCCAAGAGTGCATCGAGCAGGGCGGCGTTCTCCTTCACCTTGGGATTGAGTGCAAGCATATCGGCTTCATGGGCTCCATCAAGGAAGGTTCTGAAGGTGTCGAAGCCGAAGGCAAGGGAGAGAATGACCCCTCCCACCGCACTGGTGGAGCTGTAGCGGCCGCCGATGTAGTCATCGATGAAGAAGGAATCGAGCACAGTGGAGGATGAGGCAAGCGGACTGGTCTTGCTGGTTACTGCGACCATGTGTTTTGCCGGATCGATGCCCCTGATGCCGCTGTCGGCGATGGCTTGGAAGACAAGGTCCCGGTTGGTGAGGGTTTCCAGGGTTGTTCCGCTCTTGGAGACCAGGATGAAGAGCGTGCTTTCCAAATCGAGGCCCGCCAGGACCGCTTGAGCATCGTCGGGATCGACATTGCTGATGAACTGTGCATCGAGCAACTCGATGCCGGCACTCGTGCACCATCCTTTGAGAGCGAGATAGAGTGCCCGGGGACCCAGGTCGCTGCCGCCGATGCCGATCTGCACCACAGTGGAGAACTTCTTGCCCGTGGACCCAAGAATGGCCCCACTGCGAACCTGGTCGGAGAAACGCTTGATCTTCTCCAACTGTGCCTGGTAGAAGGCTTCCTTGTCCTCGGAGTCGGCATGTACGGGTTTCCCTACCCGGCCACGGGTCAGATGGTGGAGCACCAACCGATTCTCGCCGGTATTCATGACCTGTCCATCGACCAAGGCTTGGTACTTATCAGTCAATGACAACTCGTCGCTGAGCTGTTGCAATACCTTCAAATGCTCCTCTGCAACGGGCATGGCACCATAGTGGTAGGTAAGGCCTCCTCCTGCATTTGCATGGTAGGCCTTGATGCGGTCCGCCTTCAATACGATTTTCAGGTCGCTTGCAGGCAGGGCCTGCAACTGTTTGAATGCATTGCTGGTATCGAGATTCTTATACTTCATATGGTCTTCTCCTGATGGTACACAAAAGCCCCTCCATTGTAAGCGGAGGGGCTTTTGTGTGCAAGGTGGCTTTACTCCTCTATGTCGGGAATGCGGGTTTTGAAACTTTCCTGCAAATCTTCTTTGGTCATTCCTTCGCGGAGGATGACGAAAATGGTATCATCGCCTGCCAGGGTGCCGAGGATTTCCGGGATGGCAAGCACGTCCAAGGCGATGCCAACCGAATTGGCATGACCGGGCCTGGTCTTGATGACTCCGAAGTTGCCGGAAAATTCAATGGATAAAATGCCTCTGCGGACATCCTGGATATAGCTTTTCTCAGACTCACTGATCAAGTCATTCTCGGGAAGACTGTAGTAGTACCCCGACCAGCCATCGCTGATTTTGCCCACTTTGAGCATTTTCAAGTCTCGCGAGAGTGTAGCCTGGGTAACCGAGTACCCTTCGGTCCTGAGCATCTCCAGCAACGTATCCTGGTTGTCGATGCGGTTGTTTTTGATCAATTCCTTGACGACCGCCAGCCTGTTGTGTCGTTCCCTCATGGTTTGGATTCTCCTGGAATGGAATATTTATGCGATTTACACGAATAAAGATACAGTAGAATTAGCTCGAATGCAAGCTTCCCTCTTCCTTATTTTGCCGAACTCTTGACCGACGGCCTCCCTTGCAGCATGCTGGGAACTGATATTTCCGACAGGGAGGTTGGTATGACAATTTTGTATATTCTCATTGGTGTCGTCATCTTGATCGGTTTGTATGTGGTCAGCGTGTATAACAAGTATGTGCGCTTGAGAAACCAAGGCGAGGAAGCTGAATCGGCAATCGATGCCCACCTGAAGCAGCGCTATGACTTGGTTCCCAATCTGGTGGAGACCGTCAAGGGATATGCAAAACACGAGGAAAAAACCCTGACTGCAGTCATCGAGGCACGCAACAAGGCCGTCAGTGCGACAGGTCTTGAGAATAAGGATGCTGCAGACAAGGCCTTCAGCTCCACCCTCAAATCCCTGTTCGCCCTCAGCGAAGCCTATCCCGACCTGAAAGCCAACCAAGGCTTCCTGGACCTTCAGGCACAACTGCAGAAAATCGAGGAACAGCTGCTTGGGGCCCGCAAGTACTACAATGCCATCATCAAGAGCCTGAATACGATTATCGAGGTGTTCCCTTCTTCCTTGGTCGCTTCAATCTTCCATTTTGCAAAGAAGCCGTATTTGACCATCGAGGAAGAGGCAAGAGCCCGCGTCGAGGTCAAGTTTTAATGAAACGGACACTGCTTTTCGTCCTTCTGCTCTTCTGCAGCATCCCTCTGCTCTTTGCACAAGACTATGTGTTTGAGCGCTTTCATCTTGAAATGGAGGCTGGTTTGGACAATAGCTACCGGGTACAGGAGCAGATAACGGCCAACTTTTCCACCCCGCGCCACGGAATCTATCGCGAGATTCCCATCCAATTCGGCAAGGTGCGGGTCAAGCTGAAGGATCTCCAGTCCAATGAGCCCATCCAGGAAGATTCCGTTTCATCGGGTTGGGTGACCTTCCGCCTGGGATCGGAGAATCGAACCGTCACCGGCCTGAAAGAGTATCAAATTCGCTATACCTATGTGATCGGGGACGATCGCAATGAGGAGTATGACGAGTTCTATTACAACCTGGTTGGGCCGGGCTGGCAGGCTCCGATCAAGGAGATGACGTTTCGCATCACCTTTCCCAAACCAGTTGATCCTTCCATGATCTTCTTGACCGGAGGAACCTACGGCTCAACCGCCCAACGGGGTGTCTTCAAGCTCAGTTCGGATGGAAGGACCATCGAAGGCCGGGCAAGCAACCTTATGCCCTCAGAAGCCCTTACCTTGCGTGTACAGATGGAGCAGGGTTACTTTTCCGACGTAAAACCCTTTGTCGATTACACCATGCCGGCTTCCATCGTTGCCTGGTTGGTCGCCTTGGTTGCAAGTGTCCATGTTGCGATGCTGTTTCGTCGGTATGGCCGGGAGGAGCTGTTCATTCCAGTGGTGCGCTTCGATCCTCCAGAAGGGCTGAGCCCGATGGAAGTCGGGTATTTGGCCGACGGTGTGGTGGACAACAAGGATGTCACCAGCATGCTTTTTGCCTGGGCCGACCAAGGTTGTCTGACTATCGAGGAACAGGGTAAAAAGGATTTCCTGTTTACCAAACTCAAGGAGCCATCATCAAACAAGGCTCATGAGAAGAGGCTCTTCGATGCGTTCTTTGCATGCGGGGATGGTGAGACTGTTACCTTGAAGCAATTGGAGAAGGGAAAGTTCGCCGAGGCCCTGAATAAGGCGAAAACCGACGTACATGCCTACTTCAAGGGAGAGCGAAGACTCAATGACAGCACCGCAGAGAAAAAGCGGATCATCGCCATGCTGTATGGCGCCTTGGTTGCAGTGTTGAATGCTGTTGCTTCGACCATCACCTATATTTCAGCCGAAACGGTTCCCTTCCTGGTGATCGGGTTCTTCAGTTTTGGCATCGCCATGCTTTCAGCCAGTCGGTTGTCGGCAACGTGGGTGATGAGCTCGCTGGCCAAGAGGACGATCAAGTTCTTTGCCCTGGCCCTCTTTTGTATTGCGATGTTCGGACTTGCCTTTCTGTTCGAATATTCGGTGGTGGGACATGGTCTGACCTATTCGGCGGTCATGAGCCTGGCTATAGTGATTTTCCCTGTGTATTTTGGTTTCTTGACGATCATGACAGCCAAGCGAAGCGAATATGCCCAGCAGAAGCTTGAGCAGATTGTCGGTTACAAAGAGTTCATCAGCAAGGTTGAGATGGACAAGCTGAAGATGATGATCGACTCCGATCCCCAGCTCTTCTACCATGTACTTGGCTATGCCATTGTATTGGGACTTGAGGATGTCTGGGCGAAGAAGTTTGCCAAAATCGCCATCGAGCAACCCTCGTGGTATGTAGGCAGCCGCCCGATCAGGGATGCTGTGTTCTACAGCGCGCTGTCCCATCGTTTGCATGGTTCGATCATGGAGAAAGCCGTTTACACCCAGGCGAAGGGTGGCAGTCGCTCTCCGATCCACTCCTCCTTTGGGTCAAGTGGATTCAGCGGCGGTGGTTTCGGTGGTGGTGGAGGAGGCGCATGGTAGAACCAAAACCTATCCAAAAGGGAGTCTATAGGCACTTCAAGGGTGGTTTGTATGAGGTGGTGGATACCGTCATCGATAGCGAGACACTCGAGACGATGGTCCTGTATCGCCCGCTTGGCACCCCCTGGTGGTGGGTTCGTCCGTATGCTATGTTCACCGAGACAGTGGAGTCTGACGGCAAGCGGGTATTGCGTTTTCAGCTGGAGGAAGCACAATAAGAAAAAACGGAGCCGCAAGGCTCCGTTCCCGTTACTGAATCATACAAAGGCTGCTTAGTTACGATAATTCCCATGTGCCGGCCGAGGCTTTGCAATAGCTTCGTTTACCCGAAGATTGCGTCCGCCCACTTCCTTGCCGTCAAGCTGGGAAATCGCAGCATCGGCTGCGGCATCCTCCGCCATTTCCACGAACCCGAACCCTTTGGGACGGCGGGTTTCGCGGTCAATGATGATATTGGCACTGACAACGGTGCCGTACTGTGCGAACAGGTCCCGAAGTTCTTCTTCGGAAGTGTTGTAACTCAGGTTTCCAACATAGATTTTCTTTGCCATTCAAAGCATCCTTCGCAGGTCTACTGCACCTGCATTGCAATATTGCATCATGTGGCGCAGTCTTGAACTCTTACCTGTCTGCGGGAGCGATTCAGTAACGCACGCGTGCGAACATTTAGGAATTGCGTACCAGCTGCAACACAAAATCGAAAGCACTAAAACGGTACCACGAGGCAACTGTGCTGTCAATTCTCCGTCTATTCATTTTTGCTCTTTTGTACACATGTCTGCATTGTGCATCAACTCTTGAAATTTTTATACATTCTCTGCATCATGACGCGTATGAATAATAACATAGTTGGATTGCTGATATCGTTTCCCTTCCTGGCCTTGGTCATAGCAGTGGGAATCTTTTTGAAACATCGGTTTTCGATTTCCGGTGAATCGATGCGCAAGTTCGTTCACATCGGGGTTTCCAACTGGTGGTTCATCGAGGTGAATTTCTTCACCAGCTTGGGCTATGCTTTGGTAGGTCCCATATTTTTCATCATTGTCAACAGCCTTTTTACCTTTTTGGGGTGGGGAAAAGCACTCGGCATGGATGACCGCAAGCGCAACTACGGTCTTGTCTATTTCCCCATCACCTTGTTGATTTTGGTGGTGATGCAGCATCAGGGGATTGTCTCTTCGCTTGCATGCAGCATCGGAGTCCTGATCATGGGATACGGAGACGGACTGGCTGGCCTCTTTGGGGCAAAGTGGGGCAAAAAGAAGCTGCCCATCGCCTTTGCCGACAAGTCATATCTCGGGACCCTGGTCATGGCCGCTGTAAGCTTTGCCGTCACCTTCATCGGACTTGGCATATACAGTACGCTTGGTTTGGGTTCGGTTTTTGGTATATCCCTGATGATTGCATTGGTAAGTGCTTTGACAGAAGCTGTTACCCCGCTTGGGCTGGACAATATCACGGTCCCCTTGCTCGCAACCTTTCTTCTTGGGGTATTCGTATGAGTGCGTATGCGAACCTTGTTCCGGCAACCGGTTCTCTCACCTCCTATTTCAATGGATTCTTTTTTTCGTTACCCTTTGCTTTCTGGGTTCTTGTCTTGATTATGCTGATTGTTGCGGTAAGCTCCTACATCGCCCGCCAACTCACCTTCGCTGGAGCTGTTGCAGCCTTTTTGGTTGGTTTCGGCCCCACTTGGATCCTGGGCTTCGGCGCCTTGGCGACCTTGTTGCTGTTCTTTGTGGCGGCCGGGGTGCTCGGCAAGCTGTCCAAGCGGATAATTTCCTTTGATGTTATGAAGATTCAAGAGAAAGGCGGGCGCCGTGACGCCGTACAGGTATATGCCAATGGCCTGATGGCCTTGGTTTCCGCCCTTTTATATGCCTACAATCCCAGTCTCCCGTTTCTGGTGATGTTCGGTTCGGCGGTGGGGGAGGCGGCCAGCGACACCTTCGCAAGCGAGGTGGGCATTCTCTCCAAGACCAAACCCGTTTCCATCATCACCGGCCGCCCCATGACCCCTGGTCTTAGCGGAGCAATAAGTCCGCTCGGCCTCGCCAGCGGTCTCTTGGGAGCTGTCCTGATTGCTTTGTGCGTGTGGGGATGCTTTCTGCCGATGAGCTCTATGAGTGTTCTCGCAGCCTCCGTCATTGCCCTCAGCTCCTTTGCAGGGTGTCTGTTGGATAGTGTCTTGGGGGCGACTGTACAGGCACACTATTATGATGAGGCCAATGATTGCATCACCGAGCGGCCGATCGTCGATGGAAGGGCCCTGCCGCTTGAGCGTGGACTAAGGTGGGTGGATAATGATATGGTGAACTTGGTAAGTAATGTTGCTTCCGCTATTTTGGGCATGTCTTTGTCCCTGATATTCACGTAATCTGCATTTTTCACTTGCTTCTCGGCATTTTTATTTGTATGTTACATGACGGTAGCTCCGTTTGGTCTTACCACACGTAATCGCACAACATATTCTTTAAGTGAGGATATATAGTATGGCAAAACAATTGCAGTTCAACGAAGAGGCACGCAAGTCATTGGTGACCGGTGTCGAAAAGATCTCTCGTGCAGTCATGGCAACTCTTGGACCGAAGGGCCGTCTGGTCGTCCTGGACAAGAAGTTTGGTGCTCCGACCGTAACAAAGGACGGTGTATCAGTCGCCCGTGAGATTGAGCTCGAGAACCCGTTTGAGAACATGGGTGCCCAGCTTCTGAAGGAAGTGGCAACCAAGACCAACGATGTTGCAGGTGATGGAACCACCACCGCAACCGTGCTTGCTTGGTCCATCACCAAGGAGGGTATGAAGAGTGTGGCCGCCGGAGTGAATCCGATGGGTATCCGCCGTGGTATCGACAAGGCCGTCGCCGACGCTGTTGTCGAAATCAAGAAGCAGGCAAAGATGATCAAGGACAAGGAAGAAATCTCACAGGTTGCTTCGATCAGTGCCAACAACGACCGCACCATCGGCGAAGAGATTGCCAATGCAATGGAAAAGGTCGGTTTGGACGGTGTCATCACTGTTGAGGAGTCCAAGACCATCGAGACCACCACCGACTTTGTCGAAGGCATGCAGTTCGACCGCGGCTATCTGTCCGCATACTTCTGCAACAACCGCGACACCATGACCGCAGTCCTCGACGATCCCTTCATCCTGATTTATGACAAGAAGATTTCCAATATGAAGGAATTGCTTCCGATCCTGGAGAAAATCGCCCAGTCCAGCAAACCCCTGCTCATCATTGCAGAGGATGTGGACGGTGAGGCTCTCGCCACCTTGGTGGTCAACAGCGTTCGTGGAATTCTCAATGTCGTAGCCGTGAAGGCTCCCGGCTTCGGTGACCGCCGCAAAGCAATGCTCGAGGACATCGCCATCCTTACCGGTGGAGAGGTCATCAGCGAAGAGCTCGGTCTCAAGCTTGAGAATGCCGACCTTTCCCAGCTTGGTAGGGCCAAGACCGTCAAGGTGGAGAAAGAGAACACCACCATCATCAACGGAAACGGCAAGCAGAGCGATATCAAGGACCGCATTGCTCAAATCAAGGTGCAGATCGGCGATACCACCAGCGACTACGACCGCGAGAAGCTCCAGGAGAGACTGGCCAAGCTTGCAGGCGGCGTTGCCGTACTGAACGTCGGTGCCGCTACCGAAGTAGAGCTCAAGGAGAAGAAGCATCGTGTTGAGGATGCCCTCTCCGCCACTCGTGCAGCCATCGAGGAGGGTGTCATCCCCGGTGGTGGTGTTGCCCTGATTCAGGCTGCTGTAACGCTTGAGAAGACCGACCTGTCCAAGTATTCCGAGGACGAGAAGGTTGGTTACAAGATTGTCCGCCGCGCTCTTGAGGAGCCGATTCGCCAGATTGCAGAGAATGCAGGTCTCGACGGGTCCCTGATCGCCGACAAGTGCAAGCATGAGAAGCCCGGTGTCGGTTTCGATGCTGAAAACATGAAGTGGGTCAATATGTTCGAAAGCGGCATCATCGATCCGGTGAAGGTCACCCGCAGTGCACTGCAGAATGCAGCTTCCATTGCTTCCTTGATACTCACCACCGAGTGTGCCGTCACCGATATTCCTGCTCCTGCAGCCCCGGCAATGAACCCTGGTGCTGAGGGAATGGGCGGAATGATGTAAATTATCGCCTACAGAGGAGGGGCCGCAACAACTGCGGCCCCTTTTTTGGTGTAATGGTAAAACTTGACTACCATGTCGTGAACGTGCTACTTTTATCGATACTTGGAAAATTGGATGCGAAGGACTCTTCCACCTCTTTTCTGCATCCGATTTCTTGCAAAGTGAGGATTACCCATGCTTTCAATGCTTAGTGCTATGGCCGCCCCAGAGGCATCAGGTGCCGCGGGCTCAACTGGTTCAATGATGACTACCTTTGTCACTTTTGGTCTCATCATTGTCATCTTTTACTTCTTGATCATCCGACCGCAGAAGAAGCGGGACAGGGAGACCAAGGAGATGCTTGCCGCCATCAAGAAGGGAGACAAGGTTGTTTCCATCGGTGGCATCCACGGAACCGTAGTTGCTGTAAAAGAGACTACCATAGTGGTCAAGGTTGATGACAATACCCGTATTGAGTTCTCCAGGAATGCAATCAGCAGCATTGTTAACCGCAAAGCTGAGACGACTGAACCTTCAAGCAAGAAGAGAGCCAAGAAAGAGCAGGTGAGTGCTCCCGAGGCTGTAGAAGCAAAGCCTGAAGTGGTTGCAGTCGAAGCCGATGCTGAGAAAAAAGAGAACAACTAAATTCTGTTGAAGACAATCTGGAGAGTATCATGAAAAAACGGAGTCGTCTGGTGATCGTTCTGGCTGTCATCTTGTTGTGTGGATACTTCTTGTATCCCACCATCAAGTGGTATGGATTCGTACCGCAGGACACCAAGGAACTTGCAACAGGCTCAAATGTACAGATTAAGGAGTATGCCCGAGGGCAGGCTTCACGGGACCTGCGTTCCTTGAAGGATTTGGTGGCCCAGGATCCTGCGGCGGCTCTTCCCGCTCAGTATTCCTATCTCAAGGATAGTGCCAAGGCAAATTACAAAGCTATGAAGCGCCCGGTCCCCAAGACATGGACGTTGGAAGCTCTCTTTAGTGGATTCTACAATGAGCAGAATATGTTCGATACCATCGAGGCGTATTACCGCACAACCCTGCTTGACCTGAAGGCCCTAGGAAACAAGGCTTTACAGCTTGGTTTGGACCTGCGTGGTGGTATGAGTATCCTCCTGGAAGCTGATACGGCAAGTTACGAGGCGAAGAAGGGCAGCCCTGCCTCCTCTTCCGAGATTGCCGAAGCCATCCGACAGGATATCGAGATTCTCGAGAAGCGCATCGACCAGTTCGGCGTCAGCGAGCCGGTCATCAGGCTGCAGGGCAGCGATCAGATTTTGATCGAGATTCCCGGCGCTGCCGATCCCGAGCGGGTAAACTCGTTCCTTCGCGGCAAGGGCTCCCTGGTCTTCAAGATGGTTGACACCGCCTTGACCGCAGAGCTTGACGCGTACTACAAGGCCAATCCTTCTGAAGTCTATACCGATACCGGTGCTCTGAAGCAACCGGACTTCCTGCCTGCCGGCAAGATTGCCGCCGGCTATTATGTCAGTGATGCCTATGGCATTGACGAACTTGAAAGCTATGTGGTTATCGAAGAGGAAGTCGGCTTGGACGGCATCCACCTGGAGAGCGCCACCACGGGAACCGATGGCATCACCGGCCGCCCGGTTGTAAACTTCCAGCTTGACAGTCTTGGAGGGGATATTTTCTACAAGCTCACCTCCACCCATGTGGGCGACACCATGGCGGTTGTCATGGATGGAAAAGTCAAGGCAATGGCCACCATCAATGAGGGAATCCGCAATAGTGTCCAGATTTCCGGTTTCAATGCCGAGGAAGCCAGTGACCTGGCCATCGTGCTGCGAACCGCAGCGCTTCCCATCGAGTTGATCGTCTCCAGCCAGCAGGCTGTCGGTGCAACCTTGGGTGAGGATGCAGTCAATGCAGGTGTGAAGGCGATTGCAATCGGCCTTGCCTTGGTCATCATCCTGATGTTTGCCTACTACAATGTGTCCGGTCTGGTGGCTGACGTGGCCCTGCTGTTCAACCTCTTTATCATGATCAGCGTGCTTTCAGCTTTCAACTTCACCTTGACTTTGACCAGTGTGGCGGGTCTGATCCTTACCTTGGGTATGGCAGTCGACACAAACGTCATTATTTTTGAGCGTATCAAGGAAGAGCGACGATTGGGCAAGAGCGACGTTGCAGCCATCAAGGCAGGCTTTGACAAAGCTTTCTGGACGGTCATGGACGCCAACATCACTACGATCATCGCGGCCTTGGTGCTCTCGCAGCTCGGAAGCAGCTCGGTGAAAGGCTTTGCAAATACCTTGGCCATCGGTATTGTCAGCTCGTTGTTCACCGCCCTGTTTGTCTCGCATCTCATTTTTGATGCGGCGGTCGCTCACCGAGAGGGCAAGAAATTGCACATCAGCTGGAGGAAAAACTAAATGCTTAAGAACGATATTCCTGTCATCAAACTTCGCTGGTATGCATGGATTCTGGCTGTGGTCCTCCTGCTTGCCGGAGCCGTCTCCTTTGTTGTGTTCGGGGGTTTCAACCTCGGGGTTGACTTCGAGAGCGGCTTGAGCCAGCGCATCCAAATCGCTCCCGTCGGCCTCGAAGTGACATACAGCGGCAACAAGGATGCAGTCCTTTCAATTTCCGGATCCGCCTTGAGCCTTGAGGTTCGCGGTGAGGAAGGCGTCGCTACGACCAGCTTCCACTCCCAGGCCTACCCGACCGCCAAGGATCTTGCTGCAGCGCTGAATGCAGTGCCTGAAGTTAGTGCGGTTGCAGTTGATGGTTCGTTGAATACGGCGGACCTGCTCTCCGGATACGGTTTTCCTGCAACGTTGAGCAGTACTCCGACCAGGCTGAACTTCCAGGGCACCGGCACCACTTCCATCGAGGATGTCCGCTCGGCCATCACCTCTCTTGGAAATGCCAAGGTGCAGACCGTGGGTTCTGCCGAGAACCAGACGTTCCAGATCCGCTTGGGAATCAAGGACGGTGCAACCCAGGCTTCCATGGAAGAAGAGGTCAAGAATGCGCTTGCATCTTTCTTTGGACAAGGAAACGTTGTAGTCCTGCAGAGTGACTATATCGGGCCCAAGTTCAGTGCAAACCTGCTCTCCAGCTCGATTCTGGCCATTGTTGTCGCCATGGCTTTGATTCTGCTGTATGTCTGGATCAGATTCCGCTTTGCCTATGCAGTCTCCTCCTTGATCGCCCTGGTGCATGATATTCTGATGATGCTGACCGCCATCTCGATTTTGCGCCTTGAGTTTTCGAGCACGACGATAGCAGCTCTGCTGACCATCATCGGATACTCCCTGAACAACACCATCGTTATTTTCGACCGTGTCCGTGAAAATGTGACGTTGAACAAGAATGCTGCCCTGTCCAAGCTGATCGACCTGAGTGTGACTCAGTCGGTGAGCAGAACCATTATGAGTGCAGTCACCACCTTGGTGGCGATTCTTCCGCTTGCAATCTTTGCATCTGGCGATATTCAGCTCTTTGCCATCAACATGATGTTCGGAATTCTATTTGGTACCTTCTCCTCCAACTTCCTCGCTCCTTCCATGCTCTACTGGATCAGTAAGGCTCAGAAGAAACAAGGTGCGGTGGTTGCGGCCAAGTAACCGGAACAAAGAATTTCCCGTTCCAAAAGATACTGCCGTGGGGTTACCTTGCGGCAGTATTTTTGTCATACTGGATGCTATGAAACTAGTCATGTCACCTACCATGGGGTATTGCAAAGGGGTTTCACGGGCGCTTGATATGGCCTGGGGCGCCATCGAGGATGCCCGGAAGACCGGGCTTCCTGTGTACTCCTTGGGTAAATTGATCCATAACAAGCAAGTCTGCAACCATTTCGCCCAAGCAGGAATGATTGAGATAGCCGGGCCCGAAGGGCACGAGCGAGGAGTGGTGGTCCTGCGGGCCCACGGAGTGGGGGATAAGCTGCGTTCAGATTTTCTGGATGCCGGATATCAGATTGTGGATACCACCTGTCCGGTGGTCAAACGCAATCTCCTGCATATAGCCCACTATGCCGTCACCCATACGATCCTGGTTGTCGGGCACTACAAACACCCTGAGTCGACAGCCATGCAGGAGGTCTTGCTCGATGGAAAGCCCATCACCAGCAGGCTCATCACAACTCTTGAGGACGTAGGAGAGCCTGGGGAAGGCGTATCTTACGCTGTATTTGTACAGACCACTTTCGACCAGAACTTGTGGATGCAGATACAGGCTGCCTTGACATCCTGGCAGCAGAAAGGCATTGAGGTGGTGTTTGTAAATGATATCTGTCCCAGCTCGGTGAATCGCAGGACCGCCCTGAGCGAGCTTGCCGGGCAATGTGATGCTGTGCTGGTCATCGGAGGAAAGGACAGTGCGAATACCAAGGCGCTGTACTCGATGGTTCTTGAAATGGGCAGGAAGGCTTGGCATATAGAGGAAGCAGCAGAAATCACAAATGAAATGCGCCAGTGTGCTATACTGGGCATTACAGCGGGGGCATCCACACCGTCCTCTCTCGTAGAGAGTATCGTCGATGCACTGCAACAGGAGTAATGATGGCAACAGACAACCGTGGAATTCCCATCCCCACCATCAAGCGTTTTCCTTCCTATCTCCGCCTTCTCAAGGGCTATCGCGACGAGGGGATGGAAATGGTATCGGCTACCATGCTCGCCGATGAGCTCGGCCTGAAACCGATTCAAGTCCGCAAGGATATTTCATGCACCGGAATTGAAGGCAAACCAAAGGTGGGCTTTACCGTAGTCAAACTCATCGATGCAATCGTGCACACCCTTGGTTGGGACAATGCGACCGATGCAGTGCTCATCGGAGCAGGCCATCTCGGATCGGCGCTTGCCCGCTACGAGGGTTTTGAGAGCTATGGACTGAAGATTGTGGCTGCCTTTGACATCGACCAGCAGAAGTGGGGTGCGAAACTGGGCGATGTTCCTGTGTATCCGCTTTCTCATCTGCAGCAGTACCTCGAGGAAAACCATGTGAACATCGGGGTCATCGCCGTCCCTGCAGTGCAAGCCCAAGAAGTTGCTGAAAAACTGGTGGCATGCGGAATTCTTGCCATTTGGAACTTTGCTCCGAAGGATTTGAAGCTTCCGCCTCGGGTGGTGGTGCAGCGTACCGACCTGGCAACCAGTTTTGCCGTGCTTTCTGCCAAGGTCAAGCGGAAAATGGCCAAGGAAGACCTGCTCGAAGAGGATGACGAGTGGTAAATTAACTGATTGCAATACGGGGTATCGTTACGGTACCCCTTTTAAATATTCCTAGAAGAATATTAAAATGAATTAAACGGGATTAATATACCATATAAATACTGGAAACTCAGAATAAAGTTCCATTTTCTCAAGAATTATTGACTTGCAGGGGTGTTCGCAGTACGATTGAGCCCAACAACAGGTTGTGAGGTCGTAGTGATGGATAAATTGGTTGTAGAACTTTGTCTGGGAAGCTCCTGCTTTGCTCGAGGAAATTCTCAAACCCTGCAGGCCTTGGAAGCATATCTCAAGGAAGAGGGCTTGTCCGATCAGGTTGAATTGGCCGGTCACCTGTGCCTCGGCAACTGTTCAAAAGGTCCGAACCTGAGGATCGACAATGAAACCTACAGCGGCCTCGATACTGCAAGCGTCCTTGAACTGGTCAAAAGAGAGCTGTACAACAGGGAATGGAAGGCATGATCCACCCCATCTATACCGAGTTGACCGAGTGCCGGGATTGTTATAAATGTGTGCGCGGCTGCCCGGTCAAGGCGATTCAGGTCAAGGATGGCTCGGCGGTGGTGGTGAAGGACCGCTGCATCTACTGCGGCCATTGCGTCGATATCTGCCCCTCCCATGCTAAAAAAATCCGCAATGATCTTGCCCGCGTCAGACAGTTTCTGACCAGCGGGAGAAAAATCTACTGCAGCCTTGCTCCATCGGCCGCCAGTGAATTCCCCGAGGGTGTGGATGCCTTGGTATTGGCTTTGCATCGTCTGGGATTCAGTGCGGTAAGTGAAACGGCAATCGGTGCGGCATTGGTCAATGAGTCGATTGAAGTGCATGCACAAAGCAATGGAGGCACATGCTCCTGGATATCCACTGCGTGTCCCACCGTGGTGCAGACAGTGTTGAAGTATTATCCTTCCTTGATTCCTTCCTTGGCCAAGGTGCCTTCGCCGCTTCAGTGCCATAGCGCATACCTGAGAAAGCTCTATGGGCAGGAGATCGGTGTTGTTTTCATCGGCCCTTGCATTGCAAAGAAGGTGGAATCTGATGAGACGCCCGGATACCCTGATTTCGCCCTGACTTTCGAGGAACTGCGCACTTGGCTGAAATTGGAGAACCTCGATTTGGCTCTGCTTGCAGAGCAGGTGGCTGCCGATCCCTGCCTGGTTCCCCCGTTTGTTCCCTGCAGGGCAGGTTCCTCCACCCTCTATCCTGTCGAAGGCGGCATGATCGCTTCCCTTGCATGGGGGAGCGACCCGTTTCAAACGAAGGCAGTCGCCATCAGCGGTTCAAACCAGGTGGTCGGGACGCTTGCAGGAATGGAGAAGGGACAGGTCAACCCCGACTTTCTGGAACTGCTCTTTTGCGAGGGCGGCTGCATCAATGGGCCCGGTTGTGAAAAGGGGCGCTCCTCTGCGGCAAAGAAAGGCATCTCTTCGCGGTATACCCGTAGTCGCATTACCGATGAAGGGCCGCTGTTCGCTGGTGACCGGGACTTTGTTGCCACCTTGCTCGAGAAAGGATATGCCTTGATTGAAAAGTCCGGGGACAACAGTCAAGACCTGCCGGTTTCGAGCTTTGTTTCACTACACGATGAAACCGAAATTGAGAAGGCCTTGAAGGTTCTCGGCAAGCGGGACAAGGCCGAGGAGTTGAACTGCGGGGGTTGCGGCTACAACAGCTGCCGCGAAATGGCCATTGCGTATCTTGATGGAATGGCTGAACCCGAGATGTGCGTGACCAAAATGCGCAAGGAGGCCCAGAGCAAGATCGATGTGCTTCTCAGGACCATTCCAATCGGGGTGGTCATCGTCGATGACCAGCTGAAAATCGTCGACTGCAACAATAGCTTTCTCAAGCTTTTCGGTGACCTGGATTTCTCCATCGATGGTGACTTGCTGGGTTTGGTAGGCGGTTTGCCGCTTGAACGGTTTGTCCCGTTCCATGAGAAATTCCAGAACCAGTTTTCCAATCCCCGGGCCCAGCAGTACCGCCTGCACTATCAGGACAAGTTTCTGAAAGTCACCCTCTTCTCGGTGGAGAAACAACATCTGGTGGGAGCGTTGTTCGAAGATGTCACCACCCCCACTGTCAGGAGGGAGACGGTGATCAAGAAAGCCGAGGATGTCATCCAGAAGAGCTTGGAGACAGTGCAGCAGATCGCCAGCCTGCTTGGGGAGAATGCCGCCGAGACCGAGATCATGCTCAACAGCCTCATAGACGCATTCAAGGTTCCCCCAAGCAGCCAGAGCGATGGTTTCACCAAGGTGGAGTCATGAACGATCTCTTCATCGATGTCGACTATGCCCAAATCTACAAGGATGGGCAAAAGATCGGGGGAGATGTGTTCCTGCTCTCCCGGAACCCTGAGAACAACCAGATTGTATGTACCCTCAGCGATGGCTTGGGAAGCGGGGTCAAGGCAAACGTATTGGCCAGCCTGACGGCTCGCATGGCACACAAGTTGAGTTTCAGCCCGATGGATCTGACCCATTCGGCGCGCATCATCATGAATACGCTTCCGGTTTGCAAGGAACGAAAGATCAGTTATGCCACTTTTACCATCGCGGATTTGAGGGTGCTCCCAAGCGACCAGGTCGCCATGAACCTGGTGGAGTACGACAATCCCGGCGCCTTGGTGTTCCAAGGAAGCAGAAGCTTGCAATGGGATGTCGAGCATATCGACCTGCAGCGTGACGGCGCATTCAAGAAAGAGGTGTTGGGGCACTCCATGCTCACGTTGCCCATCGGCAGCCGCCTTGTGATTTTCAGTGACGGGGTCACCCAGGCGGGGATGGGAAAATCCCTTCCCTTGGGGTGGCGTCTTGATGGGGTCAGGGAGTTCACCCGCACCCAGATCGAGGCCAATCCCGACATCTCCAGCCATGATCTCGCCCAGGCCATTGTCTGTCGGGCACACAGCCTGGATCGTCTCAGTGCGAAGGATGACATCACCTGCATGGTGGTGTATGTCCGCAGGCCCAGGCGTACCCTGGTGGTGACCGGACCCCCGTTCATCAAGGAGCATGATGGGCAGCTGGTCCAAAAGATCAAGGATTTTGAAGGGAGAAAGATTGTCAGCGGCGGGACAACTGCACAAATTGTATCACGTCTCATGCAAAAGCCTTTGAAGGTGGATATGAGCTGCTGGTCGGCCCAAGTTCCCCCGTGCTCGATGATGGAAGGCATTGACCTGGTGACCGAGGGGATGCTTACCCTCAGCAAGGTGGCCACCGCCCTGGAGCAAAAGAAACCGGTCCGCTCAATGACCAACGATGCAGTGAAGAAGTTCATCCAGGTCATGCAGGAGAGCGATCAGGTGCACTTCATTGTGGGAACGAAAATCAATGAGGCCCACCAGGATCCAAGCATACCGGTGGAGATAGGGATTCGGAGAAACCTGATCGGCAGGCTTCGAAGGGCATTGGAAGACGTCTATTTGAAAGAGACCTCACAGGAATATATTTGAACAGGAGAGCAATATGGGTAAGAAAGAGAAAGTGCATGTACAGATTTGTGTTGG
The DNA here is from genome assembly GCA_002432715.1 of Sphaerochaeta sp. UBA5849. Taxonomy (GTDB): domain Bacteria; phylum Spirochaetota; class Spirochaetia; order Sphaerochaetales; family Sphaerochaetaceae; genus Sphaerochaeta. The sequence goes on along the minus strand of DJGJ01000064.1, from coordinate 7,427 downwards.
GACCGCCTGTTTTGTGCAGGGGGGTGCCGACCTGCTCCTTTATAATGAATTTCTGGACCCTGCGGTACTTGGCGGTTGCGAGATCGAGGGAGTCAGCTGCATCGGCGGCTGCAAGGAGGCACAGTCCAAGGACCGTCCCCCCTATGTTCGCATCGGTGAGAAGGTCTATGGCAATGTAAATCAGGAGATGCTGTGCAAACTCCTTACGGAGGCAACCCGTGCTTGAACTCAACAACCAATATACGCTGATGAAGCGTCAGGTCCATGCAGAAGTGCTCAAGGAGTTCTTTGCGGGAACGCTGAAGGAGAATGTCGACAAGCTTCCCATCAGGATCATTCCCAAGCAGAGGGTTCCCAACAGATGCTGCATCTACAAGGAGCGGGCGATGGTCCGCTACCGGATCATGGCACTTTTGGGCATCAATATCGAATCCGATGACGATGAGCTGAAGAGCCTCGCCGAGTATGTAGAGGAGGTGATGGAGACAGACAAGAGCGCCGCACCGATTCTGACGACCATCAGTACCGCCTGTTCTTCCTGCCCTCCTGACCGCTACCTGATCAGCGATGCCTGCAGAGGCTGTTTTGCCAGGCCTTGTCTGGCAAACTGCCCCAAGGATTGCATCACCTTTTCCGGCGGGCAGGCCCATATTGATGAGAGCCGCTGCATCCGCTGCGGCAAGTGCAAGGAAGTATGCCCCTTCCATGCAGTTGTCCATATCCCGGTTCCCTGCGAGGAAGCCTGTCCGGTCAATGCGGTGAAGAAAAACGAAGAGGGATATGTGGAGATTGATTACAAGAAGTGCATCAGTTGTGGACGCTGTGCGATGAGCTGCCCGTTCGGGGCCATAGTCGAGCGTTCATCCCTCATGCCGGTAGTCAAGATGCTCGGCAAAGAAGAGCATGTAACCGCCCTGATCGCCCCGGCCATAGAAGGTCAGTTTCCCGGTACGCTTTCCCAGATAAAGGCAGCCTTGCTTGCAGCCGGGTTCTCCTCTGTGCTGGAGGTCAGCGAGGGGGCTGAGACGACAAGCCTGCATGAAGCCGAGGAGCTGGCCGAGCGTAAAGCGAGGGGTGAAGGATATATGACCACCAGCTGCTGTCCTGCCTACATGGAGCTTGTCGACAAGCATCTGCCGTTCCTCGGTGAACGCCGCTCCTCGGCTCTCTCTCCCATGGGGTATGCGGCGCTGAAGGCAAAAGAGCTCAATCCTGCCACTAAGAACGTCTTCATAGGTCCTTGCCTTGCAAAGAAGGTGGAGGCACTCAGGTTGAAGACGGTCGATGCTGTCATCACCTTCAGCGAGCTTGCCTCCCTGTTCATCGCCAAAGGCATCGACGTACGGGAATTGGAGGGCTCCGATCTTGGTGATACCTCCTCATTCGAGGACTGCCGGCAGTTTGCACTCTCTGGTGGGGTTGCCTCCTGCGTGCTGAGCCGCTTTGCCCCGAGCCATGAAGTGCAGGTGCTCCCGGTCAACGGGGTAGACAAGAAGATGTTCAGAACGATGAAAATCTGGGAGAAACGACCTGCCGAGGCCGACTTGGTCGAGGTGATGTGCTGCGAGGGTGGTTGCATCAACGGCCCGGGTGTGGTAGTAAAACCCTCAGTGGCGATGAAGCTGCGTGGAGGGAACAAGGCCGCCGCGCCGGTGAAAGCCATGCGGTCGGTAATCCAGTGATGAGGAGCGTGGTATATGGTATTGCACAAGGATGGCGGGATTCTTGATCAGCTTGCTGCTTTGATCGGTGATTGGGATGGAACTCTGCAAAGGCGCTACTGCCATCTCTCCAATGCCTCGGCTTTGCTCTCTGAATGTTTGGAAGACATCAATTGGGTGGGGTTCTACCTTGTCGATGATTCAGGTCAGAAATTGGTGCTTGGCCCATTCCAAGGGAAGGTCGCATGCACCGACATTCCTTTTTCCAGAGGAGTGTGCGGACTGTGCGCCCGAACCGCCAAGAGTGTTCGAGTCGACGATGTGCATGCATTTGCCGACCATATTGCCTGCGACAGTGCGAGCAGAAGCGAACTGGTTGTGCCTCTGCTCGATGCCAAGGGCAGGGTGGTGGGAGTGCTCGATGTCGACAGCCCCAAGCTTGGTCGATTCACCTCGATGGACCAAGAGTTCCTAGAGGGCGCTGCCGCCGTTATTTCCCGCCTGTTGTACTCTTGACAATTTTTTGCAATGTAAGCATTCTATCTGACAAGGCGATGAGAAAGACGAGTAGTCGACAACGGGGCCACAGGGAGAATTCCCTTGATTGAGAGGAATTTGGCAGGCGCTCGATGAAAACCCCTTTTGAGCTGCATACCGAACGGGAAACCTGGTAGATTATGCCGCACACCTGGCGATACAGGTAAATTGAGCGTCCTTTTCGGTGGCGAAGCATCGAAAAGGGAAGCAAGGTGGAACCGCGGAACATGAGAGCCCTCATGTCTTCGTCCTTGCCGGATGCGGATGATGCCGTACCGGAGAGGGAAGGCATGAAGGCTTTTTTGTTGGTATATACAAGGAGATATGGTATGGCAAAGGAAGATGCAGGAGAGAAACTCTCCAAAATTAGACACTCAATGGCGCATGTCATGGCAGAGGCGGTGCTGCAAATGTTTCCCACAGCACAGATAACGATCGGCCCTGCGATCGACAACGGCTTTTATTATGATTTTGACCTGCCCAGACAGTTGGTCAATGAGGACCTCGAGGAGATTACCACACGGATGAAGGCGATCATCGCCGAGGGCAAGCCGTTTGTCCGTAGGGTGGTGAGCCGCGCCGAGGCCCAGAAGCAGTTCGCCGACCAGACCTATAAACTTGAACTGCTGGAGGCCATTCCCGAGGATGAGGAGGTGTCGTTGTACAGCCAGGGTGGCTTCACCGACCTGTGCCGCGGTCCTCATGTGGAGTCGACCAAGGAGTTGAAGGCTGATGCCTTCAAGCTGATGAGCATCGCCGGTGCCTATTGGCGCGGCAAGGAGACCAACCCGATGCTGACCCGCATCTACGGTACTGCATGGGAGAATGCGAAGGACCTTCGATTGTACCTGCAGCACCTTGAGGATGTTGAGAAGCGCGACCATCGAAAGCTCGGCAAGGAGCTCGACCTGTTCAGCCTGCATGAAGAAGCCGGTCCGGGTTTGGTGTATTGGCATCCGATGGGAGCGCGCATCCGTCAGGCGATTGAGAACTTCTGGCGCAGCGAGCATTATGCCAACGGCTATGAGATGGTCTACACCCCCCATCTCGGCCGATCATGGCTTTGGGAGACCAGCGGTCACCTGGGTTTCTACAAGGAAGGCATGTATCCTCCGATGGAGATGGACAAGAGCGACTACTATGTGAAGCCGATGAACTGTCCGTTCCATATCATGATTTACAAGAACAGCAAGCGTTCCTATCGGGACCTGCCGTTCCGCTGGGCTGAGCTGGGTACCGTATATCGGTATGAGAAGGCCGGAGCCATGCATGGTCTGATGAGGGTGCGTGGATTCACTCAGGATGACGCCCACCTCTTTGTCACCCCCGACCAGATGAATGATGAGATTCTGGAGGTTTTGCGGTTCTCATTGCATATGCTCCAGGCATTCGGATTCACCGAGATCAATGCATACCTTTCCACCAAGCCGGAGAAATCGGTAGGTGACCCGGCTCGTTGGGCTGATGCAACCGAGGCACTGCGCAAGGCTATTGTGGCTGAAGGGTTGTCGTATGAGATCGATGAGGGCGGTGGAGCCTTCTACGGACCGAAAATCGACCTCAAGATCAAGGATGCCATCGGTCGTGAATGGCAGCTCTCCACGGTTCAGTTTGACTTCAACGAGCCTGAGCGCTTCGATATGACCTTCGTGGACAAGGACGGCGTGGAGAAACGCCCGTACATGATCCATCGGGCCCTTCTTGGTTCCATCGAGCGGTTCTTCGGTGTTCTGATCGAGCACTATGCAGGAGCGTTCCCGCCGTGGTTGTCGCCTGAGCAGATCAAGGTGATTCCGGTTGGTGAGACCTTCTTCGATTACGCAAAGGAGCTGGAGGGAAGGCTGCGCAAGGAAGGCTTCCGGGTTAGTGCCGACCTTGGTGACGACCGCATGAACGCCAAGATCCGCAACGCCCAGCAGCAGAAGATTCCCTATATGGTGATCATCGGCGAACGGGAGGCTCAGAACGACCAGGTATCGGTACGGCTGAGAACCGGCAAGCAGGAGAACGGGCTTTCCACCCAGGCGTTCATCGATATGGTGAAGCAGAAGGTAGAGAGCAAGCAGCAGCTGTAAATACCAAGAGAGCCGGAGCGATCCGGCTCTCTATCGGTGGAGGGATGTATGAATCAACAACAAGCCTTTGCACGCCTTGAGGAGCTTGACCGTCATCTGGTGATGCTTGAGCATATCGGCGCAGCCTTGCAATGGGACCAGGAGATGGTTCTCCGTGATAAGGCGGTACAGGAGCGCTCCATCCAGCTCGGCTGGCTTGCCGAGCAGTCCCATGCTGTTGCAAGCGGGGATGAGATGGGGCGGTTGCTCGATGTCTTGGATGAAAAAACGTGTGAATCGGATTTCGAGCGGGCCTTGATCAGGGTGCGTAGAAGAGAGTACGAAAGAAAGCGCCGAATGCCCAAGGATTTGGTGAGGGCCATCACCGAACAGGCAGCAAAAGCCCATCAGAGCTGGGTTTCGGCCCGAAAAGCCGACGACTTCGCCCTTTTTTCAAAAGACCTGTCGGTCATGGTGGATTTGGTGAAGGAGAAGGCCTCCTGCCTTTCTGACGGCCAAGCAACCTTGTATGATGCTCTGCTCTCTGAGTTCGAGGAAGGCATGAACACCCAGGAGGTGACTTCCCTCTTTGATTCGATCAAGGGCCCGCTGTCGGATATGGTGCAGACCTATGCTGACAAGGATGTGGATGACTCTTTTTTACACCAAGCGTATGCAATCGAGGGCCAGCAGGCGTTTGCCAACCAGGTGCTGACCGATATGGGATTCGATTTCACCCGCGGCAGCTCTGCCGTCTCGGTTCATCCGTTCACAACGACCATTGCAAGCGACGACATCCGCATCACCACCCGCTATACCGATCCCAGTGTCATGGATAGTTTTTCCTCCTCGATTCACGAAGGCGGGCATGCACTCTATGAGATGGGAGCTTCAAATACAATCTTGAGAGGTACGAGCCTGGCCGGTGGGGCTTCCCACGGGATGCACGAATCGCAGAGTCGGCTTTGGGAGAACATGGTCTCAAAAAGTCCTGAGTTCTGGGAGCGCTACTATCCACAGTTTCAAAAAATCTTCCCCTCCCAGACTGCCGGTGTAGGTCTCGACCGATTTGTCAGGGCAGTCAACAAGGTTGGGCGGACCTGCATCCGCGTCAATGCCGATGAGATGAGCTACAGCCTGCACATCTTTCTTCGGTTCGGTCTTGAGCAGGCCCTGCTTGCCGGAAGCCTTTGTGTAGCGGACCTTCCCCAGGCATGGAATGAGGAGTTTTCCCGCCTCTTCGGGTTCAAGCCGGCAACTGACAGGGAGGGTGTCTTGCAGGATGTGCATTGGAGCAGCGGTGACTTCGGGTACTTTCCCACCTACGCTCTGGGTAATCTCTATGGAGCCCAAATTTGGGCTCATATGCAGAGCCAGCTCGGCCTGCAACCCGGCGATGTGGAAGGTATCAGCTCGTATCTGAGAAAGGCCGTTTATGAGAAGGGTGCCTTGAAAACAGGACGGGAGACAGCCCTGGCGGTAACAGGAAAAGCTCTTGACGCAACGGTGTTCACAAGCTACCTTGAAAACAAGTTCAGCCGGCTGTTCGGCTAATCAGAGGTATTCATGAATATTCCGAATAAGCTTACTGTATCCCGGCTGATCATGGCTCCCATGTTCTTCATCGCTTTCCATTTGGGCGTTTGGTTCGGAGAGGACTTTCAAAGCCTTTCTTCCATCCTGACTCTTCTTTTATGGGCGCTCACAGAGTTGACCGACTTGCTGGACGGCCAGATTGCCAGACGCAGGAATTTGGTTACCGATTTAGGCAAGGTGATGGATCCGTTTGCCGATACCTTCTCCCGACTGACATACTTTGTGTGCCTGTCGGGGGCCGGTGTCATGCCTCTTTGGACCTTCATCCTTATTATGTGGAGAGAGTTCTCCATCCTGTTCGTGCGCATGCTGATGATGGGAAAGGGCAAGCCGGTGGCGGCAAACATCTGGGGGAAGAGCAAGGCTGTGCTGTATGCCATCAGCGGGGCGTTGGGCATTCTCTATATCGCCTTGGACAACTGGCTCTCCGATGCTCCTTTCATGGAAGGGGCCCGCATCGGCCTGTATGTGGTTTTCGTATTGGCGGCCTTATCTTCAGTCATGTCCTTCTTGACGTACATCAAGGCGATCATCCGTGATGGCAGCCTTTCGACAATGACCCGATGACTATGCTGGGTGTGCAGAATCTCAGCAAGGACGAGGCCTCACAGGTCTCGTTTTTGCTCACTGATGTTGATGATACGATTACAACCGAAGGAAAGCTCAGGCCGGTTGCTCTTGCGGCCTTGTATGCCCTGCAGGAAGCAGGCATTCGAACCATTTGTGTGACCGGGGGGTCTGCTGGATGGGGCGACACCTATCTCAGACAGTGGCCGGTTGAGGCCGTGCTCAGCGAAAGCGGAGCAGTGTGCCTGTATCGCAAAGATGGTGCCATCCGCAAGTATGTACACCCCTCCATCGTACAAGAGGGGTATGAACAGCGAAAAAGCGCCTTGATTCAGAAGGTGCTCTCCCAGGTCCCCGGTTCCAAGCTTTCCAGCGACCAGTTTGCCAGAATCTATGATGTTGCGTTCGACCACGGCAGCGAGCCGCCGTATTTGGATGCCCGGCAGATTGCAAAGGTGGTCGAGGTGTGCAGAAGCATGGGAGCTGGGACTGCAGTCAGCTCGATTCATGTGAATGCTTGGTTTGGTTCCTTTGACAAGTATCAGGGGACAAAAGCCTTTTTTGCCGATGTCCTTGGTCTTGATGAAGCAACGATGATTCAGAAAAGCTGCTATTGCGGGGATGCCCCCAACGACCAGGTGATGTTTTCTCATTTTCCCTTGAGTTTTGGTGTCGGCAACATAAAAAAGCACGTCCAATCGATGCAAGTGCTTCCTCGCTATGCCTCTGAGAGCGAGGGTGGTGCAGGATTTTCTGAGATTGTGTACGAGCTTCTGAAAAAACGGGCGAATTAAATGCAGAAATAGTTGCAAGGGATGCTTGACACTAGAAGGCGTCTTTTGTTATGTTATCGGAGCACGCTGAGCGACGCCAAGTCGACGGCGGTTGTTTTTTGACAGACATATGAGAGAAGAGAAGAGAAGATACAAGACACGAGATGATTGCCAATTGGCTGTTGATCGAGTGTGTGGAAGCTGTAAGGGCTTCCCAGTCAATTACCTAAGAAATGATG
>DJGJ01000039.1 GCA_002432715.1 Sphaerochaeta sp. UBA5849 | reverse complement strand
CTTTCCTTCCTTCTGTCCAGTATCTTCAGGAAAAATCTGCGAAATCACAGAGGCTTTCACATGCTCCAGCTTGCCCAACTATGGATTCAGGGATAGGATGCATCGCAGGAGAACCGCCCATGGAACACGACATGAGCAGCGGGAAGCCCGCTCGCTTGTTATTTTTCTTTATGCTGCCGATTCTCGGCGGAAACCTGTTTCAACAGTTATATTCCATGGTCGATACCTTTGTAGTCGGGCGCTATGTTGGAGTCGAGGCCTTGGCTGCAGTAGGCGCCACCGGTTCGATGACCTTTCTCATCCTGGGCTTCGTTGTCGGCCTCACTGCAGGCTTCTCGGTGATCATCAGTCAAAAATTCGGGGCAAAGGACCCGCAGAGCATGCGCAAGGCTGTAGCAATGAGCGTGCTCAGCGCCTGCTTCCTCTCTCTTATTGTGTCGACCCTTGCCATACTGACAACCAGACCTCTGCTACAAATACTCAGAACCCCAAAGAACATCATCGATGACTCATATGCCTACCTCATTATTATCTATATCGGCATTGTGGCAACCATCTACTACAACCTGTTTGCAGCAATTCTCAGAGCGCTTGGAGACAGCCGCTCTCCTTTGTATTTCCTTTTGATAGCATCCGCACTGAACATAGCAGGAGACTTGGCTGCCGTCATCGGGTTGGGCATGGGAGTAAGAGGCGTGGCGGCAGCCACCGTCCTCAGCCAGACGATTTCCGCATTGCTGTGTCTTCTGTATATTTATAAAAAATATCCAAGCCTGCATCTCACCAGTCAGGACTGGAAGATCGATTGGCCTATGATCAGCAGATTGTTGAGGATAGGACTGCCCAGCGCCCTGCAGTTTTCAGTGTGTGCAATCGGGGTCATGATCGTGCAATCGGTGATAAACGAAAGCGGGAGCGACACGGTGGCCGCCTACTCGGTAGGAGTGAAAATCGAGCAATTGGTCACCCAGCCGTTGGTGACGCTCGGCCTGGCCATGGCCACCTTCAGTGCACAGAACCTTGGATCGGGTCGGCTCGACCGGGTGCAACAGGGAATCCGCAGCGCACTTCTTTTGTGCATCCTCTTCAGCGCCCTTGCATCGGGCTTGGTTTTCCTTTTCGGAAAACAGCTCGCCCTCCTCTTCATTGAACCATCAGAACAGCAGGTGGTTGCACAAACGGTCCAGTACCTGCACATCATCTCCTACTTCTTCATTCCTCTGGGCCTGATCTTCGTCTTTCGCAATACCTGCCAAGGACTGGGTTCAGGCCTCATTCCCATGCTCTCATCCATCCAGGAGCTCATTTTCCGTGCTCTGGTGGCGGTTACCCTTCCCCCGGTGCTCGGCTATGTCGGCATCTGCCTATCCAGCCCCATCGCATGGATTGCGGCGGCGCTGCTTTTGGTGGTGGCCTACAAGCTCCAATACACCAGGCTTTCCCGTCTGCTGAAGCAGTAGAGGATAAAGTCTGCCTTAGCGTACATGCTAATCTATGGATACCAAAGTCATGGCTTTCAAGGCAGTCTCATTCCCATCGAACTGGTGAAAAGCACCCATGAGTTGACCATTCTCGGCTATTCAGATGCGAAGCAGCGTGAGTTGAAGCTCCTGTTGCTATCGATTTTTCCCTCCCTGCCCAAGGCAACGGTACAGCTGGGGCCTCTCACCACTCTTCAGGAAATGGCCGCCCCGCTCGCCCTTGCACTTGTTGCCTATGAGAAACACCTGCTTGCACTCCAAGCACCGGCGGTACTTTGCTTTGGTTCGTTGGCCCTTGGAGGAGGGATCAGGCCGTCACCCTCGCTTCGCGACATTCCCACATTGTGTGAGCAGCATGGCGTGGGCTTGGTGCTGGTAGGTCGCAACAGCCTGCTTCCAGGGCAAACCGAAGGTCCACAATTCTGCGAGTGCAGCACCCTGATGGAGGCGGGTTCCCAGCTTTGCAGGTATTCCCTCCAGCACCAAGGGCAGCAGGTGCACCACGACAAATCCCCTGCAAGAGAGGATTCTCCTCCCAATCCGTTCGCCAATATCATCGGACTGAAGCAAGCTAAACAAGCCCTGATTTACGCAGCAGCGGGAAATCTGCCGCTTCTACTTTACGGTCCGCCCGGAACGGGAAAAACCCTGCTGTTGAGCCGTGTTGCCTCATTGCTGCCTCCGCTGGACAGTGCAGCACAACAACAAATTTCAGCTATGCATGGTCGACCTGTCGAGAAGAGACCGGTTTTTTCCATTCCTCTGGGTATGAGGCAGGCCGACTTGGCCAAAGGTGTCGTCCCTGAACTGTGCAAAGCACATGAAGGGGCTCTCATCGTAGACGAATTATCCCATCAGCGTCCAAATATCCGAACGACACTTGCCTCGGTGATGGATACCCACACCTTTGGAGGCTATCCGTTGCGTACCTTGGTGGTTTGTGCAACCAATGCCTGCAGCTGTGCAAATCTCGGCTCCCTTGAAGGAATCTGTCGCTGCAGTGAAATACAGATTGACAAATTCTGGTCAAAGCTCGGCCATCCCCTGCTTGACCGCTTCGCCATGGCACTGGCGCTGACAAGCGAGAACCTCTTGGTAAGCGAGGTTAATACGACCACCATCGATTACGAACGAATCGAATATGTACGCACCATGCAGATGAGTCGAAGCGAACAGGAGATTTTAAGTCTCCTGCCGTTATACACCAAGGTTTTTCGAGGGTCGCAGCAGAGTTTCAGACGTTCGTACCTCTGTTGCAAAGTAGCAAGAACCATAGCCGATTTTGAAGGAAAAGAGTCTGTGACACAAGCAATTATGGAAAAAGCCCAACAACTCTACCTGCTTCCCAAAGACCGCCATTATCATTAGAGTTTTCTTCTCTGTCCTTTTTTCCCATCAAGGTAGTTGACACCCTTTCTTGCTCTCTGCTATAGTCCTTAACGTTGCAGGGGCCGCTAGCTCAGTTGGTAGAGCAACGCCCTTTTAAGGCGTGGGTCACAGGTCCGAATCCTGTGCGGCTCATCTTGCCTCTGTTTTTTGGAACATGCAGTACTGTCTCCTTCGTCTAGTGGTTAGGACAACGGGTTTTCATCCCGTCAACAGGGGTTCAATTCCCCTAGGAGATGCTATAATGGGAGCCTGTAGCCGGATAGGTTCCCTTTTTTATTGCTCCGACACGTCTTGCTTGTTCTCGAACAGGAAGTGGAGCCTCACCCTTGACTTCTGCTAGAACACGGTATACAAAGAAGATACCGGATGGTTTATTGATAGCAACATATCTCCCAATCAGCTACCGGCCATCCGTGTATGTACCCTTCTTCCGGGCTGCAATCCAAGGCTGTTGTATCCACACCCGCAGCGCTTTAGGTTGCAGCTCCCTCGTTCAGGCTCTCCTTCACTGCAACCAGGCTGCTGAATGTAGGCCGTGGGTCAACAGTCAAAAAATGCCTGCCGGCCCAGTCCAGGGCAATCGCTCCCAAGGGTGCTGTCATGAGTATGCTCATCACCGCTACTGCCAAAATCACTTCACCGGCTCTTGTCGGCATGCCATGCAAGCTCATCGCTGCAAGCGGAGTGGAGCCGATGGCTGCCTGTACGGTTGCTTTCGGCAGGTAGGAAATAACAATGAACGCCTTCTCTTTTGCGGTGAAGCCACTTCCAAGTGTGCAAAGAAACGTTCCGATGCTTCGTGTGCAGAGTGCGATGAGAATCAGGAGGAATCCATGCAGGCCCACTTCCTTGGCAGCTGCCAAATCCACCTGGGAGCCCACAATGGCAAACAGCAGGATCTGGGCGAAAATCCAGATTTTCCCCAACTTTGCCGAAAGCTCATGGGCCAGGTGCTCCCGCTTTTCCAGAATGATGAAACCGATGGCCATGACGGCAAGCAAGGCTGCAAAGGGGACATGTACGGCTTCAAGCACATCGCCCAGATGCACCAGGATGATGCAGATCATCAGCATGGCCAGGACCCGCTTGGTTGCACGGGGATTATACCGCTCAAAAATGCGAATCAAAACAAGGCCGATCGCCAAGCCGACGCCTATCCCGAAAAGTATTGAAAGGGGTATCCCTGCAACCGTCCACAACAGGTTCACGGTATCGCCGACATACAGACCAAGCACAATGCTGAAAGCAACGATGACGGTAACATCATCCATGCTTGCACCGGCGAGCACGAGGGTGGGTATACCCTTCTGCGTACCACGCTTTTCCTGAATGAGATCGACCATCATCGGTACCACGACTGCGGGGGAAACTGCGCCAAGCACACAGCCCAGCAGGGCACTCTCCAATACAGAAAGGCCAAGCAGCTTGGGAGCGACGAGCATCACGGTGAGTGTTTCAAATAGAGCCGGCAGGAAAGAAAGGAGAATGGCCTGGAACCCTACTGTATGCAGGCTCTCCCGTGAAAGCTCCAATCCCGAGCGAAGCAGGATGACAATCAAGGCGATCATCCGCAAATCAGAGCCCACGGCAAGCAGGGAAGGATCCAGCAGGTTCAAAACAGCCGGTCCGAAAAGCACGCCCACCAAGAGCATGCCGATGAGTGAGGGAATACGTGCCTTGGACAGGATCCAATCCAAAACCAGACACAACAAAACCACGGCGGCAAGGCTGAATGCCATACAAACCTCCACAGAGAATGGATGTATCACAGGAGTTATCAGCAGCTTGCAAAGCCCTGCGGTTTTCGTTACGAAGGCGAACCCCATCGCCGTCTCAAATTCTAGAAAGTTGTATCCCGACAGTCAAGGCGGGTGTACAAGAGTTTCAATCTATGGATAATTATCCAGCGTAAGAGGAGTGCGTAATGAGTCAACTTTCCAGAATACAGAGAATTTGTGATGCCAACGGCATCAGCGGCTTTGAGGATGAGGTAGTCCAGGCAATACGCGAAGAAGCAGGCGCATTCGGGCGGTTTGACGAGGATTGTCTGAGAAACCTCTACCTCCATAGAACCGGAAACCAGAAGGACAAACCAGTGGTTTTGCTGGATGCCCATACCGATGAGGTAGGCTTCATGGTCAAATGCATCAGAGCCGACGGCATGCTGGAATTCATCCCCATCGGCGGCTGGGTCCCTTCCAATGTTCCGGCCCACCTGGTCAGGGTGCAAACATCCACCGGGAAGACCATACCCGGCATCGTAGGTTCCAAACCCCCGCACTACCAGAGCGAAGCGGAGCGTAAGAGTGCACCCGACATTGCATCCATGTATATCGACATCGGGGCCTCCAGCATCGAACAAGTCCTGAGCCTCGGCGTTGATGTTGCAAGCCCCGTCATCCCGGAAGCGACATGCATCCATCAAGAAAACACCAAGTTGTTATTCGGAAAAGCTTTCGATTGCAGACTGGGTTGCACCACCATCATCGATGTACTTGAGTCCTTGCACGGCAAGAGCCTTGCAGTCAATCTCGTTGCCGCCTTTGCCAGTCAGGAGGAAGTCGGTTGCAGGGGGGCCCAGCTGACCGCCCGGAAAATCAAGCCCGATGTTGCCATTTGCTTCGAAGGAAGCCCCGCCGACGACACCTTCCTGCCCGCCTACCAGCAACAGACAATCGTGGGCAAAGGTCCCATGCTCAGGTTCATCGATTCAAAAATGATAACCAATCCCCGTTTCCAGAAGTTTGCACTGGACATCGCCAAAAAGTTTGACATACCGGTGCAAAAAGGGGTTCGAAGCGGAGGGGCCACCAATGCATCCGCTCTTCATTTGTCGGAGCAAGGCATTCCCACCATTGTAATCGGCATCCCGGTACGCTATGCCCACACCCATTGGGGGGTGAGCAGCCTGGATGACGTACAGAACTCGGTCAGGCTGGCAGAGGCCGTGCTGAGGGAATTGAACGCACAAACCATCGCAACATTTTGACAAATCCATACTCTGGGTGTCATACTGGCTGAAGGGGGGGGAGCATGAATGAAATCGAGCTTTGCCTGAGCGAGATGCAGGCGTTTTTCCAAAACGGAAATACGCTGAGCATCGCTTGGAGAAAAGAACAACTCAAAAAATTGAAGGACGGCATCCGTTCATATGAAAAACAGATTCTCAATGCCTTGTATGAAGACTTGGGAAAAACTGACTTTGAGGGGTTCGCTTCCGAATTGGGCATCGTGTATACAGAACTGGACGAGCATCTGAAGCATCTGGATGCATGGGCGGCAAAACAACGAGTCAGATCCAGCCTGCTCTCCTTCCCCTCAAAATCCTACACCATTGCACAGCCGCTGGGCATTGTTTTGATCATGAGCCCGTGGAACTATCCGTTCCAACTTACCATCGTCCCTCTGATCAGTGCGATTGCAGCCGGCAATTGTGTCATACTCAAACCCTCCAGGTACAGCAGTCATACAGCGCTTGTAATCGAGGAGATGCTTTCCAAACTCTTCTACAGCAACCATGTCGCCACCTTTCAGGGGGGGGCGGAGATGAATCAGGAGCTCTTGAAGCATCGATATGACCATATTTTTTTCACCGGCAGCCCGCAGGTTGGGAAATTCGTGATGGAAAGCGCTGCAAGGCATATAACCCCGGTCACCTTGGAGCTCGGAGGCAAGAGCCCGGTCATTGTCGCTTCTGATGCCGATATCGGTTTGGCTGCACGAAGAATCATATGGGGCAAGTGTCTGAACGCAGGGCAGACCTGTGTGGCTCCCGATTATGTCCTCGTCGACCGAAAAGTCCACAATGCACTGCTTGAACAGATGAAAATCGCCATCACAGCCATGTTCGGATCCGATCCTTTGCACTGCAGTGATTTGGGAAACATCATCAATGAGAAGCACTTTTCCCGCCTGATCGGACTCTTTGAGTATGGGACGCTCGCCTGGGGCGGACAGATCGATCCGAAAACTCGACGCATCGCACCCACCATCATCACCGATCCCCGCCTGGATTCTCCCTTGATGCAGGAGGAGATTTTCGGCCCCATCCTTCCCTTGGTCGCCTACGACACGTTCGAGCAGGCGCTCGACTTTGTCCAGAAGCGCGAACATCCGCTCGCTCTGTACTGCTTCACAACCAACAAGGAGCATAAGAACCAGGTCCTCACCTCGCTGAGTTTCGGAGGCGGATGCATCAACGATGTAGTCATGCATCTTTCCAATACAGCCCTTCCCTTCGGAGGAGTGGGAAACAGCGGCATGGGAGCCTATCATGGCCGGGAAGGTTTCAAAACCTTCAGCCACACAAAAAGCATGCTTGAAAGCAAAACATGGCTTGAGGTGAAGCTGCGGTATGCCCCGTATCGCGGCAAGCTTTCTTTGATCAAACGACTCTTTTCCTAACGTACACAAGGAGGTTCTATGAAATTGAAGCGATGGGCGGTCCTGATTGCTCTCCTCTTGGCCTGCAGTCCGGCATTTTCAGCAATTACGGTGACGGAGGCGGATGCGCTCTACGACAGGGATGCTTTCAGCGAAGCAGAGCAGGAACTGCTCGCCCAGCTGGGCAGGGCTGCAAACGCCGAAGAGGAATCAGAGATCCTGTGGAGACTTGCCCGGGTCATGGTCTCCCTGGGAGACGACCTTGACAAAGAGGACAAGGCGGGACGTTTTTCCCTGTACGAAAAAGGCGAGACCTATGCCCTCTCGGCCATAGAGAAGCACCCCTCCCCCTTTGGCTACCTCTGGAAGGCATCAAACGTCGGTCGCTGGGGACAGACGAAGGGACCACTGAACGCATTGGGAAAAGCAAAAGGCATGCTCGAGGATCTTACGGTCATCGTAAACGACTTCAAAACCCTCGATTCGAGCGAGACATGGTATGTGCTCTCAAGCCTGTACGATGAATTGCCCGGTGGGGTGATCTCCTTCGGGAACAAGGAGTGGGCGATAAGCTACATGCGCATGGCAATGGACACCATTCCCTCCCATCTGCTGTATCCCGGACACTACAAGAAGCTTGCCGAGGAGTTGTACGCACGAAACTGGAGTGCTTCCAAACGTGCCAAGGAGCTTTCCAAAATGCAAAGGGATTGGCAGAAAGCCTCCACCAATCTGGAGAAATACCGCTATTACGAAGCCAAGGACGGAGGGGCGACCAAACCATTCTACTCATCGGTCAACCTGACGCAGATGAGCGACCGCCAAGAGGCGGTGATGGTGCTCTCCTACGTTCTGGAGAAGGCCAAGGTGTTCAAGCCGATCAGGGCAACCGACACCAAGGAACTCAAGGAAATTGAGACCTTGAGGAACTCCTGGATCTAGACGGCATCTACGTCCCTTCAAGCTCAATGCTTGAAGGGATTTTCATTGCTATAGAGGTGACCAGGTTTCTGGTTGTATGCAATATCCTCGATTCCAAGATATCGGAACACCTCAAACAAGGCTTTTCCTGCATGCCGGAAAGCAACTGCAGCATGGTGGGGATAGGCTTTGGCCAACAGCACATAGCGGTAGAACCGTGCCATCTCCTCAATCCCTATGATCCCGATACTGCCGAAACTGGAAGCGGGGACGTCGAGGACTTCACCTTCGGCTATATAGGCCTTCAGCTGCCCGCGGGCGTTGGATTGCAGTCGATAGATGGTTACCGGTCCGCTGATGAGATCGCCTTCCATGGTTCCCCTGGTAATATCCGGGTGCTTCAACTCCGGCTCCAGATCCCGTTTCATGATGAGCTGGTAGCCCATATGGGGATTCTTGAGCAGCGAGCAGGCTGTGTTCCCACAGTGAAATCCCATGAACAAATCGTCATTGCGATACGAGCGCTTGGTGCGGATGTGTTGTTCATATACCGGAGCGGGAACCGTGTTGTTGATATCCAGCAACGTCACAGGAAGGTCGGTGACGCACTGACCAATGTACTCGCTCAGCGCCCCATAGATGTCGACTTCGCAGCTGACGGGGATGCCCTGCTCGCTCAGGCGGCTGTTGACATAGCAAGGGACGAACTTGAACTCGGTCTGGAAGGCAGGCCAGCACTTGTTGGCAAAGGCTACATAGGAACGTTCCCCTTTGTGTTGTTCGGCCCAATCGAGCAGGGTCAGCTCATACTGGGCCAGCCGGTCAAGAATCCCGCTGTAGGGACTTGAGCCGATTTGGCTTTGCATCTCTTCCACCAATGAAGGGATCCTCGGATCGCCGGCATGCTTGTTGTAGGCAACCAGCAGGTCAAGTTCACTGTTCTCTTCAATCTCCACACCCAAGTCAAAAAGCCCTTGGATGGGGGCATTGCAGGCCAAAAAGTCCTGGGGCCTGGGTCCGAAGCTGATGATCTTCAGCTTTTTCAGCGAGAGCAGGGCACGGGCGACCGGGATGAATGATTCGATCATGGCAGCCACCTCACGGTCGCTGCCCACCGGGTATTCGGGAATGTAGGCACGCAAGGAGCGAAGACTCAGGTTGTATGAGCAATTCAGCATGCCGCAATAGGCATCCCCCCTGCCGTCATGCAAATCCCCGTCGCCTTCAGCTGCAGCGACGTACATCACCGGACCGGGAAAATGCCTGGCAAGCAAGGTCTCAGGAGTTTCAGGCCCAAAGTTCCCGAGAAATACCACCAGGGCATTCACTGCATGGTCCTGGACATCCTTGAGAGCTCTAAGCATGTCAATTTCATTCTCTACAATGACCTGACACTCATACAGCTCCCCCTTGCAAGCCTGTTTCACCGCCTTGCGCCGTTTTTCGGACAATGAACGGGGAAAGCAGCTCCTGCTGACCGCAACCAATCCCAACCGTACCGTTTCCATGTTCTTCATCGCATGACTCCTAATTACCGATTCTGACCATAATAGGCATGAGCGCCGTGTTTTCTGAGGTAGTGCTTGTCAAGCAGATGCTGATCCATCGGTTTTTGATTTGCATCGGAGAGCAACATCGAGTGGTAGGCCATCATCGCCACCTCCTCGAGCACCACCGCGTACTCTACAGCCTTCAGTGCAGAGTCTGCCCAACAGAAGGGACCATGGCTTTGAACCAGAACGGCGGGAACGCTTTTGGGATCGATGCCGGCAAAGCGTTCAACGATCACCCTGCCCGTCTCCATTTCATACTCACCTTGGATCTCCTCGGCTGTCATGGCACGGGTGCAGGGGATTTCCCCGTAAAAATAGTCGGCGTGGGTTGTTCCCAAAGCCGGAATGCCCCGGCCGGCCTGGGCGAATATGGTTGCCCACCTGCTATGGGTATGGACTACTGCGTTTACCGTCTCAAAGTGATTGAACAAGTATCGGTGGGTCGGGGTGTCGCTGGAAGGATTGTACGATCCCTCCACTGGTCTGCCACTAGCCAGCTCAACGACCACCATGGAAGAGGGGGTAAGCTCATCGTAAGCTACACCTGACGGCTTGATCACCATGAATTCACGGTTTTCATCCACCTCGGAGACATTGCCCCAGGTAAATGTGATCAACTTATGTGTCTGCAGGAGCAAATTTGCTTCACAGACTCTCTCTTTCAACTCTTTCAACATACCTTACTCCTTGCGTACCAAAAGCAAGTGTGTGCCAAGCTTTGTAAGTTGTCAAGGCAAACCAGGCTCTCTTGTGGTTCCAAGAAATGAGAAAAGCTCCTATGATGGGGACTATGAACCTAACACGACGCAATTTCTCAATTCCCCTAGTGGCTTGGACAGTTCGGGCAGTGGTGCTTGGCATGTTGGTCGGACCGGTCATCAGTCTGTTGACCTTTCTCGTCGCTGAAGCCGGGTCGATCCGCTCCAACCATCCGTGGCTTCATTTTCTCATACCCCTTGGTGCCCTGCTTACCGCCTTTCTGTATCAGAAACTCGGGCCTTACCTGAAAGACGGCGGCTCGCAGGTGATCGACTTGATCAATCAGGGCATTCTCGATATCGCCCACCCCACCAGCATCGGCTACGAGAAGGATCGTGATGCGCACAAGCAGAAGATATCCACCAAAATGGCTCCTCTTTTGCTGTTCAATACGTTCATCACCCATCTTGTGGGAGCATCAGGAGGCAAGGAAGGCGTCGGGGTCCAAGTCGGGGCTTCCATCGGAAGCTACTGCTCCCGCCTGGAAATGCAGATGCTGCACCAGGGGCAGAGGCAATCCATCCAGCAGAAAGGTATCTGGTTGATCAGCGGTGCTGGGGCCGCCTTCGGCGCCCTGTTCAACGCCCCGATTGCCGGAACCTTGTTCGGAATGCAGTTCTCCAATCCCCGGGTGAACCGAACCGACGCCCTCCTGCCCTGCCTGACCGCCTCCTTCACCGCCTGCATGGTGAGCAAGGCTTTGCATACGCACACCTTGGTCCCGGTGACAGCCGAAGCCTTCACCCTCGATCTTTCCACACTTCTCATATTATTGGCATACTCCATCCTGCTCGGCTTGGCCAGCAGACTCTTCTGCCACCTGATCCATCTGACCAAGAGCCTGTTCTCTCGGATTACCACGAACCCCTACAAGAAAGCACTGCTTGCCAGTTCGCTGTTATTGCTTGCATCAATCGTCATTTACCTGGTCACCGGTACGTTTGCCTACAACGGACTCTCCATCGACCTCATCATTGAGGCAGAGTACGGGACCACCAGCAAGTTCGCCCCTCTTTTCAAGCTCCTCTTGACCGCCCTGACCATTGGAAGCGGCTTTGCTGGCGGCGAGGTCATCCCGATTCTCGTCATAGGCGCCACAACAGGGGCCTTGTTCGGAGCGCTGCTTCCCATCCCGGTCTCTGCACTGTCCATGTTCGGAGCCATAGGAATGCTCAGCGGCAGCACCAAACTCCCCTTGGCCTGCTTTGTATTGGGATTGGAGCTGTACGGCTTCGGCAATCCCACCTCGTTGTTCTTTGTTTGCTGCATAGCCTACCTCTTCAGCGGCAGACTCTCCATCTACGAGCGGCAGATTGTTCCAGAAATCATCGATCCCGCCTGGGATGTCTGACATAGGTGCTTGACAAGGATGCCAACACTTCCTAATATATGAACATCTATTCATATATTGATATATTAGGAGTCAACCATGCATCCATCCAAAGCAACCCACACAGAACCATCCCCATTGCATGAACGGGACTACACATTCGAGGGGGTGGATTGTCCTGTCTGCGCTGCAAAAATCGAGGACCGCATCCAGCGAATCGGAGGGGTTGCATCGGCCCGGGTCGATTTCTCGCGCAAGCAAATACGCATCAGCACCACCGAAAAACAGCAGGAGTCCTTTTACAGCGACCTCATCAAGGAAGCCAAACGGGTGGAACCGTCGCTCAAGGTGAAACCCTTGGAAAACCGAACAAAGGACGAAGATGATCCTCTTTGGGTCATCTTGGTCCGAATCCTTGTCTCGCTACTCGGCTTCGGTCTGGCCATGCTTTTCGACATTCCCCACCTGTTCATACTGAGCTTTGTGGTAAGCGGTTACGATGTGCTGCTCAAGGCGGCGAGAAATGTAGTGCATGGAAAAATCTTTGATGAAAATTTCTTGATGAGCATTGCAACGCTTGGAGCATTGGCCATAGGGGAAACAGGGGAAGCGGCGGCTGTCATGCTTTTCTATCTGGTCGGAGAATATTTCCAAGCCCGTTCGGTAATGCAGAGCAGAAAATCAATCATTGAGGCCCTTGACTTGAAGGTGCAGCAGGCAAGGCTGGTCCAAGGACAGAGTACTACCATGGTTGCCGTCGAAGAGGTTGTTCCCGGTTCACACATACGGGTGCTTTCAGGCGAGAAAATACCAGTCGATGGATATATAGTCAGTGGAAGCTCCAGTTTGGATATGCAGCATTTGACCGGGGAATCAATTCCGAGAACAGTGAAAGTCGGAGACGAGGTGCTTGGCAGTTCCCTCAACCTGGGAGGGACGCTCGATATCAGGGCCGGCAAGCCTTATGAGGAGAGTACTGCAGCAAAAATTTTGCAGCTGGTTGAGGAGAGCGCAGGAAAAAAGGCGCAAACTGAACGCTATATCACCTCGTTTGCCCGATACTATACCCCGATCGTGGTGTTCTTGGCCGTTGCGCTCGCCGTCATCCCAGGTCTGATAACCGGGTCTTGGCAGACCTGGGTCTATCGTTCACTGGTGTTTCTGGTGGTGAGCTGTCCGTGTGCGTTGGTCATCAGTGTTCCGCTTTCGTATTTTGCAGGAATTGGAAAGAGTGCCAAGAGGGGTATCCTGGTCAAGGGAGGCAACTATTTGGAAGCCCTTGCAAAGACCGATACCATCGTGTTCGACAAGACCGGGACCCTTACCAGTGGAACGTTCACCTTGCTCGAGGTTCGCTTGACGGCCTCTGCCACCCATGATGAAGCCTATCTACAGGAAATTGCAGCCTCCCTTGAACGAAACAGCAACCACCCGCTGGCAAAAGCCTTCCTCACCCTCAACGCTCCATATGCGGCACTCGATGTACAGGAGGTTGCGGGAAAAGGCCTGTCCGCCTTGGTCGACGGCAGACGTGTTGCAGCAGGCAATGCCGCGCTGTTTGAGGATTTGGGGATCGTGGTGGAACCAGGGGCTGAGGATGAGGCTGCAATCCTGTTGGCCGTGGACGGCCGTCATGAAGCCTCGTTCATCCTGCGCGACACCCTGCGCTCGGAGGCCAAATCCGTGGTCAAGCATCTCAGGGACCTGGGGATCACGCACCTCGCCATGATCAGCGGCGACACAGAAGTGCATGCAAACCGCGTGGCGGCGGAACTCGGCTTGGATGAGGTGCACGCATCCCTTCTGCCCCATGAGAAACAGGAACGCATGCTAGCAATGTCAGCAGAACGCAAAAATCTGGTCTTCGTGGGAGACGGAATGAACGATGCCCCCAGCCTGGCTGCAAGCAAAGTAGGCATCGCCATGGGCAGCAATGCAAGTGATGCCGCGATGGAAAGTGCCGATGTGGTCATTCTTGCCGATGACTTGCAAGAGGTGGCGAACCTGCTTGAGATCAGTAGGCATACTGCAGCCATCGTCAGGCAAAACATCAGTTTCGCCCTCCTGGTGAAGGCTTTGGCTCTTGGACTGGGAGCGATGGGATATGCCTCCATGTGGATAGCCGTGCTTGCCGATACCGGGGTGACGATCATCGCAATTCTCAATGCCTTAAGGATTCTGCTCTTCCGTCCTTCTCGTTGATATTCAACTCCATGTATGCTATTGTTGCACAGATTGTTTGAAGGATTGATAGCATGAACGAGAAGATGACACGCAATATCGGCATTATGGCACATATCGATGCAGGCAAAACCACCACCACCGAGAGGATTCTCTTCTATACCGGCGAGAATCATAGAATCGGAGAGGTGGACAACGGCGAAGCAACGATGGACTTCCTCGAGCAGGAACAGGACCGCGGCATCACCATTGCCAGCGCAGCCACCACCTGTTATTGGAAAGAACATCAAATCAACATCATAGATACCCCGGGCCATGTGGACTTCACCGCTGAAGTCGAACGTTCGCTGAGGGTGCTGGATGGTGCGGTCATGGTGGTTTGTGCAGTCGGCGGGGTTGAGCCGCAAACCGAGACAGTCTGGAGGCAGGCTGATACCTACCGGGTTCCCCGTATTGCATTCATCAATAAAATGGACCGCCTTGGCGCAAACTTCGAAGAAGCGGTCAATGAGCTGAAGGTCAAGCTTGGGGCAAATCCCATTCCCGTATTCCTGCCTGTCGGCACTGAGAGCAGCTTCAGCGGCATCATCGATTTGATCAAGAAGAAATATCTGGTATTCAGCACTGAGGACCAGGGAAAAACCATTGTCGAGCAGGATATACCATCTTCGATGCGCGATAAGGTTGATCAGTGGTATGAACGTTTGATCGACAGCGTTTCCTCCTTCAGCGACGAGATAACCGAACTCTATTTCGAGGGGGCGGAGATCGGCTCCGATCTGCTCAAGAAAACCTTGAAGAAAGCAACCATCGCCCGTCAGGCCCTGCCGGTATTCGTTGGATCATCGCTGAAGGACATCGGGGTGCAGGCCTTGCTTGACGGAGTCATCGACTATCTGCCTTCGCCCTCCGAAGTCCCGCCGATCATGGGCATCCATCTGAAAACACAGAAACAGGTCGAGGTTCCCTACTCCAAGGACAAGCCTCCTTTGGCCTTGATTTTTAAAATCCAAGTCGACCGTGAGGCCGGTGCAATGGATTTTGTGCGCGTATACAACGGGACCATACGCAAAGGCACTACACTGATGAACATCAGCAAGAAAAAGCGTGAACGGGTCAACAGGATTCTGAGGATGCATGCAAACCGGGCGGAGGAAGTCAACGAACTCGAAGCAGGTGACATCGGGGTTGTCATCGGTTTCAAGGAAGGCAGGACCGGCGATACCATCGGCAGCGAAGGAGCACAGATACTGCTTGAGCAGATGCATTTCCCCATTCCGGTCATCTCAGTGGCCATAGAGCCGAACACGCAGAGCGATGGGGATAAGCTGCGTGCAGCACTCGCTACGCTTGCCCAGGAAGACCCTACCTTCACCTATCGGGATGACGAGGAAACCGGCCAGCTGGTCATAAGCGGCATGGGAGAACTGCATTTGGATGTGTTGGTGACCCGTCTGACCAAGGAGATGAAAATCCAAGCCAGGGTCGGCAAACCGCAGGTTACCTATCGTGAATCTGTCAGCAAGGTTGCCAGCGGATCGGAGACCTTCTCAAAAGTATTGGCTGGAAAAGAGAATACAGCAGGATTAAGCATGACGGTAAAACCGCTGGCGTCCGGAAGCGGAACACAGTACCGCATCAGTGCAAAAACGCGAGGTATTGACGAGATCTATCTTGAGGCGATCAAACGGGGAGTCACCAACGCATTCAAAGGCGGCATTCAGTTCGGGTATGAAGCGTGCGATCTCGAAGTCGAGGTTACCGATATTGTCTTCCACGAACTGACAGCCAGTGAGTTTGCTTTTGAAGCGTGCGCGGCCATGTGCTTCGACAAGGTTGCACAGTCAGCCGGACCGGTGCTCATGGAACCGGTGATGAAAGTCACCGTCGTCGTTCCTTCGCAGTATGTCGGCGAAGCCATCTCCAGCATCACCAGCCGCGGGGGCCTGGTGAACAGCATTGAGAGCAGAACGGCAAGCGAGCACATTCATGCGCAAGCACCGCTTTCCCAACTTTTCGGATACTCCACTGCTCTCAGATCAGCAACCCAGGGAAGAGGAACATTCTCCATGGAGTTCGACCACTACGAGCCAAAAAACCGCTAAGGGTATGGAATCCTGGAAAAAAGACGGGGTGAAACCTTGCGGAAATGCTGGTTCCGTGCCTAGAATGTATTAAAACTGTGAAAATTTTTAGACTGAAGGAGAATGTTATCATACTCCTTTCGATATAGATTGCTGGTATTGCAGTTACTTAAGAGGAGTACAACATGGCTAGAACTTACAATTTGCAGGACATTTTCGCGAGAAATCTCAAGGAGCGCAGACGCAAGCTTTCCTTGACCCAAGCTCAGCTTGCTGAGAAAATCGGGGTTTCCACTTCGTTTGTTACAGAAATTGAAACTTCAAGAAAGGCCCCTTCTTTTGCTACAATCGAGAAAATCAGTGCTGCGTTGGATGTGCCTTGCTGGACGTTCTTTTGCGAAGACGGTGACAAGCTGCCCAACGATGTGACGGTGATGGATCAGTTCGCCTACAAACTGAAACAGGACATCAGCAACATCATTGATGTGAATGTAAGCTTGACACGCTGACCATACACTCTCGTTTTTTATTTCCCTGCATTTCCAGGCGGATGTTCGTGTACGAGTGTCCGGCCTTTTTTTATGGTGGTAGAATTCTTTTGACATATGGGATTATGGAGCGTACCATTGATGCATGCGTTCTGGATCATCATACAAGAATCAGAGGTGATCGAAGGAGGAATTATGAGCGTTGTCAGCACTGACTTAAGGAATGTTGCCATCATCGGCCACAATGAAACCGGGAAAACCACCTTGGTTGAACAGATGTTGTTTTATGCCAATGTGATTTCCCGGGCAGAAACCGTAGCTAGCGGTAAGACCACCAGTGACTATACGGAAGAGGAAATCAACCACAAGATTTCCATCCACGCTTCCCTCGCTTCCCTGAATTGGGACGGCAAGACCATCAATATTCTCGACACTCCGGGAACAGCCGGCTTCATCGGCGAGACCATTTGCGGATTCCGCTCCTGTGAATCAGCCCTCATGGTCGTTGACGGACGTGATGGAGCACAGATTGAAACCATCAAACTTTGGAGACACCTTGACGAGCGAAACAAGCCACGCGCAGTGTTCATCAACAAAATGGACCGCGACCGTGCAGATTATACCCATGTTTTGGAGAATTTGAGAGAGACCTTCAAAACCACCTTTGTCCCTGTCACCATCCCCATGGGAAGCGGCAAGGAATTCAAGGGAATCATCAATCTGATTGAAAACAAGGCATATTTCATCAACAGGGGCGGCAAGGAGACAGTTGGAGACATCCCGGCCGAATTTGCTGATTTTGCAGACGATTACCGTAATGCCCTCATCGAGAATGCGGCAGAGGGTGCTGATGACTTGATCGAAAAGTATTTCGAAGCAGGCACGCTGGAAAGTGATGACATTCGTCGCGGGCTGCGGGAAGGTATGGATGGCAACAGAGTCGTGCCCGTATTCTGCGGTTGTTCCGAGGAGGGCAGCGGCATACTCAGTCTCTTGACGTTCATCCGCAACAACTTCCCCAGACCGTTGGGCAAGCTCGACTGGACGGTGGACGAAGATGGAACTGTCAATGACTTTCCCATCACTGCCGAAGGAAGCGCTGCAGCGCTCGTATTCAAGACCACCATCGACCAATTCAGCGGCAAGCTGAGCTTTATCAAAGTCCTCAGAGGCACCGTCAAGGGTGAAACCGAGTTGTATAATCCTGATCTCGGGAAAAAAGAGCGGCCGAACAAGGTATACCGCATGGTTGGAAAGAAGTTGATTGAAACCGATGAACTGCCTGCCGGTGATATCGGGGTGATTGCAAAGAGCAATATCGCCGCCACAAATTCCACCCTCATCGAGGGAGCCGACCAGAAGCTGAAGTTCAAGCCCCTTGCCTTCCCGCACCCCATCTACAGCCTGGCCATCAGCAGTGATGACAAGAAAAGTGAAGTAAAGATGAACGAATCCCTGCACAAAGTCATGGAAGAAGACTTAACGTTCACGATCAAGTTCAACGAGGAGACCAAGGAAAATGTGGTTGCCGGAATGGGCGAACTGCATTTGAACATGATTCTCGACAAGGTGCGCGAGAAGCAAAAGATCAATATTTTCACCAAGCTTCCCCGGGTTGCCTATCGTGAGACCATCAGCAGGAAGAGTGGAATAGCTGAATATTCACACAAGAAGCAGAGTGGAGGCCATGGCCAATACGCCCGTGTCCTGATTGAAATCGAACCGCTTGAACGAGGAGCCTACTACTCCTTCACCAATGCCATCAAGGGAGGCTCGGTCAGCAAAGGGTATATTCCTGGTATTGAAAAAGGCCTGCATGAGCAGATGGAGGAAGGTTTTTTGGCAGGCTATCCGATGATGGATATCGGCATCACCCTCATCGACGGCAAGGAACACCCTGTTGATTCAAGTGAAATGGCATTCAAACTCGCTGCGAAGGGAGCCATGAAGATGGCACTCGAGAAAGCAGGGGCTGTACTACTTGAACCAATTATGAAACTTAGTGTATACATTGAGAATGATTACCTGGGCGACATACTTTCCGACTTGAGCGGCAAACGCGGTCGGGTGCTCGGTCAGGAGGAAATGGGACACCTGCAAATGGTAAAAGCATTGGTTCCCCAGTCCGAACTGCTCAACTACGCCATCGACCTCAAGTCAATGACCAGTGGAACAGGGAGTTTCGAAATGGAGTTCGACCATTACGAACCGCTGAGCGGCAAGTTGGCCGATGAAGTGATCAAGGCCTACAAGGAATCCGTAAAGGAAGAACAGGAGTAGGCAAGGTGAAACAATCAGAAGTATTCTGATTGCTTGAGAGTGAATTTGTGAACCTTGGAAGGGAGCGTGCGGCGGCAGGCTCCCTTCCCTCTTTTCATCTACTGCTTTTCGAACCAGACTTCGAAGATGGTGTGCTGCTTGGCCCTTCCCTTCTGTTCGAACTTGGTTGTGTCCCTCCACGGTACCGGGGGACAGAATCCTGGGTGGGGATTGTGCAAGCCTTCGGTGTGGGAGAAGACATCCAGCATCTGGAAGGCATACTCCTCCCAATCGGTCACGCAATAGATGTATCCACCAGATTTAAGCTTGGAAGCAAGCAACCGGGCAAACGGTGCTTGGATCAGGCGTCGTTTCTGTTGGCGCTTTTTCGGCCAAGGATCGGGAAAGAATATGTGAAATCCTGCAATACTTCCATCCTCGACCATGGTGGAAAGAACTTCGACTGCATCAAAGCGCATCAACCTTACATTATCCAGATGCCCAGATCCCACAGCATGCAAGAGCTTTGCAAACCCCGAAAGAAACACCTCCAAGCCAAGGTAGTTGTATTGGCTGCGTTCCTTGGCTATGCGCTCCGTTGCCGTACCCATGCCGAACCCAATCTCAATTACAACAGGGTTGTCGTTTCCAAACACCTGGTTCCACTCGAGCTTGGTCTTGCTGTATGGGATGCCGTAGGTACCATAGTAGCGGCGGATGGCCTGTACCTGGTAGGTGCGCAGGTATGAGCCCCTGAGCACATAACTCTTGATGGGTCTCTTCTTCCCATCCTCTTTGGTCTCCACCCACTCCAACTCTGGA
Organism: Sphaerochaeta sp. UBA5849; assembly: GCA_002432715.1. GTDB lineage: Bacteria > Spirochaetota > Spirochaetia > Sphaerochaetales > Sphaerochaetaceae > Sphaerochaeta. Next base: position 6,721 of record DJGJ01000039.1, on the reverse strand, counting down.
ATATCCTGGAAAATCGTTCCTTGGTTTTCCTGCATCAACACTCCTATATCAGGCGCTGCAGCTTCTCCATCAAGAACAACGCCTTGTCCTTGAGAGAAACCGCATCGGTTTTCATATACATTACATTCATGCGTCTCATATCAAGCCAAACGCTCTTGTTGCTCAGGGCGATGAGATTCATGACCTTGTTGACATTCAAATCCGCAACTTTGCCGAACTCAACGGCAACCACACCCTTGCGGTCGGTCAGATGGATGATCGAGAGTTTGCGGCAGATGATCTTGATCTCGGCGATGTAAAGCAGGTTCGCCACCTCGACCGGAGGAGGCCCGAAACGGTCGGACAACTCGCTGGCCAAGCCTTGCAGCTGCTCGTCATTGACGATGGATGAAATCTTGCGGTAGATATCGAATTTGACCGAAGGCGCCTTGATGTAGGTGTCAGGAATAAAGCCTGTATAATCGAGCTCCAGAAACACTTCCTTGTCCTCTTCCCTGACACCTTCATGCTGCAGGTCCCTGATCGCCTCGTCAAGGATGCGGATGTACATATCAAGGCCGACCGAAGCCAGATGGCCGCTTTGTTCGCGCCCGAGCAGGTTCCCAGTTCCTCTCAGTTCCATATCCTTCATCGCCACCTTGAAGCCGCTGCCCAGTTCTGTGTGTTCACTGATGATCTTCAGCCGCTTGAGGGCGATCTCGCTGAGGGCGCTCCCCTGTGGGTAGAAAAGATATGCATAGGCTTGGCTGTCGTTTCGCCCCACCCTTCCGCGAAGCTGGTACAACTGACTCAGTCCGTAGCGGTCGGCGCGGTCGATGATGATGGTGTTGACGTTTGGGATGTCGATGCCGTTCTCGATGATTGTGGTGGAAACCAGCACCTGGATGCCTTCATGGATGAACCGACGCATCGTGTCCTCGAGCTTGGTGCTGTCCATCTGCCCATGAGCGCTCTCAATGATGACATCAGGCAGCAACTTGGTCAGCTGAAACACAACCTCGTCAAGACTTTCGATACGGTTGTGCAGGAAAAAGACCTGGCCGCCTCGGCCAACCTCATCACGGATGGCCCGAACAATGGTTTGCTCATCATATTCACCGATATAGGTCTGTATGGGTCTGCGTGCGATAGGGGGTGTGGCAAGCAAGGACATGTCACGAATCTTCAAGAGCGACATATACAGGGTCCGGGGAATCGGGGTGGCACTCAAGGAGAGCGAGTCGATGCTCGCCCTCAGCGTCTTGATCCGTTCCTTGTCCTTGACGCCGAAACGCTGTTCCTCATCCACCACCAACAGTCCCAGATCACGGTACACGATATCCTTCTGCAAAATCCTGTGGGTTCCAAACAACACATCCACCTTGCCTTCTGCAAGACCGATGAGTGTCTGCTTCTGCTCTTTCTTTGCCACAATTCTCGATAGCTGTGCACAACGGATGGGAAAGTTCCCCACCCGTTTGAGAAAATTCTGATAATGCTGTTCAGCCAAAATGGTTGTCGGGGCAAGAAAGGCAACCTGTTTGCCACCCATGACGGCCTTGAATACGGCGCGAAAGGCAATTTCCGTCTTTCCGTAGCCTACGTCGCCGCAAACCAGGCGGTCCATGACGATCGGCTTCTCCATATCTTCCTTGATATCCTCGATGCAGGTCAGCTGGTCCGCTGTTTCATCGAAGGGAAATGAGGCTTCGAACTGCAGCTGCCAGTCGGTATCCTTGGGAAAGGCGAATCCGACGCTGTTCTTGCGTTTTGCATACAGCGAGATGAGGTGTTTTGCCAAATCCTCGGCATTTTTTCGGGCCTTGGCTTTCTTGTTCTCCCATCCCTGGCCTCCGAGCTTGTCCTTTTTCGGCAGCCCTGTATCGCTTCCGATATAGCGCTGAATCAGGTTTGCCTGTTCAATCGGGACATAGAGCATCTCATTGTCGGCGTAGGCGATTTTTATGAAGTCGCGCTCGCGGTCGAAACTGGAGACCCGGTCGATCTTGACAAATTGTCCTACCCCATAATTCACATGGACAACATAGTCACCTTCATTCAGGTCGACGAATGAATCGAGTGCGGAGGTCTGCGTATGCTGAAGTGTTTTTATCACCTGCCGCCTGCGTCCGAAAATCTCGTGCTCGCAGATGGCAACCACTTTCAGCGAGGGGATTCCGAACCCGCCGCTGATCGCCCGGTCCTCCCATCCAAGGAAGGGAAAGGCGCTCAGCATCTGCATCAACCGTTGTTTTTGCAGTTGGTTCTCGGTGAAGATCACAATGCTCCAACCCTGCTTGTCCAGACTCTTCAAATCTTCCTTGAGCAAGGTGAAATTTCCAAAATAGGAACGGGGTCCCTCGATGTCGAACCGATAAGCCTCCTGGTTCTGGCCGGCAATATCGTACAGGGTTATGCTAGTGCGGCACGCTTTCTGGAAGGAAGGGAAATCGAAGAGCAGGGCATCGGGCTTTTTGGCCTCACGGTCTTCCAAAAACGCCTGGCGATAGAGGGCTTTGGCTTCCACCTGCAGGCTGTGATAGCTGGTCGCCAGCCGCTGGTCGCCGATAAAACAAAACAGGTCATCATCAGTCAAATACTCTCCGATCGAGGTGGTGGCCAGTTCACTGGTTGCATCCACCAAGGAGAGGGTGAGCTTGCCCACCGTGGTGATGCTCTCCTGGGTAATGGGGTTGTAGCGGGCGATTTTGCCTACCGTATCCCAGTCGGCATAAATCCGGTACGGATACTCGCTTTCATAGGGGAAAATATCCAGCACTTCACCTCGCATCGAGTACTCTCCCATAGCCGATGTCGATACGGTGTGGAGATAACCTGCATTGGCAAGCAATCGGGAAAAGGAGGCGGTGTCGAAGACAGATCCTACTTTGATGGTAAGCGATGCCTGTTTCAGTGTTGCCGGGCTAACAAGCGGAGAGACGAACGGCCTGAGGTGGGTTACCACCACACCCTGTTTCATCTCCTGGATCTGCATCAACCGATTGAGTTGGTCGTACTCCACATTGTCGGCATTGAAGGGGGTGTATAATTTCCTCCCGTTGCCGCTCAGGTAGACGATCCTGGTCTCATTGTTGGAGAGCGGCGTCTGCATGACACCAGTGCCGTTTACCGAGAATCCGCTGTCCTTGAGCAGCTGTTGTGCACTCTCCTCGGTAGGACAAACCGCCCATACCCTGCCTGCATGTTTGCGACTGATCAACCTGAGGAATTGAGCTAAAGGATACCCTTCAAGCCCCTGGATAGCGAGGTGGTTGGACCCTGCTCCATATGCCTTGTAAGCGTTGCTGCTTTTGATATACGATTGGACAAGGGTGGAAATTGGCGTTTGCATAAGCGCCATTACCCTATCATGAGAGGGAAGGTTATGCAATACAATGGATAGACTACTCGACCAAAAGGCATTGGATGCCTTGGCCCTGGTTGTACAGGATGCAGGCAGGAAAGCAAAAGAACAGCAACAGTCCATTCATCGTTCCTACAAGAGCGATGGAACGGTCATTACTGAAACCGATTTGGCCATATCCCATCGAATTCTGGGTGTTGTTGCCGAGCTCTTTGAGGATGTGAACATCATCAGTGAGGAGACACTCACCCCGTTTGATGACAAAGCTCCCTACACCTTCGTCCTCGATCCAATCGATGGAACGGATGTCTACTCACAAGGCCTGCCCTCCTGGGCGGTGGCCCTGGGCATTCTGGACAAAAACAGAAAACCGGTGGGGGCCATGATCAGTGCACCGCGCTGGGGGCTTGGAGAGGACGAGTTGTTTTTGCGTCTCGATCCCGGCAAGGAACTGACAATAAACGGAAAACCGTTTTTCATCGCCCCCGACAAGGACTTCCCTCACCAGATCACCATGGGTTCAAGCGGCCAGCGACTTATGGATTTCTCCCGCTATGAAGGCAAAATCCGCATCTTCGGCTCATCGATCCTGCACATGCTCAGCCCGGTGCTCTATGACCACATCCAAGGGTGTGTAAACCAGAGTTGCTACGTCTGGGATATTGCAGCAGCCCACGCAGTGCTTTTACACGTAGGAATGGATATCGAGTATGTCGACGGGACGCCGTTCGTCTACGACGATGCATTCCTCTTGGAACGCAAACCTTTCTTTCCCTCCTTCTATGCAGGGACAAAGGCGTGCATCAAGGCACTGAGGGAAGTATTGCCCGCTAAATAGTGCTACTTGGAGGAAGTTTTCCTGTATCGTACCAATGCCTTGCAAGGTAGATGAACGGTGTATCGAATACTGCGACCACCCACTTCAAGAGATAGGTGGAAAGCATGATCTGGGCCAGAACATTGGTTGGATACACGTTCCAGAAAGCAATCATGGTGAAAACCAGTGTATCGATGAGTTGGCTCGCAAAGGTGCTCAGGTTGTTGCGCAGCCACAAGGTATTGCGTCCAGGCTTCTTGCGCTTCCAGAAATCAAAGGCCCAGATGTCGTGCATATTGCTGATCACATAGGCAGTCAGGGAGCCGAAAGCGATTCTCGGCATCAAGCCAAATATGTGAGCCAGGGAAGCATGGCCGATATCAGAAACAGCCGGCTCGAAGAACAGTGCGACCTGCATCAGGATCGTCATGGTGAGCAGGCTGAAAAAACCGATCGCCACCGCTTTTGCCGACTCTTTCTTTCCGTAGAACTCACTGAGAATATCGGTTGCAAGGAAACCTGTGGCATAGACGATATTGCCAAGCGTAGCTTCCAATCCGAAAAGCATGACGTTTTTCGTAACCTGAATATTGGCAACGATGACGCTGATGGGCACCCAGATGTACAGACCCAGCTTTCCCCATTTTCGGAAAGCAAACATGATCAAGATGAAATTGCAGAGCAGCATTACAAACCAATAGAGTTCATTCATTTTCGATATCATCCTTGTTCACCTGCACCAGATTCAGTTCGGATGCCTCCAGGCCGAAATGCCTCACCACTTCCTCTACATGCACATCCCTGACAGCAGCAAGGATACTTACCTGTTTTCGGGCAAGAGCCTTGCGAAACGAAGGGGCCAAGCCACCGTCGTTCAACTCCAGCCTGCCGATTTCATCGAAGACCACCACATCGGATTTCCCCAGTGATTTCTCTATGAGTGCGTTCGCCCAGGCAAAACCTTCAGCATCGATGCTGAAGCGGCCTATGCGCTGCATTCCAAGCGACTGCGTTTCACAGAGGACAAGCCTGGACTCTGTACTGGACAGGTCTTTGAGTCTATACCAAGTTTTTTCAGGATTGGCAAGGGCAAGCACTCCCCCTACAGCAAGACCGTCCTGTTTCAGTGTTTCTATCAAGTGCACCAAGTACGTGGTCTTTCCCCCGTTCAGGGGAGCGACCACCAAGGTAAGCCTAGTTTGCACCCAAGAAGCCCTGCAGTACATCAAACGCTTTCATTGAGTCCTCCCGCTTGATGACAAAGGTGAGCTCATTCATCGTAGAGACGATTTCAATCACATTGATCTGCTCCCAGGCCAAATGCCTCACCGCCTCATAGACAATACCCGGTGTTTGGAGGAAATCACCGGTGAACACCAAGGAGAGGGCTACCAAGTCGTCCATCTGATGCAACACTTCCTCGTCCTTGGCGAGCTCGCCGACCAGAGATCGGTACTTCTCACTGACCGCCAACGATACTTCATGGCTGCCCAGGGTGATATTCAAAAAATCACCTTTCTCGGTGGAGATCTGTCCATACAGGACACCCAACTTGCTGATGAAACTGTCGCGGCGCACCAGATTGAGGTCGAAGATATTGGTCTTCATGACAATCCCGTACTCAACATTACCCACCTGCTTCTTGTAGCTGCCTTTGCGCAACTCTTCAGCATAGCGCCTGAGGGCCATCACGATGGCACTGGCTTTGACTTCCTTGCCGTAAGCTTTCTGAACCTCGTCCTGGATCGAGGATGCGTAATTGCTGAACGAGAGAATCCCATTGATCAACATCTCGTGGATAAAAGGAGATTTGTCCACAATCCGTTTTACACAACCGCTTACTGAATCAGCCATACTGCCTCCGTTATGTTATTATTATCACAAGATATAACTTTTTACAACAAATATAGCTGGAATTGTTGGAAAATTGCACAGCTTCACTACACCTCAGCGAAACACATCAAAACCTACATCTAGTGTAAAGCATTGATAATTGTATCGAAAATAGCGCCATAAAAACACTATTTTCTTGTGAAGCCCATGCACAGTGTGTATACTGGATGCACGAGGAGGAACCTGTATGCGATGCCCCCACTGCTCACAGATGGATGACAAGGTATTGGAATCGAGGCAGAATTCCAGCGGTTCAACGATTCGGCGCAGGCGCCAGTGCAATTCGTGCGGTTACCGTTTCACCAGTTATGAGAGGATCGAGGACAAGCCGCTGATGGTCATCAAACGTGACGGAAGACGGGAACCCTTCGATTTGAACAAATTGGGAAGGGGCATACGCTCTTGCACCGAGAAACTGAAAATCAGTGAGAATCAAATAGACACCCTGCTGCAAAACATCGAGGATGCCATCATGCTCAAGGTGGGAAGCAAACGGGAAATCGCCTCTTCAGATATCGGGGATGAAGCACTGAAGCAGCTGAGGGAAGTGGATTTGGTGGCATATGTCCGCTTTGCAGCCGTCTACAAGGCCTTCAACGACCTCGGCCAGTTCATTGCCGAAATCCAAAAGCTGGGCAAGGAACTCGCCTAGCGTGAGTTTACAAGTT
>DJGJ01000022.1:42947-56776 GCA_002432715.1 Sphaerochaeta sp. UBA5849 | reverse complement strand
TGTGGGAAATTACCAAACTTTTGGCCTTTCGCTGTTTTGAGTGGGTAGAATCTTAAAGAAGCAAAGTGATAGTGGAAAACTCTGGGAGTGCTGTGGTACTGTTTTGGTATCACAGAACAGAGAGGTAATTCACGATGAACGGATTCTCCCAGACAGACATCTTCACCATTGCCCTTGGATTGACGGAACCCTGGAAGGTAACGAAGGTTGAGATGATTCCCTCAGAGAAGAATCCGGACAGGATGGAAGTGCACATCACGGTCGATTACCAGGAAGGGAGCAAGTTCCCCTGTCCCGAGTGCGGTGAGAGCTGCCCCGTCTACGACTCCAAGCAGAAGGTCTGGCGGCACCTGAATTTCTTCCAGTACCGCTGCTACATCCACGCCCGGGTCGCGCGCATCGGGTGCGAGCAGCACAAGGTCAGGTTGGTGGAAGTTCCCTGGGCGAGGTCGGGAAGCGGCTTCACCCTGCTGATGGAGGCCGTCCTGCTGACGATGCTGCAGCAGATGCCGGTCAGCCAGGTCGCCAAGCAGGTGGGCGAGCACGATACCCGGCTGTGGAGGCTGATAAGCCTGTACGTGGAGCAAGCGCTGGAGAAACAGGACTTCAGCGGGGTCGACGCCATCGGGGTGGACGAGTACAGCCACAAGGGCCAGCACTACATAACCGTATTCCTGGCGCATCCGGAGAAGGACGGTTCGAAGGCCAGGGTATTGTTTACGGTGGAAGGAAAAGGCAAGGATACGGTGAAACAGTTCCTGGACACCTTCAAGGCCAAGCAGGGAGAGCCGGACAAGGTGGGGGACGTGACCAGCGACATGTGCCACGGCTACCGCAATGCCATGACGGACGCATTCCCCCAGGCAAGGACGACGGTGGACAAGTTTCACGTCGTCAAGATGATGGGTGACTCGGTGGACCAGATCAGGCGCCGGGAGATGCGTTCCAAGGACAGGAAGAAAATCGGGTCGCTGGAAGGAACCCGCTACCTGTGGCTGAAGAACAAGCAGAACCTCACAGAAAAGCAGCAAAGCCAGCTTGAGCTGCTTCTGAGCACAGACCACCTGGATACCGTCACCGCCTACAACTACCGCCTGAAACTGCAGGGATTCTACGAAAACTGCCTCGACTACGAGAGCGCAGTGGAAGCTTTCGAGGCCTTGTGCATGGAGCTGTCCAACAGCCGGATAGCGGAGATGCAGAAGGTGGGTCAGTCGCTCACCCGCAATGCTTTGGAGATCCTCAACTACTTCGAATCCAGGAAGACCAACGCACTGCTGGAGGGATTCAACTCGATGATAAGCCTGATCAAGCACAGGGCGAGAGGGTTCAGGAACATGAAGAATTTCATCGCAATGATCTACTTTGTCTGTGGTGAGCTTGCACTTCCAAAAGCTACCATCATGTAGGGTTACCCACTCGATTCAGCGAATAACCAAACTTTTCTCTTTATAACGTTTTATCAAGTTGACTTACATCCCACTTGCAGGAATGTATTGACCAACAAATTTAACGAGGAGAAGGTAATGACCGATCAACAATCAACGCAGATTACGAACATGAGAGAAAGTGGCTTGGGATATTCTACGATTGCAAACCAAATAGGGCTTCCAAAGGAATGCGTAAAATCTTATTGCAGGACTCACGGACTTACGGGGAGGAGATCCTCCTCGCATGTGGATAAGGAAGCCGGTAGCAACACTTGCCGAACTTGTGGGAGATACTTGCAGCACACTCCTGGAAAGAGAAAGAAACAGTACTGCTCGGATACTTGTCGTATGGATTGGTGGAATGCGCATCAGGACAAGGTGAAGCGAAAAGCGTACTATTCGTTCACATGCGCCGAATGTGGTAAGACCTTCAGCTCATACGGAAATGCAAAAAGAGTCTATTGCAGCCATGCTTGCTATATCACGGCTCGTTTTTCCAAAGGGGAAAAGTAGCAGGGGTCCCGAACTTCGATTGAGGAACCGAAACTTAAATCAGTTGCCAGGGATTTCATTGAAACTATCCAAGGAATATTATTCTTTGGAATCGTGCTTGGCCGGTAAAAACCGGCCAATCTTTTTAATTACTCCCAGTAATTGCCATACAAAGTAAGTGTTGTTGAGCATCTTCCAACCTCCAATTTTAAATCCAATAATTCCTGCAGATTACTCCAACGTAGTTCATCAGAGTAAGCCAGTAGGATTTGAATAGTAGATTGACGACAATTCTCTTGTCCACTTGCCATTCAGGGTCTTCATAAGACTTCAGGGGTACGGTTCTCCGGTATCAAGCAGGAGAACACAATGACTGAAAAAGAATCTACACAAATCACTGAAATGAGAAATGATGGTCTGGGATACACCACCATCGCATCGAGGCTCGGGTTATCCAAGGATTGTGTCCGGTCCTTCTGTAGGACTCACAATCTCAGGGGTAGGAGATCTCCCAGCCATGTGCCTCAGGATCTGGGAAAAGATTATTGCAAGACCTGTGGTAAACGTTTGGAGCATACCCCCGGCAAAAGGAAGAAACAGTACTGCTCGGATGGCTGTCGCATGGACTGGTGGAATGCCCATCAGGATCAGGTGAAGCGTAAGGCCTTCTACCAATTCACCTGCGTTTGCTGCGGCAAATCATTCTCGGCATATGGGAATGCCAAACGCAGTTACTGCAGCCACGAGTGCTATATCAAAACAAGGTTCAAGAAGGAAGTAAGCAAATGACAAAAGAGCAGTTCAAGGCAGAGGCCGATTACCAGTTGGCTCTTTTGCTCATCAAGAATCTGTTTGCTCAGGGCCTGTTGACTGACGAAGAATTCAAGACTGTCCAAGGAAAACTCATTGTTAGATACCAGCCAATAATCGGCAATCTATCTCCTTTACATGACTTGATTTAATCTCAATTCGTAGGGATGTATAGACCTAGGAGGAACCAGTGAGAACAATTAAGCTGATACAAAAACCAAAGCAACCGGCAACCAGAAACCGAAAAAAGCGAGTTGCAGCCTATGCACGGGTCTCTACGGTACATGAACGACAAGAGCATTCGCTTGAATCCCAGGTCGATCATTACAGGAGACTGATTCAAGCTAATCCTGAATGGGAATACCAGGGGATCTACATTGATGATGGCGTCTCTGGAACACAGATATCTGGCAGAACGCAATTCCAAGAACTCATCACCAAATGCGAGCAAGGCATGATTGATATTGTGCTGACGAAATCGATATCGCGATTTGCCAGAAATACGGTCGACTTGCTTGAGACTGTAAGGCGGTTGAAGGAACTCAACATCGATGTCAGGTTCGAGAAAGAAAATATTGAAACAATCTCGAGTACAGGAGAATTCCTTCTGACCGTCTTGGCATCATTTGCTCAAGAGGAAAGCAGAAGTACTTCTGAAAACCTCAGGTGGGGAGTCAGAAAGCGTTACGAGAAGGGAATCAGCCTTCACCACCGCGTCTATGGATACCGGTGGACCGGCAAGAAGCTCGTCATTGAACCGACGACCGCGAAGGTAGTGAGAAAGATATTCAGGGATTATCTGAAGGGAAAGTCGATGAAACGTATTGCAGACGAACTGAACAATCGTTCCATCCTACACTTTGGGAAACCTTTCAATGATGTGGCAATCCATACCATTCTACACAATGAGCGTTATATCGGTGATACCTTGCTCCAGAAAACGTATTGCGTGGATTTCATGTCCCAGCCACGGAAGAAGAATCGCGGGGAGCATCCCATGTACTATGTCGAGGATACGCACCCACCGATCATCAAGCGGGAAATATTCGAAGCCGTCTCGAGGGAGATTGACCGTCGAAGAGAACTCGGGGTGTACAACATGCCCAAGGTGAGTCGGCGTTGTTTCACCGGTAAAATCATCTGCGAGAAATGCGGAAACAACTATATCCGGACCTACAAGACACCAACCAATGCGAATTGGAGATGCAAATCCAACCGAAGAAATGGAATCAAAGGATGCAGGAGCATCGGTATCAATGAGGAACAGTTGAAGATTCTGTCCAATTTCATGTTGGGGATCGACGAGTTTGATGAGCAAGTCTTTTACAAGGAGGTGGATCACATCTCCGGTGATGGAGAGGGCTCCTATACCTTCCATTTTCGTGATGGACGGCAAATCAACCGGTTCTGGCCTTCCCGGGAAAAAGCCTATAAGGCAGCAATCGATAGAAGAAGAAAAACCAATGACAACGGAGCGCATGCATGGCAAAGGTAAGGATAATTCCAGCAAAGAAAATCATAACAAACAATCGCAACAACCCCCATTCAACGAAAAGAAGGGTCGCCGGCTATGCCCGGGTTTCAACAGACAGTGATGAACAGTTCACCAGTTATGAAGCCCAGATCGAGTACTATACCGAATTCATCAAGAGTCGTTCTGATTGGGAATTCATCAAGGTCTATACCGATGAAGGCGTGAGTGGGACTAGCACCAATCGCAGGGAAGGCTTCAAGCAGATGATAAACGACGCCTTGTTGGGAGAGATCGATCTTATCGTCACCAAATCGGTCAGCCGGTTTGCCAGAAATACCGTTGACAGTCTGACCACCATTCGCATGCTCAAGGAGAAGAATGTCGAATGCTACTTCGAGAAGGAAAACATTTGGACCTTCGACGGCAAAGGTGAATTATTGATAACCATCATGAGCTCGATCGCACAGGAAGAAAGCCGGTCGATCTCTGAAAACACCACATGGGGTAAGCGAAAGCAAGCCAAGGATGGCAAGGTTTCAGTTCCCTACAGCAACTTCCTTGGATATGACAAAGGGCCTGATGGAAACATGGTCGTGAATGAGGAACAAGCCGAATTGGTAAGACTCATCTACGCTCTATTCCTTCAGGGAAAGAGTCCGAATGGGATCGCCGAGATTCTCACCGAGAAAAACATCCCCTCACCCGGACGTGGGAAACAATGGGTTTCCTCCTGCATTAAAAGCATCCTGCAAAATGAAAAATACATCGGAGATGCCTTGCTGCAAAAAAGCTTCACCGTAGATTTCCTCACCCACAAGCAGAAGGTGAACGAAGGTGAGGTACCACAGTACTATGTGGAAGACCATCATGAACCGATCGTATCCAAAGAAATGTTTGCTCTAGTCCAGACCGAGATGAAACGGCGCGATGGGATGCCTGGCAGACGAAACCGCAGGAGAATGCTTTCAGGTCGAATCCTCTGTGCCCAGTGCGGATCTTGGTTTGGAGAGAAGAAATGGCACCCTAACAGCAAATATCAGAAAGTGGTTTGGCAATGCAATGGAAAATATGATAAGGCACACTCCCAATGTACCTCAGGCAACTTGATAGAACAGGATGTCCAGAGAATGTTCGTGATAGCGGTCAACAGACTACTGAAGGATTCATCCAGCATCCTTGAAACACAGAAACTTGTCTACGACACGGTTTTCGATACCGCTGGTCTGGAAAGGGAAAGGACGGCACTCATAGCTGACATGAGTGTTACAGCCGAACTCATGGAGCGTATGTCGAGCGGACAATCCAGCTCAAGATCCAATGGATATGCCCATACTCAAGAGTATCAAGCACTACAGATACGATATGAGCAGGCTGAGAAACGTAAAGAAGAGCTCGACAATACTATCCAGGACAAGGTAGCCAAAAAAGCACTTGCAACTTCATTCTTCGATAATCTCAAGAAACAGAATAGCCAGGTCGTGCGTTTTGATGAGGACTTATGGAGCGGACTGGTTGATCATCTCAAGGTGCATTCTCCAAATGATGTCCGATTCATCTTCCGCGATGGATCTGAAATCAAGGTTGACTTATCCGAAGAGGAAAAGAAACGCCCTCCTCTCACAGAGAAACAGATGACTGAGATCAGCAGTCTTCGGCGAGATGGAATGTCTTATGCGAAGATCGGAGAAAAGCTGAACCTTCCTCGTGGACAGGTTCGCAGCTTCTGCCTTTCCAGAACTTCAAAAAATGAGGCAGCTGTACAAGAAGATGGAGAGCATGTGCTCTGCAAGACTTGCGGGAAAGAACTTGAACATACCCCCGGTTTTAGGAAAAAGGTTTTTTGCTCGGACGGATGCAGGCAGGATTGGTGGAATCGGTATGCAAAATTCAAAGCAGGCGAAGGACGGGCTACAAACAAAGTTACTTGTCAAAACTGTGGCGAGACCTTTGTGACCTACGGCACCAACCGAAAATATTGCAGCCGAAAGTGCTATTCCGAGCACAGGGGGCAAGAAGGAGATTCAAGGGACTGACCTCTGCTTTTTAGAAAAATCATGAAAGGCGGGTTTTGCATCAGCATTGCCTGCCTTCAGTTATCTGATTGCTTGCTATCGTGCATCTGAAGGCTCGTTTCTCAGTTGAATGATCAGACAGCCCTTCTGGCATTGAACATTGATTTCCTGACCAACAGAAAACCCAAGCTGTTCTAGCCATTTTCCCTGCAATCTTATTGCTGGAACAGCCTGATATTTATAGCCGCTTTGGGCACAGATCTTCAGCTTGCGGTGTGTTTTGGTCTCCAAACGATATCGTTTGATGGGGTTAAAACATTGCTCAGGATAGGAGATTTTATCAAGCACGTTATCTAGATTGCTTCGATCCGCTCTCGAGTGAAGATCCAACATTGAAAAGAATTGCATCAATTCATCATCTTGATAATTCATGGCGACCTCCCCTACTTAAGCCATAGCAATACACAGTTTACTCGTTACAATATATAGAGTTAGAAATACAAACGTCCAACAGCACAGAATTCAGATTATTCATGCCTGCCTCCAAACACTCCCCTGCTTCAGATCCCCTTCAGGCTCAGGCCTGATGGATGGGGTACGCTACGTGGGGGTGTTCATCAAGGTAGGAGGGTTTATACAGGTATTGCTTCAAAGTGACAAGAGAAGGCTGGTTCACAACAACCAATGAAACACTCTCCCTGACAAGATATGCGTTGGATGCAGGATCGAATTCCTTGAACTCAAAGCCATCAGGTCTTATATCTATCTTTTCAGCAACCAAATTTCCCAAACACACGCTTATGATAGAAAGCGAGCAAAAATACCCATGATTTCAGTATACTGCTGAGCGTATCTCATCCTTGCCATTTCGCTCATCCTCTGCCAATCCTTTTGGATTTTACGCTGTACACAATGTATACCTTTTTCAAATTCCATACCCTTTTCCTCGAATGCTTCGAAGAACAGGGATGGCAGGTCGGAAATGTGGGCTGCTGCATCGGCATCGGCAAGGCACTTCTCCTCCGCCGTTTCCTTCGGCATCGGGACACTTACCCAGTGGTGAAGAATACACTGTGCAACCAGCTCGGTTTTTTCTTCAGGATATTCAGCCTCCCGCAACAGAAGCCTGGCCTTTTCTGCTCCATGGACATGATGGTTTTTTGCTTTGTCAAATTCCTCAATACCTGCAAGATCGTGCAGGAGAACCGCTATTCGAACAACTTCTGCATCCGCTTCATGCAAGTGGGCCATTTCATTTGCAATAGTGATCATCGGAGCAATATGGTGTTCCCATATTTCATACCCATAGGCGTTCCGAACCAAGTCTACAAGGGACCGTTCAATATCTGTCATAAAAGCATAGTGCTTGCTTTCAATTCCTTGAGAGAGACGTTTTGCAAGAGTGAACCTATCTAAAAACTGAGCTTGAGAAACGGGGCTTACATGTTCCCAGTACAATTGCAAAGTTGACTGCCTCCAGGTTTTTCCTTCAGCAATGCCAAGATGTTCTTGATGGTATGAATCATAAAACAGGCTTGGAACATCCACGATATTAATCAGCATATCGGCATCGGCGACGCAGTATTCTTCAGGAGAACTCTTGGGAAGATTCAAGTCTGCCCTATGGTTCAAAATACTCTTTGCAACCAATTCAGTCTTATCAGAGGGATACTGGTAACCAGCCAGAATTTCCTTGGCACGTTCGGCCCCAAAGATGTGGTGCTGTTTCCTTTTTGAGAAATCCTCAATTCCTGCCAAATCATGAAGCAGCACAGCAAGGGTTACAATTTCCTCATCGGCTTTGTGAACAACAGCAAGTTCTTGTGCAACGGCAACCATGGGTTTGATATGGTACTTCCATATCTCATATCCAATCTTGTTTTTCTCTGAGGCACAGGCACGTTCCACCAAGGCTGAAATTGCATCGATCAGTGTGGTATCCATACGAATCCCCTTTTTCATACCCTACTGCTGCAAATTGGGTAATGCAAGAATCACGGGCGAATCATCTGCACTTTTTCCAGTCCATTCCTGCAGACAGTCTGGGGTTTGACTGGGATGAAAGCACTATTTTTTCTGTCTATGCAGACAACAATCTCTTGATTATGCGGCATCGAGAGTATTTCTGCTCAAACAAGAACACCATACGAAGAAACCATGGCGACAAGGTGCTGCAAGATATCCAATCATTATTTCATCAACATCTAACGTTATGCCGCTTCAAGTCTTTTGATCATGGATGCTTTATGAACAATTGGTTTACTGTCGATGGGGTTGACCCAGACACCTGTATACTCAGCGAATACCGGCACCGGGAGGAGACTCATTGTTATCTTCTCAATGGTTCAGACTACAGTCTGCTCATCGATACCGGACTTGGTATCTGCAATATACACGAACAGATGATGAAACTGACCAACAAGCCGGTAATCGCTATTTTCCTGACTTCCATGCTCATGCGGATGAATTGAACTGGCTCAATGGTGAATTTTCCCTTTTCTTGGAACAGATTCTCCCACATTCTCAAAGGCTTGGCCATGAGCGGCCGGCAAATCACAATAATGCTCAGTTAGCCAAGCGATGAGGTCGGCAACCATTTGATGGACCTCGAGGCCATGTATGAAGCCAACCTGAATCCCCACAAGGATGTACTTTCCCGACAAGAGTATCGAAAGCTTTTCGGCCATACATTCACGCACCCTTTCACAGGACTCGATTACATCGACCTTTACATGGATTTGGCTGTGGACAACAACATCGAAGTAGTATTGGCCAACCATCCACGACCGCAAGCACCTCAAGAACCTTCTGCGGAACAATGGGGGAAATACCATCGTCGGACTCGATGAGCTCTCGACAAAACCCGGAAAAAACGGAGGCTACAACCCGGAATTCGGCCTGCTTGGCTCGAATCTGGCTGGTAACAACCGGCTCAAGCTCTTTCCCCGTGACTCTGAACGGTTCTGCTATGCTGTCCAGAAGAAGTTGTTTGAGAAAACTGGAAAAACTGTTGAAGTGCTGGTCTATGGTGACGGAGCTTTCAAGGACCCCGTGGTGGCCCCCGGCTTTACCAGAGGACTGATGGGCACTCCCAATGAAATCAAGATGAAGTACATTGCCGACAACGAACTTGCAGGACTGCCCCAGGAAGAAGCCCAACGCCGGCTCAAGCAGAAAATCGCCCAAAAAGGAAGCAACCTGCTTGGACAGAACACTTCACTGGGGACCACCCCAAGGCAGCTCACCGACCTGCTCGGGACCTTGTGCGACCTGATGAGCGGCAGCGGTGACAAGGGAACCCCGATCATCCACATCCAAGGGTATTTTGACAACTACGCCTCCGATTGAGCCTTTCCTGCATCCCCTGTTGTTGGAACCTCGGTGGATAGGGGGCAATACATGGGCAACAAAGATACGGCAGCGTTAAGCAGGCAGGAGAACCTTGCCCAGATGGGGAAGTTTGTACTCTTTTCCATCAGTGCAGGAGGTATCCAAGTGATAGTATTCACTATCCTTGAGGAACTCTTTCACCTCCCCTATTGGCCCAGCTATCTGACAGCGCTCATTGCCAGCGTCGTCTATAACTTTACGGTAAACCGGCGCTTTACCTTCAAGAGTGCAAACAATATTCCCAAAGCCATGGCTCAACTGGGAATCTATTATGCCCTCTTCACCCCACTTTCCACGTGGTGGGGGGATGCCTTGGTACAACGAGGAATCTCCGACTACCTAGTGTTGGGAGGGACGATGGTGGTCAACCTGGTCACCGAGTACTGTGTCAATCGATTCATCATCTACCGCACTTCCATGAATACAAGAGGAAAAGGCAAGTAGTGTACCAAAGCAAGCCCTTGCATTCTTCGAAATACATGCCGCATCGAGATTTCTCTCCTCACCGCCTGTGATGAGGTTTCGCCAAACAACCTATGGGCAAGTATGGCTTCCCAGGATTTTGGCAGAGCGAGACTCAAACCAGCTGGAGCAAAGAAGCCTACACCGCACGATTCCTCTATCGTGGAGAAGAAAAGGCGTCGGACCAAATCCGTGATTGTGTTTCTATGGGTCTGCCTTCGTTGAAACTTTGGTGTATGCACTGGGCAAGATAGGAGTCCTGCAGGGCTTCATGCAAACCATAGCCCCTTCCTTGGCACGCATCCTCCATGCACAGGGCAAGGGCGATTTCATCATCATTGAATCCAAGGGGCCAGTACGGATTTCTGAAGTGATAGGCATCCCCGAAGCTTATAGCACGAAGGGAGCGGGGGTTGTTGGTCAGCCCCCCATCCTCGATTCTCTGAATTGATTGCGTTATCCCTTCATTGTCGCTGTTGAGATACCGCACCTCGTAGCCTGCAATCTCCCCCCGCTCTCCGAAAAGAGCAAAGTGACTGCTTCTGATCGAACTGTGATATTGGACATCGGAGAAATCGAAGTAGCCGGTTTTTCCATCCTCGAACGCCAACACGGCAGTAATGCGGTTGGTTTGAACTCGTACTCCTTCGGTATCAATGCTGTCACGTCCGCCGGTTCTTACAACCCAGCTGGGCCTGCTTACAGCAGTAATGGTGCAGTTTGCGCCTTTCTCATCAAGAAAATACCGGATGATACTGGTTCCATGGTGGTCGTGAAGACTGGCACAGCGCACCTCGGTCACAGATCCCAACAGGGGAATCAGGGCATGGCAGGTGTGATAGTAGGGATAACGCCAGTATTGCTCGGCAACGAAAACTTTGCTTTTGGAACCTGCATACCTGCTATACAATGCCTCCAAGGTCTCCAAGGCGAGAGAGGTAAAACCGGTCTCGCACAAAACCGCCTCACCTTTGTCAATGAGTGGGAGAAGAAGCCCTTCCATACTGTATGACGGTACACTGAGGATTACCAGATCATGGGCTGCTGAGAGAGCATCGAGCACATCGCAGGTGGTCTCCACGTGATAGCGCTGCTTAACTTCCTCTGCCCTTTTGGGAGTGCGCAACACCCATTTCACCAACATAAACCGCTCAGGCAGCGCCTTGATGATCCTATAGAAGAAGAGACTGCGCCAGCCGTAGCCAATGAGTATTATCCGCATGACAAACCCGCCCTCCAGTGAAATTGCTTCATGCAGCTACTATAGCATGGGGATGCTCCGGGTGGTATATACTACTGCGGCGCCCGTGCCTCCCAGTCCTTCTCCTTGAGGTTGGTATAGAGATACACGAAAGCGGAAATCGAACTGAAGAGGAATATCACAACAGAGATTGCTGCGGCAAGATTGTATTCACGGTTGGCGAACGTCTTGCGCAGGTACACACCCAACAGCAAAGGGTGGTTGCGTCCGATCAGATAGGGGGTGGTGAAGGAGCTGATATTGCTCATGAAAATGAACACCATTGCTATCATGACATCCTTGAAAGAAAGGGGAAGCACCATCTGAAAGAATACTCTGAACCGGCCGGCACCTACAGCCCTGGCACTCTCGACGATGGACTCAGAAATACCTGAAAGAGCAGCAACGATGATCATGGTGGCGAAGGGGATGTTGAAGACGACATTTATTATGATGACACCCTTGGTCAATTTGTCAATAATGTTGACTGAGTCCAAATGTAAATGTATAGTAAAAAACTAGAGGTGAAGCATGAAAAAACGATTATTTCTTTTAGTAGTAGTATTACTGTGTGCATTTGCTCTTTCAGCCGAAAGCTTTACTATAGTACGTTTGAATAGCAAGCAAGTATCTACGAAAGCAACTGATTTCGTCATGAAGGAACTAAAGAACAGTTCACTTCCCTTCTCCGCTACGGCGATCAAGGGATTCGATAAGTTGACTGGGGACGAAAAAGTGGTAGTGATTCTTAACACAGGGCTAGAAAGTGGGATTAATCCGGAAATCCAACAATTTATCGAAGCATCAACAGACAGATCACCTTTTATTATTGTAAATCTCTATTCTGTGGGGAAAGAGGTCTTTGTTG
This sequence comes from Sphaerochaeta sp. UBA5849, assembly GCA_002432715.1. GTDB lineage: Bacteria > Spirochaetota > Spirochaetia > Sphaerochaetales > Sphaerochaetaceae > Sphaerochaeta. The sequence continues at coordinate 44,598 of DJGJ01000022.1, read as the reverse complement.
AGATTACCCCTGCCTCAGAATCGCCCTTTGGGGTAGATGAGATCTCTGCTGCTTCCAAATGGAAAGATCGCGGGCTTTTTGGTGGTTCAAATCCAAATTATGACATGCACCTGGAATGGACAAAAGAGCTTTTTGCTATTATTGAGGAGAAATTCCGATGATGACATTCACCTTGGTTTTTCTCTATGTAGTATTGCCAGCTATCTATTTTATTCTTTTCCTCAGCGGGTTATATGTCTACTCCCCTTTGTCGGTAGTGAATTATTTCTTTTCAATCTTCAGTTTCTATGTAGTGATCAACAATATTTTGATTTCGTTAAAAATACCCGTATTTCAACTGAGATTGCCTCATGATAAAATGATAAAGGTCCATGTTTTTACAGGATTGTTCGTAATTATCGGTATTTACTTCCATTTTTTTTCCAAATTGCTTACTGGTAGTTCCATAGATCTTTTATCCTGGATACTTTTGGTCCTGTTTAGTTTACTGTACGTTATCGCTATACTATGGATCGAGACTCCCCTATTCAGAAAATTTCGTAAGAAAATTCTTAATCGCATACAACATCCGGCATTACGTGCCTATGATACAATCAAGAAGCACCATGGGTATGTATTTTTTCTTTTCGGCATACTCGTCACCTTTCATGTCAACATGGCTATGGTAGCAAATGCCGGTACACCTCTTATATTCATATTCTCACTAGGATACCCTATCATCGTGTTTCTGCTTTTTGCCTACTCAAAAATACGAAAATCCTGGTTGCCTGAACTAGTGCTGATAGAAAAAAGGAGAGTTTCTGATATTCAGATTTTGACATTTAAAAAACCTGAAAAAAAGAAACTGCATTACCAAGCCGGTCAGTTTGCCTATATACGGTTTTTGCATTCTCCGTTGTCAGCTGAAGAGCATCCGTTTTCTTTCCTCTCTTGCCCATCCGATCCATATATATCGCTTGGAATAAAAGTATTAGGAGATTTTACAGAAAAGGTAACTACCATAGAGCCAAAAACCATGGCAAGAATCAATGGCGGCTTTGGCAATTTCATCCCACGGTATGACAAAGAACGGACTTGTTTCATTGGATCAGGAATAGGTATTGTCCCGATTGTCAGCCTGCTACGCGATATGAAAAACCATCCGCCAAAGCAGCAGGTGCTTTGTTTTCTTGCCGTGAACATACGGGAAGAACTGCTTTATGAAAAGGAGCTGCGTGAGATAGCTGATTCCATTCCTCAGCTACGATTGGTGTTTTATGTCTATCAAGAGGATGGCATCCGTTATTCCGAAACGCTTTTTGGATCCGAGATACCTGAACCACAAACCTATTCCTATTATATCTGCTCTTCCCCAACAGTAAGAAATATAGTCGTGCAATCTCTGAACAGACTGGGAGTACCAAAGAAACAATTTCACTACGAAGTTTTTTCTTACTAGTGTACTGTCCCAATGATAGTTAAGTTGGGAATTGTGCATAGATTACATGAGCATAATAGATTTATTTACACCAATGCGCCAGAATGAGTCATGCTTGACGAGAAAACGGCGAAGCGGATACAGACGATAGTTCCCATACTGGATGAAAACCAGAAGTGCATGTACTTGGCCGCGGAGGCTGAAAGCCTCGGCGCGGAGGGATAAGCCTGATCA
>DJGJ01000022.1:0-42896 GCA_002432715.1 Sphaerochaeta sp. UBA5849 | reverse complement strand
GAGGGCTTGGTAGCGGAAAGCAGCTACGGGGATCCCCAGTCCCCGCTGAGGTGGACAACCAAGAGCCTGAGGAACCTGAGTGACGCCCTGGGGGGAAAGGGCTTTGCGGTTTCCTTCTCGAAGGTCAGGCAGATGCTCAACGACCTCGGCTACAGCCTGCAGCTGAACCAAAAGATGCTTCAAGTGGGAGAACCCCATCCTGACAGGGATGAGCAGTTCCGGCATATAAGCGAGACGGCCAAGGCGTTCATGTCCGAGGGGCTTCCGGTAATCTCCATCGATTGCAAGAACCAGGGGGCCGAGTATGCCAAGTCAGGACAGCCTGTGAAGGTCGCCCCGTACGGGGTGTACGACATAGCTGGGAACGAAGGGTTCATCAACCTGGGCATCAGTTCCGACACGGCCAGGTTCGCAGTGAATTCCGTCAGGCAGTGGTGGTACGAGATGGGGATGGCCCGGTACCCTGCGGCAAGCAAGCTTTACACCGCCGACGGCGGGATGAGCAACGGGAGCAGGCACGGCAGATGATGGGGCCTTTTGCCTATGTACTATACCCGTTTCTTTGGCTCTGCCAGCACCTGCTGTCCGGCCGGATGTCTTCTTTTGAAGCTGTGCCGGCCGTCATCGCTTTTTCAAGGACAAGATATCCAATCCAAAGGTCAGGGATATCACAGCAACCCAAGAAGCCCTCTTGTCATTACAAGAGGGTAACAGATAGGCTACAACTCTTGGAAGAGTGTAGAAAAACATGCAACTCACGGTTGCAACCCAAGCCAAATGCGATACAATGGCAAAAGGCAAACGCCGGAGGTTCCCATGATTTCAGTCCACCCTGTATCCACCAAGCATGATTGGAAGCTCTTCTTTGACTTTCCCAATCGTTTATATACAGACAATCCCTACTATGTCCCAACCTTGTTGCTTGATGAGAAGTGGAACTTCAACCCCAAGAAGAACCCTGCATTCGAGTATTGTGAGACCATTGCTTTCCTTGCCAGGAAAGACGGCAAGGTTGTCGGCCGGGTTGCCGGCCTTATCAACCACAAGCTCAACAAAATCAAAAATCAGGCATACATGCGCTTCACCCGCTACGATGTCATCGACGACATCGAGGTCAGCCGGCTTCTCTTCGATGCTGTCTTGGCCTGGGGCAGGCAGAAAGGCATGAATACCGTCATCGGCCCGATCGGTTTTTCAGACTTGGACAAGCAGGGCCTGCTGGTGGAAGGGTTCGACCAAATCGGGATGTTCATCACCCTGTACAACCATCCCTACTACCATGAGCATCTCACACAACTGGGATTTACCAAGGATATCGACTGGGTGGAGTACAAGGTTTTTGTACCCCCGAAGCCGGACCCCCGCATCGAGCGGATATGCGAATTTGCACAGAAACGGCACGGCTATCGACTGCTCTCCTTCTCAAAGAAAAAGGAGGTCATGCCCTATGCCCACCAGATGTTCCATATGTACAATGAGTCGTTTGCAAAGCTCTACGGCTTCTGCCCTCTCAGTGATGGACAGATTGATATGGCCATCAAGCAGTTTTTCAGCCTGATCAGCCTGGAGTACATCTTCGTCGTGGTCGATGCACAGCAGTCGGTCATCGGCTTCGGCATCATGGTGCCGTCCCTCTCAAAACCCCTCCAGGCCTCCCGGGGACGGATCTTCCCCTTGGGATTCCTGCATATTCTGAAAGCCTTGAAAACACATCAGGTACTGGACATGTATCTCATTGCCGTTAAACCGGAGTATTTTGGAAGGGGCGTCAATGCAATCATCATGAACGAGGGCATCAAGCGAGCCATCGCCAACGGTGTATTGTATGCGGAGACCGGCCCTGAACTGGAGGACAACAACAATGTACAGACGCAGTGGAAGAGCTTTCATACCGAGCAACACAAGCGACGAAGGTGCTATATTCGTTCCCTTGACTGAGAATTTGGTACACTGAGCACTCAAGAAGCGATATTTCCCTGGAGTTTATTTTTTTACTTCTTACAAAACTTGCCGTATACTACAGCAAACAGAGGGAGAGGAAAGGTGAAAATTCAGAAACAACAGGCTATGCGAACAGTCCTTTACGGGCTCGCACCGCTTTGCGTTGCCGCACTCTATTTTTTTGGTTGGCGGTTTATCGCCACCCTTGCAGTCGTTACCGCCACAGGACTTGCATGCGAATGGCTTATGTTCAAGCGATATGGATTCAAGGTGACCGAGTCGCTGTTTGTATCCTGCACGCTGTTCGCGCTTTCGCTGCCTCCGACCATACCCCTTTGGATAGCAGCCACGGGTATCGCTTTCGGTATCATTTTCGGGAAAATGGTCTTCGGAGGCTTTGGAAAGAATATCTTCAATCCCGCCATTACCGCCCGGGCATTCGTCTACATCAGCTTCGGCTTTCCCATGACGGCAGCTTTTGTCGGAAATGCCGTTTCCCTCGGTTTCTTCCCTGCAGGGTTGGGATCGTGGCTCAGCAAGGCTGACAGTGTCTCTGCTGCAACCCCGCTTGTCACCGGGAGCGAATCGCTTCTTGACCTGTTTTTGGGCTTTACCAGCGGCAGTTTTGGTGAAACCAGTGCGGTGTTGATACTTCTTGGAGGCCTGTACATAGTCTACAAGAAGGCCGCAAACTGGAAAATAGTCGCCTCCTCACTGATTTCGTTCATCCTGCTGCAAACCATCTTCTGGGCAAGCGGACTGCAGATTGCAACCGAGCACGGCTTGGCATCGGTCTCATCCCCCCTCACAGCCCTCTTCTCGGGCAGCTTCCTCTTGGCAGCCTTTTTCATGATCACCGACCCGGTGTCGGCTTCCCAGTCGACCGATACCGGCAAATGGATCTACGGAGCACTCTTCGGCTTTTTGACCGTATTGATACGCACCTTCTCCACTTGGATCGAGGGCGTGACATTTGCCATTCTCATCGCCAATATGTTCGCCCCCCTGCTTGACACCATGCTTAAAAGTGCAAAAGCAAAGAAGAAGCAGAAACGCGCACAGGGAGGTGCTGCATGAGTGTGCAAAAAACATTTTACAAAGATCGCATCTACCCTCTGCTGTTTATGTTCCTGATTACCTTTTTCTGCATTCTGTTGACAGCAGGCATTCATCTGGCAACACAGGACCGGGCCAACGCAAATGAACTTTCCTTTACCAGGAAAGCCGTTCTCGATGCAGCCGGAATCACCTATGTGAACACTACGGCCGGCATTGAGGAAGCTTACCTGAAGCGTGTTGAGGAAGCCGACGGCTATTTCACAACCTCAGGCTCCGACGGCAAACGGTTCATAATCCCGCTTGAAGGACCGGGGCTGTGGGGTACCATCTCCATCATGGTCGGGTTCGAAGAGGACCTGCAAACATTCACCGGAGTCGCCATCGTAAGCCAGAATGAGACACCGGGTTTGGGAGCCCGCATTGAGGAGCCTTGGTTCACAGACCAATTCAGAGGCAAGCGGCCACCTTTTACCTTGGTGGAAGAAGGGACTGCAACAGCCTCCAATGAAGTGGATGCAATAACCGGTGCAACCCGCACCTCGGAATATTTCAGGAACCTTGCAAACCAGGCTGCAGATGCCGCCAAGCGCATCGTAAGAGGAGAGTGACATGGCCAAGAACAAAGTACGGAAAACCTTCCTGGAACCACTGGGGAAAAACAATCCGGTGTTCGTCCAGATATTGGGCATCTGCTCCACCCTCGCCGTAACAAACAAGCTGCAGAACACCATGGTCATGACGCTGGGCGTACTGTTCACCACCGCCCTTTCCAGCTGGACCATTTCACTGATGCGCAACCATATCCCATCACGAATCCGCATGATGGTGGAAACCATGGTCATTGCAACGTTTGTCATCATCGTCGACATCGTGCTCAAGGCTTTTTATCCGGAGATGTGGAAACAGCTTGGACCTTATGTCGGACTGATCATCACAAACTGCATCGTCATGGGCCGTGTTGAAGCCTTTGCGCTGCAGAACAAGCCCATGCTCTCTCTTGTCGATGGCCTTGCATCCGGTCTGGGGTACGCGTACGTGCTGCTTGCCATCGCCTTTGTCAGAGAACTTTTGGGAACAGGAAGCCTCTGGGGCTACAGGATTCTGGGAAGTTGGTGGACGAACTGGTCGATCATGATCATGCCCCCGGGAGGGTTCTTCGTCCTTGCCATCCTGATTTGGATCATTCGCGAAACAATCATGAAGGAGGCCAGCCATGCATGACGCTCTACTTCCTCTGTCCGTATTCTTTGCCTCGATTTTCACCAGCAACATCCTGTTGACCAATTATCTGGGCACCTGTTCGTTCCTCTCGGTCTCAAAGGAGATGAAGACCTCGTTGGGGTTGGGGGTCGCCGTCATATTCGTCATGGCCACCACCACACCGCTGAACTGGCTGGTGTATGAGTACCTGCTGCTTCCTTTTGGGTTGGAATACCTTCGCTTCATAGTGTTCATCATCGTCATCGCCGCCTTCGTGCAGCTCACCGAGATGGCCATCGAGCGATACAGCGAGCCGCTGTACCAATCATTGGGCATTTTCCTGCCCCTGATCACCGTCAACTGTGCAATCCTGGGTGTCAGCTTGTTCATGGTCATTCGAGAGTATTCATTCTTTACATCCTTCGTATTCGGACTTGGAAGCGGCATCGGTTGGTTTGTCGCCATCATCGCAATGGCCGGCATCCGGGTGAAGCTGAAGAACGCCAAGGTTGTGCCCGCCTTGGAGGGCCCCGGCATCACCCTGATAATCGCTGGATTCATGGCCATGGCATTCATGGGCTTCTCCGGCATGATCGCCGTATCATAAGGAGAAGCGTATGGTCATCACCCTTCTGATAAGCATCGCTGTCATCAGTCTCATCTCGGTGTTCCTTGCCCTCTTGATGGTCATCGCCGATGCCACCATCGGCAACTACGGAATCGTCAGGATTTCCATCAATGATGGAACGAAGGAGCTTGAGGTGAAAGGCGGCCAACCGCTGCTCAAGGCATTGAACCAGGAAGGCGTGTTCATTCCTTCGGCCTGCGGCGGACGGGGCTCCTGCGGCTTGTGCAAGGTTCGCGTAGTCCAAGGAGGCGGAGAGTATCTGCCCACCGAGCTGCCCTTCATCAGCGAGGATGAGAAAAAACAGCAGGTCAGACTCTCCTGCCAGTTCAAGGTGAAGGCGGATGTCGCCATCGTCATTCCCGAGGAGCTGTTCTCGGTCAGGGAGTTCATCACAAGGGTCGAACGCATCCGCGACCTCACCCATGACATCAAGGAGGTGACGCTGCGCCTCAAGGACGGTGAGACCATCACGCCGTTGGCCGGCCAATACATCCAGTTTAAAGTTCCTGAGTATGAGAACACCGAAGAGAGCGTGTATCGTGCATATTCGGTTGCATCGCCACCGGATGACAATACGAGGGTGGAACTGGAAATTCGCTTGGTTCCCAATGGGATTTGCACCACCTACGTGCATACAATCCTCAAGGAAGGTGATGAGGTGACCATCAACGGTCCATATGGTGAGTTTTATCTGCGTGAAAGCGACCGGAACATCATCTTCATCGCCGGAGGATCGGGCATGGCTCCTATCAAGTCGATTCTGATGGATATGGCCCAAAAAGGAATCAACCGCAAAGCCATGTACTTCTTTGGTGCCCGATCAAAGCGGGACCTCTTTCTCCTTGATGAGATGCATGCCTTGGAGCAACGTTTGCCGAACTTCACGTTCGTGCCCGCTCTCAGCGAGCCGGCTGCAGAGGACAATTGGGAGGGAGAAACCGGTCTTATCACCGATGTGGTCAGGCGCATGGTCAAGGACGGCCCCAACAGCGAGGCGTACCTGTGCGGAAGCCCGGGGATGATCAACGCCTGTATGGCTGTTCTCACCGAGCTGAACGTAGCGCCTGAGAACATTTTCTACGACAAGTTCTCATGACAAGGAGCCGATGATGAAGCAGACGCCCGAGTATGATAAGATTCAGCAGCAGATGAAGAAAGGTGTCATCACCTTGGATGGGTTCCTCGGTGATGATACGCGCAACCTTGTCGATATCATTGCCAGCGACAGCATGACGGTCAGCAGATTGAAGACAACCTGCAAGGCAATAGCCGAACGCATGGAGTATTTCAGGGAATTGGGCCTCGGAGGGCTCGGCGAGTTTATCTCTGTAGATAATGCGTTCGATGTGAAGGTTGATTCCGTACGAGGTCTTCTGCCCTCCCCCTTCGGAGGAAAAGGCATGTACGGGAAGATCAATACGACGGTTGTGAACAAGAAGACCGGCAGATCAATCGTCTACACCGACCTGCACATCCACTTCATCGCCGACCATTGCTTTTTTGAAGGCAAAGGGTCTCCATTCAGGCTTGAACCGGAGGACTTGGTGGAGATACTCGAGGTGCCCGAAACAACAGAATAGGCTATGCGAGAAGCGAGATCTGGGGTCCTGAATTGATAGGCAAACGCCAACCAATGATTGAGAGCGTTGCACAAATCTGGTACGATGCAGGACGGAGGATTCAATGAACAATTTGGCAGTCATTTCACTTGGAGGATCCATCATTGCACCGGACAAGGTGGACACCGCCTTTCTCAGGCAGCTCAATGAGGCTCTCAGAACATACTTGATTGAAGACAGGAGCAGGAAAATCATCTTGGTATGCGGAGGAGGATCCCCGGCAAGGGTGTATCAGCAAGCGATGAGGGAAATCCGGGAGGATGTCGACAGCGAAGAGCTCGATTGGCTGGGTATCCGTGCGACCCACATCAACGGCCAGCTGGTCAAAGCGATGCTCAGCGAGTTTTGTACAGACAACCTCATCACCGACCCGACCGGACATATTAATTTCCGGGGGCAGGTTTTGGTTGCCGCCGGTTGGAAGCCCGGCTTCTCAACCGACAACGATGCGGTCATCCTGGCGGAGCGCTTTGAAGGCAGGCTCATCATCAACCTCAGCAATATCGCCAAGGTCTATACCGACGACCCGAAGAAGAATCCCGATGCAAAGCCTCTGGATTCGATCAGCTGGGCAGACTATAGAACGATGGTGGGTAATCAATGGACTCCCGGCAAAAGCACTCCTTTCGATCCGATTGCCAGCAAGCGTGCCGAAAAGATGCACATGAAGGTTGTCTGCGCCGACGGAAGGAACATCCGGAACACCATGGACATTCTCTATGGAAGGCCGTTCCTGGGTACGGTTATTGGTGACGAGAACGCTTAAGCGACAAGAAATACGGCAGGGGTGATGCAAAATCCTGCGGGAAAGGATTCTCCTGGGTAAAATCAGGTATCCAGGAGACATTCTCCCCCAACTCCTGTACAAAGCCTTCCTCGATTCCCAAATTCTCAAGTGCCGAGAGCAGAGCATCATACTCTTCTTCACTGATAGGGGGGAATGATGCATTTCCCAGGGGAGGCTCAAACTGCACCATCAAGGAGAGATAGGCACACTCCTTCAACTCCCGGGCAAAGTACTCAAGGACGGTAAAGCTGGCCTGTATGGCTGTTGGAAAGACCAAATGCCGAACCAACAAGCCTTTGAGGTTGCCCTTCTCATCCACATAGGTGGCAGGATGCCTTTGCTTGAGAAATTCCATGACCGGCAGAATATCATCGGCATAACGTCTCAAACCGCAGAAGGTTGCACCAACATCAGGATCCAGGGTTTTCACATCGATCAGATACACATCGACATAGGGATCGATCAGGGCCAAACCCTCAATCGACTCGAACCCTGAACTGTTCCATACGACATCCAGCTCCAAGCCCTTTGAACGGGCAAGGCGCAGTGCCTCGATGATTGAAGGGATGAAATGAGTACCGGTTACCATGTTGAGGTTGGTCGCTCCCATCCCCTGCAGCTCCAGCATGATGACAGCCAGCTCCTCAATGCTCAACTCAATGCCTATGGGCTGTGCTGCAGTGGAAATCTGATGATTCTGGCAGTAGGCACACATGAGGGGGCAACCGCTGAAGAAAATCATGCCGGACCCCTTCTCTCCGGTGATGGGGGGTTCCTCGCCTTTGTGCAGCCCTGCCCAAGCCACCCTCACGTCGGATGTCTGGCTGCATCTTCCCTTCTGTTTTGCAAGTCTATCGACCTTGCACCTAATCGGGCAGAGAGTACAGGGCCGGTACGCGCCCATCACCTGTTTTTCCATCACCATATTCATGAACGCAGTGTACCGAAAAGGCAACGTTCATGCATAGAGTCCCTGCACCGCCATATTTTTTATATCCCTCTATATTATTCCGTATTAGGACTGGTTATATCGTATAGTATAGGTAAGTAATGGACAGCTGTATCGAAACGCTTGACCCAACAGCACAAATTCATCACTCTTATGGCATGGCATTACGAGATTTCCTGAAACGCACTCCTCTACAAAACAAAGAGGAAGAACGTTACATCCTCTCCATCGATGGAGGCGGGATGCGCGGGATTGTACCCTCGGTTCTGCTTGCCAAACTTTCGGCCTTGCTAGAGGAGATGGGTGACAACCGACCGCTCTATGCCCATTTTGATTTGATAGCAGGAACTTCCACCGGGGGCTTGCTTGCCCTGGCCCTCAGCGCACCGGTGGAAAGGACCAATTTGATTGCCGACACCAGGTACATCTCCTATATCTACCGGCAGGAAGAACAGACTTTTTTGCAGCGACTGCGCAGGCAGCGGGGAAAGGAGAGCCTTTCTGGAACACTGCCGTTTGGAGTAGATACCAACACCCTCCAAACCCTGTACCTCAAACATGGCAAGCAAATTTTCCCTAAAAACCAAGGACGGATTTTCAGCCAGATTTTCATTGATAAATATGATTGCGAGCCTTTGGAACGGTTTTTAAAGCAGACGTTCAAGGATATCCCGCTCTCGGATGCCGTCGTACCGACCATGGTGATGTGTTATGAAGCTTCCACCGGAAGGCCCTTTGTCATGAGCTCAAGCGATTCGCACGGCTTTCTGTTTTGGGAAGCAGCAAGGGCGACCAGCGCAGCCCCGACTTTTTTCAGGCCCGCATACCTGTACGACCGTCAGGAACTCACCATGCAGACCTTCATCGATGGCGGCGTAGTGGCGAATAATCCATGCCTCTACGCCTATACGGAGGCCAAGCGTCTCTACCCGAATGCCAAAAAGTTTCACATCCTCTCCTTATCCACAGCCAGCAGTGATTTCACCTTTACCGTCAGCGGTGCAGGTACCGGCGTGATAGGCTGGATCGACCCTGCAAAGGGAGCCCCCATCCAGAAAATCTATGCTACAGCACAGATGCAGGTCGTCGACCACATCGCCCGGCAGATACCGGACCTTTCCTATACCAGGATCCATGGAAAGCTTGGTGAAGAGTACAAGCTGGATGCAACCAGCACGCTCGCACTTGCCTCAATGAGCAAGGGAGCCGAAAAAATCTACGAGGAGCATCAAGAGAGCATTCGCGAATATGCCAAGCTTTTAGCAGCAAGAACAAGCTTCGACCAGCTCACACTCGGTCCCAAGGAAGTCGCACCGCCCCAACAGCAGCTGCCTTCCCCGCAAGAGCCACCCGTTGATGACAGTCCAGCACTGTCCTCCTACTACTCGTTTTTGCAGCGCTACCAGATTGAAGAAACCCCGACACGGGAGCGAACCGTATGAGCTCCCACCCCAAGCAGATTGAGCTTGAGGCAGTCCTGCGCAGGTTGTGCGACGACCTTGACCACTATCTCGAGGATACCTACGGAGACCGCTATCCTTTGCATCCGAACAGGCCGGCAAGGGGAAAAGCGGCAAGCGTCGCCTACGACGGGCTCTTCTCCACCGGGACGCAGTTCACCCTGGGCTATGGCAGCGACCACGGCCGCGGCTACTTGGTTTCGGTGGAAATCCGCACGCTTTCGACAGTCAAGCAGGAAGACCGAAAGGCCATCGAGCGATCGGCCATAGCGTATCTGCGCTCGATCATCCCCACCTATTTTCCCGATCGGAAGATCGAGGTGAAACGGGACGGCAACGTCTATAAGCTCGTTGGTGATTTCTCGCTGGGCAATTCCAGCAATTGAGCCAAACCCATCCGCAAACATTCGTCAGCCTGCCTTACAAAACGCTTGAAGTCCTTTGGGCGACGGCCAAGCCCGTCATCGCTGACTACCTTGAGAATGCTGCAAGACAATCCAAGCACCTGGCATGCCCGTGCAACAGCAAAGCCTTCCATATCGCTTGCCTGAAGGCCCAACTCTTCAGAGAGATATGGATTCTGTTCGCGATAGGAGCGAAGCAGAAACCGGTCCGCCGTGCCCAAAACCACTTGCTTGAAACCGGACAGCGCTGGAGCATAAAGATCGATGGTAGAGGCCGCAACCTTGGAATTTTCATCGAAGGTCTGGCCTCGCTGAAGAGCAAAGGCGCGAAGGTCCAAGTCGTACTGTACCACCTTTGTCGCTACAAACCCATCCCCGATTGCCAGTCCTGCATCGATCGCCCCTGCATACCCGAGCAGCACAACCGAAGAGGGAGCATAGGTATGGACAGCTTGCATGGCGGCCAGGGCGCTTTGCACCTTTCCCACACCGAGGGTAAGCCCAACAACTTCACGGCCGGCGAGCACAAGCGGCTCACCCAGCTTTGTTAGCACTCCTTCCAATTCTCGTTTTGTTGCACCAAGCACCAGGACATCAGCTTTCATATGGCTTTCTATCTTTTTGCCAGTTCGACAAGTACAGGTGAAACAGAAATCCCATGACGCATCTCATAGCCCGCCTCTATTGTTCTTTCAATCGCCTTAGAGGTGAAAGAGACGGCAAGCTCGACAGCACTTTGGAAGGACTCCTTACCAAGCAGGAATCCCAAGAGCAGGCTGGCGAACAAATCCCCGCACCCAGGGTAGGAAGCATTGAATCTCTGGTAGGGCACCACGTATGAGGCTCCGTCTGCATAACAGGCAACCACGTTTGCCTCCCGGCAGGGAACACTGGTGATGGCAACCTTGGAACCAGTGGCAAGAGCAAGTTCCCTTGCCCACGCCAGCGCGGTCCCTGTCTCGAATTGTTCTTGATACGGACGGCCGAGCAACAGCGCCGCTTCGGTGGTGTTGGGGGTGATGACGTCGGCACAGCAAACCAACTGCTGCATGGCCGTCACCTGCTGGTCGGTAACCGGTCCATACAAACTTCCACCGTCGCCGAGAACCGGGTCGACAAGGGTCAGGGCAGCAGGCTGGTCCTGAATGAACTGCTTGATCAAAGCGACCTGGCCGGCGCTCCCGAGAAAGCCTGAGTAGATTGCATCAAAGCGCAGGCCAAGATTTTTCCACGCATCGAGAATCCCCTCGATGTCAGCACTCGTATCCCTGAAATAATAGGAAGAAAACCCATCGGTCTGGCTGGACAGCAGGGCGGTGGGAAGCGGACACGCTTCAACTCCCATCACCTCTAGAACAGGCAGGACAACGGTCAGCGAGCTCTTTGCATAACAGCTCAAATCGTGGATGGCGGCACAGGTGGGTTGCATGAATCCACACTACCGCACATCTGCAAACTAGGCAATATATGCTATACTCGGCGTAGTGGAGGTATCTATGCTTTTCTATGACAGTATGCATCATATAATCATCGCCGATGACCAGATCAATCCTCTGGCCTTCCCCCTGCCTTCCCAAACAGAGTTGCACCAAGAACTATCGACCATGATTCTTTCTTCCTCGGGATGGCGGAAAGTATTTGCGAAAAGCGGCGATGAAGAGGATGCAGGCTGTGAAGTAAGCAACCCTTCTGCGATGCTGACTGCACTTGCAGCGCTTGCCCTTGCCCGCAAGCTCGGTGTGCCCTCTGCACAGAAGGAAGCGGTACGTACCGGAAAATATGCAAATTCCGAGATACAAACAACCATTCTTGTCGGCCTCGATGCCAGGCCTACAGGTCGAATCCTTGGTGATATCGTCTGTCGCACGCTCACCGCCTTAGGGTGCAAGGTGCGCTATCTGTTCATCTGTGCAGCCCCCCAGATCATGGCGGACTGCAATCTCCATCCAAACGAAGCCGACGCATTCTTCTATGTCTCGGCAAGCCACAACCCGATCGGGCACAACGGCTTCAAGTTCGGCAAGGATGGAGGAGTATACTCCCTTGCAGAGGCTGATGAGCTCGCCGAAATCTACAAAGACATACTGACACAGGAGAGCGGAGCCCCATCTTACCTGCAGCACCTTACCGAAACCATGGATCCAACGTTGTATCGGAAGGTCTTGGAGCAGGTGGATTATGAACGTACAAGGAGCCTTGAGCGCTATGAGACATTTGTCCTGACCACGGCGGCCAAAAGTACGGATGCTTCGGACCACGACCGCTTCCGCCAGGGCTTGCTGCAGGCACATCAGAAGGAAGCGCTCTCGGTACTGGGCGAGCTCAACGGCAGTGCACGATCTGCCAGCATCGACAAGCATCTGCTCTCCTCTCTTGGCTTGAAGGTCATGTTGATCAACAATCGGCCGGGGGATGTGGTCCATGCCATCGTCCCCGAAGGCGAAAACCTCGAACTGTGCAGAACCACCCTCGAAGAGCTGTATGCAAAGGATCATTCATACCGTCTCGGCTATGTACCCGACAACGATGGGGACCGAGGCAACCTTGTATATATCTCAGAGCAGAGCGACAAGGCACACATCCTGGAAGCCCAAAGCGTATTCGCCTTGGTGGTGCTTGCAGAACTCTCGCAGACGAGGTTGCAGAATCCGGAGAAGCTTTTGGCCACCGTAGTGAACGGACCGACTTCCATGCGCATCGAGCACATCGCCCAAGCCTTCGATGCGGAAGTCTTCCGCTGCGAAGTGGGAGAGTCGAATGTTGTGGAACTTGCCAGAATGAAGCGGGAGCAAGGGTATCTGGTACCGGTGCTTGGGGAAGGCTCGAACGGAGGGAATATCACCCACCCGGCCAAGGTTCGCGATCCGTTGAACACCCTGCTCAGCTTGGTCAAACTTTTAAGGAACCGCGATATCGCCAAGCTTTGGTTTCTCGCTCTCGGCAAACAAGTCCCCCGATTCATCACGCTGGACAGCCTGATCGCCAGCCTTCCGGTCTACACCACTACAGGCTCCTTCTCCAAGGAAGGGAAAATGCAGGTAAAGCAAAGCCATCGGATTCTCAAGAATCGGTACGAGGTCTTGTTTCTCAGTGATTGGGAACTACGCAAGAACGAACTATCAGCGATGGGTATCTGCTCCTACACCATCTTTCAGACCGAGGGAACGAACAGCTATGAAGGGATGGGTGAAGCCTTCCGCCACGGTGCATTCAATGGAGGGTACAAGGTGGCCCTCAAGAACAAGGATGGAGTGATCACCGACTATCTGTGGATGCGCGGCAGCAAGACCGAACCGGTGTTTCGAGTGGTTGTCGACTGTCAAGGGGATGATGAGAGCCGGTATGAGTATCTGCTTGCATGGCATCGCAGCCTGATCCAGCGAGCCGACGAAGCCTAGCCTTCAGCCTGCCAGATCTCATTTGCAAGACCCAAAAGTGTCTCCTCCCTGCGGGCGGGTGGTGAAAGTTCACACTCCCAAACCACCAATACGTGGTACCCCATCTGAAGCAGTGATGCAAGCACATATTGGTCACGCTCCCTGTTTCTCAGAAGCTTTTGTTCCCAAAACGGACGGTTTGTCTTGGGAAGTGTGAAATGCTTGCATCCTTGATGGGCGTGCCAAAAACAGCCGTTGATGAAAATCACGGTCTTGTATTTGGGAAGTACAATATCAGGTTTCCCTGGTAGGCGGGTATCGTGGATGCGATAGCGAAACCCTTGGCGGAAAAGGAAGGTGCGCACGGCCAATTCCGCCTTGGTATCCTTTGCCTTGATGCCGGCCATGATCCTGCTTCGTTTCTCGACGGAAAAACAATCGCTCACGACCGGCCTCCCGCTACAGGCTCAAGCCGGCGATGGCAGCCCCGATGATAGGAGAGTCGTCGATGCGCACAAAGCGGTAGTAACGCTTGTGCTCAAGCTGCAGATAGGTGTGCAGGTAGTATTCGGTATACTGTTTCAGATACTCGGTCTTGTAGAAGGTGGTGCCGTCTGCATTGATGCACACCGGCTTTCTGGGATCGGTTCCCGCTCCGCTCTTGAGCACGGTGGCGGCAAGATTTGCAGCAGTGAGTTTGGCAGCACGGGCAATGACTGCGTCGATGATCATCCACAAGGCGATTGCATCGTCCTCGTTGCCATCAGTGCAGGCAACCAAGGCATAGTTCGTATTGAACGGCATTTCAAGGTAATTGCTCATCACCGTCGTACTGACCGTACCCAGTTGCTCGAACCGCTTGGCAAACGTTGCACTGAGCACGCCTTCGGCGATCGCCTTCTGAATGACCAGGGTGCTCAACGGACCGAGGTAGGCTCCGCTGATCATCTTCTCCAGATGATACTGTTCGGGCTGCTTGGTGGAGTCAAAATATTCACGGTCGAGCCTGCCGGGGCAGAAGTCGAAATTCCCCGACTCGATGTTGATGATCTGGTTCTTTCCATCAAACAGTCCGAGCTTGGAGATATTGCTGTTTCGTTCTACATAGGCGGTATTGGTGCCGGTACCAAGGATGAATCCGATGAAGCCGCTGTAGGGGATATCGCCTGCAGCACTCTGGCCGGCAAGCAGGGTGGCGACCGTGTCATTGAGAACCGCCACCTTCTTCCTTGATACATCGTAGCCGCGTCTTTCCAGTTCAGCGAGCATGCCGGCCCCCACCTTCTTTCCGATTACCTCGGGCGCCTTGATCTCCTTGGAGAAGACCAAGGGGATTCCATCATGGTCTTGCGTGATGGCGGCTGCATAGGAGAAGCAAAATCCAATCTTGTCGCTCTTGTCGATCAGCCGCTCCACCTCATCGGCAAGGGTGCTGAAAAACTGCCGGGCGCTCACCTCTTCCTTCACCCCGGGCATCGAAACCTTCTTGAAATCCTCAATAAGAGCCTTGCCCTGTGCATCGAAGGTGACCAGACAAGTCCGTAAATTCGTTCCACCTGCATCCAGGACGATCACAGGCTCGCCCTTGGCTAGCGTGAGCGCCACCTCGGTGTAGGTTGGAATCATTTTCAGGGAGCTGCCGCTCTCCTGCTCAAGACCCTTCTCCATCTCGCTCAAAAATGTTGCGAGCAATGTCTTCATATCGACTGATGCAGGATCTATTCCCCACTTGGTAAGAAATGCTGTGGTCTTCTGGACGCAATCGGACATGATCTCTCCTTTTTGGAGATGAGGGCGGACCTACACACCCTTCTCCTCACCATTGATTTTTAATGCGAGCGGTTTTACCGCAAAGTATCCCTCTTCGTCGGAGTGTAACATAAAAGTACCCTCAACACGAACAGGGGTGCTCACTCTTCTTCCTTGTACCGTCACATCGGTCACCACGGTGATGGCCGGAATTTTCCCGCTGGTCACCACATCGGCCATCAGGCTGGAAAGGTTTGCCCCTTCACCCCACTGGGTGACCATCGCTCCTTTGAGGACTGCATGACCCACTTCCCACTGATGAACTGTCAGATACTGAATCGCTATATCATTGAGCGGCCCTCGTGCAGAGTTGAGCAGGCTTGTAAAGAAGGAAGGGTTCGGTTGGCGGGTTCTCATGAATACCGCAAGATAGGTACCGATATCCGAATTCTGAAAAGTCAAAAGATTGGGAAGCGATTCATTGGCCCTGAAATGCAAGGTGGAACCCGGCAAGTCCAAGGGCGGTGAGTTCAAGAAGGCTGCGATGTTGCAGATGGCGGAGTCGGTAATAGCCGCAATGGCCACGGTAACATCATTGGCGGTAGGATTCTTCGCTCCCAACGGCATTGCTAGACTTATCAGAATGAGAATCAGGGCTGCTTTCATGATTGTCCTTTTTTGGTATCATAAGCTACGGATACAAAGAGAACAACCAGAACAGAGAAAAAAGACAGAGCGAGGTGAATGTGGTACAATCAGTGCATGAGTTACCATTCGAACCAAACAACCATCTTCTGGTATGACTTGGAAACCTTCGGCCTGGACAGCAGGTACGACCGAATTGCACAGTTCGCAGGCCAGCGTACCGATCTCGACCTCAATCCTATCGGGGAGCCCATAGTCCTGTACTGCAAACTCAGCGACGACTACCTGCCCGACCCGCTCTCCTGTACCATAACCTCGATCACGCCGCAGGAGGTGAACAAGAAAGGCCTCTGCGAAAGTGATCTGATCGAGCGCATCAATGCCGAGTTTTCCAAACCCAACACCGTCACAGCAGGTTTCAACACCATCCGATTTGACGATGAGTTCATCCGCAATGCCCTCTACCGTAATTTTCTCGACCCCTACAAGCGTGAGTGGGACAACAATTGCAGCCGCTGGGATATCATCGATTTGGTGCGTGCGGCATACGACCTCAGGCCCGAAGGAATCACCTGGCCTCCCCGCAAGGAGGAGACCGGCAATCCAACCTTCCGCCTGGTTGCCTTGACCGAAGCCAATAATATCGAGCAGGTCGGGGCCCATGACGCCCTGGTCGATGTGCGGGCCACCATCGCCATTGCCGCCCTGATCAAGGAGAAGCAGCCCAAGTTGTACAACTATTATTTCGCCTTGCGAAAAAAAACACAGGTAAAAAAGATTGTGCAGACTCCGTTCGGCGATCCGGTGCTCTACACCGCGGCGTTCTTCAGCAAGAATGAGGGTTGTTCACGTCTCATCACTCCCATCACCCACATGAAGAGCAACGCAAACGCCATCATCTGTTTCGATTTGAGCAAGGATACTGCTCCTTTGCTGCAGGCAACCGAAGAGACGCTGTTGAAAACCGAAGGTGTGTTCACCCTCTCGATCAACAAGTGTCCGTTTGTCTCCCCGTTGAACGTCCTGACCGACCAACTGGCCATCAAACTGGGAATCGACAAGAATCTGG
This sequence comes from Sphaerochaeta sp. UBA5849, assembly GCA_002432715.1. GTDB lineage: Bacteria > Spirochaetota > Spirochaetia > Sphaerochaetales > Sphaerochaetaceae > Sphaerochaeta. The sequence goes on along the minus strand of DJGJ01000022.1, from coordinate 26,009 downwards.
CCCTCTATAGGCACCAGCAGATCATCAATCAACCAAAACTGCTCATGACAGCCCGAAATGTCGTCGAAACGTATGAGGGCGTCGACGATGTGGACTTCCAGCTCTACGACCGGTTCTTCGGTGATGCCGACCAGAAACGGTTCAACATCATCCGTCAGGCAGAGCCCAAGGAGAAGCTTTCGTTGCACCTTGATTTTGAAGACAGCCGGGTGGCACCCATGCTGTTCAGGCATGTAGGACGCAACTGGAGTGAAGTCCTCAATGATGAGCAGAAACGCAAGTGGAGAAGTTTTTGTGCAAATCGCACCCTCAACCCGCCGGGTAGCATAAAGATGAACTGGAATTTCTTCAAGCGAAAGATTGAAGAAAAATTGGCAAGTACGGAAATCTCAGCCGAGGAGAAACGCGTACTTGCCGATTTGAAGAGGTATGGGGAAGAACTGGAGCAACGGATCTTCGGCTAGAGCAGCTTCATCTGTTTGGCTACCGACACGAAGGCGTCGACGGCTGTCTCAATATCCTCTTGGGTATGGACGGCCGACAGCTGCACCCTGATCCTCGCCCTTCCCTGGGGAACGACCGGATAACAGAATCCAATGACGTAGATACCCCGCCCAAGCAGGGCGTCGGCCATAGCAACCGCCTTGTTCTCATCATATACCATGACCGGTACAATGGCGGTCTCTCCTTTGACCAGGTCAAAACCCGCTGCTTCCATGAGGGTGCGGAAGTGCCTGGCATTGCGCATGGTCAGGTCCTTATAGGAGTTCCCCTGCTCCAGGATATCCAAAACCTTGAGCGTCCCGCCGCAAATGGCAGGAGCGAGCGTGTTGGAGAACAGGTACGGCCGGGCTCGCTGGCGATAGAGGTCGATCAGCAGCTGGTTGCCTGAGATGCAACCACCGCTCGCTCCTCCGCAGGCTTTCCCGAAGGTGGTGGTGATCAGGTCCACCTGGCCTTCCACTGAGCACAGTTCCACACTTCCACGTCCTGTAGGACCCAAGTATCCCGTTGCATGTGAGTCATCGACCATCACCAGGGCATCAAACTCCTTTGCCAGTGCACAAATGTCTGCGAGTTTGGCGACATCCCCGTCCATGGAGAACACCCCGTCGGTTGCAATGAGGCGGCGCCTGCATTGCCGGCTCTGCTCGAGGCACTCTTTCAGGCTTTGCATATCGCTGTGCTTGTACACAAAGCGCTGGGCCTTGCACAACCTGATGCCGTCAATGATCGATGCATGGTTCAGCTCGTCGCTGATGACTGCATCCTCTGCGCCCAACAGCGGTTCGAACAGGGCGCCGTTTGCATCGAAACAGGAGGAGAACAAAATCGTATCGTCGGTTCCCAGAAAAGAGCTGATGCGCCTTTCCAAATCCTTGTGTAATGCTTGGGTGCCGCAGATGAACCTCACCGAGGAGAGTCCATAGCCCCACTTGTCCATGGCGTCCTTGGCAGCTTGGATGACTTCCTTGTTATCAGAAAGGCCGAGGTAATTGTTTGCACAAAAATTCAAAACCTTTCTTCCCTGAACCTCGATGCTGCGGCCTTGGGGGCTTGCTAGCACCCGTTCCTTCTTGAGCAGTCCCTGACGTTCCTGCTCTGCAAAGAACTGCTGTAGTTCCTGTCGCACTGATTCGTTCATACCCCCCTCCTTTGGATGGTAGCCAGCATGTCCGCTGTCATGGTTGCCAGGTCGTATCGGGGTTTCCAATCCCACTCAACCCGGGCGGCATAGTCTTCCAGACTGTCAGGCCAAGAGTCGGCGATGGCCTGCTTGACCGGATCGATATCATAGCTGATGGTAAAATCAGGAATATGCGTACGGATGTAGGCAGCCTGTTCTTCGGGACAGAAGCTCATGGCAGCGATGTTGAATGCATTGCGATGGCGCAGCCTGGCGGGATTGGCTTCCATGATCTGGATGGCTGCTTGTACCGCGTCGGGCATGTAAATCATATCGAGGTAGGTGTCTCCGCGAAGAAAACACGTATAGTGGTGGTTCTTGACCGCCTCGTAGTAGATTTCTACTGCATAGTCGGTGGTTCCTCCTCCCGGGGGTGTAAGATTGCTGATGACCCCGGGAAAGCGGATGCCACGGGTGTCGACATCGAATTTGTGGTAGTAGTAGTCACAAAGAAGCTCGCCGGCGACCTTGGTGACTCCATAGATCGATGTCGGCCGCTGGATTGTATCCTGGGGTGTAAACTGCTTGGGGGTGGTCGGGCCGAAAGCCCCGATCGAGGAGGGGGTGAAAACCGCACAACCGTTGGCTTTGGCAACCTCGAGGGTGGCGATCAAGCCTCCTATGTTCAGATTCCAGGCATTCAGGGGATCTTTCTCCGCCCTTGCAGAAAGTACTGCAGCCAAATGGTAGATGGTGTCGATATCATGTTTCTTGACAATCGCATCCACACTCTGTCCATCGCGGGCGTCAACAAGATAGAAAGGCCCGCCTTCCACCAAAGGTTTGTTGACATCATTGCGGATATCGGTCAGTACGACATGGTCATCGCCGTATCGTTTGCGACACTCCAAAGCTATTTCAGAGCCCAATTGGCCCAATGAACCGATGATCAGGATGTTCTTCATAGCGACCTCCGACGAGCGCTTTTCTTGACAAGGCAGACAACCCGGCTTACAATGAACATGTTCATTATAATAAACCTAATTCACTATGTCAAACTTTTTACCCAGCAGGAGCAGTGAGATGGAAAACCCTCCGATGATCGGCAAAAACATCCAACGGATACGCAGCAGCCGCAAACTTACCCTCAATGTGCTCTCTGAGCGTTCAGGTGTCTCCAAGGCCATGCTCAGCCAGATAGAATCCGACAAGGTCAATCCTACCGTAGCTACCGTTTGGAAGATAGCCCGCGGCCTGAATGTTGAGCTCAACGACTTGCTCGATACCGACGACCAGCCCAAGAGGGTGTTCAGTCTCAATCCCGCCGGCGACGATGCCCCCAAAATGGAGACCCGTGACAATGGAGTCTCCATCCGCATCCTCAGTCCCTTGAACATGGTCGAGGAGCTGGAGATGTACCTGCTCACCTTCGAACCTCACAGCAAGCTCGCAAGTGAACCCCACTACCCCGGCACCCAGGAATTCTTGACCGTAGTAAAGGGAGCTGTGAAAGTACAGGTCGGGGAGAATGTCGCCGAGATCAAGAAAGGTGATTTTTTGGTCTATCACTGCGATATCGAACACTCTATAACCAATGAGAGCAACCAGCCGGCAACCGTACACATGGTGGTGCGATTCACAGTCGACAAGCGATAACCCTCTTTTGCTTTGACACACCCCTCTCTCTACGGTATAAGGAAAAGAAGAGGAAGGGCATCACATATGGTCAAGAAAGGCATCATGGTCTCCTACGGGATGGGCAAGTTCATCGCCGAGTTTCTCACCGGGGCGTTTGGATCGATTGTATTCATGTTCTATGAGACCGAAGTGGGCTTGTCAGGTGCGTATGCCGCCCTGGCTACAGTGATTTATTCGGTTTGGAATGCCGTCAACGACCCGATCATCGGTTATATGACGAACAAGACGGCACCGTTGTCCAAAAAATTCGGCAGGCGGTTTGTCTGGATCATGGGCGGCTTGGTGCTTTGCAGCCTCGCTTTCATCATGATTTTTTCAGTGCCCGCATCCTGGGATGCAAAAAAACAGCCTTTGCCCGTCTTTCTGTGGATGGTCATCACCATCTGCCTGTACGACGGCCTGTATTCCCTGTGGGAAGTCAACTATCAGAGCTTGTATCCTGACAAGTTCCGCACCGACAAGGAGAGGACCACCACAGCCGCCATCGGAACGGGCATCGGCGTACTGGGCATTGCCGCCGGGTTCATCATCCCACCGCTCTTTTTCTCCTATGGAGTAAGGGCAAGTTATCAAGTTTGCGCCATCGTCATTGCAGCAATCAGCATAGCGTGCACCTTGGGTTTGAGCTATGGTGTCTCTGAGACCAAGCAGATGATCAACCGGTTTTCCGAGCAACACACCAAAGAGGCTCCTCCCTTTTTCAGCCAAATGCGCAAGGCACTGAAAAACCGCAATCTGCTTGCTTTCGTAATCCTCTTGTTCTGCTACCAAAGCGGGTGCATGCTGATGACCGCCAGCGTCAACTATGTGGTCAAGTATGTACTGGGAGGCAAAAGCACGCAGGCCACCCCGATTTTCGCCGGCATGCTTGTCGGCACCCTGCTCTCCATCCTTTTGTGGACCCGTATCGCCAAGAAGATCAAGAACAATCAGCGCATGCTCATTCTCTCCAGTTTTGCCCTCGCCCTCTTTGCCCTGCCGCTCACCTTTCTTCCCAATGCTGGTTCCTTCATCGTTGGCATGACACTCTGGGGTCTTGGTTTTGGCGGGTTCTGGACCTTCATGAGCCCGGCCATGGCCGATGTCATCGATAGCCTGGTAGTTGAGCAAAAGCGCCGTGATGATGGGGTCGTCTTGGGTATCAGGGCATTTTTCATGCGTTTCAGCTATGCAAGCCAGGCCATCGTATTCTTTGTGGTGCACAAGCTCACCGGCTTTGACGACCAGCTCATAACCGAGTCGGCACGGTGGGGAATACGACTGCATATGGGACTCATTCCCGCCGTGTTTTTCCTGCTGGGAGGATTGCTCTTTCTTAGGATGAACCGGCTCGATGCCGACCAGATCAAAAAGAATCGTCTTGCACTCTCCCAACTGGATATCTAGCAACGCTATGCAAAGAGCCAGCGGTTTTGTATACTTTACTTGTAGGAGAGACGAATGCTGAAGAAACTGCCCGAGTATGAGAAACAACTCGCAGAAATAGACGATAAACTAAGCCGTCCTGAAACCATGCAGGACATGAAACTTTATAAAAGCCTCAACCAGGAGCGATCGCATCTTGCTCCCATCATCGACCAGTTGAGGTTGATGCGCTCATTGAATACCCAGATCAATGAAGCACATCAGCTCATGAAGGATGAGACTGATCAGGAAATGCTGGAGATGACCCGCGAAGAACTTCATGAGCTTGAAAAGGAACTGGTCGTGTGCGAACAGAAAACCAAGGTTCTGCTCATACCCCCCGATCCCTTGGAAGGCAAGGACATCATCATGGAAATCCGTGCCGGAACCGGTGGCGAAGAGGCCGCCCTGTTTGCTGCGGACCTGTACAGAATGTATTCTCATTATGCCGATGCGAAGGGTTGGAAAATGGAGATTCTCTCCTCCAATGAAACCGGTATCGGGGGATACAAGGAGCTGGTCGTTTCCATCAGTGGAAAGGATGTCTATGGTTCGCTGAGGTGGGAAAGCGGGGTGCACCGTGTCCAACGAGTCCCCGAGACTGAAAACGGGGGAAGAATTCATACCAGCGCCGTCACCGTTGCAGTCCTTCCCGAAGCGGAAGAGACCGATATTGAAATCCGCCAAGAGGATTTGAAGATCGACGTCATGCGTGCAGGAGGCCCCGGCGGGCAGTGTGTCAACACAACCGACAGTGCAGTAAGGATGACCCACCTCCCCACCGGATTGGTGGTTATCTGCCAGGATGAGAAGAGCCAGATCAAGAACAGGGCCAAGGCCTTGCGGGTGCTTCGCTCACGCCTCTATGACCTGGAGGAAGAGAAGAAAAACCGGGAACGGGCCGAAGCTAGAAAGAATCAAGTCGGCAGCGGTGACCGCAGCGAACGCATCAGGACGTACAATTTCCCCCAGAACAGACTTACCGATCATCGTATCAACCTTACACTGTACAAGCTTGAGCTCATCATGGCAGGTCAGCTTGACGAGGTGATCGAAGCGCTGAAAATCGCCGCCGGTGAGGCTGCCTTGAAGGAAGGTTGATACAGTGCAGACCATCCAAGCGTGGAAAGTTGAAACCGCCGCTTTGCTCAAGACGGCGGGGCTGGGTTCCACGTGCGACCTTGATGCACGACTTCTGCTCCAGAAGGCAACGGGTTTGGACCAAGCCAAACAGATTCTTCTCTACGATCGAAAGCTTTCCGATTCCCAATTGGAAGAACTTGCCTCGATTCGTGACGAGCGTCTCCAGCACAAGCCGATGGCCTACATCCTCGAAAGCAAGGAGTTCTTCGGGCGTGACTTTTTCGTCGATGAGCGGGTGCTCATACCCCGCCCCGACACAGAAACCCTCATAGAGGCAGTCATCGGGTACTCCAGGAAAAGGTATCGCGCACCTTCAATCATCGATGTATGCACCGGCAGTGGATGCATCGGCATAACCTTGGCACTTGAACTGGACGCCGAGATAACGCTCTGCGACATCAGCGAAGGGGCCTTGTCCGTCGCAAGGGAGAATGCAAAGCGCCTGCTCACCAAGCCAGTGACAATCTTGCAAGGGAATCTGCTCTCCCCTACCGATGCAAACTATGATATCATCGTCAGCAACCCACCCTATCTCACAACCTCGTGGTGCGACGAAGTTTCCCAAGAGGTACGGTGGGAGCCAAGGCTTGCTCTTGAAGGCTTTCATGAGGACGGGCTTGCTCTCATCAGGACGCTGGTCGACGAGAGTGTGAACCACCTTGCGGCCGGTGGAGCCTTGTTCTTGGAGTGTGATTATCGGCAGGCGGAGGATGTCGCGGCACTCCTTGCTTCACGTCGATTCAGCGATGTAAGAATTGAGCGCGACTTGTCAGGGCGCGATCGAGTCGTATGGGGGGTCCTTGCATGTACGAACAGCTGATCGAACGATTCATCCAAAAAGCCTTCAAGTATTCCAAGACCGACCAAGAGAAATTCCTGGCTGCCGCCACGTTTGCGGCGGGCAAACATGAGAACCAGAAAAGAGCCAGCGGGGAGCCCTACATCATCCACCCCTTGGCTGTAGGGGAGATCCTGATTCAGTTGAAGATGGATGCCGATACCATCTGTGCAGGACTTCTCCACGACACCCTTGAGGATACCGCCACCACCTATGAGGAACTGAAAGAGCTTTTCGGCCAGAGTGTAGCCGATATGGTCGAGGGTGAGACCAAGATAGCCAACCTCAAGACGATGAATAAGAGCTTGGCCGAGGCTGAGACCATCCGCAAGATGTTCTTCGCCATGAGCAAGGACATCAGGGTCATCATCATCAAGCTTGCCGACAAGCTTCACAACATGCGTACGTTGCAGCATCTCAACCCGGAGAGAGCTCGGGAGATCGCCGGCGACACGCTGGATATTTTCGCCCCGCTTGCCGACCGGCTCGGCATCTCCTGGCTCAAGGACGAGCTTGAGGACCTCAGCTTGAAGATTCTCAAGCCCGATACTTTCAACTACATACAAGAGTACCTGCTCTCCAAAAAGAGCGAACAGAAAGCATACCTGAGCAGGATTGAGAAATCCATATACCGAGCCTGCGGTGATGCAAACCTCAGTGACATCATCGTCACAAGCCGTGCAAAGCACACCTACTCGATCTACATGAAGATGAAGAAGCGCAAGAAGGAAATCGATGAGATATTCGATATCCTCGGCGTTCGAATCCTCTGCAACACTGTCACCGAATGCTACACGATCCTCGGGGTTGTGCACCGCCTGTGGCCCCCGATTGAAGGGCGATTCAAGGACTACATCGCCATGCCCAAGGCGAACAACTACCAAAGCCTCCATACAACCGTCATGGCGTTGGACGGCAAGCTGCTGGAAATCCAGATCAGGACCAAGGAGATGCATTTCACCGCCGAGTACGGTGTCGCCGCCCACTGGTCCTATAAGGCCGAGACAGGCAGCGACAGCGGTTCGTGGTCCAAGATGGACAACGAGCAGTTCTCCAAGATCATCAGCAAGCTGAAGACCTGGTCGAATGAAATCGAGACCAGTGAATCGTATATGGATGACATCAAGGGAGAACTGCTGAAAGACACCATCTATGTGTTCACCCCGCAAGGCCACATTGTCGAGCTTCCGGCCAACGCAACGGCGTTGGACTTCGCCTATCAGATTCATACCGAAGTCGGCAATCACACCACCGGGGCGAAAGCCGATGGGTCGATCATCCCGCTCAACGCTCCCCTTAAGAACACCCAAGTCATTGAAATTTTGACCAGTCCAAACGCGAGACCCCACCTGCAGTGGCTGCGCTACGCCCAAACAAACAGCGCGCGCAAAAAAATCAAGGCGTGGCTGAACAAGTATGATGAAAACATCCTCATCGACAAGGACATCATCGCCAAGCGCAAGGTAGTGGAACCGCCTGGAAAGCTCGAGCCGCAGCCGCCCGTCACGGTCATGGATGACGAAACCATTGTACGCCAGGTCGTCGATGCGAAACGGATGAAGTTCCGTGTCGGTGATGAGAAGAATATGATGATTCACATCGCACAGTGCTGCTCGCCTGTCCGAGGCGATGACATTGTGGGATACATCAGCAGGGGACGGGGCATCATTGTACACAAGCGCGATTGTCCGAACCTCAAGAACATGAGCGAAATCGTCGACCGTTCGATCGAGGTGGAGTGGGAGACGGAGTTTCCCAAGCTCACCAAACGCTTCAGCGTAACCAGCAAGCGCACCTACGACTTGTTCGGAGAAATCGAAGGTACGCTGCGCAAGTTCAAGGGCCACCTCATTGAAGGACGCCTGTTCGATGACGAGGAAGGCAAATTGATGGGCACCTTCACCATGGAAGTCGAGCGTGAGGAAGACTTCAAGAAAATCATCAAGAACCTCAAGACCATTCCCTCGATCAACACCATTGCGGAGATCAAGTAACCCTACTCCTCCAGCACCCGAAGGATCTCCGGCAGGAGCTGCTTCTTTCGTGACAGCACCCCGGAAAGCAGGAATTTTCCTTCGCTCTCCTTCTTGTAGGCAAGTTTGCGCTCAGCAATCGGCATGCTCGTCATCAAGAGGACGCTGTTCTCCCGAACGACGTCGGTTATCAGGAACATCGCCCAATCGAGGTTGTGCTCAACCTTCAGCTTGTCCAGCTCGGCAAGATAGGAAGCCTTGTAGTCATCCACATCACTGAGGGTGGTGACCTCGCACTGACCGATTCCGAAGGTTACGCCCAGTTCCCTGTATTTCTTGAAATCGGACTCCAACATCTTGCGGGGATTCTCCTTGGCAAGGGAAGCACCGCTTGCAAACATGGTTTGTCCGAAGCTCACCATGTCGGCAACTTGTGCGAGGGCCAGCAAGTCCTGGACTGCAGTGTAATCCTCGAACGTGGTGGTCGGGCTCTTGAGCATGATGGTATCGCTGATAATGCCGCTGAGCAGGACTTTTGCCACCTCGGTCGTGATGGGGACGCCGTTTCGGTTGAAGAGCTTGTATATGATGGTACAAGTCGAACCGAGTGGTTCACAATAGATGAAAATAGGGTTGCGTGTCTTTGCCGCGCCGAGGCGGTGATGATCGATGATTTCCACCACCTCCGCCTCCTCCAGTCCCTCCACGCCCTGCTCGGTCTCATTGTGGTCCACCATGATCAGCTTGGTTTTCGGCTTGCGCAAAAAACAACGGCGTGTGACAAACCCTGTGTAGGTCTTTCCATCAAAAACAGGAAGGCCGCGGAATTCACTCTCGGCCAGGATGTCCCTGGCTTCTTCGAACAGGGTGTCGGCCTGAAGGCTTGGGGGATCTTGGACCATTAGCTGGACCACCGGGACGCTCAAGCGCAGAAGCCGCAAGGTTTCGGCAGTATCCAATGCACTTACGAATACCGTACCACGGTAGGAGTCCCAATCGACATTGCTGGTGACTTCATGTTCGATACCAGTAAGAACAATAGCCGGAATTTGCAGTTCGATAGCTTTTTTAATATGGTCTTCCCTATCACCAACCACCAAAATCGGAGCTTGGCCTTGAAGGGCCTCCATATGCCTGCAGAACACCACATAGCGCATCGCTCCGACCATGATGGGTGCCGAGAAGCTCTTGCTCTCTCCTTTCCTTAAAAAAGAACCCTTCAGCACCTTGGGGAAATTATCAACCACGAAGTGGTACAGCGGCCGCTTGCCGCTGTTCTCCTTGAGGATGAAACTGCTTACCTCGTCGACGCTGAGCAGGCCGCGATACTTCTCACCCTCCATTACGGGAACGACGGAAGAGCGGCTGGAAGTCCCATAAAAGGAGACAAGGGTATAGACCGGGTCGTCGACCTGCACCACCGAGTCGGCTTTCCTGGTGACGCTGCTCACCTTCGTGCGAACATCCTTGATGAAGGGAGGAGGAGCGACACCGAGTCTTTCAAACTGTGCCTTGGTGGCATCATTGAGACTTCCGCAACGAACAGGGATATAGGTGTTGCCAGGATCGACCTTATTTTTCAGATAGGCATAACTGTAGGCAGCGCAGATGCTGTCCATATCGGGATTCCGGTGCCCGATCACATAAATCTCAGCCACGTCACACTCCTCTCGATGCCACATCTTACCCTAGTTGTGCAAGACTTACAACGGAAAACACGCTAGCCAGAAGCTCCCGAATGGAGTACCATCAGGTATGGAGGATGACGAACATGCCAAGTGTAGTACTAGCAAATGATCATGGGGCTGTTGAACTTGCAACCATTTTTGATGATTACCTGAAGAAAATCGGGTACGAGGTCAATTACCTGGGTGTCAAGACCAACGACTCAGTCGATTATCCGGATATGGCAAAAGCTGCCTGCGAAGAGTACAAAAAGGGAGGCTATGACTTCGGCATACTCTTGTGCGGAACCGGGATAGGCATCTCCATCAGCGCCAACAAGGTCGAAGGAATCCGATGCGCCCTGCCGCAGAACAGCTATGCTGCAGCCATGGCCAAAAAGCACAACAATGCAAACTTCATCGCGTTCGGCGGGAGAATCAACTACGGCGAGGATCCGGTGGAAATGCTCGATGCCTTCATTGAAGCGAGCTTTGAGGGCGGCCGCCATCAGCGAAGAGTGGATAAGATAATGGCTCTTGAACAGGGTTGCTAACGGTAATCCTTATAGGACCCCACCACGTAGAAATCGAACTTCAAGAGGTCGAAAAGAACCCCTACTTGCTTTGTATGCAGGTTGTAGGCAAGCGTGACGGTGAGAGCCCTCTCGCGCTTGCCGATTACCGGGCTTCCAACGGTAAGCGGAGTCAATGAAACCAGAAGGTGGGACAGCGTTGTTCTCCCATCGAGGGTATACGGCGATAGCATCACTCCAAGGCCAACCAACGAATTGATGCCCATCCCGGCAGTTTGTCCACCGGTGGAACGCTGGCCCAACAACGCCCTCTGGATGAGAAATGAAACGGAAGTGGTATCGAGGAAGGTGGGAACCAACTGGGTGTTGGCTTGTATGTCCAGCTCCCAGACATCGGTCAATCCAATCGAGGCTCCCCAAGCCAGTTTCAACCGGCTCGGATCAAGGTCCTTCTCACCCAGATGGGCATTGGTGCCGAGGGTGATCCCTACATCAAAAAAGCCTGCAAACGCAGGAAAAGCCAGCACAAGCACTATGATCAACAGCAATACTCTCTTTTGCATACGAACCTACTTCAAGAAATATGTGAATCGGATGATATTGAAACCCCAGCTATCCATCTCACCCTTTACGATGTCATAGAGGAAGAAGGGGCTGAGCACCTCGTACCAGAAGTCCTTCTGGATCAACTTGAACGGACTGACTTCCAGAGCCAGCAATGCAGTATCCCTTCTCGGGTCGAATGCGTAGGAGACTCCTATCATCGGCGAATAGGCAATGATATTGTGGGCCAGAAAATTAAATGGATGGCGGGTCGTCCGGAAGAGGTCCAGACCCAAGCCAATTTGGAGGTATGGAACCCTATACGCCCCATCTTCAAGGGTTCCCAATGCAGTCCTGCCGATAACCGACGGATTTGCAAATGCCAGGTTGAAAGGCTTGTAGACCAGCGAAAACTCGGCACCGCTGGAGGTCAGCTCGGAATCGGCTTCCACACTCTGTCCATAATAGCCCAGAGCGTATCCTACACTGCGTGCAGAGAGAGAACCGATGAGAAGCAATCCAATTACCAGGAATACAAGAAGACGTTTCACGCTCAACCTCCAATAAACCCGAAGACGAAGCGTGGATAGCTCGAAAACTTTTGCCATTTCTCTGCCATCTCCTCGGTGATGGGCATGGTATTCTCATACAGTGAGTCAAAGTGAGCTTCAACCTGTTTGGCCAACTCGGGGCTGTCGATGACCAGTGCCGTTTCATACGCCAGATTGAAGGAGCGGTAGTTGATATTCGTAGATCCTATCACCACATATCGGTCATCGACGATCATCAGCTTCTCATGCAGAAGCCTCTGACTCGCATCGCTCTCTTTTTCTATTCTCAGATTGATGCCCATGGTCAACAGGTCTTGTGCCATAAACTCGATTCCTTTCCGGTTACCCACCCGTTTATCGAAAGGAACAATAATTGTAACATCCACTCCCCTCTCCTGAGCCCTCCGAAAAGCCTCCATCATATGCTTGTCCATGAACGGCAGGAAGGGCAGCACCTTTATCTCATGCTCGGCTTCGTTGAGCAGTGAGCCGAAAAGCAGGCTCAGCTTATCCGACTTCGGATGTTGGTCCACATAGAAGGCATCGTAGGTTTTCAGACCATCGGCTGCCTGCCAGTCAACGGGAAAGTCCTCCCGATTGATGGTTTCCCAACTTTGCTCGTTCCACCAGGGAACAAAGTGATCGAGCATGGTTGCAGCAAGTGAGGGTGAGTAAAATTCATACATGCTGTCACGTTGCAGGTCCTCTTCGGAGGCTCCGATGGAGATATAATTCAGATTCATTCCGCCGACCGCCAAATGCTTGCCGTCAATGATCAGGAACTTTCGATGGTCCCGGTACAGTAGGTTGATTCCGCTTACCAGGCGTGCAGCCGACATGGGACTGTACTCCAAGAGGTGCACCCCGCTGTCGCGGAGGAACTTAAGGGGTATCAGGTGGAAGCGGGTCTCGGTCATGTCAAACGGGCCGGTACCGTCCACTACAAAGTAGACCCGTACCCCGCTTTCTGCTTTACGAACCAAGGCGGCATACAGGCCTTCCAGCTCCTCGGAACTGGATGCAAGGAACGCCGAGGTTATCAGATAGTCCTCGGCCCCCTCGATCAACTCAATGAGGCGGTCGCGCCATTCAAGTCCGTCATAATAGACGGTGGGATAGGTGACCTGGACCTTGGGGATGTTGAAGGAGAGCAGTTTCTCCTCCAGCGGCAACGTATCATCAAGCACCTTGGGACTCAACATATGACTGGTGGATGAACAACCTAGGGTGAAGAATAGAAACAGTACAAGAAGGAATAAAAGACACAGTCGTTTCATCATGACCTCATGCTCGGGAAAATAAAGGGATGAGGGAGCAGTTCGGAAAAGGTGTATATGCTATGAGCGCCTTCCCTTCCCTCGGCACAGTGTACATCGACAAGATGGATTTCGGTTTCCGGCTTTGAGAATTCTGCAAGCACCTGCAGACACTGGGCGCAGGGAGGGGCAGGAGGAGCATCCTGACTCACCACCACCAACAACTTGATGCCGACGACCCCCTCATTGGCTACGGCATTGAGGATGGCATTGCGTTCGGCACAGATGGTCGCACCATAACTGGAGTTCTCAACATTGCAGCCGCTGTAGACACGGTTTGTCTTGGCACTGACAACCGCAGCTCCCACCTTATAGTGGGAATACGGGGCGTAGGCATTCTTGCGGGCCTTGGCTGCTTGCTCGATGCAGAACTCCAACAACGCTTTCTCTCCCATCATTGCCTGTCCGGCTTCCAAAATCTTGTTTGCACCATATACAGTGCGTTCGTCATTGCCGTGATAAGAATCCAAGAGGGCATTGAACTGCCCGATGGTTGAGAAATCCTCGAAGGCATCAAGACTTGTGAGGATATAATCCGCTCCGGCTTCAGCCAGTTCAGAGACGGTGAATGATGATTGCAGTGCGCACACCGAGCAGCCTGCAGCCTTACCGGCTTGTACGCCGTTGAGGGCATCCTCTACAACCAGGCACTCATCGGTAGCTAGACCCATCGAAAGGGCCGAAAGCTGATAGATGTCGGGATTGGGCTTGGTCCTCTTCACCAAGTCACCGGTTACAACCGTATCGAAATCCTCAAATCCCAATCCGATCGCCTGGAGGTTGATCGCAGCCTTCATGCGCAGTGCACTGGTGGCGAGGGCCAGCTTGAGTCCTGCCTTGCGGGCATTGGCGATGAACCGATGGACGCCGGGCATGGGCCCACGGTCGTTGGCAAACCGGCGGTAGTAGTCGAACAAGGAGTGCTTGGCTTGCTCAAAGTCGATTGATACCCCGTACTTCTCACCGACACCGCACAGATACCGCTTATCACCCGTACCAATGAAAGGGATGAAGTCCTCTGGCCGTGCCGTAACCCCGATATCTGCCAGATACGCGATTGCAGCTTGCAGGATTACCGGTTCCGAGTCGATGAGAACCCCATCCATATCAAATAGTATTCCTCTGATCATGGCTATACCTCGCCGTTAGTGTAGTGAAAACAACTGATTGTGACAAGAAAGGCAGAGAAAAATACGGCAGCCTGCTTGGCTGCCGCTCATGGTGCAATCCATCAATGCATGATGGTTTTCCCTCGCCCTACTTCACGCTGGGGGACGAAGGTTCCGTTGCCTGGAATCCCTAGATACATCCCATCGCCCATCACCAGGCGGCCGCGCAGATAGGTCATCAGGGGTTTTCCTATTACCTGCATGCCCTCATAGGGCGTGTACTTGCTCTCTGAATGGGTGGTCTCCTTGCTGATCGTCCATGCATGATCGGAATCGAACAGAACCAAGTCGGCATCACTGCCCACCCTGATCGCACCCTTGCGAGGATAGAGACCGAATGCCTTCGCGACAGCGGTCGAAAGAAGATTCACCACCTGTTGCACCCCGATTCTTCCACTGTTGGCAGCAAAGGAGTAGACAAGACTCAGCAGCTCTTCGGTTCCAGGGATGCCGGGCAGGATGGTTCGGCAATCATCACTTGCCATTTTCTGCTGTACAGTGAATGAGCAGTGGTCGGTGGCAATAATCTGTATTTCACCATTGAGCACCGCTTCCTGCAGGGCCTCATTGTCCTCAACGCCTCTCAGGGGGGGAGTCATGACATACAGGGCCCCATCAGGTCCTTCAAGCTTTGATTTATTCAGGAACAGATAGTGGGGGGTGGTCTCCACAATCACCCTCAATCCTTTCGCCCTGAGTTCGCGGACCTTCTGCAGTCCCGCCTTGCTGGAGAGGTGCACCACATACAAAGGCATATCCAGCTCCAAGGCAACTCTGCCTACCGTGTCAATGCCACGGGCTTCCGCTTCGCTGGGTCTAAGCAGGGCGTGGGCGGGTGGATTGTAGTCTCCAGTGTACTCCGCTTCAACCTTTTGAATGGTTGCATCGTCTTCACAATGGACACTCACCAAAAGGTCAAGCTTCTTGCACAGGGAGAAAATCGCCTTCAGTTCCTCACGTTTTTCCACCAGGTACCCTACATTGCGGTAGGTGGTAAACATCTTGATTACTTTCACCCCGGTCTTTTTCAAGCCTGCAAGCTCTTCCTCAAGCCCCTCACGATAGGAGTAAAGGCCTTGATGCAGGGAAAAGTCTACCGCCATTTGCGCCTGCATGGCACTGATGCGCTCTTGTGCACAGGAGGCAAGATTCCCCTTCTTGTCGTCATCAGCGAAATCAATGACGCACGTCACCCCTCCGTAGGCTGCACAACGGCTGCCTTCTACGAAGGAGTCGGCGGTAACCGTACCCCGGCTTACCAAGTGGAAATGGGTATGGGCATCGATGATTCCCGGCAACACACACAAGCCTTCGGCGTGTATGATCTCAGTTCCCTCAGGAACCTCCGAAGCTTCAATCGATGCAGCGATACGCACTATTTTCGAATCTTCCACCAAGATGTCTGCATGCCTGGTCCATTCTGTATCAACAAGCAGTCCGTTTTGAATCAGTAGTCTCTTCATACCTAAAGGATACTCCACGAATGAAGAGTCTGCAAAGTAAAAAGTGAAGGCCGATCAATATCGAAGATCAGGCTGCTTGACAGCCCTCACCTCGTCGAGTCTTCCCACAACGGTGGTATGGGGGGCTGTCTTGAGGCTTTCAGGGTCCGTCTTTGCACGCTCTGCAATCGCCAGCAGGGTATCGACAAATGCGTCCAAGGTCTCCAGACTCTCGCTCTCCGTCGGTTCGATCATCAAGGCTTCGCTTACCAGCGAAGGGAAGTACATCGTAGGCGGATGATAGCCCTCATCAATCAAGGCTTTTGCCACGTCCTGGGCCGAGACCCCGTACTGTTCTTTCAGATGCGCACAGCTGAGTACGAACTCATGCATGCACCGTTTCCCATAGGGAATCGGAAAAGCCGGCTCAAGCCGGGCCGCCACATAATTGGCATTGAGCACTGCATGCCTGGCAGCCGCCCTGATGCCTTCGCTGCCCATCCTGAGGATATACACATACGCTCTCAGAAGTACCAGGAAGTTTCCCCAGAACAGGCTGACCTTGCCGATCGAATCCTCTTCATCCCAACGATAGACATACCCGCTGTCGGTCAATTCGATATCTGGTTTCGGCAAAAACGGGCGCAGAGCATCACTACACATCACCGGTCCGCTGCCCGGCCCGCCACCTCCATGCGGAGTGGAAAAGGTCTTGTGCAAATTGAGATGAATTACATCAAAACCCATCTCTCCCGGGGTGGCCATACCCATGATTGCATTCAGGTTCGCCCCATCATAGTACAACAAGGCTCCGCTTGCGTGGACCATTTCCGATATCTTCAGGATGTTCTTCTCAAACAACCCCAAGGTATTGGGATTGGTCAGCATCAAGGCTGCCGTGCTTTCATCGAGTTTGGAAGCCAAATCCTCAAGATCGACCATGCCCTCGCCATCACTTGCAATCGGCACCACATCAAAGCCGTTGACAGCCGCACTTGCCGGATTGGTACCATGGGCACTGATGGGAATAAGCACCTTGGTGCGTTGGCTCTGCCCTTTCTTGACTAAGTAAGAGCGAATCATCTTCAGGCCGGTATACTCGCCATGAGCCCCCGCACACGGCTGAAGGGTTCCCCAGCTCATTCCCGTAATCGAGGAAAGATCCTCCAACAGGTTGTACATGACCGAAAGGCACCCTTGCGAGGTGGAAACATCCTGCAAGGGATGGATCTGGGTGAATTCGTGCATGCCGGCGATATGTTCGGAGAGCTTGGGATTGTATTTCATCGTGCACGATCCAAGTGGATACATACCGTTGTCCACACCATGCACCAGATTGGAAAGACGGGTGAAATGCCTTACCACATCCAACTCGGCCACCTCGGGAAGACGGGCGTCCTTTTGGCGTACAAGATTCTGCGGCAGGGAAGGCAGTGCTTGCTCGAAGCCGCGGGGAAGGTCCAACGGAGGGAAGCAATATGCCTTCCTCCCCTTCTTTGACAAATCAATCAACAATGGTTCGCTCATTTCATCACCCTCCGTGCAGCGGCCAGATACATCTCCAGCTCCTCTCGACTGCGCTTTTCGGTAACGGCCACCAAGAGGACCAGTTCATCCCTGACCTGGCGGGTTAGTGCAGAAAGCCTCACTCCTGCAAATATGCCTTCGTTTCTCAGCTCCTGCAGGAACTTGCGCATCCGCTTGGCATCGGAGAACACCAGGGGAAACTCACACCAGAACGGCTTGTCCCAAATCAAGGTGATCCCCGGCAGTTGTGCCAGATGATAGGCAAGGTAATGGGCTTTTGCATAGCTCTGGTTGGCGGCTTCAACCATGCCGCCCCAGCCAAGGGAGGACAAGTGTATCGTGGTCATCAAGGCCGCAAGGGCCTGGTTGGAGCAGACATTGCTTGTAGCACGTTCACGCTTGATGTGCTGCTCACGTGCCTGGAGTGTCAGCGTGTAGCCTCTTCGTCCCTGTCCGTCGACCGTAGCTCCGACGATACGACCCGGGATTCTCCTGAGAAGCGCTTCCTTGACAGCCATATACCCGCACGACGGGCCGCCGAATGCCAGGGACAGGCCCAATGATTGGGTGTCTCCGATTCCGATATCGGCGCCCCATTCCGCCGGGCTCTTTTGGATGGCCAGCGAAAGAGGATCGTTGGAGATTGCAAAGAGACAGCCCTTCTCGTGCAGAAGGGAGGCAACATCGGTATAGTCTTCCAAGAGTCCGTAGCGGTTCGGGCTCTGCACGATCAAACCCGCACAGAGGTCGTCCAGCAAGGAGGCAAGGCCGGAAAGATCAACCACCCCGTCCTTCTCAGCTATCAACTTGATGGTATGCTCGGTTCCCTTCGCCCATGTCTTGAGCACCTGCAGCGTGAAGGGATGCAAGGTTTCGGAAACCAAAACGGTGGTGGCTTTGCGCTTGGCGCCGATCATCAACGATGCCGCCTCGCTGGCCGCATTCGCCCCATCATACAGCGACGCATTGGCAACATCGAGTCCGGTGATTTCACACACCATGCTCTGGAATTCGTAGATGGCCTGCAAAAGACCTTGGCTCATCTCAGCCTGATACGGTGTATAGGCTGTTACGAAGGAAGGAAGCGAAGAGAGCGCCTTCACCGTCGCAGGAATAATGTGGTCATAGCAGCCGCAACCGAGAAACGGGATTCCCCTCACGTTGCGCTGGGCTATGGAATCTATCATCCGCTGGACCTCATCCTCGGTCCTCCCATGACTGATGGGAACCGAATCAGCGAGCAGAAGGTCTTCTCCCAACCCATCAAAGAGTTGGTCCAATGAATCAACACCGATGGCCTTCAGCATGTGCTTTCGGTCCTCATCGGTATGGGGAATATAGGGGTAAACCATGGGTACCTCCGAGTACTTGGACAGAACAACGCCGCCATATTCGGCGGCGGCAAACACGATCCTTACAGTGAAGCGAGGTACGCTTCGTAGCCTTTTGCATCCAACAAGGCGTCATAATCCTCTTTGCTGAATGAATGAAGGACATACAGGTGATGCTGATAACAGTCCTCATTGATGAGTTCAGGCGAACCATCAAGTTCCTCATTTGCTTCGCAGACTACACCTTCGACCGGATTGAGGATTGCAGAGGCGGCCTTGACGCTTTCAACAGTCGAAATTTCCTCACCCTTCCCGTAACGCTCCCCGAGGGGAGGCAATTCTACAAACACAATCTCTCCGAGTTCATGCTGGGCATGGTCGGTAATTCCAACATATGCCTTTTCACCTTCAAGACGGACCCACTCATGGTCCTTGCTGTACCGAAGCCGCTCTACAATCTTACTCATTTACAACCTCCAACCATCGTCAATGCTACCATCACCTCTGCTCGTTGTCGAGAGGAAAGTACTTCTGAAGGAAAGCCAAATCCAGCTCTGGGTAGAGTTTGAATGTTTCCAAGAGAGCAAGCACCCTTCTCTGGGCCTCTTGTTTCACTGCCGTGGCCGTTGTTGCCTTGGCTTTGCTCTGCTGCCCGGCGTTTTCACCTTTGGTAAGAATCACCGGCTTGGTGTTTTTCAAAACAAGGGCGATGATCGAAGCTATCTCCTTCATATGAACAGGGCCCATGCCCAACGTGGTTACTGCAGGAGTCCCGATCCTCAGACCGCTCGTATACCAAGGTCCATTGGGATCGAAGGGAAGCGCATTGCGGTTGAGGGTTACACCACACTCACGCAAGGCGGTTTCCGCCTGTCGACCGTTCAGGCCGAAGGAGCGTACATCCAGGAGCATCAGATGATTGTCGGTCCCTCCGGTGGCGACCGTGATACCTTCGCTGCGGCACGCGGCAGCCAAAGCTTCAGAATTCTTGACAATGGCTTGGGCGTACGTTGCAAAGGATGGGTCCAGTGCTTCCTTGAAGGCTACTGCTTTGGCAGCCATGACATGCGGCAGCGGTCCTCCGATTACCAATGGGCAACCCTTGTCAACGCTCTCCGCGAATTCAGCTTTGCAGAGAACCATGCCGCCGCGGGGGCCTCGGAGGGTCTTGTGGGTGGTTGTGGTGACCACATCCGCCCAGAGCACGGGATTGTACTGGTCGGAAAAAACCTTGCCTGCAACCAAGCCGGCGAAATGGGCCATATCCACCATGAACACAGCCCCAACCGAATGAGCGATGTCCGCCATCCGCTTGAAGTCGATCTTGCGTGGATAGGCGCTGTAGCCGGCCAAAAGGATCAACGGCTTGATTTCCTTTGCCTGCTGCTCGATTGCATCATAGTCAAGCAAGCCGGTTTGTCGATCCACCGAATAGCTATAGGCATCGAACATCTGTGCTGAGACATTCTGGCGGTATCCATGGGTAAGATGTCCGCCGCTGTAATAATCCAATCCAAGGATTCTTTGGTTTCCAAGCTTTTCACGAACCTGGTTCCACATCTCCCTGCTCATCTCACTGGGATTGGTGACGCCCAGTTCTGCAAGGGTGGGTACCTGCACCCGTGCATTGAGAATGGCCCAGTAGGCAACCAGGTTGGCATCAGCACCGCTGTGCGGTTGCACATAGGCATGCTCCGCTCCGAAGAGCTTGCAGGCATAGTCACAGGCGATGGCTTCGATTGCATCGACATTGTCGCAACCTGCATAAAAGCGGTGATAGGCATAGCCTTCGCTGTATTTGTCAGTCAAGAGGTTGCCCATGGCAAGCTGGCTGGCGATGGAAGAGAAGTTTTCACTTGCTATCAGCTTCAAGTGAGTCCTCTGATCATGCAATTCGTTGACGATGCGGGCGGCGATGGCGGTGTCAACATCCGCAATTTGCTGCAAGGCTGCTGTATAGGCTACCATTGCCTCATTAACCTGTTCATGCTGTTGCAAATATGCTTGCAATGCTTTTACGTTGGCCATTCTTTTCACCTCTTGCATGTGTTCTTAGCTCGTATCTTGCCCCTGCTTGGCTCCTCTGTCAACGGACTTTGCCCGCTTTGCACATTTCTGTTGCAATTTTTCCTGTCATCCTACTACAATACTCCGATTGTCTTTTTACAAGACAGTTTCAAACACAAAAAAAGTGAGAGTAGTCGGTTATGAAAGAGACAAAAGCACGTGAGACATTGGCCAGCAGACTAGGGTTCATCCTCCTATCGGCCGGGTGCGCCATAGGCCTTGGAAATGTATGGAGATTTCCCTTTATCACCGGCAGGTATGGCGGAGCGGCTTTTGTACTCATTTACATCCTGTTTTTGATCATCCTCGGGCTTCCGGTCATGGTCATGGAACTGGCCATCGGAAGGTCGAGCAAGAAAAACATCGGCTTGGCTCTCAACACCTTGACGCCCACAAAAAAGCCTTGGCATCTCTATGGCAAGCTTGCAATCATCGGCAATTACACCTTGATGATGTTCTACACCACCATCACCGGTTGGTTGCTTTCGTATTTCGTCCACATGATCAAGGGAGATTTTGTCGGACTTGATGCAGCGGGAGTCGGTGCTTTCTTCGGGGGGATGCTGGAAAATCCTGTATCCATGGGCATTTGGATGATCATCGCAGTGATCCTTGGCTTTTTGCCTGTCGCCAGAGGACTGCAAAGCGGTGTTGAGAAGATCACCAAGTACATGATGATCGGCCTCTTGGCCTTGATGCTTATCCTTGCGATCAACAGCCTCACCCTCGAAGGAGGATCGGAGGGGTTGAAATTCTATCTCATCCCTGACTTTGCAAAACTTGGAGGCAACTTCTTCGAAGCTGTGTATGCCGCAATGGGGCAGGCATTCTTCACCCTCAGTTTGGGTATCGGCAGCATTGCCATCTTCGGCTCCTACATCGACAAGAAACACCGCCTGACCGGTGAAGCCGTCCGCATCATCAGTCTGGACACATTTGTCGCCCTATGCAGCGGCTTGATCATCTTCCCTGCGGCATTCGCCTTCGGAGTACAGCCCGATGCCGGTCCGTCGCTGATTTTCATCACCCTGCCCAACATCTTCAACCAAATGGCAGGCGGTCGGTTCTGGGGAACGCTTTTCTTCCTTTTTATGAGTTTTGCAGCCCTGAGCACCCTCATCGCAGTCTTTGAGAACATCATCAGCTTCTGGATCGATGCCAAGGGTGCAAGCAGAAAGAAAGCGACCTTGATCAACGCTATTGCAATCTCCCTGTTGAGTATTCCCTGCGTTCTCGGATTCAACGTGCTAGCAGGCTTCCAACCGTTCGGACCCGGTACCGGAGTCCTCGACCTTGAGGATTTTATCGTCAGCTCAACATTGCTGCCTCTCGGTTCCTTGATCTTTACTCTCTACTGTACCTACAAATATGGCTGGGGATGGAACAAATTCATCACCGAAGCCGACAGTGGGGAAGGACTTAGGTTCCCCTCTGCTCTTCGCGTGTATTTCCAATACATCCTGCCTGCAATCATTCTCGCTATCTTCATCAAGGGCTACTGGGACATCTTTGTAAAGTAGCGTCAGGTTGACACGCACTCATCTAGTGCATATAATTTCCTAGCTTTCAAGCAGATATTTGGAGGATTTGTGGCCAAAGAAGAAGCAATTGAAGTAGAAGGCGTCGTTCGCGAAGCGCTTCCCAATACGATGTTCCGCGTGGAACTACAGAACCAGCACGTTATCCTTGCCCATCTTTCGGGCAAAATGCGCAAGCACTATATCAGGATTGTTCCTGGTGATACCGTGCGTGTTGCACTCTCCCCGTATGATCTGACCAAGGGCCGCATCATCTATCGCGAGCGCTAATCCCATCATACCAGTGAAGGCCGGATTCCCTGAAGAACCCGGCCTCTTTCATGCCCTCATCGCCCTCTACTCACCGGCTTTCAAGATAACCCAAACCACTCCGCTTCCACCATGCATGGCTTTCGGTGTGTACGCTTCGCGCACCACCTTGCTCAACCTGATCTGGGAGAGGGCTGCTTCCTTGAGCAGGGAGTAGCCCTTGTCATTGTGCAGGCCTTTGCCGGTGATGATGGCTACCTTGATCAGGTGCTTATCCTTGGCAGCCCGCAGGAAATCAGAGGTGGCCTTCTCCGCCTCAAGCACTGTCATTCCATGCAGATCCAAGGTTGCCTCAGGTTCCAACGCCCTGAGCTCTCCGATGGTGCGCTCTGTGACCTTGGTCTCCTTCTTCTCCTTGCGGGCCTTCTGGATTGCTGCACTTTCGTCAGCAATCTCATTCCATTTGCGGTAGGTATCTGCAAAAGACCAGCTCACCGAACTCTCACGTTCGCTGTCCAGCTCATCCTTTTCCCGAAGGGCCTGCTCGACTTCAGGGGTGGGCGCCAAGGGAGTTTTGGAAACAACTTTCTCAGCAGGACGGGTATCAACACTCCGTTTCTTGGGAACCTGTTTTCCTTCGAACGCATCCAAAAGAGCTCCGAAATCCTTGGTTGGAACATAGCTGTCGCTTTTCTTGATCGGCTCAATCTCTTTGTTTGCAACCTTCTCACCCTCCCACTCGGCAAGAATCTCGGCAAAGGATTTCTCAACCTGAACCTTGCTGTGACTTTTCATTCGCTTGGTGACCCCGTCAAGCTCTCCGGTTGCTTCCCAGCTTTTGAGAATGTCACCAAAGTTTGCCTTTGGGTCGTAGCCTTTGATCAAAGGCTCCTTGCGTTCACTGACAGAGCTCTTTACCACCTTGGGTTGCTCTTTCTTGATTATCTGTGGTTTGATAGATTTGATATCCTCAAACGGGTGATAGCCATCAGGCTCAACAGGAAGACGGCTGTTTCCAGCCGTCTTGCTTAGTTCCGAGGCCTTCTTTTTCTTCTTAGGCACTCAAACCTCCCTCACATCAAGCAGCTGGGATACAAAGGGCTTGATGATCTCCACCACCTTGCTGATCGGGGCTCCCTGCACCTTGATGGTACAAATTGCGTTGGTCGGATCGGTTCCCATGAAGGTACCGAAGGTGATGATGTCGATGCCCTGCTCACTGAGAGCCTGGCTGATCTTTGCAATGGTTCCCGGTTTGTCTTCAACGATGAAGGAGACCCTGACGCCGAAATGACGGGCTCCAAACAGCTCAAGAAGAATCTTGAACATGTCGCTTTTCGTGACGATTCCAATCAACTTATCGCCTTCAAGAACAGGAAGGCTCGATAAGTCCTGATCGACCATCATGCGGGCTGCTTCTTCAACGGTGGTATCCTTGCTGATGGTCACCACATTCTTGCTCATAAGCTTCTTGACCGTCAGCTTGCTGAGAAGATAGGCCATTTCATGAATGGAGAGACTGCTGGCCGGCGAAGGAGAAGCGTATAGGATGTCTTTCTCGGTTATGATTCCAACCAGCTTCTTGTCCTTGTCGAGAACCGGGAGGCGGTGGACCTTTTCCTGTTTCATCAAGGCCGAAGCTTCGGCAATTGACATATCCGGAGTAGCCGTAACAGGATTGCGCGTCATTCTTCGTTCGATAATCATTTGAATCTCCTACCTACTCTACTCACACTATAATTCAAGAGAGCGCTAATTTCCAGTCATTATTCGCCCAGATACGCCGCCCTGACCTGTTCATTCTCAAGCAATGCCGAGGATGCATCATGCAATACAATCCTGCCATTCTCCATGACGTACCCCTCGGTGGATGCTTTCAGGGCCATGCGTGCATTCTGTTCAACCAAGAACACCGTGACCTTGTCCTGCTTGTTGATCATATCGATTTTTTCAAAAATGTCTGCAATGACCAGCGGAGCCAGTCCCAGTCCGGGTTCATCAAGCAGTATGAGTCTTGGTCCGCTCATAAGAGCACGGGCGATAGCCATCATCTGCTGTTCACCACCGCTGAGCGAGCGGGTTTTCTGCCGTCTGCGCGCTCCGAGTATCGGGAAAAAGTCATACATTGCCTCCTTGCGTTCAGCAATCAGAGTATCATCACGCACCAGGAAGGCACCCATATCAAGATTCTCTTCAACAGTCATATCGGCAAAGACCCGCCTGCCCTCCGGAACCAAGGCAATCCCCTTGGCTGCAATAAGGTCGGTAGTCAGATGCCTGCCGCGTTTCTCACCCTTTACCACTACGGCCTTCGCCCTGCAAATCTCCTCGCCATCGAAAGAGATGGAACCTCCCACCAAAGGCTCCTGACCGACAATAGCTTTTAAAAGCGTACTTTTCCCACTGCCGTTGGCACCGATCAGACAGACGATGTCCCCTTCATTGACATGCATGGAGACATGCTGCAAAGCCTTGATGTTTCCGTAGGAGACACAGATGTCGTCAATGGTTAGCAACTCTTTCATTCTTCTTCCTTTCCAAGATAGGCTTCAATGACGCTCGGATCGCGCTTGATCTGGTGAGGTGTTCCCTGGGCAAGCTTCTGTCCATAATTGAGAACCGTGATGGTGTCACAAATGTTCATCACCAGCTTCATATCATGCTCGATCAAGACGATGGTAACACCCAAATCCCTGATCTTGCGGATGGTGGCCATCAAATGGTCCGTTTCCTGGGGATTCATACCGGCAGCCGGTTCATCCAAAAAGAGCAGTTTGGGATCGGTTGCCAGAGCACGGGCGATTTCCAGCTCCCGCTGTCTTCCGTAAGGAAGATTCTTGGCAAGCTCATTCTTCATCGAACCCATATCAAAGAAATCCAACCAATCACTTGCTCTTTCGTAAATTTGCTCTTCCTCGGCCTTGAGGTGGATATAGCTGTTGATTGCATTGAGGAAGCGCCCTTTGGTCTCACTTTTGCCGGTCTTGAAATGCCTGCCGATCATCACATTTTCCACCACCGTCAACTCCTTGAAGAGACGGATGTTCTGAAAGGTCCTGGCAATACCCATCCTGCAAATCGAGTGGGCGGGATAGCCGGTAATATTTTTCTGGTTGAAGAAGACTTTGCCCGATGAGGGAGTATCGAGTCCGGTAATGTTGTTGAACAGGGTGGTCTTGCCCGCCCCGTTCGGACCGATCAGACCGGTTATCAAGCCTCCTTCAACCGTAAAGTCTACTTTATTGACAGCTATGACACCGCCATAAGCACGGGTCAATGCTTCAGTTTCCAAGAGAATCATTGTGCACCCCCCTTGCTTTTCCCGGATGCACTGCCATACCGGCGGGTCTCCCTTCCAAGAATTCCCTGGGGACGCCAAATCATCATAACCACCAG
>DJGJ01000067.1:19945-69959 GCA_002432715.1 Sphaerochaeta sp. UBA5849 | reverse complement strand
CCCTTTCAATACGTCTTTTGTCGCAAACGCGTGGCTCAATGAAGTCCTCAGGAACTTTCCCATACGTGCCGGTGTTCGGATCGAAGGTGAACAGCCCTCTCTTCCTGTTGCTGTATATGTCTTTCTCCCGGTCGACCACAATACTCAGGTACTCGTATTTGTCGTTCGGACCGGAATAAATGATGTACATATCCTGAAACACTCCGTGTGCTTCTATTTTCAATCTCTAAGTACATTAGAGGTTGTTCCAGGATGTAATGCACTATGAGACAGGCCGCAATTCTTTATGATTATAGAAATTTACTACCTGTTTCTATGAGAAAATATGGTTGTCGTTAGAATTTAGCTCAGTGAATTACAGATAAACAGCTTGAAGTCATTATTTCTTAAAAAACAGCCAACATTTTTCCTATAGAGATGACTCTGTTGGAGCTCGTCGTGTTGTTCAGGGAGCTTCTTTTTTAGGGCTGGCTATACGCAGTATCCAAATGGCCGAGAAAAGCTTTTACTAATCCAATATAGGAAAACGTTTCGGGTTCTTTCAAGCCTGATTTAGATGCCGCTGATGACCTCCACAGTGATGGTGGTGGTGTATTCACCTTCCAGTGCAGCATCCAAATCTTGCTGCCTCACCATCAGAGAAATCTGGGCAACATTAATTGCGGCCATGGGTGCCGGCCATGGGCTGAAGGGCATATTGTAAGGGACCTCGGTTTGGTTGACCCAAAGAGTGTATGGCAATTGACATGCAGGATTTGCTGTGTGAAGGAAGCGGAATGTTGGGTATCCATCCTGATAAAAGCGGACGTTCACCCGGCTTTGCCCAAGGTAGGTGTTCTGGTAGTTCTCCACCTGTAGATTAAGATTGGTAAGAGGTATGGGGGAAAGCGTCGCATATCCGATATCCTGAATATACACATCACTATTCGCAAAGGAGATGTTGTACACTGGTTCGTCTGCAATATTGTAGTTGACCCAGAAGTTTGAACTTACACCAGGCTCCCCGATGAAGATCGTCCGGTCGCCCGCGGGTCCCGTGAGACCTCCTCCTACAAAGGGGGTGGGGAGAGTGCTCTCCCCTTGGTTGGAAAGTACCGGATAAGTCATGTTGGAAGGTGAGAGCAAGGTGAATGCCGATGCACAGCCCATGCTGACAAATCTGTTCGGCGATTGTATGATTATAAAAATGTTTCGCACTGTGTTGAGAAAAGCTGTGTATTCGGAAGAGTTTACGAGGATATAAAAAGAGACGGGTCTGGTAGCATCGAGGGAGTTGAAGGTAAGCGAACTTTGGGTGGTCAGGTTGCTTCCCACCTGGGTTCCATTGGTTTTGAAATAAGTAACATAGAGAGAACCCGAGAGAGTGCTGACGTGCAACTGGTTCTGATTGACGTAGTACATCTGCACGGAAGCAGAGCTCATGGTCGGGGCGATGGTAATCTTGGAGACTGGGAGTGAAGGATCGAGAAAGAGCGTGCCTACCAAGGCTCCAGTCTTGTTGTTGACCAGTCCTGTGGCGGTGAAATCGGCAGCCGGTTCTGATGTATAGGTGTGTACTGCAAAAAGATCCGTGCAGATAAAGGCACTCAACAATACAAGCATGGTGAACAATCGATGGAATAGATGCATGACGCTTGTAATTCCTTTTTTTAAGCTATTGAATATTTCTATGAGTACCATAAATAGTATACGTATGAGAAGTATCTGTGTCCAGTATTTCTTGTTGGCCCATACACTTTTGATTTGGGTATTCAGGTATGTTTTTATTATGAGGACTCTATGCTATACTTTTTCTTAGTACGTTGTTCGGGAGTATCATGAAACATAGTTTACTTGCCTTTGTCGGAAAGCACAGCAAATTGACTTTGGTTGTGATTCTTCTGATTACGGCCTTTTTTTTATACCACGCTTCATTTTTACACCTCGATGCAGATTACAACTCCCTGATGAATGAAACAGGCAAAGGTGTGACCTACCGGGGAGGGTCTGATGAGTACGCTCCTCAACAAAGCTCTGCGATTGTTGAAGAGCTCATACCCGAAACCATGGTGCTTGAGACTACCGCCCTCGGCACCCAGCTTGTAGCAAGCACGGAGGTACAAGCCCCGTCGAACGAAGATACGCTTGCCTACAGCACATCGTATCTGGTGATGGTTGAGAGTCCTGCCCTATTTGAGGCGGATACGCTCAACCGAATCACCACCGTCATGCAGAAACTCAGCAATACCGGGTATCTCAGCCAAAGCTTTTCCGTTCTCGATTTCGCGACCTTCGAAAAACGCGGCAGCCGCTTGGTCAGCGTCCCGTTCGGATCGAATTCTCCTGAACACGTGTGGACAGAAGAGCAGGCAGAGCTCCTCAAGCAACGGATCGAGAACGATCCATTGGTAAAGAACTACCTGGTAAGCGAAGACATGGATGCCATGTTGTTCAGTTTCGACTCCTTTGCGCTGACCCACGAAATGGAGGATGAGCTCTCAACCATCCTTGATGAACTCAGGGAATCCGACATCAAGGTTTCCATCAACGGCACAGCGATTCTCACCAATCGGTTGATGTACTACCTCGGAAGGGACCTGAGCATTCTGCTCTCGCTCTGCTTCGTAGCCATCCTGACCATCTACTATCTCAGCTTCAAAGCAAAACGAAGCGTGCTCCTGCCTTTCTCCATGTCCGTCATCGGTATCATCTGGACCTTTGGAACGATGCGCCTGCTCGGCTATTCACTTACCATCGTCAACATCGTCACACCCTGCATGGTGCTCAATCTGGGTTCCTCCTATGCCATTCATGTGATAGGTGAATATTATGCCGACTATCCTAAAGGGATGACCCCGATCCAGTCCACCCAAAACATTCTTCGCACCATCGTCTTTGCCTGCATGACCACGGTCATCGGGTTTATGAGCCTGCTCTTTTCCAAAACTCCGGCGTTGAGGGAGTTTGGCATCGCAGTCGGAATCGGGGTGGGTTATTGCGCCGTTCTTGCATCGACCTACCTTCCTGCTCTGTTGAGCTTGGTAGTGCCTCCAAAGCAGGAGCAACTGAAGACCTATAAGAAAGGGTATCTTGCACAATCAGTTGTCTCAATCGACCGATTGGTGAAACGTGCCTGGCCGCTTTTTGTTGTGTTGTTCATCCTTGTCATCGGCGGATACATGGTCACTCGTGACCATATTCCGGTAAATACAAACTACATGTCCTACTTGCCGAAAAAAGATCCGCTGGGACAGGCCAGTCGTCGTTTTGCACAGAAAATGGGAGGCGATACACCCTATCTGATCACCGTAGAGGCCCCCCAAGGGGAATCTCAATTTTTCCTCAAGAGTGAGAATCTGCAGGATGTGTATGCCTTCGAGCAAGCAGTCCTACAATCAAGCGACGATGTCCGCCATATCCTCTCATTCGCTTCCTACGTCGCCTTCGCAAACTCGGTCTACAGCCAGAAAGAGGGTATTCCTGAATCTGACGGCCTCCTGAATTTGCTCAGCCGCATGGTAATCCTGATGAGCCGGCAGGGACAGGAAGACATGGGGGCCATCATGAATCCCGAGGGAACCAAGTTGACCATCATCCTGCAGAATTACGATGCACAGGAACAAGCCTTGGGAACCATAGGCAGTGCAAAACGCATCGAGGATACGGTCATCTCGCTGCTGCCGCTGTTGCCCGATGGAACAACGGTTACCCTCGGTGGAGAGCCGCATAGAAGCCTGCACTTCTCCGAGACCCTGCTCTCCGACCAGACCAAGAGCACCTATGCCAGCGTGCTGCTGGTCTTCCTGGTTGTACTCATCGCTCTCAAATCAGTCTCTTTGGCCTTCTATTCCCTCATCCCCATCGTCAGCGGTGTCATGGCCAATTATATTTTCATGTATTTCTTCCAAATACCCTTCGATATGATCACGGTAAGCTTTGGCTCGATTGCAGTCGGGGCAGGCATCGATGACGCCATCCACTTCCTCATCCGGTACAAGAACAAACTTGGGATTGACAACCGTTCGGTGGAAATGCTGCTTTCAGAAACCCTTCGAGAAACCGGCAGACCAATTATTCTCACCACCATCTCCATCGTCGGGGGTATGATCATGTTCCTCTTTGCCTCGTACACCCCGGTCCGTTATTTCGGAAGCCTTATGAGCATGGCACTGGTGAATTGCATGCTCTCAACTTTGTTCATCATGCCCTCGCTGATTCGACTGGTCACCAACCTTCAGCGAAAATTCGGCCTGAAGACGGCAGCAGAGCGAGCTCAGTGAGGAAGCCCAGCGATCAAGGTTGAAACGCTCGCTTTCCGTTCTTGCCCGCTCTCCCATGTGCTTGATGTCAGCAGGATTGGATATGAGGGAGCTGAGAATGGTGACGAAGCCTCTTTCATCGTGATAGAGAAACCCGCACCCTGACTCCTCAATTGAGAACCCCAGCGAACCATCCTCGCAGAGGATGACAGGGAGGCCCGAGGCCATCGCCTCCACAAACCCCAAACCCTGTGACTCCCGAATGGATGATGAGACAAACACATCGCTGGCTTGGTAGAAGTGATGAATCGATTCTGAGGGGACGGGGCCGGTGAATACCACACGGTCCTCCAATCCAAAATCCTTTACCTGCTGTTTCAGACTCTCAAGTTTGGGGCCGCCGCCGACGATCAGAAGGCGAGCAGAATCCTCAAGAAGGGAGAGGAGGAAAAAAGCATCGATGGTGCGGTTCACCCGCTTTTCAGAAGCCAGTCGACATACGGAAATCAGGACAACATGCTCAGGCCCGAAACCGAAATCGCCTCTGATTTTGCTACGCAGCTCTTTTGCAATACGCACTCCGAACCTCTTGAGGTCGATGCCGCTTGGCAATACCTCGATTGGTTTGGAAATCCTATACCGCTCCAGCATCGCCTTATGGGCAAAGGATGGGCTGATGAGCAAGTCACAACGACTCACTCTGCGTTTGACAATGGCAGCCATAAGCGTATCCCATAAAGTGTGACGGATTCTCTGCATCTCATCATAGCGGGTAAAGTCGGTGTGGCAAGTATGCAACAGAGGTATGTGCAGAGCAGCCTGGAGACGCTTGGCATACCCCATGGAGAAGAACTCATTGTTGGAGTGGATGAGATCGGGTTTCCAATCGAGAATATCCTGCAACAAACGGTCTTTGTAGGAAAAGGTCATATAGGAATCAACATAGAGCTTGATCCTGCTTGCTTTCATATGATATACACCGTCGCGATAATACGAGAACCGCTTATCGCCGATGGTCAGCAACCTTACCTCGTGACCCAGCACAGGGAGCATGGCCATCTCATTCACCACTACGGTGGACACTCCCGTAATCGCGGGTAGGTAGAAATCGGTGGTGATGAGTATCTTCACTGCGCAACACTCCTTGTTGTTGCACTATACCGCGAGGATATTCTCTATGCAAGAAGCATAAACAGCACTTGTTGCTGCCCGTCTTATTGGATATGATACACCCATGTTAGGTGCAATGCTCTATGTACACGCTGGGAAAGGCCATTACATCCCTGCAAAAGCCCTCACCGACGCGATGGAACGAGCAGGTTATCAAACATGTCTTCTTGATATGTTTGGTGTACTAAAAGCACCATTTTGGCAGTGGTATTGCAAACACGAGTGGCGCTTTATGCTTCACCATCCCCGCATAGAACGCTTGTACCACCGTTTTATGGATACACATTTTATCGCCTTCGTCCTCAGGGCCTTGGCGGTCAGGCTGCATACCAACCGCGATTTCCTCTCTTGGTATGAGCATACCAAGCCCGACTTCATTCTCTGTACCAATTTTTTGGGAGGCTCGGTCATTGCATCCATTGCCAAGCGGGCAAACCTCAAGGTTCCCATTTTTGTCTATGCCGCCGACGTGTTCAACAATCCCAAGGCCGGTTATTGCAGCAAAATCGACTGTTTATTCATCCCTACAGAACTGGGGGTAAAAAACCTGCTTTCCCAAGGGTATACAAAAGAGCAGGTACGGCTCTCACCCTTTCCTCTACAGCCATCCATCCAACAGATGGAAAAACTTTCAAAATCTGAAGCAAGAAAACTCCTCGGCCTTGAGGATTGCTTCACTCTTCTTCTGAATCTTGGAGGAGAGGGAATCGGATCGACTGCCTTGGTCAAACAGTTGATCAAAAACAAACTGGCCTGGCAGGTTGTGGTGGTCGGCAATCTCTCAGAAGCAAGCAAGCAGCGGTTCCATGCGCTTGCCAAGCAACTTCCCGGCATGAGCATGCATACCCCCGGTTTTGTTTCCAATATCGGCCATTTCATGCTTGCCTGCGACGTCCAAGCCGGCAAGGCAGGAGCAAATGCCCTGATGGAATCCCTTTCGTTGGGCCGACCATTTTTGATCAATGAACTTTTGCATGCCGCCCGCAACACACAAACCTTTTTCCTTGAGTATCAGGTGGGATGGGTGATTCGACAACCAAAGCAACAAATGATAACACTCAAAGCCTTTGCAGAAGACAAAACCAGGCAGCAACGCATTGAGTACAACCTGAAAGCACTGCCACTTCAGTTTGACAGCGACCAGTTCGTCAACCTCCTTCTCAATGAGGTGAAATCACTTGCAGATTGACCGGTTTCCTCCTATGCTTTCTGTATGCATATAGCACTTTTGTATGTAGATGCAGGGAAGGGTCATATTACACCGGCAAGGGCGCTTTCTGATGCACTGCAGAGACTTGGGCATACTACCGTCGTAGAAAATTTATTTGCTACGGTCGGATCGCCGATGATCAATTGGATCAGCAAATACAACTGGCGTCTTCAGCTGCACTTTCCCAAAATGGAGGCAAAGGTCAATGCCAAAAGCGATACTGCGGCCAATGCCAAGCGGGTGCGCTATGTTACCACCCATTCGCATGCTATCAAGGATTTCAAAATCTGGTTTGATCAAGTCAAGCCCGACTTGATTGTTGTTACCCACTTCCTTGCTGCGTCAATGATCCAGCCGCTGGTCGATGTATTGGAATTGAAGGTGCCGGTTTTTGAATATGCAGCCGATGTCGTATTCACTCCGAATCTCGGTATCAACAAGAATCTCGACCGCCTCTATATCTGTACCGAGATCGGCAAGGAGCTTGCAATCCGTGCCGGACAACCGGAGCATACCATCCGAATCTGTCCGTTCCCCCTGAAAACCGAACTCATGCAGTCAAAACCGCTGAGCAAACAAGAAGCGCGGCGCAAGCTGGGGCTGAAAGATTGTTTTACCGTTCTTCTCAATCTTGGCGGCGAAGGCATCGGAACTGCCGATTTCCTGGAAGAGGTAGCAGAACGCAATCTCGACTGGCAGGTGATAACCGTCGGGGAGCTGAGTGGCAGCACAAAAGTGCATTACAAGCTGTTCAAGGAAAAACATCCCGATTTTCCGCTGTACACTCCAGGATTCGTAAAAAACATTCAGGACTATATCTGTGCTTGCGATGTACAAGCAGGAAAGGCGGGAGCCAATGCCCTGATGGAATCGCTTTCATTGCAACGCCCTTTCCTCATTTCAAGCCTGCTGTACTCTGCATGGCCGACCACCATCTTCTTCGAACGACGAAAAGTCGGCTGGGTGGAAAACGATGTGTCCAAGCAGGTGGACATCCTGCAAGCCTATAGTTCGAACCAGTCTGAGCAACAAAAGATGCAGCAGGCTTTCAAGGATCTTCCCTTGGTTTTCGACAGTGATGCCTTTGCCAAACAAATTATAGCTGACGCTGCAGAGATCATGAAACTGAAATTCGGTATTGCAGGCAACCAGTCCTAGAAGTAGAGCCCAAAGCTGACAGACAGCTCCCACTCCACTTCCATAGGCTCCATACGCCCTTGCAGCGCATCGTAGACATCGAAGAGGTTGAACCCCAAGGCGACACGCATCGGATGGCTTGGGAACCTTTTCAGGACCCCCCAGCCTTCCATGCCGGCACTCGCCAGGACGGTACGCCCATTGGGTTCGGAGGGATTGCTGAATACGCCAACATCGAGAAAGGGGTTTGCATACGATTTGGCAAACCCGAAATCGATGAAGTCTACAGTCATGTTCAGATTCATTACCCCGCCATAGGAAAGTTTATTATTCACTTCAGCAATTTTGCTTGAGCGTGAGAGATATCCTCTGAAGTAGTCGGCAACATTCAAGTCCTCATCGGAAGGGAGAAAATTGTACATAACATTCTCTGCATAGAACCCGGTCAATCGGATGGAGGGATTGAACCGCCAGACTATGAACGGAAACCAGGTTGCACTGCTTTCCATGTACCAGTAGTCCCCGCTATCATACTCTACCTGGGGATAGTCACGATATACATGCTTGAAGGAGAACACCAAGCCCCTGCGGAACTTGTGCTGGCTGGAAAGGTAGTCGATGCGCCCGCCATTGTCGAGGGTGTTCTCATACTCGTAGTAGCGCTGCAGTGGATTCATATTCTGGTTCTGGACAAAATTCACTGCTGCTGTAAAGGATGTACCCCATGTAAGCCCCAGCGGTAAGCGAAAGCTTGTCCCAAGGGTCGAACTGAGCAGTACATTGTCCACCGTTTCTGAAGTCATTTTCTGGTTCGTCTCAACCCTGATGTTGAAGGAGAGCGGACGGGTGAAGAGTTTCAGGTCATGTTGGGCAAGGGTGGTTTCGGTGGTGAAATTGGTGATGTTTTCTTCCCATTGCACCAATGAGCTGAGGGTATACCTCCCTTCATTCTGTCGGAAGGGACCATAGCTGAAGGAAAATCCGTAGAGGGTGGGATCCAAAACTGAAAAATCGGTGATGGGCTTGAGGTCCGCCCATGTAGCAAGGTTTACATTTGTTCCAAGGATTTTCAGACCCGTCCAGCTTACGTCATAATTAAACACTTGAGCAGAAACCGAAGGGTCGAAGTTACCCTCGGTTTCCAGGTTGAGGGTAGTACCCAAGAACTTGATGCCTGTCCAATCGAGGTCGAAGTCATAGATACCCAACGGCTTGGTTGTTTTTCGCCGCTCATAGACAAAATTCAGGCTGATGGATGTTCCCAAAAGAGTGAATTTGGAGATGTCAAACTCAAGGTGGTCTTCCCTGTCGTCCCAATTCTGCAATGTCCCATCGTTCTGAGAAGTATAGACTGTTGCATTGAGTTCGCCGAAGGTACCCAACAAATTGGTATCCTTGGCTTTCAGACCAAAGAGGAATCCAGTCTTATCGTTGTCGAATTTCGGGTAGGGAAGCACAATCAAGGTACTGGAGTCTTCCACCGTATAGGTTACGGTATAATACGCAATTCCATTGACAAAAGAGGCAAAGGCATACTCATACTCTACATTCAAGAACAATTGCTTGTTGACCAATGTCTGTTTCTTTGCCTCCAGGGCACTGATGAATGCTTCCTTACTGGGGTAGACAACATCCCCATCTGGAGGGACGATGGCATTGTAAAGAGCAAATTTGGTGGTTTTTCCCTTGACTGAGAATTCATAGTCAGCAATTCCATAGCCGGTTACTTGATCGGTTGTAATCAGCGCCTCAGCAGCTGAAAGAATCCCCCCGAAGCATATCAGATAGACAAGGAAGAAAAAAACAACCTTTTTCCTCAGATTTACCATATATCCTCATTCCATGCACATACTAGTATTACTTGGCACGATATATCACTTTCATCAACCATGTCAACAAAAGAATAAGTTTTGTCATTTTTCGTTCCCATAGTGATATAGAGCATAATCCAAGAAGCAGGTCACTACGTTACAATTTTCAGCAAATAAAAGGAGAATTTTTGTACCGCCCCTCCCAAAATCAATAAAAAATCTTCACTCCCACCTGTACAATGTGGTTGAAGGAAGGATCCTGCCAAGATCCAAAGACTGTAGTCAGACCATCGAATCTCTCAGTACTTTCGTCTTTAGGTCGCACCCAGTCAGCGATAAAGCGGTAGGAAGCCGTCAATGAGATAGGCATACCGTCCAGCTTCTTGGTTCCCGAGAACAGAACCGACAAGGTGTGGTTGAATACATAATTCCAGAAATCCTTTTCAGGGTATTGCTTATGTATTGTATAGAGCATGAACTGGTCGAGTGCATATCCATATTGGCCGCTTCGTGCCTGATACTTGACCTGCAGTTGCGTTGTCCAACCCTTGGGAAGCCCGAGGTCCAGCTGCAGCAGGAACTCCTGGGAGTTGGGCTGAAGCGGATAGCCTAGGTTCTCACCTTTGTTGACATAGTTGGTTTCGGCATAGGTTTCGTAGATGAGGAAGCGTTTACCATCTGTTGATTTCTCAATCATGGTTCTGCCGTCCTTGGTCAGGGTGTAGGTACCGTTACTGAACCACTCTGCAGTATCAAGGTTTATCGTCTGTACATCATCCGGCCCTTTAGCAAAAAGGGTAATAGTATCTGTCCCGTTATAGGTCACGGTACGGCCGGTATCGGTAGTAATGGTTATGGGAGCAGTAGGAATGGAAGCATCCAAAGTCCCCGTCAACTTCCTCATCGGATAGTGCGTATACACAAAGGGTCCGATATACGTCCATTGGAGTGTGAGGGAGGAGAATGAGCCGATGGGAAGCGGTACCACCACCCCTGCTTGGAAGGCAAACATATTCCTTGGTGCCTTGAGCATGGTGATGGGATTTCCTACCACATTCATCTCATTCATGGCCATCGCCCCATAGATGCGGGCCTTGGAAGGAAGGGTATACGAAAAGTCGAGTCCTGCGAATACATCGTCGATGTCTCCGAGGCTGTTCTGCTGGAACATATAGACGGTGAAGGGATTGAGATAACTCAATTCAAAGCGCTTCTGCCACACCGTCGATTCATAAATGGCGAAAGTCAAATCGCTGCCGATGTCGAGTTCCACCCGGTGGGCGCTGAAGTTGTTGTTATAGCGATAGTTCAACCGGTCTTCCTTGGCGCCATATCTGTCGGATAAGAACGGTTCTCCATCAATATCGTCCAAAGAAAATTTACCCAGCGAACCGTTCATCACCGAATACCTGAACCAGGAAGTCAAATTCAGCTGGATATCGATTGCATCGAAACTCCGTGCATCCGCTGAGAGCATGAGGTTGTTCAAACCAGGGCCCCAATCACGCTTGATCGTACCCCAGCGAAGCAGGACATCACCATCGAAAAACGATGCCGACAGCTCGGGGGTAAGAACCAAGCTGGTATTCAGCTTGTCAAAGGGTATGGAAGAAGGAGGGCTTCCACCTTCAGTGAGTCGCATATAAAAGCCTTCGCCGGGAATGGTGAATTCACTGGGAAGAAACACGCTGTTGTTCAGCTTATCTAATACCAAACCAAAATCCATGTTGAATGAAACATGGGAACCGATGTCTGACTTCAAGAATGCTACAATTGAGTTTCTGCTGTCATACTCCCCTTTCTTCGAGAGACTCACTGTCTGTTGCGAGTCGACGGTTATGCCGAACGAAGCTCCCAGTCCTCTATCGCGGTCATACGACCGCAAATAGCCTGTCGATAAAAGCTTTTCAAGATTGGAAGGTTCATATCCATAAGAAGCATTGAGGGAAGCAATCAACTGTTGAATTTGCAGCAATTCAGATTTGCTCAATTTTTCAGGTTGGCTTGCAATTGTTTCCAACAAATGCAGTATCCTGCTGGCACTATAGGGTTTGACATCGATCTGGTTGTCGATCAAGCCCCTGATCCGTGCTACATCAAGAATACGATATACTTCGTGATCAACAGGAACCGAGGTATGAACAGCCGCAGATACGGGAGCAAGAACAAGGAAGCAGAGCAACAAGACAAACAACGAACGAGTATGTTTCATGAAATAGTCCTAATTCTCAGTGTATGGTGGCAAGCTGGTCTATAAACCAGTTCTGAAGAGCAACGATACGGCGTCTGAATGCAGAAGGCAAATCAACCGTAAGGCCAAGCACAGAAACCTCAGGACTGCGGTCCCTTACACTGGTAAGTGCTACAAGCAACAGGCCATCCTCCAACTGGTAGGTCCCCATATCGATGGACAGTTGACCCGACTTGACCGCCGTGAAGAGGCCAAGCACTTTCATGTTGCTGATATTGCTGATTTCGACAAAAATCTCTTTGTCTGTGTTGGTATAGGTGTGCAGGTACCTGTTGCCACCAAAGGAAGAGTCCCGCTGATACACATAGCTTTCAGCAGTGTAGGGAAACACAGAGGCAACAGGATCGGGGAGAAGCTTATTCAGATTCTTCGAGTCCTCCATATAGGAAGACTTTTCAATGAGCACCTTTTCCTTGTTTCCCGCACGCCAGGAAATGTAGGTCAGACCTTCCTGGGTGGAGATGGCCCGAATAGCATTGAAAATCGCCAACTGACGTTCCAGAGGCTGTTTTGCTTTCAGTGCCGCATGATAGGGAATATAACTTACCGCCCCGATGGAAAATCCACTCTCCTGTGCTTGGGCCAAAGCCGCACGTTTTCCAGCTTCCGATCCCTCAACAAAATATTGGGTTATCTTTCCCCCATCGATTGCACGCCCGTATACCATCTCACCAGCTTCGAGAGCCTGATACTCGGCCTCGGTCAGATTGGGAAGGGCCTTACGCACCTCGTCAGCTGCAGCAAAAAGCCCCGCCATGCCAAGAAGGCAGAGCAGGAGTATCAAAAAAAACCGTTTATTCATCAACAACTCCAGTTTAATATGCATTTTCATTTACAAAACCTCTGAAGAATGTATACAGCACAATCTTCAGATCGAAAAGCATACTCCAGTTACGGATATAAAAAAGATCAAATTCAATGCGGCGTTCCAACGACGTATTGCCTCTCCAACCATTGACCTGGGCCCAACCGGAAATACCGGCCTTGACCCGATGACGCATCCGATATCCAGGAATCTCTGCATTGAATTTTTCCACCAATTCAGGACGCTCGGGTCTCGGACCGATCAAACTCATGGAACCACCGATTACATTGAACAACTGGGGAAGCTCATCCAAGCTGGTCTTGCGCAAGAATCTCCCGATTTTCGTAACCCTTGGATCATTCTCCTCAGTCCAATGCGCCGTTCCCTCAGGAATATCGTTTCGCATGCTCCTGAATTTGTACATCGTAAAGATTTTCTCATCCCGCGTCACCCGCTTTTGCTTGTAAATAACAGGCCCGGGCGAAGAAAGTTTTACCAGAACAGCCAGAACCAA
Source organism: Sphaerochaeta sp. UBA5849 (assembly GCA_002432715.1). Taxonomy (GTDB): domain Bacteria; phylum Spirochaetota; class Spirochaetia; order Sphaerochaetales; family Sphaerochaetaceae; genus Sphaerochaeta. The sequence goes on along the minus strand of DJGJ01000067.1, from coordinate 56,823 downwards.
GAGAATGGGAGAGATGATGATGACCCCGATACTGCAAGTCACGATATCAAACAACCGTTTGGCAATCCGCTGAAAAGCTCCGATATCAGCTGCATTGAGCGTGAGCATCGGAATCCATCGGAAATCGGAAATCTGTGTACCGATATACGACTCAGGCAGGGATGGAAGCAGGACCACCTTTTCATTAAGCAAATCAAGGCCTTGGGCGACCATGGCCTGCTGACGGTCGTATTCATTGCCTGGATAGGAAATTACCACCAGATCAGGCTGAGTCTGTTCCACGACAGTACGCAATGAATCCGCATGCAGCTGCCGCACTGCTTCGATACCCCTGCCCTGACTATCGTACTGCCCTACCAGATTGATGCCAAGAATGCTTTTACTGTGAAGTGCACGTTCATACTTTTGCAGATTATCCCCATAGCCGACCAAAAGAATTTTCCGATTGTACTTGCCTTTTCGGTAACAACTCTTGATATACGCGGATATGAATGTTCGTTCGGTCACCAAGAATATGATGATGAGGATGAAATGCAGTCCGATGGCCAAGCGGCTCACTTTTGCTGAGAACCCAAAGTATAGGGTAATCACCAACAGCAAAAAACCTTCGAATGCACTGAAAATCAGCTTGTTCGTCTCTTTACGCCATGAATGTTCCAAATCCTCAACATACAAACCATTACGGCTGATGAAAAAGAGGGTGTAAGCTACCACAAGAACAGAAATTTGGAGGAAGAGCGTAAAGGATGCACGGACACCGCCGGGAATGACATAGAATCTCAAATATCCGGCGAGCAGCCAAGAAAGCAGAATCGCCAGAGTATCACATAACAATTTCAAAGCCAGCAAGAAACGTTTTGAACTCTTCATAGCAATAGGGAACCTTCTTCACGCATACATTGGAAATAACTTTGTTCATGGTAGCACATACAAGGAGAATGCGGAACTCCCAATTTGTTCCCGCTTTACAGGTGAAGATGGTCATCATAGCGGTCGCTGAGCAACTTTTTGCAATACGAATCCTTTTGTTTCAATATCTTCGACCCCCGGGTTATCTTGCACAAGGATATGCCATAGGAGGCAGCAATTTCGCGCTGGGGCAGCCCCTTGTACAAATCCTTCATCAGATTCCACCTGAGCCGCAGATCCTTGAGCTCATTGGGAGTCAACATCTCTTCCAGCAGCTTCTGCATGTCATTCACATCTGTTGTTGAAGCAAAAATCTTGATCAGATCCTCGTAGTTTGCATCCATGTCTCCTCCTGAGCCCTCCGTCAATACTACAGAGAGAAACCGGTGCGGTCAAGCAAAGCTATTTCCAAAACCAAACAGGGTGGATATACTTGGCTGAGGGAGCAAGCGCAATGGAACAAAAACAAGTGAGCCGGAAGACCATGTTGGTCCTCCTCGCTCTCCAGCGGGGAGAGCTGACCGAACATCTCATCTATCAGAATCTCGCCAAACGTGTGAAGGATGAGCACAATAGCGAAATTTTGCGCCGAATCGGCGAAGAAGAACTCAGGCATGCCAAAATCTGGGAGAAGATGACGGGAAAACAAGTAAAACCCAACAAAATCAAGGCATGGTTTTACAGCATCCTCGCCATGCTGCTCGGCTATACCTTCGTCCTGAAAAAAATGGAAAGAGGAGAGGACAAGGCCAGCAAAGGCTACTCCGCCCTTATTGCTGAAGTACCACAGGCAAAACAGATCGCCGAGGATGAGGACCGGCACGAACAAGAGCTGCTTGACATGCTTGACGAGGAGCGGCTCCAATATATCGGATCCATGGTGCTCGGACTCAGCGACGCCCTCGTCGAACTCTCCGGTACCTTGGCAGGCCTAACCTTTGCCTTGCAGAACACCAGCCTCATCGCCCTCTCCGGTTTGATCACCGGAATATCGGCAACCCTGTCCATGGCCTCGAGCGAGTATCTCTCGGCAAAGAACAGCGGTGACAAGAATGCTGCAAAGAGCAGCATGTACACCGGTATCGCCTACCTCTTTACCGTTGCATTCATGGTCCTTCCCTATCTGCTTTTGGAGAGCTATGTCCTTGCCCTGGTTCTCATGCTTGTCGTGGTGGTGATCATCATCATGCTGTTCACCTACTATACCTCGGTTGCCAAGGACCTCCCCTTCGGCAAACGCTTTTTGGAAATGACACTCATCAGCCTTGGTGTTGCCGCCGTATCGTTTGTGATCGGAATCCTGGTCAAGCGATTCCTGGGAATTGAGATCTAATGAAATACCTCGACTTTTTCGGCAAGCGCCTTACCCGGATAGCCCTTGGCTGTGATCATTATGGAGCATCCATCAGCGAACAGACTGCAATGCAGCAACTCGATATCTACTATCAGAAGGGAGGCAACCTGCTCGACACCGCCCTTATCTACGGGCAGGAGAAGACAGGAGGCCCATCGACCAGCGAACAGGTGCTGGGCAAGTGGCTTCTTACAAACAACCTGCACGGCCAAGTCATAGTAGCATCCAAGGGATGCCATCCCTACAAGGAGGACATGCACCGCAGCCGAATCAACGAGAAGGACATGATGCTGGACATCAGCCGAAGCTTGGAGCAACTGAAAACCGATTGCCTGGATATCTGGTTCTTCCACCGGGACAACCCCTCGATGGGCGGCGATGAAATCATAGACCTTGGATCCCTCTTGATCGACAAGAAGCTGGTCAAGCACCTGGGTGTCTCCAACTGGAGGACGGAACGCATCGAAGCAGCCAACGTTTGGGCGAAAGCTCATGGCAAAACACCGTTTACAATCAGTGAAATCCAATGGAGCCTGGCACACTGCACCCCTGAAAGCTGGGGGGACGACACCCTGGTGTGCATGACCGAGGAACAGCGGCTGTGGTATGAGAAGGAACAGATGCCGGTGATGTGCTTTGCACCCCAGGCAAAGGGCTTGTTCTCAAAGCTGCTCTCAGGCAGGGAGGCTGCCCTCAGCGAGACTGCAAAACGCAGATTCCTCACCAAGGAAAATCTCGCCCTGGCTCCCAAGGTACAAGCATTGTGCGAGCAGCTCCAAGCAAGCCCTGCAGCCATTACGATGGCCTATCTGACCAGCCAGCGAAATCCGACGATTGCCATTGCAGGATCCAGCAGGATTGAACAAATCACCGATACCTTGGGAGGCGCCGACCTTACGCTGACAGACCAAGACTTGGCCTTTCTGCAAAGTTGAACCAAAATCCACTTGTATTCTCCCCAGAAGAGAAGATAGGATGCACCGTATGGCGCAATCATTGTTACAGGTTGCTCTTTTCCTTTTTCTGATCGCCCTTGCCAACGTACTCAAGAGGATCGGGCTCTTCAGTGAGAGAGAAGGTGCAACCCTCTCAAAAATCACCTTGAACATCACCTTGCCGGCAGCGATCGTGGCAAGCTTCAACACGTTCAAACTCGACTATTCGCTGCTGGTTCTCATCCTCTATGGGATCCTGGCAAATGTAGTGCTGATGGTGTTCTCCTACCTCAGCATGAGAAAAGAGTCAAACGGCTTGAAAGGATATGCACTGCTGTGCGGCTCAACCTACAACGTAGGAAACTTCTCCTTCCCTTTTGTCCAAGCCCTCTACGGCCCGCCGGCTCTGGTGGCGGCCTCACTATTTGACTTGGGAAATGCCCTGATGACCACAGGCTTCACCTACTCGTTGGCTTCCACCACGGCTGGAGGAACAAAACCAAACACCAAGGATTTGCTGACGAAACTGTTCACCTCGGCGCCTTTCATCACCTACCTGATCATGATCAGCCTCTCCTTTGCAAATCTCACCCTTCCACGCTTTTTCCAGGATTGGATGCAGACCATCGGAAAAGCAAACCCGATCATTGCCATGTTGATGATCGGGTTCATGCTGGACATTCGGTTCCAAAAAGGCTGGATCAAGAAATCATTCGTGCTGCTCATCATCCGTTACGGCCTGGCAACGGTGTTTGCATATTTCATCATCAAACACACCCAGTTCAGCCAGGTCATCCGCTTCACCTTGGCTCTGGCGGTGTTCTCCCCGATCTCGACCAGCTCGGTGGCTTTCACCGAAAAGATTTCCGACCAGGGAAAACTTGCCTCCTTCACCTCTTCACTCTCGGTTATGACCAGCGCGCTTTGTTACGTCGTCCTAACCCCGCTGCTCTCTTAACCAAAAAGATAGGAGTTCAGCAGGTTGTTCAGATACTCCTGCTTTCCGCTCTTCTTCTCAATCTTGACAGCGTGTCCGAGTTTGGCCAGGTCGGCCAAACCGAGCTTGCCTTCCTCAAACTTCTTGCCGTCTCCCGTATCGAAGGAGCTATAGCGTTCCTTTACGAAGGAGTCGAGAACGCCGTCCTCTAGAATCTTCTGGGCTACTTCAAGACCAAGGGCGAAGCTGTCCATACCGCCGATATGGGCGATGAACAAGTCCTCAAGATCGGTGGAATTGCGCCTTCTTTTCGCATCGAAGTTCAAACCGCCATTGCCAAGCCCGCCGTTTCTCAAGATCACCAGCATCGCCTGGGTGGTCTCGTACACGTTGGTCGGGAACTCATCGGTATCCCAGCCGTTGATTGAATCGCCTTGGTTGGCATCGACGCTGCCAAGCATGCCGTTGTCGGCGCAAACCTGCAAATCATGACTGAACGTATGACCGGCCAGTGTTGCGTGGTTGGCTTCAATATTGCACTTGAAATCCTTCTCCAGACCCCAATTCTTCAAAAATCCGATGGTTGTGGCGGCATCGTAGTCATACTGGTGCTTGGTCGGTTCCATCGGCTTGGGTTCGATGAGGAAGGTTCCCTTGAATCCGATGCTGCGCCCATAGTCCCTGGCCATGGACAAGAAGCGTGCAAGATGCTCCTGCTCGCGCTTCATATCGGTGTTGAGCAGGCTCATGTAGCCCTCACGACCGCCCCAGAACACATAGTTTGACCCGCCGAGCTTGACGTTCACATCAAGGCTGTTCTTCACCTGTACGGCAGCACGCGCTACTACATTGAAATCAGGATTGGTCGCCGCACCATTCATATAGTTGGGGTGTGAGAACACATTGGCCGTATTCCAAAGCAGCTTGACCCCGCTTGCCTTCTGGCGGGCGAGCAACTCATCAGCAATTTTCTGGTAGGTCTTCTCATACTCCGCCGCCACTTCATGATCGGGGGATGCATCGATGTCATGGAAGCAGTAGAACGGGGTTCCCAGCTTGGTGAAGAATTCGAATGCAGCATCAGCCTTGGCGATGGCATTCGCATACTTGTCAGCCTTGCGGAAGGGGAAATCGATGGTGGCATTGCCGAACGGGTCGGTGCCATCGGCGCAGAAGCTGTGCCAATAGGCGGTTGCAAAACGCAGGTGCTCTTCCATCGTCTTGCCGGCGATCACCTTCTTTGCGTCGTAATATTTAAAAGCCAAAGGGTTCATGCTGCCCTTTCCCTCGAACTGAATCTTGCCAATTCCTTTAAAATACTCTTGTTCTCCAACAAAATACTGCATTGTATCCTCCTATGCAAACAGAGGCGTCATCGCCTCAACATACGCTTGATAGCGGGTATAGGCAACTTCATACTGTTCGCCCGCTCCCTTATCCGGTGTACATGACTTCGACTCGTCAAAGAGCACATGCTCCTTGGCAAGATCCACAATTCTCGATCCCTCCACCGTCCACAGGGCCTGCAGGGCGGCACCGAAAGCCGCACTCTCTGAAACCATGGGAACAGCAAGCGGCAACTGCATGACATCACAGGCGATTTGGCGCCAGATGGGACTCTTTGCCCCACCTCCGGTCAGAATAATACGCTGTGGAACAAAGCCAAGCTCGCCAAAAGCATCAAGTCCACCCTTCATTGCATAGATGGAACTTTCCAGGGCTGACCGGGCAATGTTCTGCACTTTCATGTTGCTCATGTCCAGACCGGCTATCACACCCTTGCCATGGGGCAGGTTGGGAACGCGCTCACCGTTGAAGAAGGGCAACATGGTAACCCCTTCACACCCGATCGGGGCCTGTGCTGCCAGTTGGTCGAGCTGCTTGACGTCGTAGCCGAACAACGAACGAACCGATTCGGTTGTAATGGTGCAGTTCATCGTACACAACAGCGGCAGGTACCCGCCGGTGGAAGAGCAGAAAGCCGCCAGACGGCCTTTTCGGTCGGTGATGCAGCTGTCGCTGTACCCGAACAGCGTCCCGCTGGTTCCCATGCTCATGGTAAGATCACCCTTGCCGACGCATCCGGTTCCGATGGCGCCTGCCATATTGTCACCTGCCCCGCAGGAGACGGGAATACCGACCGGAATCCCCAGTTCCTTGGCCGTGGAAGGCTGCACCCTGCCACAGCTTTGGCCGGCTTCCACCAAGGGAGGCAGCATGCTGTACAGATCACGTGAATCATCGACAGCCTCTAGAACCTCACGGCTGTACCTCTTGTGCTCGACATCGAAGAAGGCGGTACCCGAAGCATCACCGGCCTCAGAGGTATACTCGCCGGTGAGATAGTAGTTGATATAGTCATGGGGCAGCAGAATGTGTGCAAGCTTGTCATATGCATCCTTGCGATGCTGCTTGAGATGCAAGATCTTGGAAAGCGTGTAACCTGGAAGAATCTGGTTCCCCAGCAGGGAGAATACCCGGTCCTCTCCCCCGAGCCTTTCTGTCAGTTCATCACACTGAGCCTTTGTAGAGGTGTCGCACCAGAGCTTGACCGGTGCAAGCACTTCCCCGTTTTTTCCTACGGGAACGAAGCCGTGCTGCTGAGCAGAGACACCGATGCCGACAATCGCTCTCTTGATGGCCGGATCGATTTGGTCGAAACAGGACCTGATGGCATCCAGGTACCATACGGCTTCTTGCTCACGCGTCCCGTCATCCGAGCTGAACATCTGGTGAGACGCGCTCACGGTCAGCAGAACGCGCTTCGTATCCACGTCATAACAGAGCACCTTGGTACTCTGGGTTCCAGTATCAATTCCTGCAACAACTTGCATATTACCCTGTCTCCTTTGCTACAGCATCCTCCACCAGAGAGAGTATTACCATAGACAAGATTGGAAAAACATATGTATTATTGACTTATGGAACTATTGGACGCAGTTTTTGTCTTTCAGATGCATGAACAACAGGAACTCTTGTGGCACCAGCGGGTGCACAGCCACGAGAAGGGTCAATTCGAGCTGCACTACTTTGTCAGCGGCAGTGGAACATTTTCCAATGCCCACAACCGCTACGCAATCTCCCCTGGTTCGCTGTTCGTCACCACCGGCGAAACCATCCACAGCATCGAAGCAAATATTGAGGAAAGCCTTACCTACTACGCCACGCTCCTGTATTGTCCCGAGGAGCTCGAGCTGGCCCGACGCCTTGAGACCATGAACCCTATCAAAGTGGGGACAAACTGGCGCTTCTTCTTCGAGGAAGTGAGGGACAAGGGTTTGAGCCAGACCAGGGAGCTTCGCATCAGTGCCTGCCATCAGGTGCTCGGACTTTTGTACAACCTCTCCGCCGGAACAAGAGTCGAGGAAGTAAAGGGAGAGAACATCCGCCTGGAGAAAGCAATCCGTTATATGCAGCGCCATGTCTTTGACAAGGTCGATCTGCAGATGATTGCGAACCATGTGCAGCTAGACCGATCCTACTTCGTCCGCCTTTTCAAAAAACGGATGAACACCACCCCGATGCAATACTACTCCAACCTGCAGCTTGAGGCAGCAAGAGCCTTGCTCACCAGTACAAACCTATCGGTCAAAGAGATTGCAGACAAGCTCCAATTCTGTTCGGAGTTCCACTTCTCCAAGCGATTCAAGCAATCCACCGGAACCAGTCCGTCCGCCTACAGGAAAACCCACCTGCAACTGTTGGGCACCTGAAGCTGCCATAGGCACCATCTCCATCATGCCTTCAAATTCCTTGGTTTTAGGAAAACACCTCTTCGGCAAGGGGTATCGAAGCCATGGCCCCCGGGCGGGAAACGGCAAGGCCTGCCGCCTTGCTGGCATATTGCAATGCTTGGCGAATCGAGCAGCCCCGGGCGATCGAAGCCAGATAATATCCGATGAAGGTATCACCGGCGGCAGTGGTATCGACAACGGGGGTATCATAGATGTCGTGATGAACCCTCAAATCCTTGAAAGCATACCAACACCCCTGCTTGCCGATGGTGAGCAGGATTTCAGAAGCGGGGTATCGAGTCACCAGCCTCTCCAGGATGGCTTTGTAATCGGACGTTTGTCGCATATCGGCAAGACCAGCACCCTCAATCTCATTGACAACAAGGATATCGATCAGCTCGAGCGGAAGGGAGAGGGCCGAAGGATCGAAGGGAGCCACATTCATGCAGACCTTCATTCCCCGTCGCTTTGCATTTTTGATCAGGTAATCGATATGGACGATCTCATTCTGAAGCACCAGTACATCGCCGAACCCGAAATGTTCCAGAGTCTGGTCGATTTCATCCGTGGCGATGGCACCATTGCCGCCGCTGTAGAGAATGATTGCATTCTGTTTGTTTGCATCCAGCTGTATCAGGGCTTGTCCGGTCGCTCCGTCATAGGTGCGGATGTGAGAGACATCGACACCATAGGAAGTCAGCAGCTGCAACAAGAAGTCACCATCCCGGCCAACCTTTCCTGCATGGAAAACCGTTGCACCTGCCTTGGCCAAGGCTGCACTCTGATTGGCTCCCTTGCCTCCGGCACTTCGCGTAAGAGAGGTGCTTTGCAGTGTCTCCCCTCCCTTGACAATATGATCGACGGTAAAAATCAAATCGATGTTCACGGATCCGTAATTTAAGAACCTCATCACTCCTCCTACATCAACGGTGCAGCAATTTTGAGAATCAATCCAGCCAGCCGTACATGCCATGGCCGGTTCTTCATATGCGCAAGCGATATCTGTTCACTGATCGCCAGAGTGTGCGCAATATCCTCATGCACCTTGCGAATCACCGAAGAACCATACAAGGCGACCCCGTTCTCAAAGTGCAGATAAAAGGACCGATAATCCATGTTGATCGTTCCGATGATGGCCACCCTGTCGTCGCTGACAAACATTTTTGCATGAAAAAAGCCCGGCGTATACTCATAAATTTTCACTCCGGCTTCAAGCAACGGACGATAATTCTCCCGGGTCACCGCAAAGACATACCACTTGTCCGGCATATGGGGTGTGATGATTCTCACATCCACCCCGCTTTGCGATGCAATCTTGAGGGCGGTCAGCATCTCATTGTCCAGCACCAAATAGGGGGTGGTGATCCACACATACCGCTTGGCCATGTTGATGATCTGGATGTAGGCATTCTCGGCCACATTCTCGTTGTCCAGTGGATTGTCTGCAAACGGCTGCACAAAGCCATCGGTTTTTGCGGCCAGGGTGGGCCTATGCTTGGCAAAGTCCTCGGATTCCCCGGTCGAGAAGGCCCAAAGCTGAAGAAACATCTGCGAAAGGCTCCACACGGCATCGCCTCGCAGCTTGACTGCAGTATCCTTCCAATGACCGAATTTCAATTTTCGGTTGGCATACTCATCGGCGATGTTCATGCCGCCCGTGTACCCAATGTTGCCGTCGATCACCAGGACCTTGCGATGGTCGCGGCTGTTCAGCTTGCTGTTCAGGTGGGCTCGAAGCGGATTGAAAGCGACCACCTCCAGGCCAAGGGACCGAAGCCGGCGGTCGAAATGGGAGGGTATGTCGAAAATGGAACCGACATCGTCGTACATCAGGCAGACTCTTACGCCCATCTTCTGCTTTTCAAGCAGGACCGAGAGGAAAGAGTCCCAGACTTCCCCCTCGCTGATGATGAAAAACTCCATGAAAATGAAAGACTTTGCCTTTCTCATCTCAGACAGGACATCCAGCACCCATGCCTCCCCTGAACTGAAATACTCTACTTCGGTATTGCCCCAGACAGGAAAGCCGGTGATGTTTGCAATGTACTGCGCCTGCCGCGCCAGCGTTGGAGAGTAGCTGGACAGTGCTTTCATCGGCAAGAGCTCGCTGTAGGCCCCACCCTCTACTCCTTTTTGGTAGAAAATGTTGAGCTTTTCCAACCTTGCCCGAAGACTGGCATTGAGTTTCCTGTTTCCAAAAAACAGGTAGAACAGACCGCCATAGACAGGAATCGACATGAAAATAAGCATCCAACCAATCTTGTAGGCGGGATTGAGGTCGCGGGTGACCACAACCAAGGTCATGAGAATTGATAAGGCTGAAAGAAATTGAATCCAGAGGGTACTGTTTTGGGCGAATGAGAAAATAGTGACCAGAATCCAGATCTGCAGCGAAATCAGGACAAAGGAGATGAACAGTCTGCCAGTGAAAAACTTAAGCAGCTTTCTCAACATATTCATCCCCCTTGGCAGATGAGTATATCATCAGAACAGAGGAGAGGCAAAGTACATTACCGCATGCTGAATTCACACCCGCAGTAATGTTGTCGGTAGATTCCCAGCTCCTTTGTCAGCTTCACACTTTTGTCAAAGCCGCCCTGTTTCTTGAAATCGATGCATTCAAACCCCTCAAACTGTTTTCCAACTGAGAAAATCAGGCTGCTGTTCTTGAACCGACTCACCGTCAACGTGGTTGTAAAATGGGAATATCCGAGCTGCCGGGCTTTGCTTGCAGCTTGGGCAAGGTTGTAGGCAAAGCACTTCGCACAGCGCAAACCACCTTCACGTTCGCCCTCATGCCCTTTGATGGAAGCAAGCCAGCTCTCATGGTCATAGTGCTCGGCAATCACCTCAAGCTGGTACGCTTGGGCAACCTCAAGGAGAGCCTCATACCGCTTTTGCGCTTCCTCTTGGGGGAAAATATTGCTGTTTGAGAAGTACAGCACAGGCTTCCAACCCTCGCCGACCAAACGCTCGATGCTGGCTGTACTGCAGGGACCGCAACAGGCGTGTACCAGAATATCTCTCTCTTCCATACCGATACGATACGGCAAACAAACCTCTCTTGCAACCACTGTCCAATCCTTGTAGAGTACAAACGTATAAGGGAGGTCGATACGCATGAAACGAAAAACCAATTGGGGACTTTGGATGTCTGTGCTGGTTACAGTCATTGTTTTTACACTTTCCATTCCCACCTACAGCAAAATCCTCTTGCTTGCACTCTATATTCTCGGAATCATCTATCTGAAACGAAGTGTTTTTTATTATGTGAAAGCCAACCGGAAAATCACCAGTGAGAATCAACAGGACTGGGACCAAGCCTGGCCTCTCTATCGAAAAGCCATCAAGGCTGGGCTCCAGAAATCCTTCGCCGTCACATCGGCAAGCATGTTCCTCCAGAAAGGTGATGCAACAGAAGGAAAAGCAATACTGGAACAGTATCTACAGTCGTCAACCGGCAAGGACCCCAATTTGGACAATATCGCCAAGACTATGCTCAGCATGGCTTACTGGATGGATGGAGACTTGCAAAAAGCAATCCAGACTGTCGATCAGGTCTATGAAAGTGGGTACCGTGACAAGAACCTTTTCATCAACTACACCACCTACGCGTTGGAAAAAGGAGATTTGTCCAAGGCGAAAGCATTGTTGGATGAATCAGCTGAGATGGAGAACTCAAGCCCCGGCATCAGGGACAATCGTGGATGGCTGTACATCCTGCAAGGCAATTGGGAACAGGCCGACGAACTCTTTTCCGATCTCATACAGAAAAATCCCCGGTTTCCCGAACCGTATGTACACTATGCCCAGGTACTCATCCACTACGGACAGGTGCAGGCTGCAATCGACATGCTTAGGCGAGCGCTCGAGGCTCGCTTCTCCAATACCTCCGGCATGAAGCAACAGCATATCCAGCACCTGCTGGACAAGCTCGAAGCAGCTGAAACCAGGCTCAAGACTGCCAAGGAAATCGATGCAGATCCCGTGAATGTGGCTTCAGGCAGGATGCCCAAGCCGCTTGAGGGGACCTTCGCTGCTCAGGATTCAGAAATCTTGGAAGGGTTTGCCGCCCGTCCCAGCAAGCCGCTCAAGCAGAAAAAGCGAAAGCAAGAGGATGAAGAAGAACGACTGCCCAATACAGACTTGACTGAAGCGGATTTGCAGTACATCAGGGAGCACAACCTCGAATAGGACCAGAACTAGAAGATTACGTTGAAGTAGAATCCCCAAACAAAGGTATTCACACTCTGGTCCCAACCACCATACACCGTGAAAGGAAGGGTGCGGATACCGAGCAGGGATATGTCGGTCTGCATTTCCAAGCCCAATGAGAGAGCCGGCATAAAGCTGTTCCGATACCAAATCAAATCGGAATAGATCGCCAATGAGGAGTCCTGGAATATGAACAACTCGGCCATGGTCGGCCTGAAGGATGTTGGTCGATATCCCAAGGAAAAGTTGAGTCCAACCAGATGATTGGCAGGATTGGCCGAGAGACTCAAATTGTGGCCTTGTGCCTTGATCAGGGTATTGGTTGTCCTGAAACCGTCGCTGGTAAAGAAGGGGACATCCCCGTTGCCATCCAAGGCAAAACGCGCGTAGCTTTCTACTGAAGCAAACATGTCCCATCGACTTTGCACAAGTTCCGATTCAGCCCTGGCGGAGAGGAACGACCGATTGACCGAGTAATCACCGAGAATCTGGTAGGAAAAGGCAAGAGACGTGTCAGTGAAGTTCCAGATTTGATTCTTCTGGTCTGCCAACAGGCCTTCCAAGCGAACCGTATAGAGATACGAAGTATCATTCCAGGAATCGGTATACGAGCTGTTCTTGTAATTGCTCATCTGTTCGAAGGACTGCATCAAGCCGAGTCTCAGCTTGTTCTGCAGTGTAAAGAGCCTGCCTTCAAGCACCGCTCCAAAAGAGAGGATCGGAGCCTTTTTTGCAACATCAAACAGAAGGGAGGCATACCCCGTAGCCTTGACATGCTTCAGCAAGTGATAATCGACTTGGGTCCTCACTACAGGAACTGCGCCAAAATGATCATTGGTAACGAAATTCAAGGCGTAGCCGGCATTGGCAGACAGGGAGAGGTTCCCTGACTTCCATATATACTTCAGACCAAGAGTCATATCATCCTTGAGGGCAGAGGTATCGAAGTCGGAAAAATCACTATCCAAGCCCAAGCCGAGCAGGTGCGATGGAATATTCACCGGTACCTGACTGAACAAGTCATACTGTTCTTTGCTGGCCTGTAATTTTTCCTGGAGCTGCAGCCTCAACTCCAGCAGCTCTGCACTGATTCCACTCTTATAGACTTCGGAAAGGCCTTCTGCCTGCAGTTTTGCGGATTCATACCCTTTTTGAGAAAGATAATCCGCCTTGGAAAACTCCATGAAGGAGACATCCTCGACATCGTTTCGAATCCAGATGACTTTGTCGAGGGACCTCTTGAGCTCTTCCACTCCCCTTCTTCGTTTTCCAATGTCCAGGGAAACATTCAGCACGGTCAACGGATTCTTGAGGTTCAAGGTATCCACATCGTAGAAGGTTGTAGAGACGATAACCGAATCGGAATATTCATATGCCAAGTCGACGGGAACAATATTGGTTACACCGCCGTCAAGCAGTAGGTGCCCGCGATACTCTACCGGAGGGAAGTAAACAGGAAGTGCATAGCTGCCCCTGAGTACCGTGTAGTAATCGCCCTCGCTGATATGAATCTGGCGTTTTGTCACCAAATCCTCATTAATCACAATGATGGGAATGGGAAGATTCTCCAGCTGCAAGTCGGGTCCGAGTATGGAGGCTACCTTGGCCAGGAAGCGGGAAGAGTCCAAAAAACCGCCTTGTAAAGGCAGGGTTGTATCGAAGAGACTTTGTATGGAAACCCCGGTGATGCTTTGGAGAATCTGCTCGGGGGAGAGACCCGCCGCGTACATCAGGCCTACGATGCTGCCCATCGAGTTGCTGATAATGAAATCAACGACGATATCCTGCTCCTCAAGGTATTTCAATACTCCGATATGGGCGAAAGCACGGGCGGACCCGCCGCTGAGCACCAACCCTACGGGAGACCGTTCCCCTTTGGTTCGCTCAAGTATACGCTGTCTGAATTGTGCATCACCATAGGCAATAGGAAGGTCGGCACTGAGGATGTCATCTGCATCCTTGCCTGTCAAATTGGAAACGGTCATACAAAGTAAGAGAAGCATGACCAAGAATGTTTTAGGACTCTTCACAATTCCCTCCGAGTACGTTCTACTCTAAAGCAATTACATTGAAAAGACAATCTGCCGCTATTTTTTGTAAACTGTGTTGCTTTTTCCAAACGGATTTGGTAGCATGGTTCTCGCTGATGCCGGCGTGGTGAAATTGGTAGACACGTCAGACTCAAAATCTGATGGATGAGTAATCCGTATCGGTTCGATTCCGATCGCCGGTAAAATTTTAGGCATTAAGTTCTTATAATAGAACGAAATAACAATGTACACCTGTGGACAACTGTCCATAAGTGTACTTTTTTTATCTCAAAACGCAGCATCGAGCCTCTTATAAAACCACTGTTTCACCTTAAAATTGATTGTTTATCCACCACCTGAACGCATCCTCTTGACGAACACGCGTGTGATACGTACCATCTATTTAGAAATTATTCGAAATAGGAGTGATAATGGGGTTCTCAGAAACCATGAAAGCCATATCCGACCCCCAGCGGCGTGAGATGCTCTCGCTGTTGAGAAAGGGCAGACTCAGCGCAGGAGAAATTGTTGGCAATTTTCCCAACCTGTCTGCCGCCACTGTTTCCTACCATATATCGTTGTTGAAAAAAGCTTCCTTGATAACAGAAAGCAAATTCAAGAATTTCATTTATTATGAACTCAATGCCTCGGTATTCGAGGAAATCATGCTCTGGTGTGCACAGTTTACTGGAGGAACCGATGAAACAAAGTCGCACTCTTCTTGACCGCACGTTCGTCATAACCACTTTGGTTTGCCTGCTGCCTCTTGTATTCTCAGCCGTGGTCTATGCAGATTTGCCCGACCAGGTGGCGATTCACTTCAATGCTGCAGGAGAGCCGGACAACTATGCACCCAAGGCCTTTGCCGCTTTCGGCCTTCCTCTGTTACTCACGTTGCTCAATGTTGTGATGCAGATAGGCTTGAAAGCCGATCCCAAACGAGATCCCAAGGAACGAATCTACCACATATCTCGCTGGCTCATCGCCCCGCTGAATCTCTTTTTGTCCCCCCTCACCCTCTTGATTGCCATGGGAAAACCCATTGAAGTAGAACGCGTCGTACCCATGGGTGTTTCCATCCTTTTTCTGATCATCGGCAATTACCTGCCGAAGTGCAAACAGAATTACACAATCGGCATCAAACTTCCGTGGACACTGGCAAGCCAGACCAACTGGAGAAAAACCCATCGTTTTGCGGGGTGGCTCTGGACAGTGACAAGCATTGTCTTCATCATCGGCCTGTTACTCAACCTTGATGCCGCCCCCCTCTTCTTTGTCGGCCTACCCCTCCTGGCAATAGCTCCGACAGTATACTCGTTCCTGCTATTCAGGAAAGAGCAGCCTAGCGATACAATGTGATGTTTTGTTTGTGCTCATCGTAGGTAAGAGCAAAATGAATCTGCTTGTCTCGATCGTGCAAATAATAGAAGTACGGGGTATCGGCTGGATTGAAGGCCGCATGCACAGCCTCCGGTGAGGGACTGCAAATACCCGTCGGGGGCAAGCCGACCTTGCGTCGGGTATTGTATGGCGTTTTCGTATCCAGGGCATGGGTGGGAATCGGATTGACCCAATCATCCAGCTCATAGCGGGTGGTTGCATCGATTCCAAGCGGTTCATTATTCTCCAACCGATTATGGATTACCGATGAAATTCCCTGCATCTGGCTAGCGTCCTGGGTTTCGGCTTGGATCATGGAAGCAATGATCAGCAACTCCTCGATGGAGTAGCGTTCCAACAAGGGTGTTCCCAGGTGTTTCTTAATTTCATCCAGCATTGCCTGATACATGCTCAAGGCCAAATCATTGGCGGCACGCTGTATATTGACCGAATAGACGCCGCTGAGCAACCACCCCTCGGAGAAACTAAGGCCATAGGCTTTTGCCAAGTCATGGGCCGATTGCAAGAACACTCCTGGTTCAAATCCAAGCCGGTTGACCAGATAGGCATCAATACTCTTGAGGGTGAAAGCAGGTGCAATGGTCAGCTGAACCATTTCCGGCTCGGCTGTGAGCATGGTTCCGATTGCCTCAAAACTCATGTTTTCATGCATCAAATAAGAACCGGTCTTGAGAACGGTGGCCAGATTGTTCTCCACAAAGTAGGAAAGCAGGAGTTGTGAATCCTTCACCACCCCCATCTGCTCAAGCAACAAGCTCACCGAGCGGGCGGTCATGCCGCGTTCAATGGTCAAGGCGATAACCGGCCTGTCCTCGATCGACGCACTCATCACAGGCTCATATGCCTTTTTCTGGTTGGATGCCACCCACCAGAGCATTGCGATGCAGAATAGCAGGCTTGCAGCCAACAGGGGGACGAGGAGCATCGCAGCTTTTGACTTTTGGTAACCTCTCCGTTTTCCTATCGGAGGTGGCTGCACTTTCGGTCGTACAACCTGCGCACTTTTCGCCTTTATCGCATGCGTTTGCACCAAGTGCGGATTTGGTTGTTCAGCCGTCCTTACTTTCGTCCTCGGCAGTTGGTTTGCAGCAGGTTGTTCCGACTTGTTCTGCTGAGGAATTTTCACTGTCATGCTGCGGGTTGTCACCGAAGGTTTCTTTCGCCTGACAGGGATCGAAGGGGCTTTGGAGGTATCGTCCTTCAACACCACTTTGCAGGAAGATGTAGTAGCCTTTTGGGGAGGTCCGGCCTTGGGCTCTTCCAAACCCAAGGTCAACTGCTTAGGCTCCTTGCGTTTCTCAGCCATCGGTGATCACAGAGGAAGGAGGAAGCAGAACGGTGATTCGTTTCTGCTTCTCATTGATGGAGGCTGCAATCTGGCTGATCTGCCGGTTGCAGGTATCGATTTGTGAGCGGAGCACCTCAATCCTCTGATTCTCCAGCTCGATTTGAGCTTCCAGCTCCTGCACTTGGATCAGGTTTTCCAGCTGCTTTATTTCCCGTTGCAGACTCTTGATCCGCTTGCGGTGCAAGGTAATTTGATCCATCAAATGAATCGCCTTTTGGCCGATCTGGTCCGAATGCACCTGCTCCGGCAGTGTTTCATACAAAGCCTTTCCATAGGCCGATGCTGCCTTTTCAGCAGCTTTCCAAGCTTGCTTCATCGCACTTGCCCGTTCCTCCATGCGGGCTTTCGGGCTTTGAACCTCCTCTGACTGCAATTTTGCCATGGCACTCTGGTGCAGCTCGAGCTCCTGGCTCAGTTCCTGCCGACGCTCGTTCAGACTATTCAGCTCATCCAACAAAGACTGCCTGCCTGCAAGCGGAAGATCCTTTTCACAGCCGATGGACACAAGGCGGGCTCCAGCCTTTGCCAAGAGACCGGGAAGGATTTTACGCTGAAAATCCAGCTGCAATACGATGATTTTCCGGCCCAACAACCCACTATGGGCCTGCTTTTGATTCTCCAGTTTTCGCGTCCGCTTGGCATGCTCCTCAAACAATGGGAAACAGGCCTGCCTCACATGCTCCGCCAGCGTTTGGGAACCATACGCTTCATAAGCTATGGCCCCAAGCTGGGAGTACACCCGGGTAAAGGGGTTTCGCAACAGACGAATATCTTTTTCAATCTCCTTGATTTTCCTCGAGCGGTCCTCAATCTGTGCAATGTATCCGGAAATCTGTTCATACGAGTGCTTGGCACTCTCATATGCATCCATCAGGGTGCAAAACGTCTCATACTCGGCTTCGGCATACGGAAGACGGGAAATCTGTTGAACAAGTGCGACACTCCTTCCTAAATCTGCATACAGGAAGAACACATCACTCTGATGTTGTTCAATCTCCTTCTGCTTTTGTTGGATATCGGCCTGCAAATTACCCATAATCCGAATAGTACCACACCAAAGGCCTTCAACGCAAAGAGAGAAAGGATGCAGAACCCATATCCAGCATTCCTTGACAAAGCTGGAACAGGTTGAGTATCCTGACTATAAACTGCCCGTGGGATGGGAACCTTTACCGTATGCATAGTTGTTCCTCCCGAGGGCAGGGCTGGATGGAAGGCCTTGCATGTGCCAGCATGCACCTTCCTACCCCTGAGTGTGACCGCTTGGCGGTATCCGCTTGCCTTCATCATCGGCCTGTTTCTGCAGATGGTGAAGGAGACAGTTC
The DNA here is from genome assembly GCA_002432715.1 of Sphaerochaeta sp. UBA5849. Taxonomy (GTDB): domain Bacteria; phylum Spirochaetota; class Spirochaetia; order Sphaerochaetales; family Sphaerochaetaceae; genus Sphaerochaeta. Next base: position 38,635 of record DJGJ01000067.1, on the reverse strand, counting down.
GCTCTTCCTTGTCTCTTCCCTGCCGCGGCCGGTCGGAAAGAAGCGGAGGTCCAACTGCATATCCAGGAAACAAAAAAGCCCGCCGCTGGCACCCAAAGCGAGGCAAAACACTATCAAGGAGATTTGCTCATGGACAATGTAAACAAGAGCACCCCGAACGAAGACGACCTGCTGACCGGCACCATTCAAGTATTGGCAGGAAAAGTCAAAGCCGACCCCAGTCCCGATGAATTGGAAAAACTGAAGAAGCTGATCAAGAAGAATGTACCTTTTACTCTGCGCGGGTATTTCATGGCCTACCTCCTGCGGGAGATCCTGCAGGCAAACAGTCCCAAGAAGTCGAATGTCAGAGACACCACGCGACCGGCAAAGGCAAAGCGCGAGAGCAAACCCGCTGGAAAAGCTGAGCAGGCGGAGCCCCAGATCCAAGAAAAAGCCAAGGAAGAGAAGGCCCTTCCCGAAGGCGCACGCACCCTGTATCTGAACATCGGCAAGATGAAGCGCCTCTATGCAAAAGAACTGAGCCAGCTTCTGCAAACCGAACTTGAAATCACCCGTGATGACATCTACAGCATCCGCATCCATGACAAGTACTCATTCATCAGCATGAGTGAGGAGCATTGTGAAAAGGCCATCGCCAAACTCAACGGGATGGAAATCAAGGGAAGAACTGCAGCAGTAAGCTATTCCAACAAGGAGTAAGGGATGTTTGTCGAACGACTTGTGGTGGGACCTTACCAGACCAACTGCTACATCATGGGCGATGAGGAGACCTCAAGCGCCTGGATCATTGATCCGGGCAATGACGAGAACACCATCATCCGCCACATCCAGAGGCGTAATGTCACACCGGTTGCAATACTTCTGACCCATACCCATTGGGATCATATTACAGCGCTCGGAGGTTTGAAAAAACACTGGCCCGAGTTGGAAATATTGGTCAGCGAAGAGGATTCGCCCTATTTGGGTCCACAAGGATACAACAACCTCAAACAGGTCTGTTTCGACAAGAGCTTTTGGGACAGGTATGAAGCACAACTGGGCAACCTTCCCCGACCCACCGCCTATTTGCATGATGGACAGCTTCTGCAAGACAGCCACCTGAGCGTATTGGCAACTCCGGGGCATACCCCCGGAGGTCTCTGCTTTTATCATGAGGAGGGTCAGTTTTTGTTCACCGGCGATACCCTGTTTGCCGGAAGCATCGGCCGCACCGACCTTCAAGGTGGTTCGTATCCACTGATCAGAGAAAGCTGCAAACGCCTGCTCACCCTCCCCGAAGAAGTTCAGATACTTCCAGGACATGGGCCTGCGAGCACGATTGCACGAGAACAGCACAATCCGTATCTCTAGCTACCAGTAACAAAAAAGAACAGAAGAGCCCCTTGGAGCGGGAATCACTTCTGTTCTTTTTTTTTCGTCAGCGCGTATGTCAGCGTCTGCCCGGGACTTCCTCGGCATTCTTGCAGTCTACGCACAATACTGCATAGGGAATTGCACGCAGGCGCTCTTCAGGGATTTTTTTCAGACACTTCAAACAATGGCCATACTTGCCGTTGTGAATACGGGCAAGGGCATTTTCAATCGAGCGCAGGCGGTTGGCCTCATGTTTGTTGATCGCTTCCATTTTCTTAAAGGCAATATCATCCGCGGCTACATCGATGCTGTCCTTGATGCCCATGGCATTGACCATCTCCCGAAAGTCACTGTTATCTTCAGTCAACTTGTCCAGCAACTCCTTTCTCATGGCAATAAGCTGCTCTTCCATCTCTTGTACAAACGTGTCGGACATCATATGCCTCCTGCAAAAGTCAAACTGCGACCCTTGTATTTTTTATTCCATATAAGATGGGTATAACCTGTCCATCTGTCAAGCTCTCTACCACACTTTTTGCATTAATAGTCTCCTTTGTACTAGAAAGGATACCAAAACATGACTTTCATTCCAAACCGTACCCAAAGACTTGCAGAAGCCAGAACCAAAGCGAACCCAAGGGCAAGGTAATCACGAGCTCTGAGGCTCTGGCTCAGATACCAGGTCCGCTTCTCCATCCGACCGAATCCCCTGAGGATCATGGCATTGGTTATCACCTCGATCCGGTCGAGGCTGGAAAGCACCAACGGGGCGAGAATCCGGCTCACAGAGGAGACTCTTTTCGCCAAGGAAACATCCTTGGAAACATCCACCCCGCGAGCCATTTGCGCACGAAGGATATTCAGATAACTGGATGAGACTTCCGGCAGGTACCGAAGGGCCAGAGCAACTGCATAGCTGATCCTGTACGACACACCCAGGCGGTTGAGGGAAGAGGCAAACTCCGATGGATTCGTGATACTGACAAACAACAATGCCATAGGGAATATTGAGAAATACTTGAGGCAAACCACCACCAGGTAGAACAACGTCTCCAGAGTCAATGCGTACCGTGCACCCGGTGAGCCTATGATGATCGTCCTGGTTCCCAGGTACAGCGTCCCTTGGTCTGGAGAGAAAAGGTAGATGAACAGGGCATTCAATGCGATGACCGTACCCATTCCTATGAAGTAGGGTTTGAATTTTCGAAGCGGGATTCTTGAAACGATCAACAAAAGGAATGAACAGGCCGTCCCGAATGCAAGGAACCGCAGGTCGAAGGTGGTAAGGCTGAAAATGATCCACAAGAGGAATACTCCCAGCTTGGCAACACCATTGAGGGTATGCAAAAACGAATCAGTGTCCTCATAGGTGAGGGTGAAGCCGAACTTGCGCCCGCCTTTCTTGATTTTTTTCTTGGGCTTGCTTTTCTTGCCTGTTTCGAGCCATTCCTCTTCCCTGCGGGGAATCGAGCAGACATCCGCTGCAGAGCCGCGTCCCTTGGCTTCGGTCTGTACAAACGTTTCAATGAACGATGGTATATCGTCGATGCCGCACCGTTTGGCAAGCGTATAGAGACTGGTAACCTTCAGATTGGCCTGCCTGAGCACCGCTTCATCGCTGAACACCTCATTGGTAGGCTTATCACAGAGAAGCTCTCCCTCATGCAATACCAATGAACGCCGGGTATACTCCAAAGCCAGATGCATATCATGGGTGATGAACAAGATGGTGAGGCCGATGGTACGGTTGAGGTGGCTGAGAAACTCCATCAAGGTGGTATAGCGCTGATAATCCTGTGCGCTGGTGGGTTCATCAAGAATGAGCACCTTGGGTTGGGTGACCAGAATGGATGCTATGGTCACCCGCTTCTTCTGTCCATAACTCAAAGCCGAGATCGGCCAATGATGGTATGGCCGCAAGGCGCATAGTCCAAGCACATCCATCACCCGGTCCTTGATCTGTTCTTCTGCATACCCTTTCTGGCGCAGGGCAAACGCAACCTCATCGTAGACGAGGTCGCAGCTGATCATATGGTTGGGATTCTGCATGACAAACCCGATCATTGAGGAGCGCTGGCTGGCTGAACATTCGTTGATGAGGCGGTCCTCAAAGAAAATATCCCCGCCGTCCTGCTTCAATACACCCATCAACAACTGTGCAAGAGTAGATTTTCCAGCCCCGTTGCTTCCCAGTATGCTTACCATCTCTCCTTGGTATATGGTTGCATGCAGAGCCTTCAAAGCGGGCTTGATGCCGTCGTAGGAGTAGCTGAGATTCTTGACCTGCAGTTGAACGACCCGGTCAGGCGGCTGGACTTCCTCCCGGCAGCGCATATGCCAAGCCTTCAGAAGTGCAGCGCAGCGCTCCACCGGCATTGCATCAAGATTGCTGAGATCGCCAAGATCTGAGAGGTCGCAGCCGGCCAGACGCAAGGCGGCAAGATAGAGCGGGTCGCGAATTCCCAAGGAAGGAAGCAGCCTGGTGCCAAGCAGTTCGTTCGGCGTGGTATCAGAGACAATGGCGCCGTCCTGCATCACCAGAATCCGGTCAACCGGACAGGAGAGCACATCCTCGAGTCGATGCTCGATGATGATGATCGTCTTATCAGTCGTTCTTGCCAGTTCATCGATCAGTGCTATGGCGGTTCTGCCGGTTTCCGGATCAAGATTGGCCAACGGCTCATCGAAGAGCAGCACCTCTACATCGTCAACCAGCACACCCGCCAATGAGACCCGTTGCTTCTGGCCTCCGGACAAATGTTGTGGACTATGAGAGAGAAAAGCCTCCATGTCGACTACACGGGCCATGTTTGTTACCAGAGTTCGCATGTCCTGCTGATTCATGCACTGGTTTTCCAAGGAAAAGGCGATATCTTCGGCTACACTGAGGGCGACGAATTGGGCATCGGTGTCCTGCATCACCGTCCCGACCTTCTGGTTGACCGTATAGATGTCGGCCTGTTCGACATCCAGACCGCATACAAAAGCGCTGCCCTCCATCGTCCCGTTGAAAGCGTGGGGGATGAGGGCGTTGATGCAGTAACCAAGCGTACTTTTTCCACTGCCGGACGGACCGGCGATCAGGATTTTCTCCCCTTTGCCGATCCGTAGATTGATATGCCTCAGCGTGGCTTCCGTCTGGGCCTGATAGGTAAAACTGAAGTCATTGAACGTGATGAGATCTTCTTGCATGCATGCACTCGAGGCCGCAAGGCCTTGCCGTACTCCTTTATGCCTCGTTGTCCTTCTGTAGGTTCATCTTGCTCACATTCCGTCTCACAACGAGCATGAGAAGCAGGGTGCCAAGGATTGCGATGACGATGGTATTGGAGAAAGCGATGATCAACTGCTGGGTGATCACCTTGTCCAGGGGTTCGGTGAAGATGAAGTAATCAAGTATGGCGCTGATCATATACCCGATGAAATTCCCCAAGAATGAGAGCAGGATGAACAGACCGATTGCCGATCTCTTCAACTCCCCTTTTTCAATGGTGTGGTCGGTCATTCTCCCGAACAGGCCGATGGTCGCTCCGACGATGCCGCTGCCGAGTACCCAGGTAAGCCATACACCCCAACCTGCAAAAAGGTCGGTGAGCAAATGACCAAGAAAACCGACCAAAAATCCGATGACCGGTCCATACACTGCCGCAAAGAGTGCCAAGATGGCCATCGCCGGCTTGATGGTGGTATTGGCAAACACCGGAATGCTGATCAGACCACCAACTCCATACAGTGCAGCCCCGATGGCGATTACAACCACCGCCTTAACCGGCTGCAAACCTTTTGATGTATTCATATGCCAACCTCCTGAGTATCAAATGCTTTTGTCATCATACCACCGAAAACGTAATTTTCCAGCCTTCACCTGTGCCTATTTGATAGGTTGATGCAAAACTTCCCTGATTCACGGCAACTGCGAGCTTGAGCAGGCTGTTTACGTAAATCAGAGGCTCCCCTTTTTGCACATCGGTGAATGCCTTGCACAAGGGAAGGTGGTAGCCATATACGATTCGCCCATCCTTGGTGATCAGGACCTGCAGCTGGTCCCCCCAACCGACGCCCAATTGCTCCAGGAATTCATTGCCGATATTTGTCCACAGCGATCCATAGCGGCTGTCGTGGATATCGATCGATCCTATCAGGGTTTTACCTTCAAGCCGCGCCCGTTCAATCTTCAGCTTGACGATTTTTGGCAAAACCGGTCCAATGTGCTCAAACTCAACCACGGCGGAAGCCAGGCGGGCACCGGTATACGAGTAGACATCACGCCCGAAGAAGGTATAGCTCTGCTGGCTGCCGGCAAGGCGGTTTTCCTCGACATTGATCGAGCGCACCTCGAGCAGCCCGATTCGATCGGCTACATGGGAGAGTGTCCCGTTGTCAGGGGTCACCACCAAGTGTCCGCTCTCGGTAAGAGCGACGATGCTTTTACGGTCCGACCCCACCCCGGGGTCGACAACACAAACAAACACCGTACCAGGCGCCCAATACGGCAGCGCCTGCGCCAGGCGGTAGGAAGCCTCCCAAATGTTGAACTGGGGAATATCGTGGGTCAGGTCATCCAGCCTCAAATGATTGGAGACGCCGTTGGCAACCCCGTGCATCGCTGAGACCGCTCCGTCACTGGTACCGAAGTCGCTGAGAAAAACCACCGTTTGTCTCTCTTTCCATGCCTGACTTGCAATAAGCTCATTTCTGAGTCGACTTTTCATCATGCTTCTCCCGCCTCCTTATCTGGCGGTCGAATTTCACGGCATAGACAAGAAGGACTACCGATATACCGACCACCACCAATCCTAGCACGGCAGCCACCAAGAAGGAAGGCTTGTAGACTATCCACAGCAAACTGAAGCCGACAAGCATCGAGAGGACGAGCAAGAGGATGGTAGACGTCAGCTTCTCAGTCTTCATGTTCCCAGGAATCCTTTGATTTCAGCGAGGAACTCGTCGTAGGTATTGGTAATGCGAAGGTCCGGGCACTCGGTGAGGATGTTCTGCGGAGCACGGAATAAACATCCCCCGTCAGCTTCCCTGATCATGCTCAGATCGTTGTAAGAGTCCCCTGCTGCAAAAGTGCGGTAGTTGAGGCTCCTCAGTGCCTGCACGGCCTTGCGTTTGCCGTCGTGCAGCCGCATCCGATGGCGGATGATCATAGCATTCTCATCAACTTCGAGGCTGTTGCACCAAATCATCGGATAATCGAGCTGACGCATCAGTGGCTGGGCGAACTCGGTGAAGGTATCACTGAGAATGACCACCTGCGTCATCGACCTGAGCGATAGAAGAAAGTCGTACGCGCCTTCAAGCGGTCTCATCCCGCCAATGACATCCTGGATGTCGGAAAGCCGCAGGTTGTGCTCTTTCAGAATCCTGATACGATTGGCCATGAGCTTGTCGTAATCAGGTTCCTCACGCGTGGTGATCTTCAGCTCCTCAATGCCGGTGCGCAAAGCAACATTGATCCAGATTTCAGGTACGAGTACCCCTTCCATATCAAGACAAACAATATCCATCACCCTACCTCTCATGTTGTGTAAGGTAGTATTACCGACACGCAGTTTTCATGCAAGGGGGAGAAGGAAGGCAAGCAAGGCAGCACTTTCACAGAGCACCTCGATCGCTCCAAGCACATCGCCGGTCGCCCCGCCCAGACGTTTTTTTGCAACCCGCATGACGGTGAGGTTCATAAGCAGAGCAAGACCAAGAGCGAGGAAAGCCTTCAGGGCAAACGTTTCATCATAGGAGAAGTAGCAAAGGGTACATGCAGCAAGCACCTGTGCAAAGGGGAGGATGCCATGCTTTTTGCTCGCCCTCCTCACAAGTTGGGAAGCCGTGCCCTCCCCACTTCTTGCATAAGGAAGAGCCGAGGCTGCCAGGACCTGCATCAACCTGCCGATGGCAGGTGCAAGGATGAGAGCCGGGGGATGAGAATCCACAAGTACGGTAAGGCAGGAGTATTGCAGAAGAAGGACCACGATGAGTGTGACAACCGCAAAGGCTCCGCTGTGGCTGTCACGCATGATCTCAAGCGCCCGTTCACGATTCCATCCCCCGCCCAAGCCATCGGCGAAATCTGCAAGGCCGTCGAGATGGAAGGCGCGTGTCAAATAGGCAGAGAGGGCAAGAACCAAGGCGGCTCGAACCGAGGCTTCGAAAGGCAGCAGGGCGACAGCGTACGAGCACAATCCAAGAACAGCTCCTACCAGGGGGAACCAGAACAAGCTCTTTTCAGGCGCATCCTCCCCTTTTCCCGGCACGGGAAACCGGGTAAGGGTCCTGATGGCAAGACTCAAGCCGAGCGAAGTCACAGCACGGCGCCCTTCAACGCAAGAGGCAGGCCGGCCACCAGCAGAATGACATTCTGGGCTATCTCGGCAATATCCTGATTCATCCAACCTGCAAGGTCGCGAAACGCCCTGCTCTCTGCATCGGCCGGAATCAGGCCCAAACCTGTCTCATTGGTAACAAGCAGAATCTCGCATGGGGGATGGTGAAGCACCTCATACAACGCATCCATCTGCTCAAACCGCTTGGACGGAATGCCATGGTGGTGCAGAAGGTTTCCCAACCAAACCGTCAGGCAGTCGATCACACACACCTCCACTGAAGGAGGAAGCTCCTTGATTGCCTTTGCCAAGTCAAGCGGTTCTTCTATGGTGATGAAACGGTCGCCCCGGTCTTTCTGATGGGCGGCGATTCTCTGCTTCATCTCCTCATCAATCGGCTGTGCAGTGGCGATATAGGCCCTCGACCCAGTCCCTTCACAGATACCCAGGGCATAGTCCTGGGCGTAGGAACTCTTTCCGCTTCTTCCCCCGCCTATGATCAGGCTCACCTGACTCTTGATACGGGTGCGAATTTTCATGCTCCCGGTCGTTGAAACAATAGTTCCCTTTCCAGCGTGCAGCGGATATCCTTTTATCTGGTTCTTTTTCAGGTCAATGGTAGCCATGTCGCCCTCCCCGATATCAGTTCATCATAGCATGGCTTTCCTGCAAGAGGGAGAGGGAGGCATGAAACTGCGCCTCAGAAAAAACTTCCAAGGTCAAAACACGCTCCACCCCATCCTGCTCTCCCTGCAATCGCAGTCGCTTGAGAAAGTACTCAATGTTCCCGGCATCCCCTTGGTCAAGACCAAGATGGTCGGTTCCGTCCTTCACCCCATGCAGATGACAGATGCGGGTCCGGTCCAACAATGAATCCATCACCTCGCTACTATCGTAACCCATCAACCAGACATGCCCGATATCCAAAGTGACCGACAGATCAAACCGTTCCACCAGGTCCTGTACATAACAGAAAGGATAGCTGAGGGTTTCAATGCAGAACATTTCCGAACAAACGTCGGTTCGCTCGAGCAGCGATTGCAAGGTTTCTGCACAGCAGTCGTGCCAGCGCTCCACTTCCAAGGATGGTACGTTTCCATACAGCTCCGGGGTGAGGTGGAGTACATACCCGAAAGGGTTGAGGCTGCGGGTCAGCCCGATGATGGAAAGAATTGAAGACACGCAGCCAGCGCGCAGGACGGGATCTGCACTGCCGGGTTGGATATCCAAGGGGAAATGCACCGTGTAGGAGAGATTGTGTTCTCCGGCAAGGGCGGCCAACTCTTCTATGACTTGCTTGGAGGGCAGATTGCTCATTCCTTTGCTTTCAAACAATACCAACTCGATATCATCGACCAACGGAGCAAGATAGCGGACATTCGGCAGGATATCATCGGCAAGGATATAGCTGGTGGTTCCTATGCGAAGATGCGGCTGCTTCATACCACCCCCAATCGCTTCAACAGCGCCGTGCTGTCTGTTACACACCCCTCCTCGAAGCTGGTCATCTCAAACAGCAAGTGACTTGCCAGTCGTACCAGCGGCCAGGCGGCCAGTGCCCCGGTACCTTCGCCCAACTGCATCGAAAGGTCCAAGAGAGGAGCTTTACATCCTATGGCATCAAGCACCGCCTGATGACCCTGCATGGCTGAGCGGTGGCAAGCAATCAAATAGTCGACCAATGCGGGTTCAATCCGTACCGCCAGCAAGGCGGCACAGCTTACGATATACCCATCCAACAGGATGGGAAGCCCCAATTCGGCTGCTTGCAGCATGCCCCCAAGAATCGAGGCCATCTCATACCCTCCAAGATTGCACAACACATCCATTGGTCCCCTCTCAGGATGCAATGCAAGGGCTTGCTCGATTACGGAAATTTTGTGCACAAGCTCTGCATCGCTCAATCCGGAGCCCTTCCCGGTAAGGGCGGCAACAGGCAGGCCGGTCAGGGCGGCAGCTACGCTGGACGCACTGGTGGTGTTTCCTACTCCCATCTCACCGAAGGCGATGACGTCACAGCCTCTCGTATGAGCGTGCACAACGTTTCGCTTTCCAGCGTCCATCGCCTTGAGGCAGGACTGCCTGTCCAGCGCCGGAGCAGTCAGGAAATTTCTACTGCCCCAGGCTACTTTCTCATCCACCACACCATCGGAGGGAAGAAAGGTGTGCTTCACAGCCACATCAATGATTGAAAACACTGCATCAGCCTGGGATGCAAAGAGCGAACAGGCGCCTCCACCAGAAGCAAAATTCAAGCACTGCTGGTAGGTTATTTCCACAGGGCTGTGAGTCACCCCCTCCTCGACAATACCATGATCGGCGGCAAAGATCAGAAGATGGAGGTGCTCCAACGGGCTGGGTTGGATCAGGGCCAGGTCCAAGGCGAGCTCGCTGAGCCTGCCCAGGCTGTTGGGGGGCATCGCTTTGCTCAGCAACAGTTGCTGGAAGCGAGGGAGGGCACTTCGGTCGATGGTTGGTATTGACATACACCCATTGTAGGAAGGTTGTGCTGGCATGACAAGGCGTGTCGCGATACAATACAGCCATGAATCCAGCACTCTATCTCTTTTTGGATATCCTGACCGGCATGGTCATTTCGGTCATGGTGGTTGCCAACACCCTCTACGGACAGGCGACTACGATGGGCGTCTCCTTGATCGTCAACCATACCATCGGATTGACCATCCTCTCCCTCATCCTTTTGGTCGGCAGAAGCAAACCGGCAATACGGGGGCCTGGATTGAAAGCTCCGTGGTATTTGTATTTCAACGGGTTGTTCGGTTTGGCCATCCTGAATTTGAATTACTATACCGTGATCAATGCCGGAGCTTCGCTTGCCATGGCCTCAACGGTTTTCGGGCAGAGCATCTGCTCGCTGGTCTTCGACCTCACCGGTTGGATGGGGATGCAGAAACGCTCCTTGAATAAAACCAAGGCTGTCAGCCTGTTGGTCAGCCTGGCGGGAATCCTTGCAATGGCCACCAGCGGCGACGGGACTTTCGCCCTACTCTCAATCCTGCTTGGCATTCTTGCCGGATCTCTGACCATGACCCAGATGGTGCTCAACAGCACCTTGGCCATCTACAAGGGACCAATTCGGGCAAGCCATCAGAATTTCATCGGGGGTTTGGCGGCAGGCTTGGTCTTCTACTTCCTTTTGCAGGGCGAACAGACCCTTGCAGGTCTTGCCGCCACGCCCGGCCTTCCCTTCCTGTTGGTTTTCTCCGGTGGGACACTCGCCGTGTTTGTGGTTGTGAGCACAAGCTATGTCATCGTCAAGATTCCTGCGGTCTACTCGGCGCTGCTGCTCTCTTCAGCCCAGATTCTCATGAGTCTGGCCATCGATACGATATTCTTTGACAGTTTCTCATTGCCTCTGCTGCTTGGCTCGCTGTTGATGCTCCTGGGCATGGGGGGAAACCTGGCTGCCGATAAGAAAGCTAATCCTTAGCAATCAGGTATACACCGTCTTTCTCCTGCACGAATCCTTCGTTTTGCAGTTGTTCGAGGCAATTGTCGATCCGCTCCTCTTCAAACGATGAGAGCACAGCTTGTATCTGCTCCCGCTCTTTTGCTCCGGTATCGGAGAGCAGGTGGATCAACTGCCCGCGAATCTGACGATTCGAATTCTCGAAGGGGCTCTGCCTTGCATAGTGTGCACTGCGCACGTTCGCATTCGGAAGCAGCTGCTTGAGCAAAACCCCGTAGTCCATCAGGGCATAGTACCAGCACTTCATATCCGTGACGCCTTCGGCCAACAAGGAGAGCAGCGATTCCAACCGCCTGTCCTTCACAGCCTCATCATCAGGGAAAAAACAGGTGAGAAGAACCCTGCGGATGTTTGTTTCCAAATAGATGGACTTTCTTTGGTAGCAGAAGGCCTGCAGTGCGGCAGAGGTGGCTTTTCCCACCCCGGGCAGTGATGCGATCAAGGCGGGGTCGTCGGGTATGGTCCAACCCCAGGCTTCGGTCATTTTTGCACTCTTTCTCAGATTCAATGCCCTGCGATTATACCCAAGCCCTTTCCAATGATAGAGCAGTTCATCAAGCGAGCAGCCCGCCAAATCGGCAAAGGTCGGCCAGAGAGAAAGAAATAGTTCATATTTGGGCTGAACGCGGGTGGTTTGGGTTTGTTGAAGCATCACCTCGGAGAGCAATATCCGGTAAGGGTCGCTGGTCTGCCGCCAGGCAAACCGGCGGCCATGATGCTCATAGAATTGCAATATGAGGGAGCGGAACTCCTTCAGGGATGTCTCTTCTAGGGTGAAAGATGGCCGAAGATATATAGCGGCCTCCGTTTCTGTCAGGGAAGGAAAGCCGTTCATTTCTTGTCGCCGAAACTCTCGGGCAATACAAAATCGCCTTTGTGGTAGACATTGGTCGCCTCTTGATCCTCTGCCTCCGCCATATGGGCGGCAGACGGATGCTCTCCACGCTTAAGCTTTTCCTGCTTGCGCAAATACCGTTCCAACGCCCGCTGCTTCGCACTTTCGCGCTGATAACTCTTACCGCTGGAGATGAGGATGGCAACCGGCCTGAGGCTTTTGATATTGGCACAGAGAATCTGCAGGACACTGGTCAAGGGTACGGAGATGAACATGCCGGGTATGCCCCAGATGAAGCCCCAAAGAGACAAGGAGACCAAGATTACGAAGGGAGAGAGGTTGAGCTGTCCCCCCTGAAGCCGTGGATCGATGATGTTGCCCAGAATCATCTGGGTGCTGATCGTCAAGATGCCGACATAGAAGACATTCGTCCAATCGGGTGCGAATTGAACCAGTGCCATGAGAATGGTAAGGGTGGTGACAATCACCGATCCGATGGAAGGGATGAAATTGAAGATGAATGCAAGAACACCCCAGAGGATCGGCAGATCAAGGCCGGTAACGACAGCTGTCAGAAAGAAGAGCAGACCGGTGAAAGTACTGATGACAGCTTTGAGAAGCAGATATTTGGAAATCTGGCGGGTGATACGTTCAAACATCACCGCAATCTTCATTCCCTTGCTCTTCGGTACTGCCGCCAGCAACTTGGGGATGACGCTCTGCTGCTCCAAAAGCAAGAACAGGAAGAAGATGTATACCAACGTTGCAACCTTGGTGATGTCCAGGAACTTATTCGATATGGATGTCAGGCTGCTGATGGCCAGGCTGGACCAGTTAACCGGCAGCAAGGAGAGAAAACTGGTCCCCAAAGGCAGGTCTATGAACTCTGAAACCCGGCTGGAGATGAGCCTGTCCAGCGAAACCACTTTCTCGGCGTAGAAGGGAATAAGGCGAACCAAGGTGTCCACGGTCATGATCACAAACCAGCCGGCCAACACAAAAATGAAGAGCAGGAGTACCATGACAAAGGTTATGGAAATAAACTTGGGGATATGCAATTTATCGAGGCGACGCAAAAGGGGGCTGAACAAAAGGAAGCAAAAGAAGGAGAGCACCAACGGGATGGCAACATCCTTGGAGAGTTTCAATGCTGCAAGAATTGCCAATACCGCAATTATCCCCAAAAAGATGTGTGAATATTTGTTGATGCCGGACGGAGTTTCTGTCATGGGACAACTATAGACTAGCTTGGAAAAACCTGCAATATCTGTTACTACTGGAATCATGGACCAACAAAGCAATCTAGGAAGGATTCAAATTGTGCTGGTGGACACTCAGGATGGAGCAAATATCGGCTCCACCTGTCGTGCAATGAAGACCATGGGAATAACCCGCCTCGTCCTTGTAGGGCAACGGGAGTACGACGAAAACCGGGTACGTACGCTGGCCCTCCACGCCAGTGATGTGTGGGACAACGCAAAGCGCTTCCCTACACTCAAACAGGCGCTTGCCGATAGTGTGCTCTCGGTCGCCGCAACCCGCAGACGGGGAAAGTTTCGCAAGGACTGTGCGCAGAGCCCCGCCCAATTGGCCGATACGGTGATGAAAACAGGCGAAGGCTTGGTTTCGATTGTCTTTGGCCGGGAGTCTGACGGCTTGACCGATGACGAGGTCGCCGAATGCTCGCTGGTGGTCACCATACCCACCAGCGACCAGTTCCCCTCTCTCAACCTCTCCCAAGCTGTTCAGATTATCACCTTCACACTCTTCGATACCATCAAGACGTATCCGGTGGAAGCAAATCCTGTGACCCAGTATCGGTGTGAAAAGGCAGCCCTCGCCTCCTGTGAAGCACTTGATGGTATAGGCTATTTCAAATTGGCCCAGGAAAAGCTATGGACTTTCAGGTTCTTGCGGGATGTATTCGTCCGTGCCGGTCTGACCGAGAGCGAAATCCAAAAAATGGAAAAGATTTTCGTGAAGATGTCCCGCATCAAGGCTTTCAAGGAGAGTGAAGACGATGTTTAAGTCTTTCTTCGATCCCATGCCCCGTGTGGTCGCCCACCGTGGCGACAGCGCCCACTTTCCCGAAAACACGCTGCCTGCCTTTGAGAGCGCCTGCAGGATGGGTGTCGATGTAATCGAGACCGATGTCCACTTGAGCAGGGACGGTCATCTGGTGATCTGGCACGATCCCACCCTCGAACGCAACACCAACGGCAGCGGCCGTGTGGAGGAGCATACGCTACAGGAGCTGAAGGCCCTCGATGCCGGCTACACCTTCACCTCCGATGGTGGAAAAACGTTTCCGTTCAGGGGCAAGGGCGTGCAGCTATGCACCCTCATGGAAGCTCTGAAAAGCTGCCCTGCCATGTGTTTCAACGTTGACTTGAAGAGCAAAGGGCCGGCAATCGTCGATGCCTTCATCCAGGTGATCAAGGATGAACATGCTACCCGGCGCGTGGTTGCCGCCTCGTTCCATCTCTCAAATCTCAAGCTCTTGAGGAAACGGGAGCCGAGAATCCAGACCAGCATCACCACAGCAGAAGTGCTACCCTTGCTTGCACTGCAAAAATTGCATCTCCTGCCCAAAAGGACGACGGCAAGGTCGAAGGTGATCTTCCAGGTACCGGTACGTCAATGGGGTATCGAAGTCATCACCAGGGACTTTGTTGAGGTGATGCACGCACGGGGTGCAATAATCCAGGTATGGACCATCAATGACGAAGCAGAGATGCATAGGCTGTACAACCTTGGAGTTGACTCCATTATGACCGACAAACCCCAGCTGGCAATCAAGGTTGCCAACGAGCTGGGATTACGTAAATAAGCATTTCAATTCTTTGGCCCCCAACATCTCAGAGAAAAGGCCATAGTTGCCGGTTTCATATCGTATGCGGCCGGCAAGTATCGCAGGAGAACGTTTGAGCTCTTTTGCCGTTGCCAATATTTTGGAGGGTGACCAAGCGGATGCATCACCCAATGCTTGAACATCCACCCGTGTCGCTGGGATTAAATGCTCCATGGCGAAATCATTTGCTTCTTGTTCCAGAAGGGATTCACACTCTTTAGGATTGGAAGAAGTATCATCAAAAAAGGCTCTATCATCTACTCCGCCATAGAGATGCTTTGCGACATGAGCCAACTCATGCAAGAGAGTAAACCAGAAGTTGTCTACTCGATCATGCCGCAAAGAAAGAACAACCAAGGGTTTTCCATCATGAGATGCAAAAGCTGCACCATCTACATAAGTTTTCGGGAGATGGGGTTCTACCACGAAACGTATTCCATACGTATAAAGATAGTCTTTCACCAAGAGCGGGCCTTTGGGATACATGCTGAATGAGAGCAATTCATTGAAGAAAGAGTCATCAAGAGCATCCAAAAAAAAGTCATCAACCTCATCAGCCCCGTACTTTTGCAATATATGGGCCTGCCAAGCCAGCAATACATCAAGATTTGGGTTTCCTTTCGATTGTTTGCAATACAGCGGCTGGGGAGTTTTCCCGCCAAACCGGCTGAACAAAGTGGACATGGCTTCTTCGAAGTATTCCTTGACCTGGGAAATGATTTGGTAGTCTGGGAAATATCCAAGCTTGAACATATCAGACACGGGAAAATCCTCATACGCGAACCGTCTTTGTGGAACCTGGTTTTGCTGTGTATCCTTAAGAAGGATTTCAGCGGGAATCTTCAGTTCTTCATGAACTTTTCTGATCATGGAGAGGCTGAGCGGCCGTTTCCTGTTCAAAATTTCTGATACCTTGCCCTGACTTCCAAGAATTGGGATGAGATCTTTTCTTGTGAGTCCTTTTTGATCCATCACAAACACTATCGCATCAATCGGGTCAGGGAGGTCAACGGGAAAGGTCTTCTCTTCATATAGCCAGACCAACGAAGTGTACAATTCAATCTCTTCATTGACGGCTGTCGATTCGGGTTCTTCCATCAGAGACTCTATATGCTTCAGCGCCATCTCATAATCTTGATCATTCTTTATCAGTTTTGGTTTCATTATATAGTCTCCGCATTTACATTACTGTACTCTGCATGCGTCCCGATGAATCTGATGAACATGGTTTGTGTAGAATATCTTACTTTCGCTATAATCCTGTAAGAATTGCCTTTGATGTTGAATACTACTCTATCCCCAGGAATAATGTCTGCTGAACCAAATACTTCTTTGATGGCGATGGGACTTGGATATTCTTTCTTTTCCATCATGTGAAACCATGTGGCCAGTTCTCTTTTGACATTTGGGTGACAAGATCCAAATTCAATCAAACACTTTCTTGATATCACATGCATACTGTATATCCCTTTCTGAAAATAATCAATATAAAGTTTCCCGTTTTGGGATATTTGGTTGTCGATTGTCTCCCACCTTCCAGTCATTCGTTGACAATTGTCCTCAGCAGTATCAAAAAGTTACCTATGTATGCATACACGACTGATCGCTTCTGGTTTGAGGTATCTGAAGACTTCTTCCACGCTGATTTCATAGAGAATGACAAAGCCTATGCACGCGTCCTTGATGTTTTAGAACACCATAAGAGTGGGCGGAGTAATCTGCAAGGAAGGTGTCTCATCCTTGCACTATTTTCGTTGGATAGAGGGAATTGGGAGAGAGTACTCCCAACCCCAAGAACCTGATTCCCTGTTTACTTGAGCATCGCTGCAACCGAGAGGTTCTCGCTCTCGATATCCTTGAAGTACTTGTAGGTGTCCACCTTCAGTTCACCGCAAGCCGCTTCATCGCACACGATGACAGCCTTGGGATGGAGTTGGAGGGCACTGCAGGTCCAGCTTTGGCTTACTCCCCCTTCAATGGTTGCCTGCAAGGCACGGGCCTTGTTGTGACCATTGACCAGGATGATGACTTCGCGGCTGTCGGTAACCGTCTTGACTCCGACGGTCAAGGCCTGGGAAGGGACCTTGTTCAGGTCGTGCCCAAAGAACCGGCTGTTCATAACCTTGGTGTCGTACGTCAAGCTCTTGATGCGGGTTCGGCTGGAAAGGCTGGAAAAGGGCTCATTGAAGGCAATGTGACCATCTGCGCCAATACCGCCAAGAAACAGCTCTATTCCCCCGAATGCGGCAATGGCCTCCTCATACAAACGGCACTCCTCCTGCAGGTCCTTGGCTGTTCCATCAAGGATGTGCACATTCTCAGCCTTGATGTCAATATGGTTGAAAAAGTTCTTCCACATGAATGTGTAGTAGCTCTGCTCGTGGTCGCGCTCAAGGCCGACATACTCATCCATGTTGAAGGTGACAACATTGGCAAAGGAGACATATCCTTCCCTATTGAGCCTGATCAACTCAGCATAGGTTCCCAGCGGAGACGATCCTGTGGGAAGTCCAAGTACAAACGGTCGATTTGCATTCGGTTCAAAGGCCCTGATTCTATTGGCAATATACCGTGCAGCCCAAAGGGACAGATTCTCATAATCGTTTTGGATGATGACTCGCATTGTTCTCTCCTTTTCACCTCATCATAAACTGAAACCAGAAGGTGGGCAACTCTCAGAAGGCTCGCTCGATGATGCCTCCACAGAGAATTGCAGGACCGTCATAGAGCACCAGCGACTGGCCGACTGTGGCAGCTTTGACTTCATCGCTGAAAATTGCCGTGATGGTCCCATCGGGATTCTGGCGGGCTTTGGCCTGGGTGGCATACCCTGTAGAGCGTATTTTTGCCTGAACCGGCACCTCGCCATCAAGCCCGGCGACTTTCGACCAGACGACATCGCCGGCGATAACGGTGCTCTGCAGGGTTTCCTCTACAAATCCGACGACCACTTCGTTGGTATCGGCTCTCAGCTCCAGTACATAGAGAGGTCTCTCAGCGGCTATTCCCAAACCCTTGCGCTGGCCGATGGTATAGTGCCAGATGCCTTCATGCCGGCCGAGCACTTCCCCTCTCCTATTGACGATGTTTCCCTGACGGGCGGTGATATCCAGCAAGTCGGTGTAATCCCCATCGTAGAAGTCCTGGCTCTCCTCTTGGTACACCTTGTGAAATCCTTGTGCAACATCGATTTTCCGCACTTCCTCCTTGGTCATTCCACCGAGTGGGAAGAGGGTTCTTGCAAGCTGTTGTTGGTTGAGGCGATAGAGGAAGTAGGACTGGTCCTTCTTCAGGTCCACAGCTTTTGCGACTGCATAGCGGCCGTCCTGTTCAACTATTCTGGCGTAGTGGCCGGTTGCGAACCTATCGAAGACAAGACCGCTTTGGATGGCATACTCGACCATGGCTCCAAACTTGATCTTTGCATTGCACCAGACACAGGGATTGGGAGTCCTCCCGTCCATGTATTCCGCCTTGAAATTGGCCAGCACTATTTCCTCAAAGAGGTCGCTGAGTTCAAGCACCTGGTGCTCGATTCCGATTTTCTCGCATATTCTCTTGATGGCCCGAATGTCCTCGGTCTTATCCGGGGCGAAACAACTGGTGGAGTTCAAGGGACGAGTCAAATGAGAGCGTTTATTCCAAATGGTCATCGTAACGCCCATAACCTCGTGCCCTTGCTGCTTCAATAAGTAAGCTGCAACTGAAGAGTCAATCCCTCCGCTCATGCCTACCAGTATCTTCATCGTTCCTCCAAAGTTTTACCTGTAGATAATAACAAAACCGCCCTGGAATCCAAGGCGGTTTCTGAAAGCGAGAGTGACGGGACTCG
>DJGJ01000067.1:19719-19864 GCA_002432715.1 Sphaerochaeta sp. UBA5849 | reverse complement strand
AACCAGCTTCGCTACACCCTCATAGCATGAGTGAAACTACACTATCCTAGTAGTTTTGTCAACAACCCTCTTGGAGTTTTCCTAAGAAATTACAGCCGCTTTGGATTACCCAAAACGGCTGCAAAAGCGAGAGTGACGGGACTCG
>DJGJ01000067.1:0-19678 GCA_002432715.1 Sphaerochaeta sp. UBA5849 | reverse complement strand
AACCAGCTTCGCTACACCCTCAAAAAAGCACTCTTGGAACCTACACGAAACGCATGCTTTTGTCAACTGGATTGCCGATTACCCGATTGCCATACATATTCTCCTCCCGTATACTGCTTTCAAGGAGTCAATCATGCAAGAATCCATCATGCTGTTCTTTCTCAACATTGCAAACCCCACCCTTGATTTTCTGGCCAACATCGCCTCCGCTGTGGGCGAACAGACCTTCGTCATAGCAGTCATTCTCTACATCTTCTACAACTATGACAAGAAGAAAGGATTTGGACTTTTCACCTCAGTCCTGTTTGCCGTCCTCGGCATGGGAATCCTCAAAGCCATTGTCCGTGCTCCAAGGCCGTTTCAGGTACTCGAATCCATAGGCGGCAAGCGTCTGGAAACGGCTACCGGCTATTCATTTCCCAGCGGACATACCACCACCGGATCAGCTTTCTACACCGCTCTCGCCCTTACCTTCAAAAAGCGCTCGGTAAGCATTTTCTGTGCAGTCATGATGGTACTCGTAGGCTTGAGCCGCCTCTATCTGGGCGTACATTGGCCGATCGATGTCTTCGCAGGGCTTTTGCTGGGTGTGACCGTCAGCTTCGTGGTAAGCCGTTACCTGAATGCTCTGTACGATGACATGCAAAAGCGTATACGCCTGAGCATGTGGATCGGATCTCTTTCCCTCGTCGCAGGGGCTATAACAGCGATTCTCCTCAACCTGAGCCTGATTGATGAAGTTGCTTTCACAGATCTCATGAAAGTCTTCGCCCTTGGTGGCGGCGGCTACCTGGGTTTTGTTTTGGAGAGTAAAAAAGTAGGTTTCATTGTCGAGGAGAAGAGAAGTAAACAGATTCTCCGCTATCTACTCGGACTGATCGGAATCTTGGTGTTCATGGGAGCCAAAGCGGTGATCCCAGAGTCGCTGTACGCACTTGGAGCATTCCTTCGCTATACAATGGTGGGACTATGGGCAACAGGACTCTATCCACTTATAGGAAAAAATCTCCGCCTTTTCGCTGGTTCTCGATAAACTTCGGCTCGATGCCCTTGGTGATCAAGAAGCGTCTGAGGTCGAGCATCTCGTTGAGGTGCCCGTAACAGAGCTTGTGCATCATTTTTCCGCACATGATCGCATCATCGAGGGCATAGTGTGCCTGGTACTCCATCCCAAAGTAGTCAACCAAATAGGCCAGCTTGTAGCTGAGCATTTTCGGCCAAACCTTCTTTGCAATGGTCAACGTACAGAGGTACGGCATCTGCCTTGCTTCCAGGTCGTAGACCTCGAAGCAGCCCTTCAGTACGCTCATATCGAAAACGGCATTATGGGCAACCAAAAGATCTTTAGCGATGAAGTCGCGCATGGCCGGCCAAATCCCATCAAACTGCGGGGCGGCAAGGCACTCTTCATCCTTGAGCTGGTGCACCACTGTCATGCCCGGATCGAAATAGGGGTGCTTGGGATGGATGAGTGAATAATAGGTATCCAGCAACACCCCCTCTTCATCAAAGCGGGCCAAGGCGACTGAACAAGCTCCACCTGGATACCCGTTCGCCGTTTCAAAATCTATTGCAACATAGTTCATGCTTGTTTTCCCAACATGATGGAAAGAATCGTTTTATCCGTCTCCTCCATCCCTTCTCGACTGATCCTTGAGAGGAAATCCATGGTCTCTTTACTGCTTTTCCCTACTATACCGCTCTCATTTCCCGGTGAAATACCTCTGATAGCGAGTTTGCAAGCAAGGTTCGCAGCTTCCACGCAACTGTAAATCTTCAAGGCACAGGTCATCTTCGCCCCATCACAGATGATGCCGGTCAGGTTGCCCACCATGGTGTTGAAAGCCCTGTCCATCTCTACAAGCGTGCCATCGAGCAGATAGACCAACCCGCACGCAGTACCGATGGCTGCCGTAAAAGCACCGCACAAGGCGCTGAGCCTGTTTTTTCTGGCAGTCAGGGCAAGACCGACCAATTGGCTGAGCAGCAGGGCCTTGGCCAGCTTCTCATCACTGCACTGTAGGTATGAACCCACAACAGCCAAGGGAACGGTCAGGGTGATGCCTTGGTTTCCGCTGCCGCTGTTGATAATGACTGGAAGCGGGCACCCAGCCATTCGTGCATCGCTGGCCGCAGCCGCCATTGCGGAAGCAAGGCTGAAGGCTTCAGCGAGACTGGAAGGGTTTTTGCCGATCGGCTCGGCGGCAATTCTGCCTACGGACAGTCCGTAGGGGTGATCCATTGCATGCCGGGCGATGGCCATGTTGGTCTCTTTGGCTTCAAGGACCAAATCCAAGGCCTCCTGGGGTGCCTCTTGGACCCATGCG
Organism: Sphaerochaeta sp. UBA5849; assembly: GCA_002432715.1. Classification (GTDB taxonomy): domain Bacteria; phylum Spirochaetota; class Spirochaetia; order Sphaerochaetales; family Sphaerochaetaceae; genus Sphaerochaeta. The sequence goes on along the minus strand of DJGJ01000067.1, from coordinate 17,351 downwards.
AGTAATTCCGACAAGCAACTGCCGCCCATATACTGTTCATCCTCCTCTTCCAAGGAGGAACCACAGGCATCGACTGCCAAGCTGAGCAGAACCTGCCCATGCTGCTCAAGATAGCTGAACCGGTCGTGTTCACCGCTGATCACAGCCACAGAAGAGCCTGTCTCATTGTTAGCGATCACCTTGATATACAGAGAAGGGACTTCTGCATCTATGGAAAGCGAAACCGGCATGGAGATCGCCCGCTGAATTTGTTCTTCGGTCAGCTCACTGAGAATACTTAAGCCTTTCTCAACATCACCGCCTGCAGCACCAAGAGCCACTGCCGCCTGGATTCCTTTGAGTGAGCAATTCGGCAGACCCACTCCCATGGAGTTTTTCACCATATCCCTGCTCGTTACCACGTGCAAGGTAGTGGGATATCCGTCCAACAACTGAGCGGCCTTCGCACCTGCAAGGGCTGAGGCTGCAGGTTCCGTGCACCCCATTGCAGGGCGCATCTCCTTATACAATACCTTCAGGTAATCATCCATATGAGGACTATAGCATCAGGCCAACCGGCTTTCCAACCCCAAAGAGAGAAAAATGATCAGCGGGGTACGTCGGCGATAAAGAGCATTCCCTCCACATCCAAGGTATAGGAGGAGAGAGAGGCCGCAACCACATGGCAACTTCCTTTTTGCAGCGTACGGGTCTCAGTGGATGATTGGAATACCGCCTGCCCTTCCGTTACGAACAACAGCTCGATGCTCCTTCGCTCATTGATGTGGTAGGTCCCGCTCTTGAGCACCATCAGGTGAAACTCCTCGGTGGGAGTGAGTACGTGAAGCCGTCCCGAACGGCCAATGAGCATCGGAGCTTTCTCTACTTCCTTGCCCTTGATCTCCAAGATTTTCATCAGTTCCTTCACGTCCACTTTCTTGTTGGTAAGGCCGCCGCGCAGAACATTGTCCGAGGCGCTCATCAGCTCAATGCCGTTGCCCAGTACATATGCATGGAGCGTCCTTGGCTCCAAATAGAGGGCTTCACCCGGATGCAGGTGCTTGACATGCAAAAGAAAGGGGCAGAACAATCCGGGGTCCTTGGGATAGGCGCCATAGCAGGAGAGTACGATGCCCTTGCTCTCCAAAAAGGCGCCGTCACCGGTTGCAAAGGGAAGCTCCTCGTGCTGTTTCAAGGAAGCGATATACTCACTGATGAGCGTTTCTAGCACCTCGGGCGGCATGGTGTAGATGTCTTCAAATAATTTTGCAAGAAGTGTGTCTGGATCTTCAACTTCCTTATCCAAATACAAGAAATGTTTCTCATACCCATTGGGAATGAGAAGTTTCAAAGTAGGGATGATCTGCTTGAGCGGCCTGAAACCACACATTGCCGTAATAGGAGTAAGAGCATAGATTACTTCGGCCTTACGATTCGGATCCTTGTAGTTCCAAAGTTCCTTGCTGTGATGGGCACGGAACAGTTCTTCCTTGGCCCACCCCTCTTCAGCTTGTGCCTTGGTAGGATGTACCTGGATGGAGAGGGGCCTGTCGATGGCCAGAACCTTCAACAAGAGGGGAAGCTGTTCACCAAAGCAGTCCACATGTTCCTGCCCGAACCAATGAAGACTGTCCTTTGCAAGAAACGCAGAAAGCGGTTCATCACTTTCAACGACTTTGGCATCGCCGCTTGGATGTGTACCAAACCAGAGCTCTGCTTTGCTCTTTCCATCTTCTGCTTGAGAGAGAAGAGCGGGAATGAATGAGTTGTTGCCCCACTCATACTCCTTGATGTGTCCCTGAATTTGAACTATGTCCATACCGTCCTCCTTATACAAGTATAGGAGGCTTACGACCCTAGGGCAAGACAAAGCCCGCCGGACGGCGGGCCAAGCAGAAGAAACGACTTCTTATTTCTTGTAGTAACGGGGCAGGAACACCATCGCTGCGGTAAAGCAAATGAGTGTTGCCAACCATGCTACAAAGACGTTGAGAGTGATGCCGCCGAAAATGAATCCTACCAACGTACAGATTGCTGCAGTAACGGCATACGGCATCTGGGTTGCTACGTGCTCAAGGTGGGGACATCCTGCACCAGTGGAAGAGAGAATGGTGGTGTCGGAGATCGGGGAGGCGTGGTCACCGAAGACCGAGCCGCCGAGGACGGCACTTACACTGATCATTGCTGCGTTGAGCAGAGCGGAATCAGCGAGACCCTTTGCCTGGGCAAGGCCGACAGCGATGGGCATTACAATCGGGATCATGATGGCGAATGTGCCCCATGAAGTTCCGGTTGAGAAGGAGATCAGGGCAGAAAGCGCAAAGGCAATGACGGGGACCAGAGCAATCGGGAATCCTCCACCGACCACCACATCACTGAGGAAGGCGGCAAGGCCGAGACCTCCGTCTTCCGGGCTGCTCTTGATGACTGTCCCGATGGTCCAAGCCATAGTCAGGATGATCAGTGCGGGCACCATCGACTTGATACCGTCACCGATGGCTTCGCTTGCCGATTTAATCGTGAAGAGCTTGCGGGCGGTGTAGTAGATGTAGGAGATCACCAAGGTGAAAATGACTGCATAGAAGAGGGCCATGGATGCGTCGGTGTTGTTGAAGGCATCACCGAGGGACATGGAGGCTGCTGCCGCACCCAAGCTGGTGATGCTCTCCCCATCGATGGCACCAAGGTATGTGGTGATCGGGAAGAGAAGCACTGCAGAGACAATGAGCACAAGAATGGGGAAAAGCATGTCCAAGGGCTTTGCTTTTGCTGCATTCTCATTGCCGCCGATGTCCACTTCACCAGGGGCGGGACCATAGGTCTCGTTGTAGAGCTTGCCCGTTTCCTTGGCGTACGCGATGCTGCGGGCCATGGGGCCGTAATTCCTACCGGTCAAGATAATGACCAATACCATGAGAATGGTAAGCAGGGCATATAGATTGTAGGGTACGGAGCGCATGAAGAAGGAGAATTCGCTTACCCCGAGAGCTTCAAATCCTTCAGAACCCTTGACAATCGACATCACCGTGATGACCCAGCTGGAGATGGGTACAAGAATACACACAGGAGCGGCCGTTGAGTCGAGGATGTAGGCAAGCTGCGCACGACTTACTTTGTTCTTATCGGTGATCGGGCGCATGACCGTTCCCACAGCAAGGCTGTTGAAGTAATCGTCGATGAAGATCAAGAGTCCGCAGAACCAGGTCATCAAAAGGCTGGTCTTCTCGGTATGCAGTTTGTCAGCTGCCCACCGGCCGAAGGCATGGGCGGAACCTGTCTTGCTGAGCATACCGACCAAGCCGCCGAGCAATGCACAGAAGAGGAAGATGCGGATGTTCCATCCATCATTGAGTGAACCTGCAATCATGTCGGTAAGATTGATGATTGCCATCAAGGGATTACCACCGGCTACAATGATTGCACCAGAGAAAATACCCAGAAACAGGGATACCATTACGTCCTTGGTGATAAAGGCAAGGGTAATGGTGAGAACGGGAGGAATAAGTCCCCAAATTCCAAAACTTGTCATATTGACCTCTCAATTAGGGTGAAAGCCCCTCTCTGTGTGATATAGCGTGACTATAACACGGCTTTCGTTACAAAGTATAGGTCGATACATGCAACTTTATGAAATTTTACACAGAATGTTATCAAAATAACAGAACTACAATTACCCTACCGAGCGCACGTGGAAATGCCCTCCTTTGCAGGGAGGGCATTCCAGTTGAGTAGAAGAAACGCCTAGCGAGAGAAGAGCGAGAATCGAAGTGAGAGTGCATCGATTGGCTTCCCACTGATTCTTGAACCATATTCCAGTGTGTAATAGGCTGCATCGATGTGGAAGATCAGCAAATCGAATCCAACGCCGATTGATTGATAGCCCTGATTTAGCCCATACCGGAAGTCAAACAGACTCAACAACCTTGCAGAGGCTCCAAATCGTACTTGAGAGAGAAGTGCATTTGTCAAATCATCTCCAGTCTTTCCAGAGAGAGCAAGAACATCCAACACATCGACTGCAATGATGGGTCGGATCAAGGAACCAATATTCGGCTCCCAAGTAAGGCCGGTATCGAGTGTCCATTCAGAGTCAATAGTGAAGCTGGTAGACGTGAAGAAAGCATCATCACTTGTATCATCCCCAAAACTTTCATTGAGAACCTCTTCAGCCCAATCGTTCATCGACTGAAAGGTATTCATTGTATAATTACCATTCAAGTTTTTTGCCACAGTAGAAAGCGTCAGCCCGCCCGGAAGGTTGAAGTTGACACCAGCAGAAAGAGGTAGTGCATACCCACCAATGAGAGGCATATCATTAATGAATTTATCACCAAAATCATCTTCATTGTTAATCATGTCGATGATGGTATTTCCACTGAGCGCCTCGAGATATACCTTGTAGACTGCTTGGGCAGCAACCCCAAGGTCGATACTCACCTTCTCAGCAAGGTTGATTCGGAAACCGAAACCGACAGTTGCGGCAGTCGTAACCTGGGCAATCAAATTGGTATCTGTTATTCTATAATCAGTTTTGTATGACATCAACCGCTCTTGAGCCTGCAATGACAACCCAAAACTTCCTAAAGTAATAGTTGTAGAAATATCTGTAGTAAGAACATCACCATAGACTTTCTTGATGGTATTAAGAAACTTTTCAGCACCAACAACCATACCATCTTCACCCTCTGCGAAGTCTTCAATCATCCCACTCTCAAGAATTGCCTTGGGATTGAATGCCGTCACCGTTATAGAAGGAAATGAGAAATTAAAACCGGCTTTTGCAAGGTTTGCGGGGTTAACCAAGAAGCTATCATAATACCCCTTCACCCCAAGGCCAGCACCACCCATGCCAAGTAATCTTACACTCGTCCCGATAAAAGGCTCAGCCGACTGTTTGTAAGTAGGATTAGTTGGGCTATAGTCAGTTGGAACAGCAAGAAGAGGTGCCATGCCAAGCACAAATAAAGCAGCAATAAGAATAAAATATTTTGATTTCATAATGCACTTCCTCCTTATGTTCCTGAGTTATAGCTATCAAGCAAGCTTTGCAAACTCAGTTGTCCAGAAAAATCAATGGAAGTTGAGTCAGTCAACTTTCCTGCAATCAGTGCGGTGAATGACGCATCAGCAGCCAAAGCAATAAGCTCATCGTCAGTAGGATCAGTTGAAGATTCTATTGTCTCAACCGCAGTTTTTACTATATTGGCCATCATCTGGAGAACTACGACATCTCCTTGGGTGATTCCCTCCGCATCCGGTGTAGGGATTGCGAGAGTCTCAAGCAGCTCAATAACCTTAGCATCGTTTTCATCCGAAGAATCCAAGTCATCTATTACAGACTGTAAAGTCGCATTAAAAGTGGCTACTGTTCCTACCACTGCGGTTTGCTGTTCTGAAGTAGCGGGATTCTTCATTGCCTCAACCAAAGCTTTCTCTTCATCCGGTGATGCAATTGCATCTGCAAGCTTATTGTTCAAACTAGAACGATCGTCATCATTTTGAGGAATCAAGATTACAGTAACTCCAGCAGGTACAGTAACCGAGGTCCCAAACTCTGAGGTTGTCCCTCCACCGGATACACTGGCAACGCCACTCCCGGTACCAAGTGATGTCGCCAAGGTCTTTACTGCTTCAACATTTTCTATTGAAGCTTCAACAAGACCGCTCTCTACATACACATTCCCACCGAAGTTGCCCATAAAACCGGCTAGGTTGGAACGCATATCAGCGTCACAGGAAATGAATGCGATTGTTAGCATAGGTACTAACAAAACCAGTACGAACATTTTCTTCATGATGCCCTCCTTCTGTGGGGGAACCATACGGTATCTTCCCACTCCATCACGCATGCAAGTAAAGGATATCTTACGGCAACTATCAGGCGATATGTCAGATATGTCATATCATCATACTTGGAAAACTAACTTACAGCTAAAGCGTTACACATTTTCATAGTATTGTCCACTGTAGACCACCAACTGTACAAGCAGAAACTTTCGTCTCAGCTTGTATACCGGTTTTGTGGGTATCTGCTATTTGAAAAACAAGTGCTTGATCACCTCAATGTTTGCTTTTCTATTCGCTTCCTCACTTTCATACAGGGTTGCAATCCTATCCTTGTAGAATTCTGCCGTCTTGTAACGGACCAGCTTCAACGTTGAGTTTACCAGGCCGTCAGCCTCGCTGAACGGTTTCTCAATAATGGCAAACCGGGAAGGAATCCACATACCGGGGATGGCTGAAGCTTGCGGCTCGTAGGACTTCAGCTCTGCAACAAGCACGTCCAAAGCCTCTTCGGCACTCTTGCAACCATTCTCCTCAATCAAGCGGGTGGCAACATCCTCCTGCAGCGTAACCAAGGCAGTGGTGATCATCTGATGATCATTGTACACCATCAGCTGATTCAACACTGAAAGGTTGTTGACCATCACTTCCTCAACCTCTTCCGGACTATACTTCTCGCCATCCTTGTTGATCAAAAGAGCCTTCGCCCGGCCGGTTACAACCAGGAACCCATCCTCGTCGTAGTAGCCAAGGTCGCCGGTCCAAAGCCAGCCGTCACGCAACACCTCGGCACTTGCAGCAGGGTTCTTGAAATACCCCTTCATGACATTCTCGCCCTTGATGACGATCTCGCCGCGCTGTCCGACCTTTGCCTCGGTGGTCTCGTCCACCATGATCTTGCAAATCTCGCTCTTGGCCACCATGCCGCTGGTACCAAATTTGTAGCGATGAGGAGTATTGCTGCTGATAATCGGGGCTGCCTCGGTAAGGCCGTAGCCTTGGAAAACAGGGACTCCGATGGCAGCAAAGAAACGTTGCTGCTTTGCTTCAAGCAATGCTCCACCGCCTACACAGTAGAGCATCTTATCCCCGAATATCTTACGAAGTTTGGGAAAGACCAACAGGTTTGCCAAGGTATACGGCAGCCATGTCTTGATGCGGATCCAAGTGCCACCCTTGTGAAAGCCATCGCCGTTTCTCAGCATGCCTGCCTCCAAGCCCCTGTTGAAAATACCCTCGACGAATGAACCCTTTTGGTGAATCCCCTGAATCATTTTCTTCATGAAGTTGCCCGTGATGGAAGGGACGGTCATCAGGAACACCGGATTCAACTCCACAAGGTTTTTGGGGAAATTGCGGATGATTGCGGCATTGGAACCCCGTGAATCGACAAAGTGCAAGGTGATGCCCCGCAATAGCGAAGTGTAGATTCCCACCGTATGGGCGAAGCTGTGGTCGACCGGAAGGACGACCAAGGTCTCAAACTGCGCATCGGGAAGCTGGAACAGCTCGATTGCATCGTGGGAGTTGACCCAGTAGTTCACATGGGTGAGCATGATGCCCTTTGGATTGCCGGTCGTCCCGCTGGTGTAACAGATATTGATTGTATCCTGCTCGCTGATCGTCGCCTCAACATCACGGACCAGCTTCGGCTGCTTCTCAAGCAGGGCCTGGCCATCGGAGAGCATCGTCTGATAGGGGACATAGTCGACATCCTGCTTCCAGCCGGCCTGGCGTATCTGGCTCTCCAACCGATCATCCTGTTCGTCGAGGTAGATGAACATGACATGGTGATCGAAAAACGGCAATGCCTTGACAGCATTACCCAGCGTATTGGAAGAGACTGCCAAAGCTACAGCCTCACTGTGGTTGATCCTGAAAGCAATTTCCTCGGGTGTCAGCTTGATGGACAGAGGAACGCTGATCATCTTTGCCTTGATGGCACCATGCTCACAGGTAACCCAGGAGCTCTTTCCTTCACTGAGAATGCCCACGGTCTGCTCAGCCTTGAAGCCATGATCGAGCAGGTAGGCAGCAACATAATCGGATTGAATATCGGTTTGCTTAAAAGAACAGGGTTGCCAGCCTGCTTCCATTCTCGTATTGGTATAGGCCCGGTCCCCGTATTTCTGAGCTGCATCGTGCAGCATCTGAATAATCGTTCTTTCCATCGTAAGCCCCTTTTATGTCCAAGTGTTTTTATACTTACACGTATACCCCAGATGTCAAGAAAACACAAGGAAAGAGAAGAGGCTAATCATGAAATTATGGTGAATCAGGCACTTCCGATATGCAGACCGGACTCACACTCCACCGCAAACTCATACATCAAACCATTGAAAACCTTCGTACAGCGTCCAACCAAGGACCCATCATCCAGTACACACAGGCCCCTGCACCACAGGCTTGCTGATTTGCAATCGATGCCGAGTTGCTTGCAGATCTCCTCATTGGGATTGATTGCAGCCACCTTGCCGTTGATGAAGTGGCAGCGCTGTCCGGTTTTTCTTCCTACTATCTCAAAGAAGGATTGGTCGCTCGTCTCATCAAGCAAAGCCAAACTGGAACCAAACCGGGGGGATACGTAAAAATCACTCAAGACTGAAGGCTTTCCATCGACGATGTGCAGACTCTTGAAGTGCCACATCATCCTGTCCTCCGGACTGTCCGAAAGGTTGAACTGCTCCTTATCGGTCGGCGAAGCCTCCACTTGCTCTTTCAGAAGAATCTTGTACGTGCCTCTCGGAACGAATTCTGATTCAGACTCAATAATCTGAGGATACCCCAAACCGACAACCGATCGTTTGAACAATACAAAAGACCCCCGGCCTCTCGTTCGTGAGATGTATCCTTGGTTTACCAAGCCATCGAGAGCCCTCCGAATGGTCACCCGGGACACACCGTATTGCTCACACAATTTCATTTCAGTAGGAATCCTGTAGCCCTCCGGCCATTCACCGAAAATGATCTTCATCTGAAGCTGGGTAAACACATGCTTGAATTTCAATGCCATAGGAGCCTCCGGATAGTGCAAGTTCAGGAGTTGTTTTGTATCATAAGTATAATACAAATTTTGTATCAATTCATTAAGGATTTTGACTTAATTTAGGATACGTTTTACATATCCTATGGATACTTTATTGTACTCTATGTACAGTTTATAAAATACTAATATTTCATTGATTTGCTGAGAGCATGATTTTCTTGGCTTTTCCATACAAGCAGGCAAAAACAGAGAGGTTTTTCCTCCCCTGCACTCCGATGACTTGCTGATGATTGGGTCAAGACCCTTTCTTTCTTGTTGAAGTATGAGTATTATAGATATTGATACAATGTCTTAACAGGAGGAACCAATGGCTTACACTGAACCGTATGATGCAATAGACGAAAAAACGAGGGACATCTCTCGTGCAATAACCAGTCTCAGGGAAGAACTTGAGGCGGTTGACTGGTACAACCAGAGAGTAAACACGACCAACGATTCCGAGTTGAAAGGCATCATGGCCCACAACCGTGATGAAGAGATTGAGCATGCTGTTATGACTCTGGAGTGGCTGAGAAGGAACATGGATGGATGGGACCATGAGTTGAAGACCTATCTGTTCACCTCCGGCTCCGTGCTGGATGTCGAGGAAGGCGGTGCAGCAACTAGTGGTGCCGGCGTCTCCTCACTGTCGATCGGCGACCTGAAATAACACCATTGGAGGATAGTTGACTATGGATATGTTTAAACGCGAACTCGCCCCTCTTTCCGCACAAGCATGGGCCGAAATAGAAGCACGGGCAAAACAAGTACTGCTCTCCCGCCTTACCGCCCGCAAGGTGGTTGATGTCGACGGTCCGAAGGGCATCGACTTCACCGTGATCAGCGAAGGCAGGCTTGCCTTGGTTGACGATGGCGAGGTGAAAGCCGGAACCTATACGGCCAAGCCTCTTACCGAAGCAAGGATTCGTTTCTCGCTGAACAAGTGGGAGCTGGACAACCTCGCCCGTGGCGCGAAGGACATCGACTTCGACAATCTCGATGCCGCCTTGGAAAAGCTGGCCCTCTTTGAGGAGAATGCTGTGTACAACGGGTATGCAAAGGGAGGCATCAAGGGCCTGAAGGAGTCATCTGCACATAAGGCACTGACATTGGGAACCGAAAACAACGACATCCTCAACTCGATTGCAGAAGGGATGCTGTTGCTCAAGAAGTGTTTCATCCACGGCCCCTACACGTTGGTTGTCAGCAGGCAGACATGGCTGCTTCTCAACCGTGACTCCTATGGCAAGAGCCTTCTGGACAGAGTGGAGAAGATGCTCGGCTCGAAGGTGGTGCTTGCCAACAGCCTGGAAGGGGCTCTTCTGGTTCCCTACAACAATGAGAATCTCGAACTGACCATCGGACAGGATTTCGCCCTTGGTTATGAAACCCATGACACCAAGGAAGTCACCCTCTTTGCAACCGAGTCCTTCACCTTCAGGGTGCTGGAACCGAAAGCAATCGTTGTATTCAAGTAACCAATTTCCATCAATATGTGCTCTCGAAGGCCGGGTCGTATACCCGGCCTTCATCTTTGGGGCAAAACAAACCCCCTCGGTCCAAAGACAAAGGGGGCAAGAGCGCCAGAGGGGAATCGAACCCCCGTCTCATGCTTGGGAAGCACGAGCACTAACCATTGTGCTACTAGCGCGACTGTCCAGCCATCATAGCAAAATCGAAAGGGGTTGTAAATATCCTTGGAAAAATCTTAGCAGAACAATCTCGTACCTATCTCCTTCTCGCCTTGGGCGGTATTGAACACAACAACAGAACCAAAGCCGGTGCATCCCTCGGCATTGAAGGTATCGGTGGGGGTCGCCCACTCCTGGTGTGCAACTACTACGATACATTGTTGATCTCCGCGTTGAATTTTTACCGCCTCAATCCAATCGTCACCGAAACGAATCTTCTTGAAGTTGCTCATCACCCGTACCTTGGACATCCTGGCCGGGATGAACTGTCCTGCCTTGTTCACCGAAATCAGGGTGAACAGGGAACCGAAACCAACCGATTCAATCTCGCTTACCAATGTTTTATTGTTGACGAGTTGGTTGTAGTGGCGTGAAAGGCGGGTAGACTTGACAAATTGGGTGACACCCCCTCTACAGGCCGTCAGGACCTGAACCTTTGAAAGCGGACTCTCAAAGAACGTTCCATCATCGGTCAGTTTCACCTTGCCGCTGTCATTGAAATGGAGGTAACTCTGGTATGTGTGCTCGGCTGCACTCAAGAAAGCATCAGAGACGAGAATCAAGTCCTCGCCGAGCGTGACAATCGTCCGTTTGGGAAGCACCCCGACATCGAGATATCCTTGATGGCTGCCTTGCAGAGCACAGTAAGGGCCCTTCTGTACCGCTCGGAAACCCAAAGGAGCCGAAAGCTTTGAACACTCCCAACTATCCTTGCAGACAGTAAAATTCTTGCGGTCGACGGTGGTGGTATTGTGAGCGGTACTATCCTTGAACTCAAAACGCTCGGCCTTCGGTACATAGGTGAACCGCCCTGCATCCACCAAAATATCTTCACCATTGGCAAAAAGGTCGAAATGAAGCTTGTCGCTGTGCCCATGGCCTGCACCAAGCGTTCCACAGTGAAACCTCAGATACATACCACCTTGCCTGATGATCGCATTCCCGCTTTCAAAGAGAACGCTGAGCCTTTGTTGCATTTTGATTCCCGGTAGGCGGTCATACGCCGCAATTGCTTCGGCCCCCAGGTCCCAGACACAATCGAAATCCAGATGGGGATACCCGGCTCCCTTCAGTTCGCCGTCGTTATACAGGTAGGCACCCTTGCTGACGATATCCCGTTGGTCGATGCGGTCGCTGTCCCCCATGCAGGGTTCAGTCCCGTCGGGTTTCTGCCAAGCCATGCCGGCACGGCACATCAGGTGGGTTTTCTCTCTGATCACTTCATCAATCGGAAGAGAGAGCCGCTTGGCCATCAGCACCACATCCAAAAAGTCGTGCGTCACCTCGTTGTGGTACATGGAAGACTGCTCCCATTGCACCCCGTCATCGTACACCTGGATCTGTATCTCCAGGGCCAGACGCCTCAGAGCCTCCTTGGTGTACATGTCAGTGGTTTCACTTTTGGGCAGGGCAAGGGATGCAAGGAAAAGCCCATGGTTCTCCAACACTCCCCAATTGCTCATCAAGTGATAGCTGTCCCACACCGAATAGAGGAATCGGGCATGCTCGGCAACCGAGCAGAGAAAGACATCAATGACCTCTTCAGTGATGGAAGGACTATCCAGGAAGTACTGCATCGCCTTGGTCCAATATTCCATTCGCAGTCCTGCCTCGATGGACCTCCAAGCCTTTGCACAGGCAGGGTCGGTACGTTTGACTCGCCCGCACCAGTCGCACAACTGATGGGCGAACGCCCTGGCATACTTCTCATCCTTGGTGCATGCATACGCCTGTCCAAGGCAGATCCAGAACCGCATCCGGTTGAAAGCGAAGACCCACTCGCTGTCATCACCGCTCTGGTGGAGCCAGTCGATCTCATCTGCAAATACCACCGGCTCGAAGGTACGTTCCATATCCCAGCGCAGGTTGAAAAGGAATGATTGGTTGACCACATCATCGGCGATGGTGATAATTTTTTGCAGCGTATCGGCTTCATGGGTTTTTACATAACGGGCAACAGCATCCCTGTCATCCAGAAAGCATATTCGTGTCTGCTTTGCATACTCATTTCTTGTCATCCAAGCCTCCTACCAGTACGAAATCCAACCACCCTTGAGCCTGGTCAGTGCCTCCATGTAGAAATAATCACCCCATGAGACACACTCATCAACCCCTTCAGGTATACAGGTATTATACGGTGATTTCTTGGAATATGTACCATGCAAAACCAAACCGTTGGAAAGATTCGGATCGGTGACGCGATAGTGTTCATAGAGGCTTTGCATCAAGGCCTTGGCCCAGGAGACGTAGTATGCCGCTTCATCGGCATCAAGCATCGAAGCCATCTCCAAAAAACCGCATGCTGCGATGGAGGCAGAGGATGAGTCGCGAGGCTCATCCCCTTGGGTGAAAATCAAATCCCAGTAGGGAATCAAATCAGAGGGAAGCCTGGAAAGAAAGTACGCAGAGGAGGTTCTGAACTGCTCGATGCACGCAGGATCGGAGGTATAACGGTAGCTCATCGCCAAACCGTAGATTCCCCATGCCTGACCACGGGCCCAGGAGGAATCGGCCCGATAGCCTTGGCAGGTCTCACCACGAACAGGGAATCCTGTCTCCGGATCCATGAAGAACGTATGAAACGTTGAACCATCGGCCCGAAAAGAGTTGGCAAGACAGGTTTGGGTATGTCGCAGGGCGACCGAGCGATACTTCTCATCACCTGTCTGTTCGCCAGCCCAATACAGCAAAGGCAGATTCATCAGGCAGTCGATGATGAAGCGGTAATTCCCCTTCGCCCCCATCGCTCCCCAGGCTTGGAGAAATGAACCTTTCTCTTGAAAGCGCGTGAGCAGCTGATCGGCAGCAAGCAGGGCGGCCCTCCTGGCTCTGAGGCTTCCATCCAACTTGTACAAGGAGACACAGGAGGGTGTATAGAGGAAGCCCATATCGTGATGGTCCACCTCGATCTTCTGCTCGATCCGCGAAAGAAAGCTCTCGCACAGAATATACGCTGCATGCAAAAACACAGGATCGGAGGTATGTTCATATGCAAGGCAGACCTCACCCGGCCAGAACCCGCAGGTCCATTGATTGTTCTCGACTGCGGGATAGAAATTGTTGACCGATGAATGGTTCTGACACTGGTAGGTGAACGAACTCAGATTCCTTCTGACTTGGCTTGCAGCCTCATCGAGTGCTTTCAGAACGGTTTGGTTTGCAATCTCTTTCATTCCTACCCCTTCAGGCCCGCAGTAGCAACACCCTGCACGAAGAACTTCTGTAAAGCAAGAAAGACTATGACGACAGGAATAAGGGCCACGACACTTGCCGCCATGATCAAGCCGTATTCACTGGAGTACTGGCTGATGAACATCCTCAGGCCAATCTGGATGGTCTTGAGCTCCATCCTGGTCAAGTAGAGCAAGGGTCCAAGGAAGTCGTTCCACGTATTGACGAAGGTGAAAATTGTCAGCGTGGAGAGAGCCGGCTTTGAGAGCGGGAGCATGATCCGGACCCAGATCCGATACTCGCTCATGCCATCGATTCTCGCAGCTTCACACAGCTCATCGGGTACGCTCATATAAAACTGCTTCATCAAAAATACACCGAAGGCGCTGAACGCCTGGAGAAATATGATCGCCAAATGGGTGTTGTTCAGGCCGAAGGAGCGCATCAATATGAACTGCGGAACCATATACACCTGCCAAGGCATGGCAATGGTGGCCACATATCCCAAGAAAAGAATATCACGACCTTTGAACTGCAACTTTGCAAAGGCATAGGCGGCAAAGGAGGAAGTAAGCAACTGCAGGAGGGTTACGATGATGGTGAGCTTGGCTGTGTTCTTGAGAAACTGAGCCAAGGGGATGGTGGTCCAGATTTCTGCATAGTTCTTCCACCTGGGATTGGAAGGAATCCACTCGATGGGGAATGTAAAAACATCCTTGTCGAGCTTGAGCGACGAGCTGAGCATCCATACAAAGGGCATCAGCATCGCAAGCGAACACACCACGAGGAGCGTATAAAGAAGGGTCTTGGTAACTTTTTGTTTGTTGGAGTATATTTGCATGCTGTGCCTCTCTAGTGCATCCGCTTCTCAGAGCTGAATTGAATCAAGGTGACGGCGAGTACCAGGGCGAAGAGCACCATGGCCACTGCACTGGCAGAGCCAAGATTCCAACTGATGAAGGCCTTGTTGTAGATATCATAGACCAGGACCAACGTGGCAGTCCCCGGACCGGCCTGGGTTACCATATAGACAATATCATAGACCTTGAAGCACTGGATGGTGAGCATCACCAATATAAAAAAGGTGGTTGCGCTGAGCTGAGGGACGGTTACATAGCGGAATCGCTGCCAAGCGTTTGTCCCATCGAGGTTTGCCGCTTCATACAACTCAGGATTAATGCCCTGAAGGCCTGCAAGGTATATAATCATGTAATACCCCATGTACTTCCAGACGCTGAACAGTATGATGGTGATCATCGCCCAATCCTTGTCTGCAGCCCAACCTGGAACATTTTCGAACCCAAGTGCATATAACAGCATGTTCACCGGTCCCTTGGAGGGATTGAAGATCATATTCCAAACAGCGGCAACGGCAACCAAGGAAGCGATGTACGGGAAAAAGATTACCGTTCGAAAAAAATTACGGGCCTTTATGCCCTGGTTCAGAATCACAGCGAGAAACAAACTTGCCAGCAGGGTGAGTGGAACCGTACCGGCGGTATAGACAATGGTGTTTTTCAAGGCTGCCTTGAACTGGTCGTCGTGCAGCAACTCGGAAAAGTTAGCCAATCCCGCCCACTCCATGGGATTTGAACCATCCCAGTGAAGAAAGGCCAAAACAACGGCAAATACAATGGGAACCAGCGTAAAAATGGCAAACCCGATGAAGTTGGGCGCTATGAAACTATAAGCAACCAACTGTTTTTTGAAGTTAGCTTTCTTTGAGGCCATGAAACCATCCTCTCGTACATACTATGGTACAGGGAGCACTTGCCCCCTGTACCCGAAACTGCGGAGAACTTATTTGGCCAGAATCTTCTGAACCTGTTCGTTCATCTTTGCAAGACCTGCATCGATGCTGATGTTGTTGGTCATGATCTCATCATGGACCTGGTTGAGGACGACCTCGATCTCACCGGCTCTCTCGTGCAGCGGCATCTCAAGGTAGGTCTTGGCAACCTGCAAAGCATCCCTGCTGCCCTGGTCGGAGGGGAAGCCGGGCTTGGAAGCGATGATCTTTACGACCTCGGCATCCTTGATTGCGGGAATCGTACCGGTCTTGGCAATGATCTGGGCGCCTTCAGGTCCAGTGACGAACTTCACAAAGTCAAATGCTGCGTCCTTCTTCTTGGAAGCATTGCTGACACCAAGACTGGTGATGGTTCCAAGCGTCGTTCCGGCAGGCACACCTTCGGCATGAGGATACTTGGCCAGACCCCAGTTCTTCACCTCGGTCTTGCCCTGCTCGATCTGGTTGATGAGGGTGGCGATGAACCAGGAACCCATGTTCATCATGGCTACACTGTTGTTGTAGAAAACCCCGCTGTAGTGGGTGGAAGAGGTCTTGAGGGTGGCGTAATCCTGTACAATGCCATCCTTCTGCTGACTGAGGACCATCTCATAGTAGGGCTTGAGGAAGTTGTAGGTGCCGTCGACGATGGTATTCTTGCCATCGAGGATACCGAACAGCTGTACTGCCGATCTCCAAGTATGGTAGTGGGCGCCGTAGACTTTGGCAGCTCCTGTGCCGCTGGTCATCCTGCGGGCGAGTGCATCATATTCAGCAAAGGTCATGTCGTTGTCGGGATATGCAACGCCGGCTTTGTCAAAGACATCCTTGTTGTAGAAAATAACCCAGAAGTCACTGCGGAACGGGATGCCGTAGAGCTTGCCGTCGACAGAAATCTGGTCGGTGGTGCCGCCATACAGGGAAACGTCGACCTTCTCGCTCTTGATCTTGTCGTTCAGGTTCATCAAGAGATTGCGTTTGACCAGGTTGTTGTATCCCGGGATGTCCTTGATGGTGACTATATCGATCGAGGAGTCTCCACCGGAGAGCTGGGTCTGCAGCATGGTCATAAAGTCAGCAGAGCCGAGGTCAAGCATTTCGATCGTGACATTCGGGTTCTTTGCCTCGTAAGCCTTGATCAACGGTTCGTAATAGGTTGTGGATGCTATATCCCACAATGCCCACTTGAGGTTGGTCGTACCTTCGGCCGTGGATGCTGCTGCTTCCTTGGTTCCCTGTGCGAACACAGAACTGAATACCAGGCAGAGTACCAGAATGATAGTGAGTGCCTTTTTCATGATTAAACCTCCTTACGGTTCATACAAGCCGGGGATATTCCCCGCTTCCAACATCAAGGGTACGGCCCATTTTGGCACAACTCCATGTAATTCGCTTGACAAAACATTGACAATTTTCCGCAAATCTTGAAAATCCTGCACTTTTATCTTCAAACCTGTAGAATTTTCCGAAGATGTTCCCATCCATCAGCTTTCTGATTGCGGAAACCAAGAATCTGGTCCCATACTCTACCAAGGAGGTCTGTATGCGACTGAAAACCCTGAAGGGAAAAATTACCCTGATCACGGTGACATTCACCCTCACCCTTGCGTTTTTGGTGGCCACCTTCAGCTTTTTCCTCTTTCGGTCGTTTGCCCTCCAAAGCCAGATCTCCTCCACTGAATTCAACCTGCAGTTCATCGGGGCGAAAGCCAGGGAGCACATGGTTGCCATCGATTCGCTGATACGCTGGAGCACCACCAATGCCCAGGTCCTCGCCTATTTGGAGACGGAGGGAACACAGAACGACCTGATCACCTATGAACGGGTGAAGGAGGAGGTGATGAACAATCTTGCCCAAAGATATGTAAGGATTTGTTAAAAAATAAATCATTTATATATAGCATATATTGAC
>DJGJ01000016.1 GCA_002432715.1 Sphaerochaeta sp. UBA5849 | reverse complement strand
CTAGAATATCACAACAAACACCAGCAAGAAAGAAGTTGATCCCTCATTGTTTGCAGCCGTTTTCTATGATCGCCTGCCTCCACACCGCCAGCTTCTGTTCAAAACCCAATGTATAGGCCGGGCTGGTGGAAGCAAGCGTATGAAACTCAATGGTTTGGGGGAAATATCCGATGAGACGACGGTAGAAGTCGGCTGCTTTTTTTCCATTGAACAAAATCTTCGCAAGATACGCATGCTCGTCGATGAACTGCCTCAGAGGATTGGGAATCACCGCAGTATAGGCGGAATCGGCCGAGCCCTTTCTCTCAAACTGAGCAAGAACATCCCACAAGGCAATATCGTTTGACAGAAGGATTTCCCATTTCTGCTCATACGTCTCAATGGGACCATGCAATATTTCAGCCATGATCGGCCAGAACGCATTGCGTTCATGACCGTAATACTGCTGCTTGAGACTCGATACCACGCTCGGACCGGTGCCGAGAATCAGGATCGAGCTGGTCGGGGTATGGATGGGAGGAAATCCCTTCAGCATTCGAGATACTCCTTCACCCTCTCTGCAGAGGCGACCCCATCCATCGCTGCACTGACAATTCCTCCTGCATACCCAGCTCCTTCACCACAGGGGAAGAGGCCTGCATAGTCGATGTGCATCCTGCTATCGGGATCACGTGGTATTCGTACAGGACTGCTGGTTCTTGTCTCTGCTGCCAGCAACAGGGCATCGTTGGTCAAGAATCGTGAAGCCTTCCTGCCGAAGGCCTCAAATGCAAGGGCAAGCCGTTTGGAGATGAAAGCCGGGAAGAGAGCGTGCAGGTCTGCATTCACCAGTCCCGGAAGATAGGAGGATTCGCACAGGTCCTTGGAGCGTACATGCTTTACAAAATCCACCATCCGCTGTGCCGGGGCCTTGATGCTCTGACCAGCATAGGCAAAGCTGCGCCTCTCAAGGGCCTCCTGGAATTCCAGCATTCCCAAAGGACCGCTGAACTTGTCAGTGGGAAGATCCTCCGGATGCAGCTCCACCACCATGCCGCTGTTGGCAAACTCACCTTTTCGGTCCGAGGCACTCATTCCATTGACCACCTGCTGCCCCGCTTCGGTTGCTGCAGGGATGACAAAGCCGCCGGGGCACATGCAGAAGGAGTACACACCCCGACCTTCGACTTGATGGACAAACGAGTACTCGGCAGCAGGAAGGTACAAGCCCCTGCCCTCCTCCTGTTTGTATTGCATCTGGTCGATGAGATGCTGCTTATGCTCAAGCCGTACGCCCATGGCCAATGCCTTGCTCTGTACGGTGATGCCCTCGGCATATAAATACCGATACATATCACGGGCACTATGGCCGGTTGCAAGAATCACGGGACCGAAGTACACAGCACCATCAGAGGTCTGCACTCCTTCAATCACCGATCCCTTTTTCAGCAATGCCACTACTCTAGTTTGGAAATGCACCTCTCCTCCATGACGGAGAATCGTGTTCCGTATGGCCTCTATCACCTGGGGCAGCTTGTTGCTGCCGATATGAGGGTGGGCATCAAAAAGAATATCCAAGTTCGCCCCGTGCTGGCAGAGCTGGACCAAAACCTTGGACACGTCACCACGCTTGACGGCACGCGTATAGAGCTTGCCGTCACTGAATGAGCCGGCACCGCCTTCGCCGAAACTGTAATTGCTCTGGGGATCCACCAAACCGGTGCGTATCAGGCTTGCAAGGTCTTTCTTGCGTTGGTGTACGTCAGATCCCCGTTCAAGCAGGATGGGTTTGAGTCCCATCTCCAACAGCCTGAGTGAAGCAAAGAGTCCTGCAGGGCCTGCTCCTACCACAATCACAGGTTTGCCGTCTCCGACTTGCTGATACGCAACTTCTTCAAAGGGCTTCTCGTCCGGCACCGAGGAAAGCCTGACCATCAGGTCGACTACCACGGGACGGCGCCGGGCATCGATGCTGCGCCGGATGACTCGGACACTTGCGATGTCATGAATGGGAATGCCTGCTTTTTTAGCAGCAACTTGCTTCAGGGAGAAAGAATCGGCGGCCTCCCGGGGAGACAGCCTAAGGTTGATATCGATCTGCATGCAT
Organism: Sphaerochaeta sp. UBA5849; assembly: GCA_002432715.1. Taxonomy (GTDB): domain Bacteria; phylum Spirochaetota; class Spirochaetia; order Sphaerochaetales; family Sphaerochaetaceae; genus Sphaerochaeta. Next base: position 33,168 of record DJGJ01000016.1, on the reverse strand, counting down.
GCATTGTAACGAAGCGGCTCAAGCAGGGTCAATGAAGCACTCCTTCAAAACTTCATACTCCTCCTGCAAGTCTGCATATACTCTTTGCCAATCGATTCATCGTGTTTGAAGATGGTTCTTCATTACATTGTTTCCAAACGTTCTTCGGCATGCCTTTCATTGCGTAAGAAATCCCTTTGTGATACTGTTTGGCCCATCATGGAACACAACCTTGTTGTAGGGCAGCTGCTTGCCCTCTTGACCGCAGCCTGTTGGGCTCAGAACTCGATCATCTACCGCCACATCGGTGCAAAAGCAGGTTCTGATGCAGTAGCCCATATCAGGATGTGGATCGCCCTCCCCATGATTCTTGTACTCACCTATGCGGTTGAAGGAATCTGGTTTCCCACCTCCCTCTCGGCCCGAACCTACATCTTCCTGCTGGCCAGCGGCGCTTTCGGTTACTTTATCACCGACATGCTCCTCTTCAAGGCCTACATCCTGCTGGGAAGCAGGGAGTCGATGGTCATCATGACCCTCTCGCCGGTCGTGACCGCTTTTTTCGGCTACATCCTGTTTGACGAGCGGCTCAACCTCATTCAAATGCTCGGCATCCTGACCACCATTGCAGGAGTAGCAGTAATGGTGCTGCTTGACTCCCGCCGCAAGGTGGAGAAAGACGAGCGGGATACAAAAGTCAAAGGTTTTGTCTATGCCATTTTGGCATCGGCTTTGCAATCACTCTCGTTCCTGCTGGCCAAGTTCGCCCTTGATGAAACAGGCCCCGTCTCCACCAACCTCTTGCGCAACATTGGAGGACTGCTCTGTTTCTTTGTCTTCAACTTCCTCTACAAGCGCAATGCGGTCCAGCACTTCGCCGTGTTTAAAAACCGTCGGTATCTCATCCTTTTGATACTCGCCGCCTTTGCAGGTCCTGTGCTGGGCATGTCAAGCCAGATGAGGGCCTTCACGCTCGCTCCGGTCGGCATTGTCACCACCATCACCCAGGTCACCCCGATTCTCCTGCTCCCATTCGACCGCTTTGTTCTGCATAAACACCTCACCGCATCGAGCCTGGCAGGCACCTTCCTCTCCATCGCCGGGGTTGCAGTGCTCTTTCTGGCTGCTTGAAACAGCTTGCCTAGAGCCCGACTTTTCGCTACGCTCGAAGCATGAATGTACTCTCTCTGGAATCTGTATCCAAAACGCTGAAGGATGAACCTCTGTTTGAAGGGGTCAGCTTCGGCTTGGAAGAAGGCGACCACGTTGCCCTCATCGGCCGCAACGGACAAGGAAAATCCACCTTTCTCAAGCTCCTGGCAGGTCAAATCGTCTGTGACAGCGGAACCATCGCCATGAAGAACGGCACCGATCTGGTGATGCTCGACCAAGGAGTACAGTTCAAAGAGCACGATACCGTAGCAACCTACCTCGCCTGTGGCCAAGGTACCAGAATTGAAACCTATCGTGCATATCACCAGGCTCTTGGCGGCGGGCACAACGAAGCACTGCTGGCTCATCTCACCGAGCAGATGGAGCTCTTGGATGCTTGGAATCTTGAAAACGACTATGCATCACTGCTGGGAGAGCTGGGACTCTACGATGTGCTGGATCAACGGATGGACACCCTTTCGGGGGGAATGCAGAAAAAAGTAGCAATCGCACGGGTTTTGTGTGCAAAACCCACCATGCTCCTGCTTGATGAGCCGACCAACCACCTCGATATCCAGACCATCGAATGGCTTGAACTGTATCTGAAAAACAGCATTGCGACCATAATTCTAGTCACCCACGACCGATATTTCCTCGACTCCGTGTGCTCTGCCATCCTGGAGATGGACAGCGGCTCGATATTCCTTCATCCGGGGTCTTTCTCCTCCTACCTCGAGCGCCGCGAAGAGCGGCTGGAGCGACTCCAGAAGGAACAGGATAGGATAAAAACCGTACTCAGACGGGAGCTGGAGTGGCTCAAGCGCGGCCCGAAGGCTCGTACAGGAAAGGATAGTGGAAGAAAAGACCGCATTGAAGCCTTGCTTGCCAGTCAGAATACAAAAACCGATGAGGAGATGCGCATTTTCAATTCCCAGTCCCGCCGCATGGGCAAGAAAATCCTCGAGGCGAAACACCTGAGTAAAAGCTATGGTGGACAGGCCGTCATCCGTGATTTCTCGTTCTCGTTCTCCAAGGGAGCTCGCATTGGCGTCATAGGCCCGAATGGAAGCGGCAAATCCACACTGCTGGACCTGCTATGCGGCTACCTTGAGCCGGATGAAGGAGAATTGGACAAAGGAGTGAATACGGTTTTCGCCTACTACGACCAAGGCGGCAGGGCTTTGGTTAGCGACAAACACATCCTCGAATATGTCGAGGACATCGCCGAACAGGTGGTCCTCGGCCCCAACCAAGTGGTAAGCGCCGCCAAATTCCTTGAACTCTTCGGGTTTCCAGCCTCCATGCACCGCCAAAGCATCGCCAGCCTTTCGGGGGGCGAGCAGCGAAGATTGTACCTGGTCTCGAGATTGCTGTCCAATCCTAACTTTCTTTTGCTCGATGAACCTACGAACGACCTTGACCTACCTACGATGGAGAACCTGGAACAGTACATCCAGGACTTTGCAGGATGTGTTCTTATCGTCAGCCACGACCGAGCTTTTCTCGATCTTACCTGTGATGAGTTGTTCATCCTCGCCGATGATGGGTCGGTCACCTATGAAACCATGCGCTACAGCCAGTGGCGGGAGCGCGAGAAAGAGAAGCCTGTGAAGGCAGCCCAGGGTGAGTCCCCCCCGCCGGTGCAGAACAAGCGCAGCGAGAAAAAAGGCTTGAGCTTTAGGGAACAGAAGGAATTCGAAACCATCGAAGCCACCATCGAAACAATACAGCAGCACCTTGCAAACCTGGAAGCAAGTTTTGCTGATGCGAGACCAACACAAGAAGGAACGCTCGCCGAGCGGACAGAGAGATACCATGCACTACGGAATGAACTTGAAAATCTGGAAGAACGTTGGCTTGAGCTTGCGCAAAAGAGCTGACATTCTTCTTTTGCTATGCATTCTCGGCTTGCCAATACCAGCCTATGGGTTATCTTTGGATTCCCTCTCAATCGGGACCGGCAACGATTGGTACACCATGGGGTTGGGATATAATCAAGATGACGGATTTTCCTTCGGGTCGTCCTTGGAGGCGACGTTTGACAACAATCTCAGCTTCCAGACCTTCGTAAGAAGCTATACCGACCGCATCCAAAGCAACCGACGTTACGATGAGATCCAGATTGGTGCATCGTACCCATTCCTCTTTACTCCAACAACCACAATAGGAATTGGAGTGGCAGGGTCGGCAGGGGTTGTCCTGACCGGGAACCTGGGCTTGCAGACCATCCAGAACTGGTTTCACACCCTCATCGGTCGCGACCTGGTCACCTTGACCTATGATGAGAACCAATTCTGGGTGCATCCCTACCTTGCACTCAAAACACAGGCGGCCTACCTTGGCTCCAACACCTTGACGGGTATTGAGCTGGGAACATCCTATGCCCACCAATGGGAACTCCTGTTTGAAGCGAACGCCTTCATCTCCTATCACGGATTTCTCACCCTGCGGCTCGGGTACGTAGAGAAGTACGTAGAAGATCTTTACCCGAGCCAAAGCATCCAAGAGCAGCGTTATGAAGGTCTCAGGCTCGCCTATGTCTACGACGGCGGCTTGCTGCAGTCATCCTTCTTCTCCTTTTTGGATTCGGGAGCATCTTACGGATCGTTTAGTGTAAACGTGCTCGCCTTCAAGCAGCCAAAGACGTACAAACAGACCGATTTCACCTTTACCTCCGGAATCCTGTACAACCATGAGGGTCATCAAAACAGATTGGTTGCCTTCTCCTTCGGGTCCTTCAGTTTTGAGGTGAAGCACACCAACGGCCCCATGCTTAATCGCTGGGAGGATCAGAACGACAGGATGAACCTCGGTTCCTGGCAGCTTGGGTACCGGTGGGAGTTTGAAAGCCCGTCAGCCTTCCTCACTCCCTATGCAAAAGTATCGGCCGGGCTGCATCGTTTCAATCTGCAGCAGAACTATACCACCACCTTGGTGGAGGAAGTCAGGCCGAGCATCGGTATGGAGGTCGGCCTGCGTATTGGAACCACCTATTGGTGGGTGGTCGGCAATACAAGCTACCATCCGCGGCTTGCAGTAAGCCTCTCCTATGTGTTCAATGCTGATTCGATTACTACCGTGGAGTATTTCAAACCTCATACAGGCCCCTGGATTCTTATGGCCGGAATCGTGCTCGATATCGACCACGACCTCACTTGATCGCAAGAAACGTTTTGAGCGACTGTCCATCCAGGCCAAGGGAGAACTGCCACTTGCCGGGGCCAAAGAGATAGGCCAATTCGGCGAAGGGTTGAAACGCAACCGCCGGTCCGCCTAGAACCATGTTTGCAGTCAAGCGGGCGGCTGCCGCCCAGGCTCCTTCCCAGATCAACGTGTCCGCATTCACATACCAAGCGCTTTGGGCTGTAATTTCAAGTCCGGCTCCGGTCAATCCTCCATACGGTATGGGGGCATCGAAGAGCCCCAGCGGGAGCCGGATGGAGGTCGAGAGTCGCAGTTTGCCGCTTCCACTTTGCAGAGGCTTGAAGGAGAACAGTGCATAGTAGTTTCCCATATTCGCCGAGCTTGTTCCGATGGCATCCAAAACAAATCGCACCATGGCCGAGCTATCAAAGAGGCGCATCTGCATCCCCACCGATCCAAAGAGGATCGGAGCGTTCATCCCGCTTTGGAGCATCACACCACCGCTGGTGGCAAAGCCGGCAGGTCCGAAGAAATCCATGGTCCGGCTGTTGCGGTTTTGCCGGGTGTATCCAAGCATTGCAGAGCCGGTTGTGGTTAATCCTGTTGAGTCCCATATCAGGGATATCTTGGGTTTGATGCTCAAGCCCCGAAAATGGGAGTACCCCGTCCAGGAGAAAAGAGGGACTACGGCAGCAGCATAGGCGCTGCTCACATACAAGTCTGTGGTGATATCGTATTGGTTCAAGGCCAACCCCAGTGCAAGTGCATAGGTGGATGCATCGTATTGATAGTTTAGGTCGGCCAAGAGTTTTGCCCCCCGGATGGACCAACCGACGCTGCCGACCAGGCTGTGCCTGCGAAGCAGGCTGGTTGCATGAAACCAGATTCCCATCTGAAACTGATTTGCCTCGACGAAAGGAAACGGCAAGGCAAGGTTGAATTGCAGGTTGTCGTAATAGGGTGACGATTGATACGAGACAGTTTCAGCATACGATGCAACAGAGAGCGGATCACGGAGGGAAATCGGGCTGTCAAAAGAAGATTGAAGTACTGTTTTCTTTACTGCAAAACCTTGCGCTGTATACGTTTCATAGAAGAGCTCATCCGCCTGCACAGCTGCAGAGTACACTCCCACACTGTCGGTGTGGACAAGCTGTATGCGGCCTGTCGCACAATTGATTCGATAGAGTTCGAGTTCCTTGACAAAGAGTATCGAGTCATCTTCTTCAAAGGAAGGCGCACGTAGTTCATCGGCGGTCGGCCCCACCAGCAACAACGGCTCTTTTCCTTCCTCAAGCAGATACAGCGAGGAATTTCCACTCTCTAGTGCAAGATATGCAAGCTTCGAGCCATCCCTGTTCAATACGGGTTCCAAAAAGCTCACCCGCTCTTTTGATGCCAGCGTGATTACTTCCATGGTATCGGTTTTGACTTCTACCAAGTCATAGAAACTGCCATTGACCCGGCTGGCGACGATTCGCGATCCGTCGGAACTGATGGCAGGCTGCACCAAGCGCTGAGCCTTGGTAAGCCTTTTTGCCCTGAGTGTTGAAAGATTGAGCAGGAACAGGTCGCTGTAGCTGACTGCGGACAAGGCGAGGGAGGAAGGGTCGCTGGTATCGGCCCATAGTGAAGAAAAGACGGCAGTATCGGTTGCAAACGAGATACAAGAGCCTCCATCAAGACTCAAGTCCATAAGCTTCTCTGCTGAGCCATCAGCTGAATACCGATACAGCGCTCTTCCCTCATAGGGGCTTTGTATATACCCGACGAGGCCGATCGATGTGGGAGAGGGAAGATATCGGTCACCCTGCATCGGCTCGCCAAACAGATGCTCGGAGGATTGCTCAATCGCTTGGGCCTCTTGCAGGGCGAGCGTGAACAGCTCGTTTGCAGAGTGGCCGGTCACCTTTTTGAAAGCAGGAGAGAGACCGAAGAAAGGAAAGGCTGCAAATCGGCGGTTGATGTCTGCATATGCAGAGCTTCCATACTGGCGAACAAGGTAATCGACCATGAGGTATCCGGTGACATAGATGCGGTTGGAAGGGTTGAAAGGACCGTTGTAGGCTCCTTGTGAGAGCGACCACATGGAGTCTTGAGCCAAGGATGCCTGGTAGATTCTGGCAAACGGCAGCGAGTCTCCCCTTCCACCATGCTCAACAAAGGCTGTCTCTGCATAGGTGGTGATTCCTTCTATCCACCATCCAGGCATGAAGACGGTACTCATGGCAGTCACGCCGGGGCCGAGAAACCGCAAGAATTTCGCAGGACCAACGGGTGCTGTCAGGTGTATATAATGGGTCAGCTCATGAATAAACAGGCTTTTCAACCAGTCCTGGGTTCGAGAGCCGAGGAAACGGTCTTCAGGGCTGGTAACATAGAGGTAGACGGCAGAGGGAAAGTTTATGTAGTATCCATTCGCAAAGGCTGTATTGGACGTGATGACCACAGGAACCTTGACTGAAGGAGTATGGGCGAGAAATGGGGCAAGCTGCTCAAACACCTCGTCGGCGAACACCGATAGCTGCCGGGCATATGTCAGGTCATCCTCTTCAAAGATGATGCGCGTGTGTTCGGTCTCCATCTGTTGATAGGAGACGGCAACCAAAGAACCAGATGAAAGAAGCAAAATCAGGAGAAAAACTTTCAAACGGAACATGGGCAACTCCTTGCATTACTGTACAGCAACCTGCATCGGCAGTAAAGGAACATGTGTAAATTGGGCGCGCAGATGCTGGTCGAGCGCATTAAAAACCCCGCCTTCCAGGAAAGCGGGGGGAATGGTCTTGCAAGATTGCTTATGCGATTGGATGAATCCAACCCTCCGGGGCTTCGAGTCTTCCCATCTGGATGCCGGTGAGCGTATCGTACAACTTTTGGGTGATCGGTCCCATGTGCTCCATGCCGCTGGGCATGGTGATCACGCCTTTGCTCGTGGTAATCGAACCGATGGGAGAGATGACCGCCGCAGTGCCGCACAGTCCGCCTTCAGCAAATTCGGCGACTTCCTCCAGCGGAATCGGCCTCTCCTCGGTCTCGAGGTGAAGAATCTCCTTGGCGACATACATCAACGAACGGCGGGTGATCGATGGCAGGATCGAAGGGCTCTTGGGTGTCACCACCTTGTTGTCCTTGGTAACGAATATGAAGTTCGCCCCACCGGTCTCCTCGACGTAGGTCTGTGTTGCAGCATCGAGGTAGAGATTCTCTGCAAACCCATTCTTGTGGGCTTCGTGTCCTGCATAAAGGCTCATTGCGTAGTTCAGTCCGCCCTTGATATGTCCGGTACCGCGGGGGGCCGCCCGGTCGAATTCACTGACCTGCAGCTTCAACGGCTTGATTCCACTCTTGAAATAGGGTCCGACCGGGGTGCAGAACATCCTGAAGGTATACTCGGGGGCGGGAGCAACCCCGATGACCGGGCCGCTTCCGAAGAGAAACGGCCTGATGTAGAGGGTGGCTCCGCTGCCGTAGGGAGGCACATAGGCGAGATTGGCCTTTACCAGTTGATCCAAGGCGTCAAGAAAACGATCCTGGGGGAACGGAGGCATCAAGAGCCTGAGGGCGGTATCGGACATGCGTTGGGCATTGAGATCGGGACGAAAGGCTACAACCTTTCCATCAACGGTCGTATATACTTTGAGGCCTTCAAAACAGGTCTGTGCGTATTGTAGGACCCCTGCACTCTCGCTGATGGTTACATTGGCATCCTCTACCAGTGCCCCATCATCCCACTGGTTGTTCTTCCAGTACGAGACATACCGACTATCGGTCTTGGTGTAGGAGAAACCAAGACTGCCCCAATCAATGTTTTTCTTATTCATACGCTGTTCCTTCGGCTGAGATGCGCCTTGTGTGACTTGTATTGGGGGCTATTGTACAACTTCGTATGCATTTCGTCTATTTATATGCATAACTTTTGCATAAAAATAGACTCTTGCCATCTCATCATTGGGTTTTCAAAGCAGCATCGAAGGCCACAAAAGAACTGGAAAAGTTGATTTTCTTGACATATGCACAGCTTTCCGTTGCTCCGAAAATCCTGTCCATACCCGAGTCTTCCCATTCCACCGACAATGGACCGGAATATCCTGCGCGGTTGAGTTCCCGGATGATTCCGTCGAAATCGACATTTCCATGCCCAACTGACACAAAGTCCCAGCTTCGCCTTGTATCCCCGAAAGGAAGGAATGAACCTAAAATCCCTCCACGGCTAGTACGGTTCATCTTCACATCCTTCATATGGACGTGGTAGATTCGGTTGGCAAAATCCCGGACAAACCCTACCTCATCAACTCCCTGCCACACCAAATGGCTGGGGTCGAAATTGAGGCCCAACGTCGTTCGGTAGTTGAAAAGTTCCAGCAACCGCTGGGTGGTGTACCAATCGAAGGCTATCTCCGTGGGATGGACTTCCAGGGCAAACCGCACGCCGCAAGCATCAAACACATCGAAAATGGGAGTCCACACATCATACACAAGCTGAAAACCTTCTTCAATCATTGCCTCGCTGGTTTGCGGATAGGAGTACCACCGAGCCCAAATGGGAGAACCGGTGAATCCATTCACCACCGAGACGCCGAACTTTTGGGCTGCCCGGGCGGTATCCTTCATCTCCTCAACAGCCCAAGCCCTGATAGCTTCAGGTTTTCCTGCCAAATGGGAGGGTGCAAACCCATCCAGTCGCTCATCCCAGACATCACAGACGCATTGACCGGTCAAATGGGCGCTGATCGCCCGGCAAACCAGGCCGTACCGATTCAATGTCTCGTGCACCATCGGAAGGTAGGAAGGGTCATGCAGGGCTTTCTGCACATTGAAATGAGCATGGGTGGCAAGTTCAAGTCCATCGTAGCCCATCTCTTTTGCAAGACGACAGAGGTCCTCCAAAGCCAAATCCCCGAACTGGCCTGAAGCCAGGGTAACCAAACGACTCATATACATGCCCTCCTTATGAAAATCGTACACATTCACCGGTTTCACTGCTCTTGTAGATGGCATCGGTAATCTGCATGAGAATCAAAGCCTCCTCAGGTGTATTCATCGGCTTTTTCCCTTCCGTTATGCTCTGGACAAAATTTGCGGCGTTGGCCACCCTGCCCATCGTCTCATCCTTTTGAACCAGGATCTCACGATTCACCTGATTTCCATACTCCTCTGTATAGAGCATGGCAGTGTCACAACTGGTTTCATCCACGCCATCGATACCGAACAGGCGTTCCACCTTGCCTCCGGCCCTGCTCCCTTGGAAGGTGACAGAAACCACCTCCCGCTCATTCATTTCAGCCCAGGAGTTGCGGATCATCAGGCACTGTCCGTCCTTGAAGGTCACCATGGCATGGCAGGCCGTCTCAACATTCGTTTTACCATTGCCGTCGGCAATGCCCCAAGGTCCCTTGAAAGAAGGATTTCCCATGAAATCATCAAAGGTGACGCCAAGAACGGCCTTCGGCTGGGGATATCCCATGAACGAGAGGGCCAGATCGATCATATGCAACAAGTCGATAACCGGACCTCCACCCGCTAGTTCCTTGTCGGTGAACCAACCTCCGAAACCGGGGATTCCGGCTCTGCGTATCCAAGTAGCCTGAGCCGAATTGATGCGTCCTACCTGCCCGTTTTCAATATAGCGGTAGATGGCCTGACTTTCGGGCCGGCAGCGGTTGTTGAAGCCGAACATCAACTGCTTGTTTGCTCTTTTCGCAGCTTCATACATCGCAAGCATCTCCTCGGCATTCCGGGCCGGTGGTTTTTCACAATACACATGCTTGCCCGCCTCGAGGGCTTGGATGGTAAGCGGTGCATGGAACTTGTTCGGTGTTACAATGGATACTGCATCGAGTATTGGGAGCTGAGCAAGCATTGTCTCCAAACTTGGATAGGTACGCGCTATCCCCCACTGCTATGCAAATTGTCCGGCACGTTCGGCATTTGAATCGGCAACCGCAGCTACAGTGGCTCCTGCCTTCTGAAAACCCTTTACATGGTAGGCTGCCATGCCACCGGCTCCAACTATCCCAATATTCATGGTGCTTCTCCTATTTGCCCTTTTTATTGCTCTGTGCAAGCACTGCAACAATGATGATGACGCCCGTAACCAAACCATTGAGGAATGGGGGCACATTGGCCATGATCAAGACTGTATTGATGATCCTGAGCATCAGGACTCCGAGGAAGGTGCCGATGATCTTGCCCCTTCCCCCATCCATGCTGGTTCCTCCGATGGCAACGGCTGCGATGGCATCCATCTCATACCCCATACCTGCGCTCGCCGCCTGAATGGAGGTCAGCCTGCTGGCAAGCAGGAAAGCCGCCAAGCCATAGAGCATGCCTGCATAGGTGAAAATGAGGGTTTTTACCCGATTCACATTGATGCCGCTGAGGCGTGCGGCCTGTTGGTTCGAACCGACCGCATATACATACGTGCCGAACTTGGTCTTGGACATGAGAAGTCCGGTAAGCACGGTGATAAAAATCAGGAACAACATCAGATGGGGAATCGAGAGAATACGACCTGCTGCGATGGCACGGAAGGGAGCATACATGTCCTTGTCGACGGTAAATGGGCCACCCTGCCCCATCTGGTTGATCACACTACGCCAGGCGCTCATGGTGGCGAGGGTGACGATGAACGGGGCGATTCGCCCCTTGGTCACCAACAAGCCGTTGATGAGCCCCCCCAGGATTCCGGCTCCCAGGCAGAACAGGAACGCCAGAGGAATGGAATGGGTGGAGTTGAGGACCATCACACCAAAGCCGCTGATCAGGGCGACCGTCGAGCCGACCGACAAATCAATCATTCCGGCTGAGATGATCAGGCTCATGCCCATGGCGCAGATTCCCACGATGGCCCCTTGTACGAACTGGTTGGTGATGTTGTTCCATGTCAGGAACGAGGGGCTGACAATGACCGCCACCAACAACAGCAGAATAAAACTCAACCAATGGCTGTAATTTCCACTGATATTCCTCCAGGTATCCCTCACCTGATTTTTTGATAGCGTCAAACCTTTCAATTGAGCACCTCCCCTCTTGTTCCGGTCGAATATTCCATGATGGCAACCTCGGAAATCTCGTCACGGGACAGCACTGCAGCTGGTTTTCCTTTGTAGAGAACAAGGCAGCGGTCTGCAAGCTGATGAATTTCCGGATATTCACTGGTGAAGACAATCACACCCTTGCCTTGGGCGGCCAACTCAACGATGAGCTTATAGATGGAGAACTTCGCCCCGACATCAATACCTTGGGTTGGATTGTCCATGATGTACACATCGGCATCGAGTTCCAACCACCGGCTGAGAATGACCTTCTGTTGGTTTCCCCCCGACAGGGAGGTGATGACATCCAAATCACTGCCCACTTTTATCCCCAAGCGCTTCTGACTTGCATCGAAACGCTGCTTCTCTTCATTCTTGTTGACAAGCAAACCCGTATGTTTTGAAACAAAGTAAGCAAGGGAATTATTATTCCTGATACTTAAGTCCGGCAAAATTCCTCGTTCTTTGCGGTTTCGGGGAACCATTGCGATACCCCGTTTCATCACAGCCTTGATATCATGCATCGCAAGCGGACCGCTTTGGGTCTCCAGCGTACCGCCTGTCAGCATCGTTGCTCCAAACAACGAAGTGGCAAGCTCATCGGTTCCCGAGCCTTGCAGCCCGGTACATACCAGAATCTCTCCACGATGAAGCTCAAATGCGACATTGCTGAAACTGCGGCCGGATAAATTTGCAGCCTTGAGCACCACCTCTTTTGTGAGAGCGGCCTTGATGCCATCCTTTATATGAGCCTGTACAAAGCTCTTTCCAATGAGCAGCTCAGTGGCCTGATGCTCATCAATATCCCTAATATAACCACTTTTTATGAACAAGCCGTCACGCAGGACAGTGTATCGATCGCAGATGCGAAAGATTTCCGGCATTTTGTGTGAGATATAGATGAAGGAGACTCCTTCATCCTTGAGCCGCTCCATGATGGAGAACAGCTTCTCGATCTCCTGGTTGTTCAAGGCGGTTGTGGGCTCGTCCATGATGATGAGCTCACTGGAAAACAACAACGCCCTGGCAATTTCAACCATCTGCTTTTGAGCGGTATCGAGTTCGGCAACGATTGTATGGGCATCGATGCCGCTGTTCATGGAATCGAGCACCTTCTGGGCCTGTTCCATCTCCCGCTTCTTATCAACCATCCACCCCTGCTTGGTGAACTCCTCACCAAGGAACATATTCTGGAAGACCGTCAAGTCATTGCACAGATTCAGCTCCTGGTGGATGAAGCGAATCTTCAGTTGAGCAGCTTTTTTAGGCGTCATGCCCTCGATGATGTTCCCATCGATCTCAATCGTTCCTGCATCCGGACCAAACGTTCCGGCCAGGATGTTCATCAATGTCGTTTTTCCCGCCCCGTTCTCACCAAGCAGGCCATGGATCTCCTTGCTGCCCACAGAGAAGGAGACATCCTTCAGGGCCTGTACCGCTCCAAACGACTTTGATATGTTCTTCATCTCAAGGATCATAACAGTCTCCCTACCTATACAAGAGATGCCCAGAGGAGGCCGAAAATCCAGCCTCCAGAGGGCACATGTTCTGAAAAACCCAACCCTTACAGGCTATAGCGTACTTTGTAGAGTTCGCTCTGCATATAGGTCTTGTAGTTGGTCTTGTCGATCATCTCGGTGGGAACCTTGTAGTTCTTCTCAAGCTTCTCGCCCTGCAGCACTTTCAGGCCAAGGTCGATGGCATCACGAACCATGGACGGGGAGAAGGTGTAGGTCATGAAATCAATGCCGCTCAAACCTGAATTCTCAAAGAGATTCATGAATCCTTCACCGGCGGAGACGCCGTTGATCAGGCGGATGTTGATCTTTGCACTTCCGTGATAGTTCTTCAGAGCCTCAACGATACCGAATACAATCTCATCGTCATGGGTCCAGATTGCCTTGATGGATTCAATCTCGGCCTTGCTCTTGGTGTTCAGGAAGTTTTCCATCTGCTCCATTGCAGTCTGCTGGCTCCAGTTGGTTACAAAGGACTGCACCAGATTGAAGTTGGGACTTGCTGTGGAGAGGAAGCCGTTGGTGCGTTCCATCGGAACGGTCGAACTGTCACCCTTGAACTCAAGATAGTTGACCTTGCCCTTAGCCAGGTCTTCCTTGAAATACTCATTGAAATAACGTCCTGCACCTTCGCCGATGGCTACGTTGTCACCGCTGATCTCGGCATCGGGAGTGAGGCCGGGAATGAAACGGTCGTAGACGATCAAGGGAACGCCGCTGTCCATCACCGACTGTGCTACGCTGCGCAGCTCATCACCGTTGACCGGCCAGAGCACCATTACATCGGGCTTCATGCCGAGGATGGTTTCAACAGCATTGCTTTGCTCGCTGCTTTCTGCTGCCGTCATGAAACGGTAGTCAAAACCATACTGTGCAGACAGTGCCTTGACCTGTGCCTCGCAATGGCGGATGGACTCTGCTGTGAACCCATGGTCAGCGCTGGGTGTTACTACTCCCATCAACTGCTTTTTTGCACCAGCTTCCTTGGAGCCCTGTGCAAACACAACGCTGGTTGCCACCAGCAGGACAAGAAGGATTACCAATACCTTTTTCATTACAAACCTCCTACAGGCTCATGTTCTTCGATGCCTGTGTAGTATTTAGTATATATATTTCAGAAAATCTGTCAACTTTTTTCGTAATTTTATAAACTTTCCAACGTTTTAGGCAATTTACATCGGAATATCAGAAATATATTTCATATTTTGAAAATTTTTCATGATTTTACATTTTTTACTTGCTTGCTTGCAGATCTGCTTCTATAGTGGAATCAGAGGTATACCCATGGCACCTGCATCCAAGAAAATCACCTACTCGGCTATCTCCGAACTCTCCGGCATCTCGATTGCAACCATCAGCAGAGTCATCAACAACAACCCCAATGTACGCGAGGACACACGCAGGACGGTCTTGGATGCGATGAAAGCTCTTGGTTTTGATACCTCGAGCCTTGAGGCGTTAGGCTCGAAATCAAACGACCTGATCATCTTCAACATCCCCAGCCTGGACAATCCATTCTACAGCCTCATCATCCAAGGGGCGAAGGCAGCCGCCCGGCGCAACGGATACAACATGTTGGTCAACGAGGATTCCATCGATGAAAAATCCTATGACACTTTTACAGATTTGCTGAAAAAAACCAATGCAGCCGGCCTGATCACCACCAACTGCATCAACCGTTCAACCCTGCTTAAGCTCAACGCATTCATTCCGCTGGTGCAATGTTGTGAATGCATCAGCAGTGTGGACATCCCCTTTGTCACCATCGACGATGTCTCGGCAGCCCGCAACGCCGTCGAGTACCTCATCTCCCTTGGGAGAAAGCGGATCGCGTTCATCAACGGACCCTTGGAGTACAAGTATGCCCAGGACAGGCTCAAGGGATACCTGCAGGCCCTTGAGCAGGCATCCATCAAGAAGGATCCGGAGATCATCATCCAGCTGCAGGAGATCAGCTATGACATGGCGGTTTCGGCTGCATTTCAGCTGCTGAACTCTGACCAAAGACCCGACGCGTTCTTTGCCTCCAGTGATGTCTATGCGGCTGCTGCAATCAAGGCGGTGAGAAGATCGGGTCTGGAAGTGCCGAAGGACATCGCCATTCTCGGATTCGACAACATCGAGCTCTCCACCATGTGCACCCCCTCCATCACCACGGTCAATCAACCCAAGTTCCAACTCGGGTTGCTCAGTTGTGAAATGCTCATCAAGCGCATCAGCGGAGAACAGATTCCCATCTCCAGCATGTACATGGATACCGAGCTGATCGTTCGCGAAACTACGCAGAAACCATCATCTACCCTTTCACGGCCCCGATCATGACGCCTTTGACGAAAAAGCGCTGGAGGAAGGGATAGAGAATGATGATGGGAAGCGTGCTGGTGATGATCACCGCACTCTTGATGGAAATCGCAATCGTACTCTTATCACCCGATCCGGCTGCATCGCCGACCATGCTGGTGCCGGTTACGATGTTGCGAAGAAAGAGCATGACCGGAAACTGGCTGCTCTTGAGGTAGATGAGTCCGTGGAACCAGTCATTCCAGAAGAAGACGGCAGTGTAGAGTCCTACGGTGGCCAAGGCGGCGGTGGACAGCGGCAATATGATGCGTATCAGGATGCCTTTGTAGTCGAGCCCGTCGATGATGGCCGCCTCTTCCAGATCCATGGGAATCGATTTGAAGAAGTTGATCAGCAAAATCAGGTTGAACTGGTTGATCGCAAATGGGATCAGCATCGCCAGACGGGTGTTGGTCAGTCCAAGCGAAGAGACCAGCAGGTAGTTGGGTATCAGGCCGCCTGAGAAAAACATCGAGAAAATCACCAGGCGCATGACGACTTTCACCCCCTTGAGCCGTGTCTTGCTCAATGGATAGGCAAACAATATCATCAGCGTGAGGCTGATCGCCGTCCCGCCCAAGGTATAGATAAACGTATTGCCATACGCATTGAAGAAGTTGGGATAGGAAAAGATCTGGATGTATGCCTCGAGGTTCAGCCCTTTGGGTATGAGGAACACCTCATTGTGTATGATTGCCTTCGGACTGGAGACGGAAAGGGCGAGCATGTAGAGGAAGGGAATCAGGCAGACAGCGAGCGTGAGGGCCATCACCAGGTACACGACAAAGGAAAAGAGCAATGATGAGGGGCTTCGATAGGTCTTCATGCTAGTATATCCCCTCTCCGGTAAGTCTCTTGCTCAATGCATTGGAGGACGATACCAAAATGACTCCGATGATGCCGCTGAACAGGCCGATTGCTGTGGCATAGGAGTAGTTTTGGTTGGCGAGGCCGGTGCGGTAGACCAAGGTGTCGATGATGTCGCTGACCATGCTGTTGTCCGGGGTATAGAGCAAGAGGACCTTCTCAAAGCCGAGGGAGAGAAGCCTTCCTACGCTGATGATCAGCATCACCATGATGGTGGGCATGATGGAAGGGATGGTGACATAGAAAATCTGCTGGGTGCGGCTGGCACCGTCGATGGTGGCGGCTTCATACAACTCGGCAGGGATCGCCGTAATGGCGGCAAGATAGATGATCGCCGTCCAGCCGGTATACTGCCAAGTGTCCACCAGAATGTAGATGATCCGGAAAAAACGTGCCTCATTCATGAAGTAGAGAGCTTCCTTGCCGAACAATTGCTGGCGCAACTGGTTTATGATGCCGCTGGAAGGTGAAAGCAATTCCCCAAGAATGGCGATTACGACCACCGTTGAGATAAACCGGGGCATATAGGAGACGGTCTGCACCACCTTCTTGAATGCAAGCAGATGCACCTCGTTGAGCAGGATGGCGAAGAGGATGGGAATGGGAAAGTTCACCACCAGATTCAAGATGCTGAGGATCAAGGTATTGCGAAAGGCCCGCCAGAAGGCCGGGTCCGACCAAAACCGCGAGAAGTAGGTCAAACCCACCCACTCGGTTCCGAACGGACCCATCCCCGGACGATATCGTCGGAAGGCCAGGACGCTGCCAAGCATGGGAACATACTTGAACACCAGGAAATAGAGCAAGGGAAGTACCATCATGGCATAGAGTTGCCAATACCGTACAAAATACGACCTTCTCCTCAGCGGTTTTTCCTGTTTCATCCAGACCCCCCAAACAACCCGTTACAAATTGGCGTTGTACAATTCGGTGAACTTCTCGATGCCAAGGCTCTTCATCTCCTTGACATAGGCGTCCCAATCCTTCTCGATGCTCTTGCTGCCGGTCAGGAAAGCCGAATTCCAGCGTTCAAAGGCATCGGAGAGCGGAGTCTGCAGGGTGCCTGCTTCCTCGGCCATGCGGTCGTCAAACTTCGGCGTCGGAGGAATGGCTTGAATGACATCACCGATGGCCTCAACCTCGGCGTTGATGCGTGCATAGTTCTCATCGTACTTGGTCATCTCGCGGGCATTGACCCACACCATCTGCGTCACATCACTGCCGCAGCCGTACTTGACCTGCAGGCTCTTGTAGATGCCTTCGCTGGAGTTGCGGATCTCATCGGAGAAGACCACCTTGCCGTTCTGCATGGTGTAGGTCACCCCTTCAACACCCAGGCACCAAAGCTTGGCGTTCTCCTCGGAGAAGAACATCTCGTCCACGACTCGGACCAATTGCTCGAAATCGGGACGCTTGGCCGTTTTGATCGGGAACAGGATTCCCGACCCGGTCTTGCTCTTGGGTTGGTGGTGGGCTCCTGCAGGACCTTCGAGGGCCGGATACATTTGCAGTTTGAAACCGGGAATTGTGCTGTTTGCAGTCACCCCGCCGATCTGGTCATAGTAGGCATAGCTGGCCATGGCCTTGCCGGTGGCAAGCTTCTGGTTCCAGCGGTCGCCGTCGATGGGCTCGGCCATCTCAGGGTCGAGCAGGCCTTCGGCATAGAGCTTGCGCAGGTAGGTGATGTAGCTCTTGTACTGCTCGCTGATGGCTCCGGCGAAGTAGCGCTTGTTTGCATAGTCCCAGCTGAGGGTGTTGCTTCCACTGGAGGAATTCTTTCCCAAGCTGATGCCCCAGGAAGGCATGGTCATGCGGTACAGCACTCTCGGCCCTGCCAGGATGGTCAACGGGTAGGAAGACGGATCGTGCTGCTTGAAGACCTTGAGCACCTGATACAAATCCTCAAACGTCTTGGGAGGGGCCAGGTTGTATTTTTTCAGGAGGTCTTCACGCAAGATCAGGCCGCCGTCGTAGAACGGGACATCAAAGAGGGCGGGCAGGTAGTAGCGCTTGCCGTCCTTCAGCTTCAAGGCATCCACATCGTCCTCAAGACCGAATTCCTTGACTCGGGCATTGAAGTTCGGTGTCCAGGCCTCATAATCGCTGATGGGTACGATGGCACCGTTGAGCGACAGGGCTGCATTCTCCCCCTTGGTGGATTGATAGAGGATTACATCGGGTGCGTTGGTGCCGGTGTTGAGGGCCAATGACACCTTCGTCTGGTAATCCACGATGGGGATGACTTCAAATTCGACTTTGGCATTCACCCGTTTCTGGACTTCGGTGACTGTCAACCAATCGTGCTTGAACGGCAGTGTCGCATTGTCCGAATAGAAGGCGGAGAATGCAATCGGGCCGCCTGAGGTCTCCTTTACACCCGCCCCAAACAGCGGGAAGGAAAGTGAGACCAAAACCAAGAGAGCAACCAACAGGGTTTTCTTCATAGTGCCCCTCCTTTTTTATTGGAAACAACCGTAAAACGGTGATTTCGGACAACATCAGGTGTACACCACCTCTATAGTATATGCACCAAATCAAGCAACTAGCAACAATACTTTTTACTAAAGCTTGAAAACAAATTGAAAATATTTTTCAATCAGAGTTCCAATTTACCCATGACAACACTATGCTCTGCGCCGGTCGCGGAAATCAGGGTATTCGGCTTTCCTGCAAGCCGTCGCCAAGCCAGAAGGGCGAAGGCAACAGCCTCCTTGCTGTCGCTGTCACGTCCGAAATCCTTCCAGGTATAGACGGCGATTCCCAATTCTTTTTCCAGTGCATCCAGGATTGCAAGGTTATGACTCCCGCCTCCACCCACAACCAGGTAATCGAGGGTACCGTGATAAAACCGCTGCACGCCCCGTTTCACCGAACGGGCGATGAAGTAGGTTGCCGTGGCCAGTACATCCGAACAATTCAGCTGTCTGCTGTCTGCCTGCTTGAGAAGGCGCTGTACATACACCTTGCCGTACAACTCTCTTCCGGTGGACTTGGGCAAAGATAGGGGGAGGTAGGAATCACTGTATTCCATCCATGCAAGAAACGATGCATCGACGGTTCCTCTTTGTGCCCAGGCTCCCCCCTCATCATAGCGAAGTGAGTTGTGGCTGTAGTGAAAAACCAGTGCATCGATGACCATGTTCCCCACTCCTGTATCAAAAGCGAGCACCTCTTCAGGTTTGCAGTTCGCCGGCAATATGGTGATATTCCCGATTCCTCCGATGTTCAACAGGGCGATGGACTTGTCGGGCTGCCTGAAGAGCAGGTATTCGGTATAGGGAACCAAAGGGGCTCCCTGCCCCCCTGCGGCAAGGTCGCGGCTTCGAAAATCACTGACCACCGGACACCTGAAAGACTCAGCGAGGAAACTGCTTTGACCCAGTTGCAGCGTCGAGCGTATGCTTTGCCCCAAGTATTCAGTACTTTGAGGCACGTGGTAGAAGGTGTGCCCGTGCGAACCGATCAGACAGATGTCCCGAGTCTCCACCCCGGCTTTCTCACAGACCTTGCGTGCCGCTTCCACAAAGAGGCGGCCGAGCAGGGCATCCATCAGGCACAGCTCCCGGCTCCCTCCCTCATCGCCTTGGGCGAGGGCCAGCAGGCGCGAGCGCACTTCCTCCCTATAGGGGCAGGAGACGAAAGCAAGTTCCTCAAGATCGACAGCCTCCCCTTCCCCCTCAATGCGCACCAATGCGGCGTCGATGCCGTCCGCACTGGTCCCGCTCATAAGGCCGATGACCAGGCTCATGTCCTCGCTCCCAAAAAGTCTTTATAGATGCCCGGTGTCGAACCTTCAATCATGGTTGCTCCGACACATTTCTCGTAGAAAGCGGCAGGTCCCACCCCGCCGATGACGGCATAGGCATACCCTTCATCGGCCATTGCCTTCAGGGAACGCAGCAACAAGGCTTTGCCGATGCCCATTCCCTGCATGTCATCAAGCACCCTGGTAGGACCGAAAAAGTCCAGAGCGGTTGCATGATAACAGGCATATCCGAGAATCCGTCTCTCCTTCACAGCAAGAAACAGGGAGATGGGATGGCGTGCAAAGCACACATCCGCCTCCCCTTGGGCGCTGATGGAGGAGTGTTCGCCTATCCAGGAGAGGACCCGGACTTTATCAGGGGCCATCGCCCTCTGGATTGTTATCCCCTGCTCCTCCAGCTTTGCCAGCAAAGGGCTGCTGGATGGCAGGTCATAGAGTCTGACCAACATATCAGGCATGCTTACCTCCTAAAGAAACGCTGAGTCTTCCCTGTGGCACCCATTTCTCTCTCAACATCTCAGCGAGTGCAAGAAACACAGGTTTGGTATAGGCATACGCGGCGATGCTGCGAATGTGTCCATCCAAGAGGGCCAAGTCGTACGGGTTGCGCAAGGCGATGCAGAGTACGGGCTTTTTCGCAGCCAATGCATTCACCAATTGAATCTGACCGGTATGGAGATGCCCGTTGTAGGTTGCACAGACCACCGATGAGGCTTTGTCCACCTGCGCTGTTATTGCTTCAATCTCCCCGCTTTCGGGGTTGTTGCCGGTCACAATCGAGGACCCTCCCAACAGGAGGGCCATTTGGGGTGCGAACACCAACGCATCCTCATCACTGGAGACATTGGTCGCCCGGAAACATCGGGGCCCGACAAAGCAGGGGTTCTCTCCCAATTCGAAGGGTGCATCCTGCACCAAGGTCAGGCTCTGCTGGTGCAGCTTGCGGTTCATTGCTTGGTGTTCCGGGCAATTGACCACGGACAAAGGCTGTCTCTCCTGCTGCTCCAGCATATCTTTGGCCAAAAGAATAGTCTGTGTCGATCGCATCAGTTCCTCTTCACTCAACAGTCCAGCATCCAAGGCGGCTTCCACCGCCTCGACAGCCTCACAGCCCAGGGCAACCCGGTGGCTGATGCATACCAGGTCAACGCCTGCCTTGAGGGCGGCAACCGCCCCCTTTACGGTCCCGTAGTGCTTTGCGATTGCATCCATCTCCATGCAATCGCTGAATATCAGGCCTTTGAAACCCAACTCTGAACGCAGCAGTCCGGTGATGATGCTGCGGCTCATGGTGGCGGGCAGATCAGCCTGTTCAAGGTGGGGAAACAGGATGTGGCTGGTCATGATCCCCATCACCCCGTCATGCACCGCGTGCTTGAACGGGGCGAGGTGCATCTCCAGCTCTTCCTTGGTGCCTTCTACGACAGGAAGGGCCACATGACTGTCAAGGTGTGTATCCCCATGGCCCGGGAAGTGTTTGGCTACAGCCATCACGCCTGCACTCTGCAATCCTTCAATCATGGAAAGCCCGAACGAGGACACCACCTCGCTGTCGTCGCCATAACTTCTCACTCCGATCACCGGATTATCAGGATTGCTGTTCACATCCAGGCAGGGGGCGAAGTCCACATTCACTCCAAGCGCCCTGAGTTCTCTTGCGGTAATCTGTCCAGCTTCAAAAGCAGACTGAGTCGCTTTCGTTGCTGCGATGGCCATCGCAGAGGGAACATTGGTACAATCGCCCGAGAGCCTGGTTACCATGCCACCCTCTTGATCTATCGTAATGAGAGCCGGGCGGCCGCACTCCTGCTTGACCAGCTTCTGAATATCCTGGCAAAGCTGGAACAACTGAGCCTTGCTTGCAATATTGCGGGCAAACAGGATGACATTGCCTATCTTGTAACGCCTCACAGCCTCAAGGAAGGTTTCATCCATCTCCAATCCGTCGAACCCGCAGACAAAATGCTGGCCGATCATGATCCGTCTCTCACTTCCCATATCGTTCAAATCTCCTCTTCTCTTTCATGAATGCTTGCGACTCCTCCTCTGCTTTCTGCAACGTGTGGCCAAGCTTGTCGGCGGACAGCTCTTCAGGTCCGAAGCCCGCAAGCTTGGAAAAATGTGCAGTGAAGGAGAGCCGGTCGGGATATAGATGATGCACCGTCGCGAGCACCTTGAGGCATGTACTGAACGGACGCAAAGCATGGTAATCAAGAATGTGGGCGTACAAGCCGTGACAGAGCGCCCCCTGATGCTTGCCCCGGGATGGGACGAAGGAGACAGGCGTGAAGACGACTCCCTGCAAACCCAGCCTGCCGACCTCGTCGGATAAGCGGTAGGGATCGATGAAGGGGGCTCCGAAGAGTTCGAAGGGTGCACTGGTTCCCCTTCCCTCGCTGAGGTTGGTCCCCTCCAGCAGACAAAAGCCGGCGTAGAGGAACACGCCCCCAAGGTGTGCAAGGGCGGGACTGGTCATGACCCATGGCCGTCCGGTATCGTGCCAAAGGTCGCTTCGTCTATAGCCCGAAAGCTCGACAATCCCAAGCTCGCCGCATAGGCCGTACTGGTGCTGCATCCAAAACGCAAGTTCTCCCATGGTCAGAGCGTAGCGCACGGGTAGTCCGCTCGGACCGACAAAGCTTTCATAGCTTGGACTGAGGATCGCTCCCTCCACCACCAATCCCCCGAGGGGGTTTGGTCGGTCGAGCACGATCAGGGGCTTGCCAAGCTGAAGCAACTGCTTCAGCGTAGCTATGTAGGTGTAGAACCGAAGTCCTACATCCTGAATATCAAACAGCAGGCAATCGATGTCTTGGAAAACCGATGGATCGACCGGTTTGCCTCCGTTGCTGTAGAGGCTGTGCACAACCAAGCCTGTTTCAGCATCCCGTTGGTCCTCAACATCCTTTCCATCTGCAATGAAGGACCCCATGCCATGCTCGGGGGCAAAGAGGTCGGTAATGTTCAGGTGTTTGCATAAAAAGGACTTCGAGGACTGGAATGTTGAGGAAAAGCTTGCAGCATTAGTCACCAGGCCGAATCGTTTCCTGTCCAGGTGCCTTTTCGAGAGCGTTTCCAAAGCCCTGTCCAAGCCGAATTCCATACAGGTTTTCCCCCCTCCAGTCATCCTAGAACACAACACCCGGTAGAGCAAGCACTTCTCCTGCTGAAAAAAACAACGTTGCCCTCTGGCAAAGGCAACGTCGAAAAATGGGAATTACTGTGTGTGTTTGGAGTGTTACAGAAGGTTCTCTATGGCCTTTGCCACCTTGCCAAGGTCGTAAGAGGGTTCGAAGCGCTGGACTACTTCGCCATTGCGGTCAATGAGGAACTTGGTAAAGTTCCACTTGATCTCACTGCTCTTCTCATACTCTGGATCGGCTTTGCGCAGGATTCCATCAAGAATGGGTGCGATCTTGTGGCTCATATCGAAGCCCGCGAATCCCTTCTTGCTCTTCAGGTACTTGTACAACGGGATTGCACCTTCGCCGTTGACATCCACCTTTCCGAACTGGGGAAACTGGGTTCCAAACTTGAGCTTGCAGATTTCGTGGATCTCCTCAATCGACTCAGGAGCCTGTCCATCGAACTGGTTGCAGGGGAAGTCCAAGATCTCAAAACCCTTCTCCCTGTATGCTTCATATAATTTCTCAAGCTCAGTGTATTCGGGAGTGAACCCGCACTGAGTTGCAGTATTTACAATCAGGAGCACCTTGCCCTTATAGGTGGAAAGGTTTACTTCCTCCCCTTTTCTTCCGTGTACGGTGTAGTCATATACGCTCATGTGCTCCTCCTGTTATATCGTTCACTATTTTATTTTTCACAACTTATATTCCAATACTACCCACAACACGATAATTTGTCAAGTGATTTAGTATGAATTTTCCACAACGACAGATACCTGCCTATTCGGTGCAAGAAAACTGTACAAGATGGTATCGAAATGCCCGATACCACCGTATTCCTGCTTTACCATTTCCTCTCACATAACAGAGGGAAATTGTCCAAACGGGCATTTCATGCTCTATCACAAACCCAGGTTGACACGATCGAGCAGCTCTACGCCCGACTCTTTGTTGAATACCTGTTCACAACAAAGCCTTCACCTTCTCTTCGACTTCCGTCATGAAGGTTGTAGGCTCAAAGCGCTCAACCACCTCACCGCTCCTGTCGATGAGAAACTTGGTGAAGTTCCATTTGATCGAGCTGTCCTTCTCGTACTCGGGATCGGAAGCACGCATTCGCTCGTTCAGACGGGCACTACTGGCGTGCAGGGGGTTGAAGCCTGCAAAGCCCTTCTTGGATTTGAGGAACGTATACAGCGGGTGTTCGTGTTCGCCATTCACTTCCAGCTTTGCAAAACGCTTGAAGGTGGTGCCAAAGTTCAGGGTGCAGAACTGGTTGATCTCCTCGATCGTTCCTGGAGCCTGCTCCTTGAACTGGTTGCAAGGGAAGTCGAGAATCTCAAGTCCCTTGTCCTTGTACCGCCTGTAGAGCTTTTCAAGTTCATCATACTGGGGTGTAAAGCCGCAGTGTGTTGCCGTATTGACAATCAACAGAACTTTGCCGGCAAATTCGGACAGTTTGACGGGCTTCCCATCCATTGCCGAAACCTCGATATCATATAGATGCATGGTTGATCTCCTCATAGATAAAGCATCCTGCCTTTTGAGGCAGGATGCAAGTCCTTAATGGCTGGAACTGATGGTAAAAGAGAGTCGGTAGACTCCGCTGCGAACGCGGTACCGCTCCAGGGTATCAGGTCCGCAGGTTGCGGTTCCCACCCCGCGGACAGCCGCATCCAGGTACAGATGGTTCACAGGGCTTCTTTGCAGCTCATCGGCATGCCGTTTCTCCCAGAGCTCCGAAAGCGAATACTTGTGCAGCGCAAAAGAGAACTCATCGTGGCTCTTGAAGTGTACCCCCCCGGTATCTCCATCATAGATGTCCAGGCGGCTGACCTGCGTCCTCACTCCGTGGTCCTGCGGAACAATATACGGCACATACAGTTCATCGATCGTGGCATGGTAGTCGCCGATTGCAGAGCCTTCGCAGCGGTCGGGATAGTTCTCCTCGGGCCCCCTGCCGAAATACCGTACAGCGGACCAGCTCGTATCGAGGTCGCACTTCAGCCCAACCCTCGGGTACTCCCCGATTGCATCGCTGAGGAAGATGGTGCAGCGGTAATAGAGCTCGTCGGAGGAGAACACCCAGTGCTGCTCGAACGTTCCCAGATCAAGCCCTGCTGGATTCTCGATTCGATGGCGGCTGCACAGCCGCCCATTCTCCATATGCACATCCAAAAGCACCAACGATGTCTTGTCCAGTTCGTTCACCAGCCACTGGCCGAAAGCCTTGTTGTCGTGGTAGAAGGCGTACTCGGGCAGGTCCTTGTTGCCCTGCAGTGTCTTGAGCCCGTCGTTCTCGGTAGGACAGCGGAAAAGGCTTATGCAAAGAGGTGATGATAAAAGCTCCCTCTGGCCGACAAACTTGAGGCTCGAAAGAAGTCCTTCGGCATTGATCGAAGCCTCATAAGCGCTTGTCTCCAAGCGATAGCTGCCGTTCTCCTGTTTCTGTAGATACGCCTCGGCGGCGGGGAAGGCACGCTTGATCGGAGGGGAGAGCTCAAACTGGTCCCAAGCCACGAGGTGTCCGCACTCAGCCCAGCAGGTGTCCTGTTTCAGACAGCACTCGAACAGTACAAAGGCTTGACCGGCACCCAGCAAAGCTTTGGCTTCGGCGGTGGCAAGGATTTCCAGCTGGAATTGCCAGCTTCGGCCCGCCTCGAGTACGGGAAGCTCAATCTCTCCTTCCAGCCGTCCTGCTTCAGACTCGCTGAACAGCTTGTATCGAAGCTGCAGATTCTCTGTGGTCGTGAAATCCAATTCACTTTGCAGGGTGAACCTGCCGCTTGCAGGATGCTCGCTTGTGATGTGGATCGGCTGTTGCACCTTCAGGCACTCCGCCATGGCGGGTTTAGTCGTTCGGTCTGGAAGCACCAACCCGTTGAGGCAGAAGTCATAATCGGTGGGTTGGTCGCCGAAATCGCCGCCGTACCGCCAGGCCCTGCCCCCTTCCTTGTCGGCTGCCAGATGCGCATTCGGGCCCACCGGCCTGCCCTGTTCATCGACCAGGATTCCTTGGTCGACCCAGTCCCAGATGAAACCACCCTGAATGCCGCGGGAGCTGCGGATGGTCTTCCAGTAATCGGAAAGACTGCCGTTCGAGTTGCCCATTGCATGGCTGTATTCACACATGATCAGGGGCCGGTCGTCGTCACTGCTTTCGGTATTGTGATCCCAAGCTTCGATAAGGGAGATGGGCGGATACATCGGAGCGATGATATCGGTGGCAAAACGACCCCTCTTGAGGCTGTCCAAGGTATGCGGTCCTTGGCCCCACTCGGGGCGGTTCGCCCCTTCGTAATGAATCGGACGGTTGGGGTCGTAGCGCCTGAGCCATCCGGCACAGGCGTCCTGGTTGTGACCGTAGCCTGCCTCATTGCCCAACGACCAGACAATGACCGAGGGGTGGTTGTAGTCGCGCCTGACCATCCGCTGCACTCGTTCAAGAAAGCAGGCTGCCCACATTTCATCACGGCAGATGCTGTCATAGTTCGCATGGGTCTCAATGTTGGCCTCATCCATGACATACAGGCCGTATCGGTCGCACAGTTCATACCAGAGGCTGTCATCGGGATAGTGACAGGTGCGTACAGCATTGAAGTTGTGCTGTTTCATCAGGCGGATGTCCTCCACCATGGAAGCGACCGACAACGTCTTGGCCATGTACTGATCGTGCTCGTGGCGGTTCACGCCCTTGATCAAGACCCGCTTGCCGTTGATCAGAAGCCGCCGCTTGGAAATCTCAAGGCGCCTGAAACCAATCGGAAGAGAGCGATGCTCATCACCAAGCGAGAGGCCCACATAATAGAGCGTGGGCTGCTCGCTGCTCCAAAGCAGAGGGTGCTCGACATCAAACGAGCTGACAAACCACGAATCCTGTGCTTCTACGCTCCATCTGTTGAGCAGCGTCCCTTGGGGGTCGTACAGGCTCACTTCCAGCGGTTCCTTCCGTGCTGTCGTGGATACTCGTACTTCAACCTTGGCCTTTGCAAGGCCTGCGTCCACTACGGCAGTCACCTTTACATCCTTCATCGTCACCTTGGGAACGCAGGAAAGGACAACGCTTCGATGCAAACCGCCGAACCACCACTGGTCCTGATCCTCGACATAGGAGGAGTCGCTGTAGCGTACTACGACCAAGGTGAGGGTGTTCTGACCCAAGCGTACGAAGTCGGTCAAATCGAAGCTTGAGGGAAGACGGGTATCCTTGCCCATACCGACAAAGGCGCCGTTGACATAGACTTCGAGATAGCTTTCCGCACTCCCTACTTCCAATATGGTGCTTTGCCGTTTCCACTGCTCATCGAGGGTGAAGGTGGTACGGTAGACCCCGGTCGGGTTTTTTTCCGGGACTACGGGAGGCGTATTGGCAAAGGGCATGACCACATTGGTGTAATGGGGCTTGTCATACCCTTGTACACTCCACGATCCGGGAACAAGAATCTCTTCCCAAACCAGATCGGAGTGTTCGTCGAGCACCTGCTCCTCCACCGACAAGGGAGAATCGTAGTAGCGGAAGGACCACGTGCCATCGAGGCATCGATACAGGGGATTGCTTGCAGCATCCCAATGCTCCGGGCCCTTGACGGCATAATCCAAGGCTGCTTCCCGCTTCGGGAAGGCTTTGGGAAGAGAATGCATCTGCATCCGATTCATACTGGTGATACTTGGTTGCTCCCAAGCGCGATGGGATAAAAACAGCGTGGACATACGTACTCCTATTTGACTGATCCCAACACACCTTCGACAAACCGCTTCTGCTGGGTGAAGAAGAGTATCAAGGTGGGCAGGGTCGTGATGGTTACCGAGAGCATCAGGATCCCATAGTCGGTAGTATAGCCTGCGGTAAGGCCTGTGATAAGCAGGGGCATGGTCTGACTCTCCTGGCTTTGCATGATGATCAAGGGCCACAGATAGTTGTTCCAGGCGGCCATGAAGGTGACGATGGCGGCGGCGGAGAACGTCGGGGCCATGATCGGGACAAAAATCCTGAAGAAAATTCCCAGCTCACCCAGTCCGTCCACCCGGGCGGCCTGCACTGTTTCCATAGGGAACGATTCAGCGCTTTGCCGGAAGAAAAAGATGAGGAAAGCTGTTGAGATGGTGGGAAGGATGAATCCGGCCGTCGTATCAAGCAACCTTGCCTGGCTGAACATGCGAAACAGCGGGACCATCAGGGCGGCGAAGGGGACCATCATGGAAAGCAGCAGCAAGCCCATCAGGGTGTCCTTGCCTTTGTCACGGTAGATCTGAAACCCATAGCCGGCCAGCGAGCAGACAAACAGGCTTGCCACCGTGTTGGCAAGAGCATTGCGCATAGAGTTCCAAAATGCATTGCCCAATTTGACTGTGGATGCAAGCGTCTTGAAGTTCTCGATCAGGTGGGTGCCGAAAAAAAGCCGTCCTTTGACGATATCCACGCTCAGATTGGTCGAGCCGACAATCATGAAATAGAACGGGAACACCGAGAACAGGCAAACAACACAAAGAAACACATAGGTTGCGATTGTTGCGAGGTGTTTTTGTTTCATCGCTTGTCCCCCACTTTGATCTGGATGAAGGAGAGCACCGCCACCATCACCAAAATTGCATAGGATACGGCAGCGGCATAGCCGAACTGCGGATTGTACATGAACGAGAGGTTGTAGATGTACTGGCTGATGGACAGTGTTGCAATCCCCGGTCCTCCATTGGTGATGTTGCGCACCTCGTCAAAGAGCTGCAGCGTCCCGTTCGTGGACATGATGGTGGTCAACAGGATGACCGGCTTGAGCAGCGGGATGGTTATGGAGAAAAACTGGCGTGAGGCGGAAGCTCCATCGATGCGGGCGGCTTCATAGACACTGCGGTCGATGTTTTGAAGCCCTGCAAGGTAGAATACGGTGTTGTAGCCGGTCCAACGCCAGGTAATGGTCAGGATGATGACGAATTTCGCCCAGACTGGATGGGTCAACCAGCTCATGGGACTTTGGAGGACACCAAGGCCCATGAGGGTGGTGTTTGCGATCCCGTCGATGGAAAAGAATGATTTGAAAATCATGGCCGAGGAGACCAAGCTGGTTGCGCACGGCAGGAAAATGAGAGTCCTGAATATGCCTTTGCCCTTGAGTTTGGGATCGTTGAGAATCGAGGCGAGGATTAACGCCAATGTAAGCATGACGGGAACTTGGATCACCAGATAGGTGATGACATTTCCCACCGAGGTGAGAAACATCTCGTCCTGAAAGAGGCGGGCGTAATTCTTCAGCCCGGCGAATTTCAGATTGTTTCCCCTACCCGTTTGCAATGAAAGGAGAAATGCACTGACCATCGGATAAAAATTCAGGACGAATATGAACAGTGCTGCGGGTATGACAAACAACCAGCCGTACAGGTTGATTTTTTTTGTCAGTGTTGTCTTTGCCATGATGCCTTTCCCTTCTTCGGTGCTCAATCACACAACCCCGATACCGCCAGTATACAGCGGCATCGGGGCGGATGTTAGTTGATTCCTACTCGCTCATCAAGAATTCTACGTTCTTCTGCGCCGTCGCAAGGGCTGCATCGATGTTTCCACCCTGCAAGACTTCGCTCAGGGCACGAGCAATGGCGTCACGTGCTTCATAGTTGAAGACACCGTACTTCACGTTGGGAACCTTGCTGGCATAGTTGACCAAGTCCTCGTAAATCTTCTGTCCACCGAAGAACTCGATGGGAGTGGAGTATACCGGGCTCTTTGCCGCAGGCAGCCAGGTTGCAATGGCGCCGCTTGCGGGCAGAATGGTCTCATACAAGGCTACGCTTCCGCCGAAGGTCTTTGCCAAAAAGTCGATGGCGACGTCGGCCTTCTTGGAATTGGCCATGACCATCCAGCTTGACCCACCCTGGCTGGAGTAGTTCACCGAACCGGCGATGTTTGCAAATCTGGGAGTATTGACAACAGCCCACTTGCCGCTCTGGCTCTTTTCAGCCTGGATCGATCCGCTGATCCAGCATCCATTGATTGTGGAAGCAACGGTTCCGTTGTTCAGGGTTGCAATATAGGCATTCCAGTCGGGAACGAGGATGCAAACGCCGCTTTCAACCATCTCCTTGGTGATGAGAAGGGCTTCTTTCAGAACCTTGTTGTCCTTGATGTAAGCCTTGCCCTGCTCATCGAACATCCAGGTGCCTGCACTCTGGAGCATCAACATCGGAAAGTCGGGCTCGTTGGCAACTGTTGAAATCATGGCGATACCGGTCTTCTGCTTGACGATTTTCCCAAGCTCGATGAAACGTTCCCACGTGATGTCGTTGAAGTCGCTGACCTTCAGGCCGGCCTTTTCAATGATATCTCTTCTGAGGAACGTACCGGTGGCCCCGTTGTCGAACGGTACGCCATAGTGCTTGCCGTCGACGGTCCCTACGTCCACCTTGAACTGGGCGAACTGGGTCAGATCGATTTTCCCATTGAGTGCAACAAATGCCTCAGGATAGGTAATGACGTTCTTCTGGATGGCATTGTCCTGCATCAGGATAATGTCCGGAAGGTTCGAGGTGGCTTTTGCAGACAGGCTGGTGATGAGTTTCTGCTGCAGGTCGTTCCAGGGGGTTTCCACTACGTTGATCTTCACATTGGGATGGTCGACGGCATATATTTTTGCCGCCTCATTCATTGCAAAAACGTTGAATGTCGGATCCCAGCACCAGACAGTGAGGGTTACCGGGGCATTCGGGTCGGCTGCCACTGCAGCGGTCTCAGCCTTGCCGCCTGCGAAAGCAAGAGACGAGACAACCAAAAGAAGTGCCAATACAACACACATGGTCTTTTTCATACCATTTCCTCCTTGTGTTTCTAGAACAAGTTTGCTACTTTTTCTACAAGTGCATGATAGGCTGAGCATGCGGCGCAAGGAAGGGACAGAAATACTGAAAACGCTTATTTCCACTACTTCATCAAGTACAAATGTACCGTCTCCGTTTTTGGATATGGTATACTGACTGCCATGGGAATCAAAACGGTCCTGAAAAAGGAAAATATCTTTTCATATGTCTTTGATGCATATGCAGTACTATTGCTGCTCACTGCCCTGGCCCTATTTATTTCCACATATGGACTGGACGGGGGGACGAGCGAGCGCCCCTTTGAGTTCTACCGAACCTTTTTCGTGTTTTTCCTCTTCTACGCTCTGTTCATCGTCCTGCTCTCCCATACCAGGCACCTGCTGGGAATCCTGCTGCTCTGTTTTCTGTCCGTCACCGTCCTGCTGGTTCTCGATTACTCGCTCAACGACTACCTGACCATCCGCCTGATGCTCTACCTGGCCTTCCAGAGTGTGATGATCTCCCTGATCGCCTGGCCGTTCGACCTGCCCTTCCCCGTTTTGTTTGCTTGTACCGCTCTTGCACTGCAGCTGCTGCCTCCTTTTTTGGGGGAGAACGACCTCAATCCCCTGCTGCGGTCGGCCCGAAACGAGGAGTTGATCACCTTCACGGTCATCCTTCTTGTAAGCGCCTACCTGCAGATTGCAGTCAAGCACCTGCACGCACTGCATGAGAAAGCCAAGTCCCAGATTGAGATTCTCGATGCCACCATCACCAAGCTGACCATCTTCAGCCAAAGCTTGCAGAACTATGCTAGAACGGCGGAGATGGAAGCGGCAAAGAAGGAACGGTACAGGATTTCCCGCGAGATTCATGATATCAGCGGATACATGTTCACCAACATAATCGCCATGATGGATGCCATCATCGCCACCGGCTGCCGCAACATCGACAAAACCAGCGAGATGTGCAGTGCTGCTCGCTCACAGGCCCAGGAGGGTCTGGTGGAGACGCGAAGAGCGCTGCACCTGCTGCGCAAGTCGGATTCTGAACGGGAAGTCGGCATGCGTGCCATTTACAAGATCAAGAAGATTTTTGAAAGCACCACCGGAGTGCGGGTGGAGATCGAGAGCGGCAACCTCGATGCAACATTCGGTGATGAACTGGATTTGGTTCTCTACCGCATCGTGCAGGAGGGCCTGACCAACGCCCTTCGGCACGGTCATGCAACCTGTGTGCGAATCCTCTTCTGGATTGTGGAAGAGTCGGTGCAGATGATCATTCTGGATAATGGAACCGGTGCAAAGAAGATCATCAAAGGAATAGGCTTGGCCGGTATGGAAGAACGAATCAGCAGACTCGGCGGTGTGGTGAGGGCGGAAAATGCTCCCGAAGGGGGCTTTCAGCTTACCGTAACCATTCCCCTGCAGAAGGAGCAGACCGATGATACGAATCCTCTTGGTTGATGACCAACCGCTCTTCGTGGAGAGTCTCAGGATGAGCCTTGAGAACTATACCGATGACCTTCAGGTCGTCGGCATAGCCAAGAACGGAACCTGCGCCATAGCAATGGCCTGCGACCTGGTCCCTGATGTCATTCTCATGGATGTCCATCTGCCTGATATCAGCGGGGTTGTCGCCACCAGACGTATTCTTGAGAAACAGCGCTCGATCAAGATCGTCATGCTCTCCACCTATGACGAGGATGAGTATGTTCGAGAGGCGCTGCGCATCGGTTCCTCCGGGTACTTGCTCAAGGACATCTCTCCTACCGAGCTTATCGCCGCCATCAGGGCTCTTCATTCTGGTTTGGTGCAGATTTCACCGAAGATTGCCACCAAGCTGATCAACGCCATGTATGACGGAACAAGTCCCAAGATTCCTGAAGTATCCAGCCGCTTTGAGTGGTTCGACACGCTTACCGACCGGGAGAAAGAGATTTTCGGCCTGATCGCCACCGGTTTTGACAATCAGCAGATTGCCGATCGGCTCCAATTGGCCGAGCAGACGGTAAGAAACAACATCAGTACCATCTATTCCAAGCTTGAGGTCAAGGATCGGTTTGAGATTATTCGCCTTGCAAACACAATCCAGTACCATTAGACCACAACTTCTTAGAAAATTCATATGATGTGACTCCTGTCAAGTACTGATTGCTCTATCTTTCAAAATTCGTTCATTACATTTTCTCCGGTTCAATTTTTATATTGATGTAAGGGATCCATAAACAGGCCGAATCAGTTTTTCAGCATTTGACCACTTTCATATACGTGGATTGGTTACCTACAGGCCAATGGTCCGCCTACTGCTCTTTCTGTTTAGGGGCGAGAATCACAACGGGTTGTGTCTCATAATTTTTTCGAAGGTAGCAAGATCTTGACTGTCGTCAGCCTGTTGATGCATCCCTCACACCTCCATTACTACTTTATATTTCTGTTCCTAGCGTGAGTTTACAAGTT
>DJGJ01000008.1 GCA_002432715.1 Sphaerochaeta sp. UBA5849 | reverse complement strand
CGTATTTGTACGGACTGACACGATCAATCTCCCCATAGCCCTAGCCCTGTTCACTTCGACCATCCTCTTAGGGATGTTGGTCTCCTTGTCAGCCCTGCTTATCAGCGAATACGACCGTCCGCTTTACTCCAATAAGGACATGCTGCGTTTGGTGTGGATGGCAATCGTTGAGAACTTCGGGGTGCGTCAGGTCATCAGCTTGTGGCGGGTAAGCGCATACTTCAGTGCAATGCGCAAGAACCGTGGATGGGGAACCCAGGTGAGAACCGGCTTTAAAGGGGCTCAAAAGAAAACGCAGTAATGACCATGTGGGCGGGTCTTAGGGGTGCATTGCCCTGGTAGAGCCAGAAGTTGATGCGAAACCGAACCCGTCCCGGTGTAGGCGCGGCTGGATACGTCCAACGCGCTATGCGCATCGCGTCACTTTCTTGTAAGTCGGGATCCACATTTCCATGGTAGGAGGAGAACGCAACTCCTTCCTTGGTCCAGACGATGCGGTGGGTGGTTGCGGTGCCGTTCAGTTCAGGCTTGAAAACAAAAATCCTGGAGGAATCGGTATAGGGTTGGACTACATACTGAAACTTGGTGCCATCACGCTGACCCCAGGCGGCAAACTCAATGTCTATCTCCCGGTTGTACTCCTGCGGTGAGGTATCCCAGGTAAAGAAGCCTGCAACCACATTCGGATCGTACTGCTCGATGTCGGTCTCAACGGTGAAGGTATAGGTGCCGTAGCCTACCCGTTCGCGGGTGAATATCTCGGTAGCCCACCAGCGGCCCTGCTGCTCAGCAATGGTCAGGTGCAGGCCCCACTCGTCGACCCAGACCGCGTCCTCGGTTCCCCGAAAGTAGTTCGGTCCGGGAGCAGTAGGAGTCAGGCTGGATTTCAACCTCCAGTGCAGATTCCCGAACTCCAGCTCCCTCGGACCGGTCTTCAATATGGGAGCATCCTGTGCATACAGGGTGCAGGAAAGCAAACTTACCAACGCCAATGCAAGCAATGTAGCTTTCATACCTACCTCCCGGTCAAGGCGAGCACCTTCTGTACAAAGACATCGGTGCTGTAATTCTCAACATTCATTGCGCCGATGGACCAAGCGTGTATGCTCTTTGTCGGTACCACCTCGGCGATGCTGGTCCTGATGGCCTGATAGCCTGCATTACGGGCCTCATTGATGATTTTACTCTCCCCCGCACCATTTCCGAACGGAAGGGCAAGGACTGTCACCGGCTCGCCGGTTTGCTCTTCGATGATCTGCTTGGAGGCCTGAAGCTCATGGCGGATCTCCTCGACAGAGAGCTCTGCCATCATTCGATGCGTCAGTGAGTGAGATTCAAAGAAGAAAAGCTTCCTGCCGGAACTGGTTCGGTAATCACTCATCTCCCGAATCTGGTCCCAGCTCATATAGCCGACTTCCCCGATGAAGTTGGGAACCAGGAAGATGGTCGCCTCTAGCTCATACTGGCGAAAGAGCGGGTAGACGATGGCATAGATGGAGAGATCACCGTCATCGAAGGTAATGATCACTTGGTCGGTTTTTGCCAAAGACGTACCATTCAGAATCGCCCTGAAATTGGTGATGGTGAAATTCCGTTTGAGAAAAGCCAGGTCGTGCTCGAAATTGTACAGGTCACGGTTATAGACATTGCCCGTACGCCCGAAGACGATATTGTGATAAAGAACCACCAAAAGCTTGGGATCCTTTCTCGGGGGTACTTGGCTCGGCGTGTCAAAGCCCACAAGGGTTTGGACGGGTAGCAAACCCTGATCACGGGTGCTCCAGTACCTCACCGCAGGAGCCTCATCATTCCGAATAAGAGGAGCACTTTGTTGTTCGGGAATCACCTCGGCAGAGAGGCCGAACATGAGCGAAACAAGTAGGATAATCAGGATGGAGTGTTTCATACAGCGAAGGCCCTCAAACCGGCAAAGAAGGCGAATTGGACGACGACGATCAGGGTGGGAACCCTGTTGACGGCAGCCAGCTTTTGCTTGGCAAACATAAAAGCAAAGACAAAGGCGATGCAAAACCATGCAAGGTAGTTCTGAAGCGGAATGTCTCCACCTGCCCAACTCCAGTAGTCGAAGGCGATGGCCACCGGCTCCATTACATAGTCGAAGAGTACGGTCAAAGAAGCTGTTGCCAAGGCAGCCAGCCAGGGATTTGCAATCTTTGTGCTTGTTACCTGTACAATGCCCAAAATAATAAGCGTCCAGTTGACGCCGATCAGAAGCGGTACGCCCAGCAATTTCAGCCCAAGCGTCGGTCCGTAGGTATACGCACCAAAGACCAAGGAGGTGGCAACCCCGATTATTTCCAGTACCAGAGTGAGCAGGAAGGTGAGCACCGCCCAAAAGAGCAGGCGGGAATTGCGGGCTTTCACTTCAAAGAAGAATCCCAAAATTGAGGTGGCTGAAATGGTATAGGGGGTGAAGGACAGCATTATCGGCAGTGTTGCATCAAGTGTGTGCAACACCAGGCCGATGGCATAAATCGGTATCAGCAAAAGGAGAGTCAGGCGTTCTATCTTTTCAAGATTCTGCATGGCAGGGCGACTCCTAGAGTGTGGGCTATACCCTTTCTCAGTATCCTCGACTTCGGCGGCTTGACCCGCTTCTCATAGACGATGAAAGGATCCTTGGCTATCTGCTGTGCGGTCCAGCAGTACATGTCCGCAGCGGTCATAATCGGGATGCGATACCGTCTTGGAATATAACCATACCCCTTTTCCGCCTCTTTCTGCCAGAGCTGGTACCGTTTGACCTCTTCACGGATGAAAGCCTTGAACTGCAGGGGATGCTTCTGAGTATATGCACTGTCCAAGGAGGAAAGAGAGCTCTTGCCGAGTGGCAGGTAGCGCCTTCCAATTTCTAGGTCTTCCTGAATGTCACGGATGAAATTGATGTACTGCATCGCCCGTCCAAGCATCGCAGCATAGCCGGAGGCTTTCTCACTCAGGTCCATGATCCTTGCCATATAGAGACCGATGACCTCGGCCGAACCATAGATGTAGGTGAGCACCTCGTCGAGGGTTTCACAGGTGGAGCTTGAAAGGTCGTGCTCCATGGAGTCCAGAAACGCCTCGGTCCAGGCAGGATTGAAGTGCTTGCGCCTGTGCAGTTCCAGAAAAGCATCGATGATTACATCGCCACTCGCTTTACCCGACGTAAGCGCCTCTGTGTAGGTTCTACGGAAGGCGTGAAAAGCCGCTGGATCGACCGGCTGGTCGTCCACCAGGTTGTCAGCCACCCTGACAAACCCATACAAGGCATAGACATCCCTGCGAACAGCAGGGGGAAAGAAATAGGAACTGAAGTAATAGGTCTTGCTCCCGTTTCTGAAAATTTGTTCATGTTTCTCAGCGACCATACGTTTCTTGGATTTCCTTGGCTATCAATTCGCTTGCAATGAGTACCATCGGGACCCCTACGCCCGGATGGGTATACTGGCCTGTGTAGTACAGATTCGGCACCTTCTTGGCTTGGTGTCTGGGGCGGAACACTGCTGTTTGGAAGAGTGTATGACTCAGACCCAGGGCCGTGCCCTTGTAGGCATGGTAATCCTGGATGAAATCCCGATGGGTGTACAACCGCTTTACCAGGACATCCTTGCCCAGATCCTCACCGGTGACCTTTTTTACATGCTCGACCATCATTGCAAAATACGCCTCCCGCTGCTGGTCGGTATCGGCAAGGCCGGGGGCAACCGGGACGAGCAAAAAGACATTCTCACAGCCTTGGGGCGCAGAGCTTGGATCGGTCTTGGTTATGCAGCTAAGGTAAAAACAGGGATCTTGGTCCGGCCATGCGGGCTGCTTGAAAATGTCATCGAAATGGCCGTTCCAATCCTTTGCGAAGTAGAGATTGTGATGCTCAAGACCCTTGAGTTCGCGTCCGATTCCAAGGTAGGCGATGAACATGGAGGGAGCGACGACGCGCTTTTTCCAGTAGGAGTCCGAGTAGGTTCGCTCCTCTTTCTTGATCAAAGCCGTCTCGGTATGGTGATAGTCGGCTGAGCTGACAACTACATCGGCTGCAAAGTAGCCGTTGGTCGTCTCAACCCCGACAGCCTTTCCATCCTTGGTGACTATGCTGGTGACCTCGGTGTCGGTGAGTAGATGTACTCCAAGCTCTTGGCAAAGGTTGACAAACCCTTCGGCAGCCCCGGCCATGCCTTTTTTGGGGAAGAATACGCCCAACTTGAGGTCGACATGGCTCATGATGGAATAGAGGGCTGGAGCCTGGGCGGGATTGGTGCCCAAAAACACCATGGCATACTCGAGGATCTGCTTGGCCCTGCGGTCTTGGACATAGCCTGAAACGAAGGAGTCGAGCTTGCCGAGTACGCCAAGCTTCAGGCCTTCGGTCATCAGGCGCCTGTTGAAGAACTGGCCGATATGCTTGTAGTCCCGGTACAAGAAATCCTCCATGGCAACATCATACTTGTATGTCGATTGCTCCATGTAGGCTTTCAGGGCCTGGCCTCCGCCTTTTTCAAAGGTTTCAAAAAGTTCGGCATTCTTGTCAAAATCCGCGGTGAGTTCAACCTCCTGGTCTCCAAAAAACACTTTGTAGTAGGGGCCCAAGGGTTTGAGCTCGTAGTACGACTCCCGCTT
Source organism: Sphaerochaeta sp. UBA5849 (assembly GCA_002432715.1). Lineage (GTDB taxonomy): Bacteria > Spirochaetota > Spirochaetia > Sphaerochaetales > Sphaerochaetaceae > Sphaerochaeta. The sequence continues at coordinate 17,353 of DJGJ01000008.1, read as the reverse complement.
TTTTCCAAAGAGGGCAAAGTAGCGTTCGAATACTTCGGGCATGAGATACCAGGACGGTCCCATGTCGAAGGTAAAGCCATCCTTGTGCCAATAACGGGCACGGCCGCCGAGCTGCTCGTTTTTCTCAACCACCGTTACCGTAAACCCATCGCGTGCAAGCAGAGCTGCTGCACTAAGGCCTCCAAAGCCTCCACCGATGACTAAAGCTTGTTTTCCCATAGGCAAATCCTATGGTGTTGGCAGAGGAAAATCAAGGAGAAACTGCACTCCAATACTTAAAAAGAACTATTCCGAATAATAAGAATCGAGTTGCCTCTTTCTTCCTCCTTTCCCAAATGCATTCGTTTGGATATGCTTGAGACAAGGAGATTCAGCGATGATTATTGACAAACTCAGCGACCTACGGCGCTATATACCTTCCCTTCCCGCATTGGAAACGGTCTGTTCGATTTTGGAGAGTGGAGTACTGAAGGACCAAAGCTTTGGAAGCTATACGACCGATAATCCGTCGGTACGCTACAACCTCTTCACCTACCATACGGAAAAGACCGAGAGTGATATCTATGAGATCCATCAGAAGGAGGTTGATGTGCAGATCCTCCTCTCCGGCTTTGAACGGATGGACATCGCATCCAAGGATGGACTTCAGACAGTACAGGAGTATGATCGGGCAAAGGAAGCAATGTTTTCAAAAGGCAGGAAACAGGTAAGCTACCACGCCGATACCACAACCTTCGCCCTCTTTTTCCCAGGCGAACCGCATGCCCCCAACCTGGTCGATGGCAAGTCGACCGAAGTGGTGAAGGTGGTTTTCAAGATTCTTCCATCCTGAACCGAAGAAGGTGGACCAGCAGACAATTTCTTCTGCTCCTGCCCCTGCAGTTCATCTTCTCTTCCCTCTTTGGCTCGACGGGCCTGTGGTTCTCCTTTCCGCTCTCGGATGTGCTGGCGGCATCGCTGACCTGTTTCCTTCTGCTTCGGGAACGCGAGACAAAACTTTCTCTATACAGGTAAAATTTCCATTTGACAGATGGGAAATCCCATGCAATTATTAACCTGTAAGACAGCTTTACAGCTAAGCAGATTTTCTTCCTGGCATACGCCGGGAAACGCATCGAACATTGTTAGCCGCTTTGCGGTCCTGAGGAGGAAACAATGAAGAAAGTAATCGTCACCCTGTTGCTGGCCGCCCTGGTGCTTCCCATGGCATTCGCGCAAGCTTCAACTGAAGTCAAACCCGTTGAACTGGTCTACACCATGACCGCAGTCCCCACCGATGCACACGCCGGTGCCATGCGCGTATTCAAGGAAACCGTCGAACGTGTTTCCAATGGACAGATCAAGGTTCTCACCTATGACTCCGCCTCGCTGTTCAAGCAGGAGCAGGAAGTCTCGGCAGTCAAGAGCGGCCAGGCCGACATGACCGCCACTGCAGCTTCGTGGTTGACCGATGGAAGCCCATGGGTGTCCATGTTCACCGCCGGCTACATCTTCAAGAGCTACGACCACATGACCAGCGTACTCAACGGCCCCATCGGAGCTGAGGTGTTCGACCGCATCGCCAAGGAGCAGGGAATCCGCCCCCTCGGTGCACAGTATCTCGGAACCCGCCAACTCAACCTGGTCGAGGACAGGGAGATCAAGACCCCGGCCGACCTCAAAGGCGTAAACCTGAGAATGCCGAACTCCGACTCCTGGATCTTCCTGGGCAAGGCCTTGGGCGCCAATCCGACCCCGATTTCATTCAGCGAGCTGTACATGGCCCTGCAGACCAAGACCGTCGACGGCCAGGACAACCCGCTCCCGTCCACCAAGAACGCCAAGTTCTATGAAGTCACCAAGTCCATCACCATCACCAACCACCTGGTTGACTCTGTATGGCCCGCCATCAACGAAGCAAAATGGCAGTCCCTTTCCGAGCAACAGAAGGCTTGGGTCATGGAAGGGGTGAAGGCCGGCATCGAGTATTGCGACACCACCAACCTCAAGGCTGAGGCTGAACTGGTCGAGTTCTTCAAGAGCGCAGGCCTGAAGGTCTACTATGCCGACCTGGATGCATTCGCCGAGCACGTTTTGGCACAGTATCTGGCAAGTCCTTATGCTAAGAGCTGGGATAAGGACATGTTCGAAAAAGTCGTAGCAGCTGGCAAGTAAGCAAACACTTACAACCCGGGGCTGCCTGCCCCGGGTTTCTTCTTGCAATTGAACAGGAGACCAACCACATGAAAAAACTGGCATTGTTGCTGAGAGAGATCATGGAAGTCTACATTCCGGTCATCTCCTTTATCTTCTTGTTTCTGGCATTCATCCTGCAAGTATTCTTCAGGTATGTGGTCAACCATCCTCTTACCTGGACCCAGGACGTGATCGTCATTGGATTTTGTTGGTCGGTCATCCTCGGAGCCTGCTATACCATGCGTCGCAAGGGACACGTCCAGTTCACCATGCTCTACGAAGCCTACAGCCCCAAAGTGGCTGCCTGGGCCCGCCTGCTGGGGAACCTGTTGATCATCATCACCTTCGCCTTGATGGTCATCCCTTCCTTCAAGTACGCCTTCTTTTTGGGTTTCCAGAAAACCCCGGTCCTGCGTGTCTCCTACACCTGGATTTTCCTCCCCTTCACCTATTTTCTCCTGTCCATCATCGGCTACAGCATCAAGCCGGTCCTGGAGGATTGGAAGGTCATTACCGGTAAACTTTCCGATAGTGTCGACCACAGCTACGATCCATTGCTCGGGGAGGTAAAGAAATGAGTTTCCCCTTATTCATCACCCTGTTTGTATTCATCCTGATCTTCATTCTCAGGATGCCCATCGCCCTGGGCATGCTTGCCTCGGCTGCATGCTACCTTTTGGTAAAGGGCGCCGACCTGAGCCTGGTCGTCAACCAGGTCATGAACACCTATTACACCAACTACGTCATCATCGCAGTCCCGCTCTTCATATTCACCGCCAACGTCATGAACAGCGGCAAGGTAACCGACATGATCTTCAAGTTCGCAGGCGGGCTGACCGGGCGGATGCGGGGAGCACTCGGCCAGGTCAACGTCCTTGCCTCCCTGATTTTCAGCGGGATGACCGGATCGGCCATCGCCGATGCCGCAGGCCTGGGAAAGATTGAGATCCAGGCAATGAAGGACGATGGGTACGATCCGGAGTTCAGCTGCGCCATCACCGCAGCCTCTGCAACCATCGGACCGATTTTCCCGCCATCCATTCCCTTGGTCATCTATGCCATGCTCTCTTCAACCTCGGTAGGAGCGCTGTTCATGGGCGGCATGGTTCCTGCGATTCTCCTCGCCCTCTTTTTAATGATCTACGTTGCCATTGTTGCCAAGAAGCGAAATTACCCCAGAGGTGAAAAAATTGTCTGGACGACGTTTCTCGCCTTCACCATCAAGGCGCTTCCCGCCCTGCTCACTCCCGTAATCCTATTGGTGGGCATCTATACCGGGGTGATGACTCCAACCGAGGCAGGAGCAATTGCAGGTCTGTATGCCATGCTGGTCTCGGTCTTTGCCTATAGGGCGATGGGAATAAAGGACCTGTACGAAGTGATCAAGACCACCATCAAGGATGTCGGGGCAACCAGCATCATGATCGGGGCTGCCACCATCATCAGCTACATCGTCGCCCGAGAGCAGCTGGCAACCAACATCGGCAACTGGATACTGAGTATCACGAGCAGCAAATGGACCTTCATGCTGATGGTCAACATCGTAATCCTGATCCTGGGCATGTTCATGGACACCTCCACCATCCAGCTGGTCTTCGTCCCCATCATGATTCCTGTCGCCAATGCTCTGGGCATCGACATGATCCACTTCGGATTGGTAGTCACCTTCAACATGATGGTAGGCCTCTCCACCCCGCCGTTCGGCATGCTGCTGTTCATCACCAGCGGTATTTCGGGGACACCGCTGAAGGGAGTCATGAAGGAAATCATCTGGCCGCTGGTGGTCATGCTGATCGTCCTTGTCCTGATCACCTACATCCCCGAGATCACGCTCTTCCTGCCTCGTGCTGCAGGACTCATCTAAGGAGTTATGTCAATGAAAACACCCTATAACGGCTGCTGGCCGACCATGATCACCCCCTTCACTGCTGACAACAAGGTAGACTTTCCGGCAGTGAAGGCTCTTGCCAACTGGTATATCGACCGGGGCGCCGACGGCATCTTCGCCGTCTGCCAGTCCAGCGAGATGTTCTTTCTCTCCCCACAGGAGAAGCTCGATATAGCCAAGGCGGTCGTCGAGGCTGCCGAAGGCCGGGTAAAGGTCATCGCAAGCGGCCATACCAGCGACGACCACAAACAACAGATCGATGAGCTGGGAGCCATGGCCCAGACAGGAGTCGATGCCGTGGTGCTGGTCTCCAACCGCCTGGCAAAGGCCGACGAGGACAGCTCGGTCTTCAATGCCAACGCCCAAGACATCTTTGAGCAGCTTCCCGATGTCACCTTCGGCCTGTATGAGTGCCCCTATCCCTATCTGAGGCTGCTTACCGACGATTTTTTGGCCTGGGCTGCAAAGGAAGACAAGCTGGTCTTCCTCAAGGACGTCTCCTGTTCCCTGAAAATCGAGAAACGCCGTGTCGAACTGGTCAAGGGAACCAAGCTGGCCCTGTTCAACGCCAACACCGCCACCCTTCTGGACTCCTGGATCGCAGGCTATGTCGGCTACAACGGGGTTATGGCGAACTTCCACATCGACATCTACAAGTGGATGTATGAGCACTTCAAAACGGAACCCGTCCTTGCACGCAAGGTCATGGACTTCCTTACCGTTGCTGCAGTCACCGAAGCACGAGCCTATCCCATCAATGCCAAATACCACTACGACCTCACCGATGTACCGATGAGCCTGGTCACCCGCTCCAAGCCTGTCTCCCTGCTCAACGAGAATGCCCGGTTGGAGATTCAGAGCCTGATCAGAATGGAAGCGGAGATGCGCACGCTTTTGGGGCTCAAGCTATGAACCGGGGCTCTGAGTTTCGCACCAGGTTGAAGTCGGGTTCAGTTCTGGGCGGGCACGTATTTCTCAATGACCCTGCCATCACCGAAGCTCTTGCCCGCTATGGCTACGACTTCATCTGGATCGATGCCGAGCATGGGCCGTTTGACAAGCAGAATCTTCTGCTTCATGTCATGGCGGCCAATGCCGGCGGGGCTGCAGCCTTTGTACGGGCAGCGGGCCAGCAGATGCAAGACATCAAGTATGTCCTTGAGATGGGCATCGACGGCATCATCATCCCCCAGGTGATGGACGAGATTGAAGCCCGAAAGGTTTTGGAACTCTGCCTGTATCCACCGGAGGGAACTCGGGGGTTCGGTCCCAGGCGCGCCATAGCGTATAATCAACAGGATTTGAAAACCTACCTTTCTGCAAGCAGGGAGAGTTTTGTCAGGATCATCCAGATCGAGCACATACGGGCGGTACAGCGCATTGAGGCAATACTAGCCCTGCCCGCCCTCGATGCGGTGATCATCGGCCCGAACGACCTTTCGGCCTCCATCGGCCTGCTCGGCGACAGCCTGAACGAGAAGGTGCTTGCACTTGCAAACCAGGTGGTCAAGGCAGCCAAGAAGGCTGACAAGCCGGTCGGTGTCTCGATCGGGCCGGATGAGAGGACGATCAGGATATACCAAGAGATGGGAGTGGATTTCATCAGCTGCGGCGATGATATCTCCTTTCTCCATCAAGGAGCCAAGAGAACCTTTGCAATGGTTGGTAGAACCTAGATGCAGGGGTCCGAATTTAGTAAGATGACTGGATAGGAGGAGGTTCCCATGGACATTTCACACTTCTCACTCTCACGGGTAAACCTCAGCCAGCAGATTGCAGACCATCTGGAGGAGGTGATCCTCTCCTCTCCCACCAGTAAAGTGGCTGAGAAACTTCCAGGAGAGATGAAGCTTGCCAAGCAGTACAATGTCAGCCGACCGGTCATCCGGGAAGCTCTCAAGCTGCTGCAGGAAAGGGGCTTGATCACGCTCAAGAACGGCAGTGGAGCCTATATCACCCGACCGGAAAACGATACCGTCATGAATGCCATCAACCGCATCATGCAGGTCGACCGCATCAAGAGCGACGACCTGACACAGATGCGCGAAATTTTGGAGCTCAGCTCCGTGGACCAGGCGGTGAAATGCATCACCGACGAGCAGTTGAAGGAGATGGACAGGATCCTGTCCAAGTTCGAGGACAAGAGCCTTCCGCTCAAGGAGCGGGTCAAGCTGGACGAACAGTTCCATATCGCCATCGCCCAGGCCACCGGCAATGAGCTGCTTAGCATGTTCGTCGGGGTGCTCACCTCCCTTTTGCGTGACTACATGGGAAAAGGCATCCTCATCGAAGGCGGCATCGAAGATGCAATCAAGCGTCACCGGGAGATTTACCAGGCCCTGCTCAACCGGGATGCAAAGGCGGTCCACCAGGCAATGGTCGACCACCTGAGAGTCTCAAGCCTCAACGTCCAATTCTTTGACAAACAAGGTGCATCGAATAAGGAAAGCAGCTCCTGACGTTTGCAGGTATCCAATGTGACCATTACTGATAAGCTTGGGGGTGGACTCTCATCAGGAGGCAATCCATGAGTCTTCTCCTTTCGGGCATCGACCCAAAGCTCATAACCTTGGCCCAGAAAGTCTTCGACCAGCAATTTGCAACCGACTCCAAGCTCTCTCTTGAAATGGACGAGCGACGCAAGCAGCTGATGTTCCAGGATATCCTGTATAATTTCAGCTTCCTCACCACTGCAGTCAATCTGCAGGACGAGAACATTTTTTCCAACTACGCCGTGTGGCTCTTTGAGCTCTTGTGCAACCTCATGAAGGACCAGATGGTCGATCACTACCATGTGCTTTCGCTATTCACCGATGAGCTGTTCAACTCTGAGCAGGTCGATCTGGCGAAAAGCTACCTGTAGAAGGCCATTCTCGTCACCGGGGACCAGCTGATGCACAAAAGCCCGTATGGTTTGCAATCGCTGCTGCCTATCGTTCGGGCATCTACTTCAGCTGCATCCACTCAGATGCTTATTTCCACCTCATGCACAGTTCATCGATGGAGGAGAGTTCCTCTTGGCTGAAATCAGGGCTCTTTCCCACCGCCTTCAGGTTCACCTTCACTTGTTCGGCACTGCTGGCTCCGATGAGCACGCTGGTGACCCGCTTGTCCACCAATAGCCAGGAGATGGCCATCTCGGACAGGCTCTGCCCGCGTTTTCGGGCAATGGTGTTCAGGCCGTTGAGCAACTCCACCCGCTCTTTGGTGATCGTTTCCGGCTTGAGGAAATGACTCTTGCTTGCACGGGAATCAGGGGGGATGGTCCCCTCGAGGTAACGGTCTGAAAGCAAGCCCTGGGCGAGGGGCGAGAAGCAGATGGCCCCCGCCTCGCCTTTCATCCCATCAAGAAGGTGGTCATCCTCGACCCAGCGGTCCAGCAGGGAGTAACGGACCTGGTTCAACACGCAAGGACAGCCAAGCTCTTTCAAAAGGGCAATGGCCTTCACGGCCTCCGCTCTATGGTAGTTGGAGATTCCTACATACAACGCCTTTCCCTGCCTTACCAGCTGGGCAAGGGCTCCCATCGTCTCCTCAAGCGGGGTATTGGGATCGGGACGGTGGTGATAGAAAATATCCACATACTCAAGGCCCATGCGCTTCAGGCTTGCATCACAGCTGGCGATCAGATACTTGCGGCTTCCCCAATCCCCGTAGGGACCGGGCCACATGTAATAGCCTGCCTTGGTGGAAATAAGCATCTCATCGCGATAGGCGCCGAACTGCTCCGAGAGCATTCTCCCAAACCTGACTTCGGCACTGCCGGCCGGAGGCCCATAGTTGTTGGCAAGGTCGAAATGGGTTATCCCATGATCGAATGCGGTGGCGATCATCTGACGGCATACTGCATCGTCAACGCCGTCACCGAAGTTGTGCCAAAGGCCCAACGAGAGAACAGGAAGTTTCAAACCACTGTGTCCTGCATAGCGGTACTGCATACCATCATAACGTGTCTGTGCTGCTGTATAGGTGTTCATAGCTACACTATACAACACACAAAGGTGTGGTCAAAGCAATTTTTCCTGTGCTATAGTCGGAACATGCAAACTCTTATGGACACATTCCTTGATTTGGTTGCCTTCGATTCACCCTCCTTCGAGGAGCAGAAGATTTCCTTGTTGCTCGAGCATGCACTGCTTGAGGCAGGACTGAGCACCGACTATGACGAAGCGGGAAATCTCTACGGCTATCTAATGGGAGAGGGCCCCACCATCCTGCTCAACGCCCATATGGATACGGTCGAGCTGGCACGAGGGGCGAAGGCGGTCATCGAGAACGGAGTCATCAAAACCGATGGGACGACAGCACTCGGGGCCGATGACAAGGCAGCCGTCGCCGCCATCCTTACCGCCTTGCGGACGATCAAGGAGAAGCAGCTTGCCCATCCGAACCTCGTCATTCTCTTCACCACCGCCGAGGAACAGGGCCTGCTCGGAGCCAAGCGGCTTGAGATCGACAAGCTCTCAGCCGTCCAGTACGGCTTCACCTTTGATGCTTCACAGTGTGTGGGTCTGGCCGTCACGGCCGCTCCCTCCTACGACAAAATCGAGGCCGTTTTCCATGGAAAGGGAGCCCATGCCGGCTTCAAACCCGAAAGCGGCATCAGCGCCATCCAGATGGCCAGTGATGCAATAAGTGCCATGCCGCTGCTACGCATCGACAGCGAGACCACCGCCAACGTCGGCTCCTTCATAGCCCCCGGGGCAAAGAATATTGTCTGTGACAAGGCCCAGCTCGTCTTCGAGGCCCGCAGCCTGGACAATGCCAAGCTTAAGAAGCAGACCGACAAGATGAAACAAGCTCTCCAGGATGCAGCCCAAAGGCATGGAGGGAGGGTTGAAATACAGCACGAACACCTCTATGAGGTCTATCACCATCACCACGACAGCCCTGTTCTGGCAACCTTCCGGCGAGCGTGCACCAAGCTCGGACTCCCCTACCGTGAAGAGCCCACGTTGGGCGGAAGCGATGCAAACATCCTCAATGAGCTTGGCATTCCCACCTTGGTGTGCAGCATCGGCTACGAGGAGGCGCATACGACAAGCGAGTACATTCCCATCGAAGAACTGAAGCGACTGCTTTCGCTGGTTTTGGAGTTGGCTACGCTATGAAAAACATCACCCTTATCGGATGCGGGGCGGTAGGAGCCCTTTACGGCCTGCGGCTGCACAATCTGCTGGGCAGGGAGCATGTCTGCTTTCTGGTCGACGAAACGCGCAGACAGCGCTATGAGAGCGATGGCATCATCCTCAATGGACAGCGTGCTCCCTTTCGCTACTGCACGCCCGAGGAGGCCAAACCAGCCGACTTGATCATTCTTGCAACCAAGAACCATCACCTTGAAGATGCCATCGGATTGATGAGGTCCTCCATCGGACCTGATACTGCCATTCTCTCGTTGCTCAACGGCATCGAGAGTGAGCAGATCCTTGCAGCGGAGTTCGGCCAGGAGAAAGTGCTGTACAGCTTCGCCGTCGGACTGAACTCCACCCACACAGGCAATGCCATCACCTACACCGCCGAAGGACGCATCGTATTCGGGGAGAAGGACAACAAGGTCAGCAGACGGGTTACGGCGATCGCCGACCTCTTCGAGAAGGCAGGCATCTCCTATCTCGTACCCGAGGATATCCAGTTGGAGATGTGGAACAAGTTCATGCTCAACACAACCTACAATACGATCAGCAGCCTCCTGTATGCGACCTATGCAGACTTCGACCAGAGTGCGGTACTCGAGCTGGCTCATTTGATCTGCAAGGAAGTGCAGATGGTGGCAGCGAAGGAAGGAGTACTGCTTCCAGACTCCCTGATCGAGCAGAACCACAGAATCGTCTGCAACCTCGGTTCGGAGGGGAAGACATCCATGTGTCAGGATATGGAGGCTGGAAGGAAAACTGAAAACGCCTGGTTCTGCGGGACTGTGATCAAGCTGGGCGAAAAACATGGCATAGCCACCCCGACCTGCAAGGCATTATCGCTTTTGGTCCAGGCCAAGGAGCATATGCAGCTCAACGGCCAAGCTCGGCAAGGGCATTGACTTTTGCACTCTTGAGCTTGCTTGTCAGTTCAGTGAGTTTTTTGACATTGCAGTTGTTGCAGTAGACATGGAAGTCGGCATCCGAAGTCGGTACATTCTTGGCCATCTGCAACAACAGATGCTTCTCCAGTATTCTGACGGCAGGTACGTTGTACTTGCGGGCAAGCTCATCGCGGGCTAGGAAGAAGTGCTTCAAGAAGACCTTCTCTTCGCGGGACAGATACTTCCATGACGAGAACTTCGTCCACCCCGGTTTATCCGGTCCCTTGCTCTTTCCTGCCTGCTGCATCTCAAGAGCGACTTTCTCAGTCAGGCCTTTCTCTGCAACCTCTATATCGAGGATTTGTTTGAGCACCAAGAGGTGTTCGACATCTGAAAGGGCATACTCGATCTGGTCGTTCTTCAGCGGGCGTACAAGCCAGTTGGTCATCTGGTTCTTCTTCTTGCTGGAAAGATTGGGTTTGGCTGCTTCAGGAATATATCGTTCCACCAGACCGGTAAGGTTGCCGGTGTACCCAAGGGCAAGGGCGCATACGCGAATATCGTAGACACCTTCGAGCAGAATGTCATACTGCTTGCGCACCAAGGCGGAGTCGCTTGCACAGTCAAACATGACCTTCAAGACCGAACCATCCTCCAGGAAAGCCTTGAGGGCGTCTTTGGAGAGTGCAAAGGGGTCGACCAACGTATAGGCCGATCCATCAAACAGCTGAATAAGGCATAGGTGTTCCCCGTAGATATGCAGGTTGAATTCACCTTCAAAATCCATGGCAACAATGGTGATGCCCTTCTCTTTCCATTGGGACTGCAGTTGTGACAATTTCGCATCGGAATCGATCATGGTGTACTTGCGCATAGGAAGACAGCATAGCAAATAGAGGCGAAAGTGAGAACCTCTTGGGGATGGGTAATGAAAGTATCGCATCGACTTATATTTTCATTAATGTTTATTTTTGCATATTATTGGCATAGTTATTCTATTAAAAGGATATTTTACCGGCTTTTACCTTTTAAATATACATAATTGGATATTATCAGCAATAAATTGTGCAATAGTTTTGCTTTTCATACAAATGTTTGGGCATTTTCCTGAATGCTCTTAACGCGATAAATAAATATCGATATCTTATGCTCATACAGAATATCCCAAGGAGATGAGCTATGAGTGTCATGAGTTTTTCCATTCCCCGAACCATCTATTACGGAGAAGGTTCCCTTGAAAAACTTTCCCTCTTGAAAGGCAAGCGAGCCGCCATCGTAACCGGCGGCAGCTCCATGAAAAAATTCGGATTCCTTGAGCAGGCAGTCGCCCTGCTTCAGAAAGCCGGCATAGAGTCGATCATCATCGACGGCGTCGAGCCAAATCCCTCGGTTGAGACGGTTGTCAAAGGCGGAAAAACCATGCTCGACTTCGGTCCCGATTGGATCGTAGCCATTGGAGGCGGTTCCGCTCTCGATGCTGCAAAGGTCATGTGGTGCTTCTATGAGCATCCCGAGCTCGGCTTCGAGGATATCATTACTCCGGGCAGCATGCCATCCCTGCGCAACAAGGCCCGATTCATCGCCATTCCTTCCACGAGTGGAACTGCAAGCGAGATTACTGCCTTCAGCGTCATCACCGATACGGCAAAGCACATCAAGTACCCCATCGTGGCGGCCGACATGGTACCCGACATTGCCATTCTCGACCCAGCCCTGCCGATGACCATGCCCAAGCACATCACCGCCAACACCGGTATGGATGTCATGGCACACGCTGTGGAAGCCCTTGCTTCGACTGCGGCAACCGCCTTCACCGACCCGTATGCCGTCCAAGCCATCAAAATGGTGCTCGAGAGCCTGCCGATTGCCTATGCAGAACCGAAGAACCTCGGCGCCCGCGAAGCAATGCACGAAGCTTCCGCCTTGGCGGGCATGGCTTTCACCAATGCCTCCCTGGGGCTGGTCCACTCGATGGCCCACAAGATCGGGGGGGAGTTCGGCGTCACCCACGGGCTTGCCAATGCAATCCTGCTGCCGTATGTCATCGCCTTCAACCGCAGGTACAGCGACAAGTATGCCTATGCTGAGAAACTGCTGGGCCTTGAAGACCTTTCCAAGGCGATTGAGGAGATGAACAGGAAGATGGATATCCCATCCTGCTTCAAGGATTGCACCGAAGTCGACTTCAACGAGGCTAAATTCAAGGAGTTGCTCGACCGCATGAGCAAGCACGCATGGGAGGATCCCTGCACACTCACCAACCCGGGAAAGCCGAATGCCTCCGATGTGAAGATGCTGTTTGAGGCTGCCTACTACGGAAAGGCTGTGAAGTAAATCACATGGGTATTCCAAGAAAAGCCGCTCGAAGTGAGCGGCTTTTTCATGTCCAATGCTTACTGACAGGTGTTATTCCTTGGTCTTTGGAAGCACCAGGTTCAACAGGATGCCGACCAATGTGGCGAGTGCAACACCGGCAAGTGAGAAGGTAAGATCCTTGCCCATGGCAAAGGAGAGGGTCCCTCCACCGATGCCGATGACCAGGATGACGCTGCTGATTGTCAGGTTGCGCTTGTCCTCGTAGTTGACGCCTGCATCAACCAAAGTCCTCAGGCCGCTGGAGGCGATGGTGCCGAAAAGGAGCATGGAGATACCGCCAAGCACCGGATTGGGGATCGTTTGGATCAGGGCGCCGAACTTGGGGAAGAAGGAGAGGAATACTGCCACGACGGCGGCTCCTCCGGTCACCCAGACACTGTACACGCGGGTAAGTGCCAACACCCCGATGTTCTCACCATAGGTGGTGTTCGGAGGACCACCCCAAAACGATGCCCACAGTGTGGCCAGGCCGTCCCCGGCAAGAGTTCTGTCAAGACCCGGATCCTTGTAGAAATCCTTTCCCACCACCTTGGAAATGGTCAGGGTGTCACCAAGATGCTCGCATATGGTTGCCAGCGATACCACAATGAAGGTTACAGCTGCCACCACATTGAACTTTGGAAGGGCAAAGGTGGGAAAACCGAACCAAGCGGCTTCCTTGACTGCTGCAAAGCTGATCAAGGCATGCTGGGGGAAGATGAAGCCGAGGATGAGGGCGAAGAAGTAGCCTCCAAGCAGGCCCAAGAGTATCGGGATGATGCTGAAGAACCGCTTGGCGAAGATGTTTGCCACAATAGTGAGGGCCAAGGTGACAGCTGCGACTGCGAGTAGATAGAGGCTGTAATTGCCGTTTGCATCATTCATCGCCATGCCCATCGCAGTAGGTGCCAGGTTGAGACCGATGACCACAATGACCGAGCCGATCACCACAGGAGGCAGGGCCTTGTTCAACCACGAGTGCCCGGCTTTCTTGATGATGAACGCCACCAAGGTGTAGAACAAGCCGGAGACGAATGCACCGCCCATGGCATACGCCACCCCGTAACTGCTGCTGATCGCAATCAAGGCAGGGATGAAGGCGAATGAGGAACCCAGGAAGGCAGGAACTTTTGCTCCGGTGATCAGGATGTAAAGCAGGGTTCCCGTTCCAGCGGTGAAGAGCGCCGTACTGGGGCTCAATCCGGTAAGGATGGGCACGAGAATGGTCGCACCGAACATCGCGAAGACATGCTGGATACTTAAGGGTATCCATTGTCCCAGTGGCGGCTTGTCAGCCGGACCATACTTTACAAAGCTGGATGGGTGGTTTGCCATCAGAGAGCTCCTTGAACCTGCGCACACAAAGAACCTAGGCTCTTGGTACAGTTGCAGGCAGGGGGGGGATGATGACTTGCAGGAAGTCTCTCCATCCTACCGAGAATTCAAGGAGCATGGGAAGTGCAAGAGTGCATGAATATGCAAAATATGTGCAAAACCGACACCACAATGCACCATCATGCCAATCTGCGCACCCCGCCCTCTTGATCACAGGCCTTTTCCTGAACCGGGCAGAGTTCCAGCATGGCAAGCTGTACCATGCGGTTCAGATTTGAAAACTGCTCGCTTTCGTAGAAGTCGCGAAGAATCATGCGGGCAACCCGTCTGCGCTCGGCCCCGATTTTTCTTCCCGGTCTCTCATTTCTCTTTTGTTGTGTGTGCATACTTACCTCCTCAGCAGGGGGGAGAGTGCTCCATAGAGCAGCAATAGGGGAGAAGCAATCAGGACGCACAAGACAAAAAGCACCATCAGTGGTACTGATGAGAGCATCCTGTCATACCATCCCGGCAGGTTTCCTGTTTGTTCATGCATACACTCCCTCCTTGTTTCTGCTTACAGCATACGGCAGGGGGTGTGACACAGAATGTCTCACAAAGGAGTTTTTATGCGAATTTGCATATTTTCAACTGCTTGGTTGTAGAGATTTACGAACTCAGGAGGAGCGAGGGCCCGTGCCTGGGGACCGAAGAACAGCAGTGCCGAGAGGATCTCATGCAGGTTTGCAACCGGAAGCGTCACTTCCAGGGCATCCTGCCCCTCCTCCTTGACGAAGCGCTGTTTCTGCTTTGCATGCCAGGTCTGGGTCGCCAGCGTGTTGATCGCCCATCCGTAGACACGGAAGGTCACGTAGGTAACCTCCTTGCCCATGAATATGCCATAGCCGGAGTGGATGAAGGCATCCAGCTCGGCATCACTGTAGCGCTCCTTCATCCGGTCACCGGAAATCCGGGAAAGATCGAGGATCCTGCTGAGGTGGAAGGTCCTGAGCTCCTTATGCTGCAGGTCATAGGAGACCAGATACCAGCGACCGCTGTAGTTGATCAACCTCAGCGGTTCGATATGCCGCCTGGACAGCTCGCCGTTGGCATTCTTGTAGTGCATGGTCATGCGCTCGCCGCTCTTCATCGCCGCACAAATCCTGTTGAAGATTTCGTAGTCGGGCCAATCCTGAACCGGGGTGATGAAGACAATCTTGTCAGAGAGGGAGCGGTAGCTCTTTTCCACTCCGCTGTCGATTCCTTCACTGATCATCTCGGTCAACGCTCCCATCAGCCCCTGCGACTGGGCAAGGCTGCGGAAGATGGCGTTGAGCACCAGCATCCGCTCATTGGAGTTGGAAAAGAGGGTAAAGCTTTCGGTATATCGATACCAATGCTTTTCTGCATCGTACTCGATGGGCGCCTTGAGTTGGTCGCGCAGGAACTCGATGTCACGGAGAACCTGCCTGCGCGAGAGGGAGAACTCGCGCATGATGTGTGCGGTCTTCACCCCACCAGCTTCCTCAATGGTGCGGTTGATGAAAACAATGCGTTCTATCTGGCTCATACGCCCAGTATACACAAAACGGCCCTCCGGTGAAGGAGAGCCGCTGTAAAAATGTTGATGAAACGCTGCTTACTTGGCGGCCTTGAGGTTTGCCTCGAGCCGATCAAGGAAGGTTGCAAGTTCCTTGGGAAGCTTGTCGCCGAACTTCGGATAATGGTTGGCGCGGATGTCTTCGACTTCCTTCAACCAGCCATCAATATCAACGGCCAACAGCTGCTGCATATCCTCAACGGTCACACCTTCAGGACGATCGATTGCGTCTGCAGTGGGCATGATGCCGATCGGGGTGTCGATGGACTTTGCAGTACCTTCACAGGCTTCGAAGACCCACTTCAGTACACGGCTGTTCTCACCGAAACCGGGCCAGAGCCACTTGCCGTCGTCGGTCTTGCGGAACCAGTTGACATAGAAAATCTTGGGAAGCTTGCTCTGATCCTTGGCAGCCTTTCCGACGTTGATCCAGTGCTGGAAGTACTCACCCATGTGGTAGCCACAGAAGGGAAGCATGGCAAACGGGTCGCGGCGGACGGTACCGACCTTGAGGTCGAGAGCGGCGGCGGTGATTTCAGAACCGACGATCGAACCAAGGAATACACCGTGGTTCCAGTCATAGCTCTGGTGTACCAAGGGAATCGTCTTCGGGCGGCGACCACCGAACAGGATTGCGCTGATGGGCACACCCTTCGGGTCTTCCCATTCAGGAGCAATGCTGGGGCATTGGGCTGCCGGAGCGGTGAAACGGGCATTGGGGTGTGCTGCAGGCTTCTGGGACTTGTCACCCTTGTTCTGCACCCACTCGTTGCCGTTCCAGTCGATCAACTTGCCCGGAGCATCGTATCCGATGCCTTCCCACCATACATCATTGTCCTCGGTGAGGGCGCAGTTGGTGAAAATGCTGTTCTTGGAAGCGCTTACCATGGCGTTGTAGTTGGATTCATTGGAAGTGCCGGGGGCAACACCGAAGAAACCAGCTTCCGGGTTGATGGCATACAGCCTGCCGTCGGCGCCGTACTTCATCCAGGCAATGTCGTCACCGACGGTCTCAACCTTCCATCCGGGGATGGTGGGTACGAGCATGGCCAGGTTGGTCTTGCCGCAGGCGGACGGGAAAGCACCGGTGACGAAGATGCTTCTTCCTTCAGGATTGGTAATCTTGAGGATGAGCATGTGCTCTGCAAGCCAGCCTTCATCGTGGGCAAGGACGGAAGCGATGCGCAGGGCAAGGCACTTCTTTCCAAGCAGGGCATTCCCACCGTAACCGGAACCGTAGGACCAGATCTCACGGGTCTCGGGGAAGTGGGAGATGTACTTGTCTTCGAGCGGGGCACAGGGCCACTTGCCGTTGTCGCTCTCGCCTTCAGCGAGGGGCTTGCCGACGGAGTGGTAACAGGGCACGAATTCGCCTTCACTGCCAAGAACATCGAGGACCTTCAAACCGACGCGGGTCATGATCATCATGTTGAGGACAACGTAGGGGCTGTCGGTCAGCTCAACGCCGATCTTGGCGATGGGGGAACCGATGGGACCCATGGAGAACGGAATGACATACATGGTGCGACCTTTCATGCAGCCCTTGTACAGGCCGGTCATGGTCTTCTTGAGCTCAACGGGATCGATCCAGTTGTTGGTTGGACCTGCTGCTTCCTTGGTCTTTGCTGCAATGTAGGTTCTATTTTCTACTCGTGCCACATCGGAAGGATCGGAGTTGTAAGCTATGCTGCCTGGTCTTTTTTCAGGATTCAACTTGACGCAGTATCCACCGGCAAGCTGCTCGGCTACCAACTGGTCATACTGTGCGGAACTTCCGTCGGCGATTACAATCGAATCAGGGGTGGTAAGCGCTGCGAAATCCAGAATCCATTTCTTGAGCCCGGCATGCTTGATGTCATTGACGTTCATGGGGTTCTCCTCTTAAAAAAAATACTGCAAAATTAAATTCTTTATATTACAGTTCAACTTTATATTTCTATCAGAGACGACAATTAAAATCAAGTCTATCCCGCAATATCGCAGGGCAATCGCTTAAAAAGGA
>DJGJ01000071.1 GCA_002432715.1 Sphaerochaeta sp. UBA5849 | reverse complement strand
AATTGCTCATACCGAGCGCACTAAGAAAAGGAGAACGGTCTCCCGTTCTCCCCTTGTACCATGCGCGGTAGTGACTACCGCCTGCCGCTCTTGCCTCTTGCTCCCTGGCGCATCTGCCCGCCGACCTGATCGGCACGGTTTGCAGTCTGCCTCGCTTGGGCTTCTGCTCTGCGTTCCTCAACGAGGGCCTTAAGCTCTTCGGGAATCTCACCATCCTCCAGGACGCAATCCTGAAGCATCTGTCTCTGCTGTACAGCCTGCTGAGCCATCTGTACAGGACGAGCCTGGACTGCTGAAGCTCTCGTGCTTCTCTGCATCGGAGCTGCAAATGTGATTGCTGCGACTACTACCAAAAGCAGCAGCACCATTAGAATTCGTTTCTTGTTCATCGTTGACCTCCAGTCAATTTGTTTGTTGTTCTTGACTCTATGGTCGCACCCCAATATCCAGTCTGTTTCAACGGTGGGTAAAGATTAGGTAAAGCGAAAGGTAAAACAGGTTTTCTCATTGCTTTCTACATCGATCGACCAGTGATGAGCCTGGGCGATGGCCTTGACGATGGACAGGCCGAGCCCCGATCCGTCACTCCTCCTCCCAGCCTCGCCCCTGCTGAGACGATCGAAAAGGCGGGGAAGAAATGCCGGTTCAATGATTCCCTCATTTTCTATGGCCAGACTCTCGGCACGTTGGTTTTCGTCGGTGGTGTACCGGATTTGTATCAGGCTGTTCTCCAATCCATATTTGATTGCGTTACTGAGGAGGTTCTCCATTGCACGCGTGAACAGTTGATGATCGGCTTGCAGCAATGCATCCCCCTCGGGAATTACAATCTGCATGCCGCGTTTTGCAGCATCCGCCTCAAAACGCTGGACAAGCATGCGAAGAAACGGCTCCAAATGAATGTCACTTCCATGAACCACCAGATCCGGTGATTCAAGCTTGGTCAATAAGGCCAGGCTGTTGATCAAGGACCACAATCTCACTGTTTCCTGCTGCAACAAGGACAAGCGCTCCTGGTTGAAAGGCAATACGTTGTCCTGCAATGCCTCCAGCTGGCCCGAAAGGACTGCAACCGGGGTTCTCAGATCATGGGCAATATCCTCGGCCCACTGACGGCGCAGGCTCTCTTCACTCTTCAGGGTATCCTGCAGCGTCCTGGCGGCATTCGCGATCACATCGAACTCCACAATATGCTTGCCGTCCACAACCACGGTACGCTCTCCTCCCGCCATACGGTCCAAGGCTTGGGCAAGGAGACGGCTCTGTTTTTTCAGCGGCTTGAGAAACAAGAACGCCAACAGTGTCGACACAGCCATAGCAATCAAGAGCGCCCAGATAAGGATACGCTTGGCGGCAGCGAGCAGGGAGGCATTTCCTTCGATTTCGGCAAACGTCGGCAGGTGTACCGCATATCGGTAGAGCAGCTCATCACTGGAGGACCTGACCTCCCGCCATTGCAGATTCTCCACCAAGCCGTACTGCAAACCCCTGCCCCTGCCTGCGCCCCGTTCAGCCTTGTGGTATGAATAGAGCAACTGGCCGAGGCTGTCGGAGACATAGAGGTACGTGGGGGCGTAGGGCAAAGAGCTGAAGAGAGAGGAGGCAGTCTCTGGGGAAACAGGCTGCGGTGCCTCTAGCAGTTGCGTAACGATATAGGAATTCAACGAAGCCTCTTCCTTCGCATGCCATGAGTCTTGGACTGCATCCAGACCGAAGGAGAGAAACAGTGAGAGAACCAGGGCGAAAATCAAGAGGCTGAGGATAACCAACGCCAAATTCAGGGCAGCCAGAGAAAAGGGTTTATGCATCCTAGCGCTCCTTCTTGGTCCCGCTGAATGAGTATCCGAAGCCTCTCACCGTTTGGATCCACTCGATAGACCCTAGTTTTGCCCTGAGGTTCTTCATGTGGGTGTTGATCGTTCGATCACTTCCATCGTGCGTATAGCCCAGGCACTGTCCAAGCAACCGCTCACGCTTGATCAGAAGCGGTGCATTGCTTGCAAGGTAGGAGAGCAGCTTCCACTCAAGAGCTGTCAAGGAAACAGGTGTATCATCCACCAATACCTCATGCTTCTTCTCATCGACTGTCAAGGTATGGCCATCCTTTTCCCACGTCAGGGAGGTTGGCTTTTCACCATGAGGTTGCTCAACCCGTCTGAGGATGGCTTGCACTCGAAGAACCAGCTCTTTGGCGGAGAAGGGTTTTACAATATAATCCTCTCCTCCGAGTTCAAGCCCGGTTATTCGATCACTTTCCGACTCCCTGGCGGTAAGAAACAGGAAGGGAATGGACGGGTCGTATTGATGGATTTGCTTTGCCAGCTCAAAGCCGTTGCCGTCCCCGAGCATGACATCAAGGATGCACAGCCTGGGGTGCTTGAATTCAAGGCTTTCCACAACTTTGCTCACGCCTTCAAACTCAACTACCTGAAAGTCAGCCAATTCGAGGTAGGCCTTGATGATCTGCCTGATGGAAGGATTGTCCTCTACAACATATATCATGCTTCGATGGTACAACTGCCTGTATGCCAACTCAAGAGAAACAGAGAATTCTTTACCTATTCTCCACCATTCACACGGCTGTCCAGCCGCCGTCCACCAGCAGGAGTGTTCCAGTGACCATATCCGCATGATCGCTTGCCAGATAGAGAACAGCCGAAGCAACATCCTCGATGGTGGCCACCCTGCCACGGGGAATCTTGGAAAGGACCGAATCAAGAAACAAGGAATCGTCCAAACGCTCGGCTGTTCCCGGTGTATAAACAAAGGTCGGTCCCACGGCATTGACGGTAACACCCCTGCCCGACCACTCGACGGCCAAGGTTTTGGTCAGCATGTTCAAACCGCCTTTGGATGCGCAGTAGACAGCCTCGTGGGGAATGGCTACAACAGAGGCTTGGCTGGAGATATTTACAATCCGGCCCTTGCCCTGCTTGAGCATTCGCCTGCCGGCTTCCTGGCAGCAGAAGAAGGTTCCCTTGAGATTGAGGTCCATCATCCAGTCCCAATCCTCCTCGGTGATCTGCTCAGCGGGAATGGGGTTTCCCATGCCGGCATTGTTGACCAGTACATCCATCGACCCCAGTTCCGATTCAATGCGTTCAAAACAGGAGCGGATGGACTCAACCCGCCTGAGGTCCAAGGAATACACATAGGCCATTCCCCCTTCGCCCAGAATCGTCTCTTTCACTTCCGCCAGTGCTTCGGTGTCACGTGCGGCAAGGGCTACGATGGCTCCTTCGGCTGCGATTATTCGGGCCAAACCCCTCCCGATACCCTTGCTTGCACCAGTGACGACAACCACTTTCCCCTCGAGATGTGCACCGAATTTCTGTGTATCCATACGAGCCTCCCCTACCTCTAGCGTGAGTTTACAAGTTAT
>DJGJ01000018.1:40705-98830 GCA_002432715.1 Sphaerochaeta sp. UBA5849 | reverse complement strand
TTAGGGTGAGGAATGTGGGCTAGAGATATGGAGCTCTCTGGTTTATCTATTACTCCATATCTGGCCGTTTAGGTATATTCAGGACTCTTCGCAGTCCTTCTAATAAAGACAAAACCTTGGCTCAATAACCAAGGCTCTGTTAGGAAAGTCTCTGATTTCTTCTCTTCTGTTGCTACGTATCTTTTGATCAAGCTTGCTTACCAAAATCACCGAGCGTAGCGGAAACTATGGCTCTCAATTATAATTGTCAGAAAAGCCCATCAAATGCATCCTCGTGCTCCAAAATCCTCCGATAGCTATCCTTCAAAGAAGGGTGGTTATACCTTTCAGTCATGCTCTCTGAACTGTGGCCTGTAGTCTCTTGCAGAATATCCAAGGGAAGTACATTCTTCAGAAGGGTGTTGTAGGTGTGGCGAAAAGAATGGATTACCAGATTCCTTCCATTAATCTCAATCTTTGCAATCTCCAAAGCTTTCTGAAATCTGTTCTGCAGCGTTTTTCCCATAATTGGTCTGCTGCCATTGCTACCATAGAAAATCAAATCTTCTGGATCATGGAAAGGCGTACTCGCTTTCCAGTGTTCCAGTATCTCCTCTGCTCTCTGGCTCAATACCACAACTCTGCTTTTCCCTGTCTTGGTGCTTCCAGTGGTATCATCGTTCTTGATGGATTCTTCAATCAATAAGCCATTTCGCTTCTTATCTTCGATTACATGCTTCCACTTCAAAGCTCTGGCTTCGCCTCTTCTCATTCCGGTAGTTGCCAGGATGAAAAAGTAATATGCATACTCTTCCTCTCTCCAAATCTTCGTCAGTGCTTCGAGGTCGCTCGGGAACAGCTTTTGTAGCTCTGCTTGGGAAAATACATCTCTATAAGTAGAAGAACCAAACAACGCCTTTCTTGTTCTTGGCATCCTTGTAGCGCTTGAAAAGAGTGTATTCATGTCTTATGGTCTTTAGTTTTGATGTAGAATTTGATGTAAGTCAAGGGTGACTTGTTGACTGGGTAAAAGAAAAGATACCAGCAGAATTGCCAGTATCTTCTTGCATTGTATATGTTTGTTAGTTATACGCCAAAGAGGTCTCGAACCTCTGACCTACTGCTTAGAAGGCAGTTGCTCTATCCAACTGAGCTATTGGCGCACGCAACAAGACACTCAAGTGTCCGAAACGTGGAAACCTTACCGTAAATCAGAAAAAAGGTAAAGATGCCTTGTTGAGAAACGTATTGGAACAGATACAATGGTGTTCCATTATATTTATACTTGCCTAATGGGAGAATAGTGAGTATACTCTATTTACCTAGTAAACAACTAGGAATAACAGTACTTGTTAGGAGGTACTCTCATGTTTACACAAGTTGCACTTCCCTATGGATATGCCGATCTTGAGCCCCATATCGATGAACTGACCATGGTGACACACTATACAAAACACCATGCAGCCTACACCAATAATCTGAATGCAGCCCTGGAAAAGGATGCAAGCCTGAAAGACCGCTCGATTGAGGATATCCTTTCCAACCTTGACTCTATCAAGGACGAGGCCCTGAGGACGACCGTACGAAACAACGGCGGCGGATATGCCAACCATAATCTGTATTTTGCCACGCTTTCACCGAAGGCCAGCAAGAGTCCCACAGGAATTCTCGAGAAGCGGATAGCAGAAGAATTTGGAAGCTTTGATGCCTTGAAGGACGAGCTCGGAAAGCAGGCAGCCGGGAGATTTGGCTCCGGTTGGGCTTTCTTGGTTGCTCATGCCGACGGCAGGCTCGCAGTGGTAAATACCCCGAACCAAGACTCTCCCTTGATGCAGAAGAATGGGGGAATACCGATTCTTGGAATTGATGTTTGGGAGCATGCCTACTATCTGAAGTACAAGAATCTGAGAGCCGACTACATAAAGGCTCTCTGGTCGGTGCTCGATTGGGCGGAAGTACAGAAGCGGTACGAACAGGTAATCAAATACCAGTAAGTACTCATGAGATGGATAGTCCCTCCTGCTGACATTCGGGGAGGGATTTTTTATGCATCAAAACTGTGTGAGGAATATACAAACTGTGGTTTTATATCAAAGAGAGGACAGAATAATCCAAATAGTGAGCGGAACAGTACAAATATATTAGTCTTTTAGTGCTTGCCTAAGCAGGCTATAACTTCTTACTATATCAGTGTAAACAGAAGAAAACGAAAAGGAGCAAATCATGCAGAACAATGATTTACACAAGAAAGAAAGTATTGAATTCCTGATCAAGAACACCGATATGTTCCTTGATTCGGACTATGATAAACTCGCCGCTCAGATTGAGGGCCATCGTTACTTTTTAGGAAAGAACCTGAATATGCCCATAACCTGGGATGAGGCAGTCTATTCCTGGATGAGCAACCTGTATGAACCCATCAGTCAGGTGATGGAAACCTGGACTACGCAGATGAGCTTCCCCGGCAAGAGGAAAGCAGACCTGTTCTTTGAGGTGTGCGACCACCTCTACTACATGAGTGTAGAGAAACAGACAGAAGTGAACGCATATGATGCAGTGCTTGATTACAATGCACAGTATGGAAAGGCCATCGGAAGGATCCTTGCCAAACTGCTGACGATCAAGGGTGCAGCGTAATTCGTTATATCTCCAGTTTATTCGTAACTCATAGGGTGGCATTGCCACCTTATGTTGATTAGAGACACCAAAGGCCGCGTTTTGCGGCCTTTCGGTAAGTTTGAAGTACTTTAGGCTTTTCGCTTTTTCTTGATTGCATCTCCAACAACCGGCCCAAGCAAGGTAATCAAGGTCAAGACAAGGAAGACCCAGGCAATCGGAGAGGCGATGAAGATTGAGTAGGAGCCTTCGCTCATCAGCAATGCCCTGCGGAAATTGGATTCAGCCATCGGTCCAAGAATCAAGCCAAGTACAGCCGGGGAGACGGAAACATCAGCTTTCTGCAGGAAGTACCCGAGAATTCCAAAAGGCTGTTTTTAACAGATGGTGACTACACGCCGTCTGTCCTGCTTCCCATCTCAATTCCTGTTGGCTGTACAACTATTCTTGTTTGGGCCTTTCAATTGTTACGAAGCTGTTGCCCTTGATTGGATCCATCCTGCCAACCTGGAACCTGACATTGAACAATGCCGCATACCTGTTGATGTACTTGGAGGTAACCACCGCCCAACTTCTTGTACCATCGCTCAATCAGGGAATGAAAACTGTTGACGTTGTTGAGATGATTGACCCTGTCGTAGTCCTTGTGGGTCGAGACCACCTTGCTGTCGCTTCCATGAACCACACATTCCAGGCTTGGTGCCCTGGTAGGAATAGAATATAATCCTCGGATGGATTGCTCTACATTTTGGGCAACACTCGAACAGGAATCCTTCAGAAACGGTGGTTTCCTTGTCATAGCAGTCGAGTATTTCGGCAATCTTGCTGAGTATGAACTCAGGAATCCCTTTCATCCGCTCGACAAGTGCATCTGCTGTCATGTATGGCATATTTGCTGCCTCCTGATGACAGTCTATTGCATCAGGTGTGACACAGAGTGTCATAATCAACAATTCTTACATACGCCTAATCATAATGGTTGCATTTGTCGATTTGTAACCAATTTGAGGTGAAAGCAGGTGCAAATAAAATTCGGCAACCTGTTTGTAATTATTACCCTACAAACAAATTGCCAAGTATTCAAAAAAAGTTGTCAAGAAAAAAAATACATCGGGGCGAAAGGACTCGAACCTTCGATATCCTGCTCCCAAAGCAGGTGCCCTAGCCACTGGGCTACGCCCCGAAACTTTCTGGAGTATACGCACTTGAGAAGCAAAGCGTCAAGGGGTACCATGGAAGGCCTATGGACAAGAAACAACGCATGCAAGAGATATATACCATCCTGGACACCCTGCTTCCCAAAGACATCCAGTTCTTGGACCAACGTGATCCCTTCCGCTTTTTGATCAGTGTCATCCTCTCGGCCCAGACGACCGACAGGATTGTGAATGTGGTGGTGAAGGACCTGTTTGCCAAGTACCCGGACAAGCAGGCCCTCTCCAATGCCGCCTTGGAGGATGTTGAAGCCATCATCCACCCAACCGGTTATTACCGCAATAAAGCCAAGAACATCGTTGCTTGTGCAAAGGCATTGCGTGATCGCGAGCTTTCCGACACCATGGAAGAGCTGATCAAGCTGCCCGGGGTGGGGCGCAAAACAGCCAGTTGCGTATTGGGGGATATCTATAAAAAGAGTGCCATCATCGTCGATACTCACTTCTCACGGGTTGTCAACCGATTGAATTTGGTTGACACCAAGGATCCTGAGAAAGTAGAGCGGGAAGTTGCATCGCTCTTGGAAGAGAGCAAGCACTACCGCTTCTCCATGACGGCAAACCTGTTTGGAAGAACCGTCTGCCACGCTAGGAAGCCTGAGTGTGAGGACTGCCCGCTCAGCTCTCTCTGTCCGAGTCGAGATGCCTTTCTGAAAACACGTTCCAAAGGGTGAGGTCCTGCTTTCGTTCGACTGAGAGGATTGCCAGGCTCACGCTCTTGATCACAAAGTTTTCTTCAGGCACAGAAACCTGCTGCGTCCCGAGGTAGATGCCTGAAATCGGGTAGTCGGTGGCTAGAGCGAGCCTTAGGGGTTTGAGGATCTCAGCCTCGATCGGGAGGAAAAGCTGGCCGTGTTCGTACTTGAGCCTCCCATCGACTGAAATCGGAAGCCTAGGGCAGGGCACGTAGGGGATTTCGGATGTCGGGTCGCAAGGACCGAGGATGATGCATGGCTCGAGACAGCAAAAACTGCTTTGGCCGCTTTTCTCGAACAACTGCGTCCTCATTTTCATTACCTTGGTTCTTAGATCCTTGCCCAATCGAAGGATGTAATAGCTATCCATACCATAAGGATAGTCAAGCAAGCAAAGCTCGACAAGGGAAAAAGTATAAAAGATGAAGCCTTTCTCTTTACACAAAAGCCGTTATCTGGTAATTTGGCTAAGGTTGAAGTCTCCAATGCGATAACCTTGTGGAACTGCTCACGGACAAGACGTTGCCCGTACAAGGATAGCCGTGACTTTAACAGGCCTCGGTTCGGCCAACTAATGAATTATTTGACAAGGTGGATATAGCTATGGCTCGTAGATGTGAGATTTGCGGAAAAGGAACGGTAGCCGGGAACAGTGTTCCGAGAAAAGGTCAGGCCAAGAAGCATGGTGGTGTCGGTCAGCACATCGGCGTAACCACGAAGCGCGTATTCCGCCCCAATCTCGTAACGATCAAGACTTTGGTCAACGGAGCTCCGCGCACCATTAAGATTTGCACTCGTTGCTTGAGGAGCGGAAAGGTCGAGAAGCTCGTATAACAGCACTTGTTACACCATCTCGATCGACAGAGAGCCCACTTTTGGGCTCTTTTTGTATATTCAGACAACACATTTGTTCAGTGAGTTGTTCATTATCTTGAAATGGGGGTCGTTGCAATGGGCAGTATTCGAGTACATGCGGTAGAGAGTTCCAACCTGGTATCGAAAGAGGGCTGTGAGAAGCTTGTTCGGATTTTCCGCCATGCCAAGGAAACGCATCAGGTTTTTGTGTTGGCGCCCCTTCGCGATACAGAGTTCGAACTTGCAAGCCTCCTGGCCTGTGCAAAGGAACATGATGAACGACTGTGGTCGATGCAGGAGCAACGCTTCTCCAGTTGGACGGAGCTGGTGGAAACCATCCTGACGGTCCCCGCTGGAAGAAACGTGCTGGAACGCATCAAGCATGGCTTTGCCGATATTGAGGATATCCTGCGCTCCGTATGGTTGGTGGAGGAGGTATCCTCGGGTGTGCAACGCTACCTTGAGAAACTCTGCGACAGCTGGATAGCTGACCTTCTCTGTCATTATGCAACCACACAAGGCATTGCTGCCGACTTGGTGGAATATTCGGCGCTTGTTGTCGGATCCGCACCATCGAAGCGGTTGCTTGTTGTATACGGCCAGCTCCCCCAGCCTGAAGGCAGCATGCAACGGGACGGCAGAAGCGAATATGCAGCATCGCAACTTGCCGGCATTCTCAAAGCAGAAGGGGTGACGTTCTGGAACAACACATCCCTGTTGAAAAATGCAGACAGCAACGAAGTTCCTTCGGCATTGGTGATTCGTTCACTGTCCTATTCCGAAGCGACCGAGCTCTCCTTCTTCGGTGCCCCGGTCATTCATCCACAGGCACTTCTGCCTGCCATCAATGAATCCATCAATGTACAGCTGCGTTGGTGGGGTGATGAAAACGATGAGGGAACCATCATCAGCAAGGATGGGAATGGTGAACAACTCAATAAGGTGAAAGGGTTTTCCATCATTCACGACATCGCCCTGATAAACGTGGAGGGGGCGGGCATGAGCGGAGTCATCGGCATCGCAAGCCGGTTGTTCACCGCCATGCGTGAAGCCTCCATCTCCGTTATCCTCATCAGCCAGGCGAGCAGTGAGTACTCCATCTGTTTTGCAGTACCTGCAAGCCAGATGGAAAGAGCCTGTACAGTTGCAAGAGAAGCCTTCTCCCACGAGCTGGACGAACATCTGATCCAAAGCATTGAAGGCGAGTCGGGCTTGGCCATCCTTGCCGCCGTCGGCAAGCAGATGACCGGCCAGGCAGGAATCGCCGGCAAGTTTTTCTCTTCTTTGGGAAGGGTATCCGTCAATGTGATAGCAATCGCACAAGGATCGAGCGAAACCAATATCAGTGCAGTAATCAAGGGAAGTGACTCCAAGAAAGCCCTGAGGGCCTTGCATGCACGTTTCTTCCTCTCCAAGCAGGCTCTCTCTGTTGGCTTGATCGGTCCCGGCAACATCGGCAGCACCCTGCTGGAGCAGATTGAATCTGAAAGCCAGCGGTTGAAAGAGCAATTCGGAGTCGACATCCATATCCGCGGGATTGCCAACTCCAAGAAAATGGTGCTCGATCAGGATGGAATCGATCCCGGTGAGTGGAAAACACGATTTGAGCAGGAAGCCGTGCCCTTGGATCTGGATCTCTTCGTCCGCCACATCGGGGCAACGTATTTCCCGCACTCCTTGATCATCGACTGCACAACCAGCAGCCAGCTTGCCCAGCAGTACGACAATTGGCTTGAGATGGGGATTCATGTCATCACACCCAACAAGAAAGCCGGCACAGCCCCCATGGCATATTACAACAAGCTCTTCGACACCTGCCTCAGGACAGGACGTCGTTTCTTGTACGAAACCACCGTCGGTGCAGGGCTTCCGGTAATCTGCACCCTCAAGGACCTTGTCCAGACAGGAGACAGGATTCACCGCATCGAAGGAATCGTCAGCGGAACCCTGGCTTGGTTGTTCTCAACCTATGACGGAACGGTCCCCTTCAGTACGCTGGTCCGGAAAGCCAAGGAGATGGGGTACACCGAACCCGATCCCCGTGACGACCTCTCGGGCATGGATGTCGGGCGGAAGACGGTCATTCTTGCCCGTGAGATGGGCTACGAGGTTGAGGTTCAGGACATCCCGATCCAAAGCCTGGTTCCCGCCGGTATGGATTCACTCTCCATCGAGGCTTTCATGCAGAACCTGGAAGTGCTGGATCCCCATATCGAACAGGCTTACCGCGACGCAGAGCGAAAAGGTGAGAAGTTGCGCTACGTAGGAATCGTCGATGAGAAGGGAGCCTGCAGTGCATCACTGGCCAGCTTCGGATCGGATCATCCCTTCGCCCAGGCCAGGGGAACCGATAATGTAATCTGCTTCACGACAGACCGGTATTTGAACCAGCCTTTGGTGATCAAGGGACCGGGAGCCGGCAGGGAAGTGACTGCCGGCGGTGTATTTTCAGATATGCTTCGTCTTGCAGCGTATCTCGGAGCAAGGATTTAGGAGGTAGGAACATGAAATTTGTATCAACTCGCGGCAAAGCGCCGGCAGTCAGTGCCAGCCAGGCGATTATGCAGGGGCTGGCTCCCGATGGTGGACTCTATGTTCCCGAGTCGTTTCCTTCCTTGGAAAACCTCGCAATACATGAGATCTCCAGCTACCCCGAACTTGCCTTCGAGGTTCTCGCACCCTTTTTCGAGGATGATCCCCTGAAGGAAGACCTTGCAGAAATCTGTATGGATGCTTTCAACTTTCCAGTCCCCTTGGTCACCCTCAAGGACCAGGATGCAGTACTTGAGCTTTTTCACGGACCTACTGCTGCGTTCAAGGACTTCGGTGCAAGATTTCTTGCAGCATGCATGGAACGCATGCTGGCCAAAGAGCAGCGCAAACTGACCATTTTGGTAGCAACCAGCGGTGATACCGGAGGTGCTGTGGCCGCAGCATTCGCCAACCGCAAAGGCATCGAAGTAAAAGTATTGTACCCCAAGGGGAGAGTGAGCGGCCGTCAACAGCAGCAGCTCACCTGCTGGGGGGCCAACATCCAAGCCTATGAAGTTGATGGATCTTTTGATGATTGCCAGAAAATGGTCAAGGATGCTTTCATGGACCAGACCGTTTCCCGGCAATGGGGACTGTCCAGTGCAAACTCCATCAACCTGGGACGGCTGCTGCCCCAAAGCGTGTACTACGTCTTTGCCTCCCATCTCTACACCCAAGCCTTCGGCAAGCGGCCGATCTTCATTATTCCCAGCGGGAATGTCGGCAACAGCTGCGCCGCCTTCTGGGCGCTTACAATGGGCTCTCCCATCGAGCGGATAGTACTTTCGGTGAATGAGAACAAGACAATTCCAGAATTCCTCACAAGTGGAATCTACCAAACCCGTCCTTCGGTGCAAACCCTTGCGAATGCCATGGATGTTGGGGCTCCCAGCAACATGGAACGGCTCTTCAACCTCTATCCCGATACGGATACTATTAAAAGCATGCTCAGTGCTTACTCTGTGGATGATCGGACCATACAGGCAACCATCAAGGAAGTATATGGGGAGCTTGGCTACATTCTCTGCCCCCATACCGCCACCGCAGAGCGGGTCAGACGCGACCACTTTGCCGGCCAGCCGACGATCGTGGTATCGACAGCCCACCCCGCCAAGTTTGAACAGGTGGTCGAACCATTGATAGGCACGACGGTGGAAGTTCCCCAAAACCTTGCAACGTTGCTCGATAAGCCATCAAGCTTCAAGGCGATTCCAAGCGATTATCGGCTCTTGTTCTCCTGAAAAAGAGCGAGGGCGGCTTTCGCTGCCCTGACTGCAATCCCCTCCATGCTACTTGTTGAACACCCCCTTGACCGTCAGGGTGGTGGCACGTGTATCATCTGCGTTGTCGACAAGCGAATCATAGAAACCGACATCGAGGTTTGCGGATGCCGTAATGAGGCCCAGTCGCTTCTCAAGGGCAAACAAACCCGTGACCTTATATGCCTCAAGTGAAGACCTGAACGCTTGATCGAACGAAGCAGTAAAGCTTATTGTGTCGAAGAACGTCTCTTTCATACCGAACTTGGCATCATATCCGAAGGAGGTGAGTGCATTGGATTCCGTACTCCATGCATGGTCGAACCCCAGGGAAACCCAAGGTTCGGTACTTTAACGTCAACACCGTAGCTGATACCCCAGAGGTCCTTGTCAACAATACCGGAAACCAATCCGTTTGAAGGAAGGAAGTAATCCAGAATCGGGAAGACCCCATGAACCGTGTCCAGATATCCAACATACGTACTCAAATCAGGGCAGGGCCGAAGAACGATATCTTGACCAGGAACTGGTTGTCGCTTTCTCTGTTACTCAGCAATGCAGCTGGAGGGTTTGCTCCTGACGGCAATGGGGGTGACGCTGCCCTTGCCGAAGACTGCCTCCATACCTTGGATGTAGTCTTCCAACTCGTTTTCCTGCACATAGGCTTGGATCGTACCTGCAAAACCCCCTCCATGGACTCGCACCGTTGCATCAGGGCCCAACATCGATTTCGTCATTGCAATGGCAAGGCTCAATCCCTGTTCTTCGGGAAAGAACGAGGGATAGAGATTCTGCAAAAAGCAGAAGGAGCTTTCACCGCTCTGCCTGACCAGTGACAGGTAGGCATTGATGTCATCGGCAGCGAGTGCTTTCAGCATGCTCTCCACTCTCGTATTCTCCTGGAAGAAGTGCATTGCACGTAGGATGCATCGATCGTTGTTCAACGTTTTTCTCAATTCAGGCAGGGCTTGCATGAATGTGTCCTGATCAACTTCCCTCAGGTGATTGGTACCAAAATATGCTGCTACCTTGCGCATTTCGGCAGGGACTGCGGCATACGCAGGAGTAAGGTCTGCATGGTTTCCGCCGGTATCGACGATGCACAGGTGATAGCCATGCTCCGAGAAGGAGTATTGGATCGGCTCGATGACCGGCTTTTGTTCATCGGCAAAGTCGATGCCGATGATCCCCCCGTAGGCGCAGGCCATCTGGTCCATCAAGCCTGAAGGCTTGCCGAAATATACGTTCTCACTGAACTTGCCGATGATGGCCAGCTCGACAGGGGAGAGGACATCGGTATTGTACAAGTGATTGAAAATTGTTCCGCACAACACCTCAACGGCAGCTGAAGAAGAGAGCCCCGAGCCTTTCAGCACCCGGCTGGTGGTGTTGGCCTGCCATCCTCCAATGTTCAGACCACGCTTGGAAAAGGCGCAGGCAATGCCACGGACCAATGCTTCGGTGGTGTTCTTTTCACTTTCAACCACTTTTAGAACATGCAAGTCAACCTCGACAGCCGGATATCCTTCACTGATGAGGACCACCTTGTCGTCAGTACGCTTTGTCACCGCTGCGATGGTATCGAGATTGATGGTTGCAGCGAGGACGCGGCCAAGGTTGTGGTCGGTATGGTTGCCCCCGAGTTCGGTCCTTCCAGCAGTGGAGAACACTGACGGGCTCATCTGGCCGAACAGGTTTTGATGGGTCTCGATGAGGTGCCCAAATCGTCGATCCATTTCCGATTCGTCATAGGTTTGACCATACAGAGAGGGGTAGTGCTGATGCAAAAGGCCTTGTTCAACAGCGTGTCTTGTAGCCATGGATATCTCCTAGTGTAGTGTGTTGCGATAGTGCACGTCGCTTTGAGAGCTGAGTTTTTGAGCAGCTTGCTCGGCCGTGATATCACGTTGGGGCATTGCCATCATCTCATATCCTACCATGAATTTCTTGACGGTGGCACTGCGAAGCAGGGGTGGAAAATAGTGCAGGTGCATGGTATGGGCGGGATAGGCCTGGCCATCGGTAGGCTTCTGATGCACACCCATGGAGTAGGGAAAGCTGGTTTGGAAGAGATTGTCGTAGCGAATGCCCAGCTGCTGCATCGTCCATGCCAAATCGGCTCTTTCTTCGCTTGCCAGATCGCTGAAGCTTTGAAGATTGCGCTTGTACCCTAGAATCATTGTCTCATACGGCCACACCGCCCAAAAGGGAACGACTGCGATGAAGTGCCTGCCCTTGATGACAACCCGCTCTCCTGTCTCCATTTCATACTGGGCATAATCGAGCAGCATATGGCTCTTGTGGGTTTGGAAGTACTTCTCTTCATTGGCAAGCTCTTTGGCCGGTATGTCGGGAATGATCTCTTCGCTCCAAATCTGTGCGTGGGGGTGTGGATTTGAACAACCCATGATCGCCCCGCGGTTCTCAAAGATTTGGACGTAGTTGATCATCTCGCTCTCTCCAAGCTTCTCGTACTCTTCGGTCCAAGCACTCAGAACCTTCTCAATATCGGCGGTGGACATGCGTGAGAGAGTGAGGTCGTGACGGGGTGAAAAACAGACCACCCTGCATCGTCCGCGTTCGCCGTAGGCTTTGAGGAGCCCGTTCGGCCCCGTTTGCATGCGGTCATTGGGGGTGGTCGGCAACAACGATGCGAAATCATTGTCAAACACATAGACATCCTTGTACTCAGGATTGCGTTCACCGCTTGAACGCTTGTTTCCCGGGCAGAGGTAGCAGGTGCTGTCATAGCGGCTCAGTTCTTCCAAATTTGGTTTTTCGACCTGCCCGTTCCATGGTCGCTTGGTTCGGTGTGGTGAGACTTTCACCCACTCGCCGAGTAACGGATTATAGCGGTTGTGCGTATCAAATTGAATGTCCATGTGGTTTTGAATCCCTCTTGCTTTCTGTAATGTACACGTGTACACTACACCTGTGCCAGCGCTTTGTCAATGAAAAATGGAGGTGCGGATGCGAAGTACCCGCGATAGTGTAGCGGCTCTAGCCAAGGTAAGCAGTGCAACGGTTTCCCGTGTCTACAACAATCCCGACGCCGTCTCAGAGGATTTGCGGCAACGAGTTTTTGAAGCTGCGAGAATCCTTGGGTATGCACCCAACCCGCTGGCAGCAAGCCTTCGACGAAAAGGGACCGGCACCCTTGCCTTTGTTGAATTCAATAAAACGGGCAGACCGTACTATTGGGGCAGCTTTTCCAGCTTTGATTGGTTTTTCGGCAGGGCTGTACGAGGAGTCCAGAAAGTCATCGGCCAAAGCTCCTGGCAACTGCGGTTTTACAGAGTAGGCAACCAGGAAGAGCTGAAGCTGCTTGAAAAGCAGTGTGATGGAATTCTTGCCTACGATGTCGATACACCCCAAGAGCTCTCCCTGTTCGATGGAATCACCATCCCCGCTGTGCTTTCTCACCACATCGGTGATGACGAGCAAGGCTGCATTGTACGAACAGACAACCTGTATGGAGGCGAGCTGCAAGGTCGGTATCTGAAGGAAATGGGGTGTGAAAAGCCGTTGTACATCACCGGATATGTGGAAAGTGTTGAGCCGCATGCCAAGCGACTGGAGGGCTTTTTACGTGTCTATCCACAAGCGAAGGTGATCAGCACAGCCATCGGCTCTCCTGCCGGCATTGCGTCGATACAGGACCAGGTGGAGCAGTTGCTTGCCGTCCGGAGCATCGATGCTCTTGCAGCGGTGAACGACCTCACCCTTTTCGATTTGTTGATGCGCTGTCCCATGGATCTTCCCGCGGTAGGATATGATGCCTCCCCATTTTCTTCCTTGCTTGGCAAGAGGGTGGCGAGTGTGGACATTCAAAGCGGCCGGCTCTACCAAAAGGCTACAGAGAAGCTGCTTTCCATGCTGGCAGGAAAGCAAGAAGCAAGTACCACCATCCTGCCACGGTTGGTTAGGGATGTTCAGTGAATGTGAGCAACAGCAGCAGCTTCTTCCATGATGGAACCGTCCTTTTTTCCACAGACTTGCCCTGCTCTTGCAGCGGTTTCACGGGAAGAAACTGGCGGGGAAGCGTAGGATAGAATTTCTGAGGTATCCTTTCCGGCTCTTTTCGTTCCATACTTCAGCATTTTGTACAAGTGAAGCGTTGTCAAGAGTTCACCATAGGTTTTCAGCCTGAGATATAAACGCCTGCGAGAGCTGAAGATTCCTACCTTGCCCTCGTCAAGCAGCAGGTGCAGAGCCGAGCGAATTTCCTTTTCACTCCAAGCAGACAAGACAGATGAGTAACTGTTGTACCCTTGCTTGGAGGAGAGCAACAATGCAAGCGAACTGGGACTGTAGCGAAACGGATGGCTTGCAATGCAGCCGAGCAGGGCCGCCTCTCCTTCGCGGCTTGCTTGGGCGGCATGGTTGCATACATCACAGCCGTTGCAAAAATCCACCTCCTCGCCGAGCTGTGCAAGCAGGTTCTGTCGATAACAGACGGTGGTGGAGGAGAAGAGCGAAACCAAGAACCCCGTTTGTGTGCCATCGAGCAGAACCACAGCCTTGCTCAGCCTGCCGTCACGACCGGCTCTTCCACTCTCCTGCAGGTAGGCAAGGGCATCGTCGGGCACCTCCCGATGAATGACCGTCCTGATGGTGCTTTTATCTACACCCATTCCGAATGCATTTGTCGAAAAAAGCACTCCTTCCTCCTGACTGTCGAACCACGCCTCCAAACTTTTTCTCTGCGTGGTATCCAAAC
Organism: Sphaerochaeta sp. UBA5849; assembly: GCA_002432715.1. Classification (GTDB taxonomy): domain Bacteria; phylum Spirochaetota; class Spirochaetia; order Sphaerochaetales; family Sphaerochaetaceae; genus Sphaerochaeta. Next base: position 84,960 of record DJGJ01000018.1, on the reverse strand, counting down.
CGGCATGATAATATCGGCAGGGAATGTCAGGGTGGGAACGAAGAAAGGCCTTGCAGGCGAAATAGGTACCCTCGCGGGTATTGCAAAAGACAATGGCAGGGCGTGCCGCCTTGTCGGCAAGCAGGGCGGAAACCGCATGGTCCTTGCTGAGGGTGCGAAAGACATGGTAGCTGATATTCGGTCGATTGCTGCTTCCCCGCACCAGGTGAGGCCTGCTTTTTATAAAGATACTCTTGTTGAGCCCTTCGATGACCGCCTGATCGGCTGTAGCGGTAAAGCAGAGGATCTGCTTGACCGGAAGGTAGGCCAAAAGCGGTCCGAGTGCGGCCAAAGCCGGCCTGAAGCCCTCTCCCCAACGTACGATGGTATGAGCTTCATCGATTACCAGCAGGCTGATTCGATGACGACAGAGCTCGCCGATCACCGAAGCCTGGCCCAGGCACTCTGCATTGGTGATGACCACCCTGCATGCATTTGCGCCGAGGGAGTCAAACAACGCTCTTCGCTGCTCTTTTGTCTGTCCGCCTTGGATCGCGACACAGGCGATGCCATTTCGGCTTAAGCGTCGTACCTGGTCGTTCATAAGTGAGAGAAGGGGATACACAATAACGGTGAGTCCTTCAACCAACAAGGAAGGGAGCATGAAGCACAAGCTCTTGCCGCTGCCTGTCGGCAAGGTAACCAACAATCCTTTGTGGTCGATTTTTCGGGCATCGAGTTCCAGGATCCGTTGTATGACAATCTGCTGAAACGGTCTGAGCATGTGGATGCCGAAGACCGTTTTGGCAAGTGTGTTGATGGTGTTTTCCAGCTCCATGCCCTATAAGACGAATCGCAGCCCGATCGCTTCAGCTTCTCTCCTCGGTGCGGTCGTGAGCAGGCGGCAAAGGAGGGCTGATCGTATCGAGGTGTTTCAGTACCTCCTCGCTCAAGCGATGAGCTGGTGCATCAAGGGCGGGCTTGAGCTGCTCTGGATCAGCAGCTCCCAGGATGGGGGCGGTGACAGCCTGGTTTGCCATCACCCAAGCGATGCCAAGTGTTGCCGGGTGCATGCCCAGCTGATCGGCATAGGCGGCGAAGGAGGAACCCACCTGGACATAGAAAGCACCCTCATACCGGGCCTTGTACTTTGGATTCTCGACCAGGCGCCCCGCTTTCTTGCCCTCCGCCTTGCTGTATCTGCCGGTGAGAAGCCCTCCTGCGAGGGGGCTGTAGGTGATTACCCCCATCCCTTCAGCACTCGCCATGGGGAAAAGCTCCACCTCTGCCATGCGTTTGGCAAGGTTGTACATCGGTTGGATGCACTGTACGCCCACCAGATGCTTCACATCGCTTACCCGCAAGAGGCGTTCCACCTGGAAGGCGGCATAGTTGCTCACCCCGACGCTCAAAACCTTGCCATCACGGACAAAGGAGTCAAGGGTCCTCAGGACCTCCTCCTCACTGGTGGCCGGATCATAGTGATGAAGAAAGAAGACATCAACATAGTCGGTGCCAAGACGCTTCAGGCTCTGATGCAGGGAGTTCTGCAGGTTTTTTGCCGAACAACCCTTTGCATTGACATCGTCTCCCATCGCTCCATACGCTTTGGTGGTGATCACCACTTTGTCGCGCTCAGCGGCTATGAAGGAGCCCAGGTACTCTTCAGCAACACCTTTCTGATAGACATTGGCACAGTCGAAAAAGTTGATGCCCTGCTCCCTGCACATGCTGTACATCCTCTGCGATTGTTCCTTATTCGCCCGTGAGCCGAACGACATGGTGCCGAAACAAAGCTCTGATACCTTGATGCCGGTTTTCCCCAAGGATTTGTAGTTCACTGTGTACTCCTTTTTCAGGCTACAACCAGAAGACCGGCAGTCAGCGAAACCGCCAGCTTCTCCATCCGTATCGTCTCTCGTTTGAAAAGCGTCTGTTTCTTGATCATCGCTTCCAGGGCGGGGGAGGGAAACACCTCCGCCGTCCAGCGTTCGGGAATGCTCTCCATCCCATACAGGGCTGCAGCGAAGCCTCCATACAGGGCACAGACAGTTCTTGCATTTCCTCCCCGCATGACCAATGCCTTCATCCCGTCTTCGTAGGAATCGAAGGCGATGAGGGAGTGCATCACAACCAAAAGCGTTGTGAGGACAAAGGAACTTTGCTTTGTGTCATACACGGCAAGTGGGTTTTGGTTGAGAGCGGTATGCAAAGCGGCAACAATGCGTTCATCCAAGCGATTGCGTTTTGCCAGACCTGCCAAGGCGCTTACAAACAGAAGGGGATCGTCATATTCCTCTTCCATGAGCAAACCGAAGCCAGAAGAAAGCAGGAGAACCGTCTGCAGGCAGAGGTCGCTGCTGCTGGTGATCTGGGTCTCAGCCTTGAGGAAATCGAGCCATTTCCTCTGGCTTTGCGTGGCTTTCAAGATTCCGTGAATGGGGCAGCGGATGAGAGCAAGGCTGTGATCGGCTTTGGATGTCTCCACTTGCAAAATTCGCCGGATATGCTCACCAGGACCATCCCCTTCCTGGATGTACTTGCGATAACTCGCTTTTACATGGTGCACATCAGCATCCTTGTTGGTGACAATGCTGAGGGCGAGCAACGTAAGCAGATCACTGACCTCGCTTGACATTCCACAGAGGGGCCGGCTTTCCTCCAGCGTGTAGATTTCCTCGATGCCGTCCGGGCACAGAGCCTCCACTTCGCTGCTTTGCATGCCGTCCGTCTGGCTGCCCATCCCGTCCCCTGTATACCATCCCGTAAGGATTGCTGTTGCGCTCTCTCTGCTGTCCATCACCTCGCTCCTGAACTCACGATATAGCAAGTTGGCAAAAAAGACGAGTGCTTTTACAACCGCTTGGCTTCAAGTTCGCTTTGAACCAGTTTGAGGTCTTCCGGTATATTGATATGTTGGGGACACAAGGGAACGCACTGACCGCACTCGGTGCAGGAAGAGGGCCGTTTGTCGCTCTCCTTCGGATTCTCCCACTGTGCACGGACCACCGCATACGAGTCGAACATACGAGCCTTGTTCCAGATGGAGAAGTTGCCAGGTATATCGACACCGAAGGGGCAGGGCATGCAGTATTTGCATCCGGTGCATCCATTTCCGACCCGGTTGCGCATCGTCTGTCCGATGAAGTCGAGGGTGGTGCGCTCTGTTTCCGTCAGCCTTCGGGGAGACTGGAAGGTCTTAAGGTTATCCCGTACCTGCTCCATGGTCGTCATCCCGCTGAGGATCACCTTCACATTCGGATGGTCGGCAACCCAGCGAAGAGCATAGGATGCACTGCTTGCGTTCTCATCCAGGTCTTTCAGTCTTGCTTCGAGGTCGGGCGGAAGGTTGGCAAGCAATCCCCCTTTGATGGGCTCCATGACAATGACAGGAATACCGAGCTTGGTGCACAGCTCGTACCCCCTGTCTCCGGCCTGTTCCTCGGTATCCAGATAGTTGTACTGCAGCTGACAGAAATCCCAGGTGCGGGAGGTGGCGATGTACTCGAAATCCTCATAGATGGAGTGGAACGAAAAGCCCAGTTGCTTGATCCTGCCGGCTTTTTGTTCCTGCTCGAGGTATGCGACCACCCCAAGGTCGACCATGCGTACATAAGCTGCCTTGTCGATGGAGTGAATGAGGTAGAAGTCAACATACTCATGCTCAAGACGCCCAAGCTGTTCATTGAACAGGCGCTTTGCATCATCGAGGGTATTTACCAGCCACTGTGGAAGCTTTGTTGCCAGAAAGTATGAATCCCTCGGGTACTGCTTGAGAAACGAGCCCAGGAAGGGCTCGCTCTCACCGTTGTGGTAGGTATATGCCGTATCATAATAGGTGACGCCGTGCTTGTACGCTTCACTGAGCATTGCGCTAGAGGCTGCCCTGTCGATGCTCCCCGTTTTTGTCAATGGCAGACGCATCGCTCCAAACCCCAGCAGGGAGATGGTGCAGCCGTTGTGTTCCCATGTTCTCGTTTCCATCGTTGACTCCTTCATTGCAAATCTCTTTCAGCATACCATAAAACTCTCCAAAAATGCGCATGGGGTGAAAGGATTTCTTGCCGGGAATGCTTTCCAAGCGTATGATGGTCAAGGTTAGCCGACAAAAAAGGGGGGGGTATGCGCTATCGACGGAATGTAGGCTTGGCCTATGCATTCTCACTTTCACTCAGTCTCTCCTTTACGCACGGCATCTGGATGATTTTTCTTGCCAGCCAAGGCTTTTCCCTTGTGCAACTGGGCTTGCTTGAGGCGATTTTTCACGTTACCTCGTTTCTCATGGAAGTTCCCACCGGCTCGGTTGCCGATATTTGGGGAAGGAAGGCCAGTCGGATTGCTGGAAGATTGTGCTATGCCCTGAGCCTGATTTTCATGTTCCACAGCACCACGTTCCTTTTGCAGGTGGTCGCCTTCATCCTGAGTGCGTTGGGGTATAACTTGGAGTCGGGGGCGGGGGATGCCCTGCTCTATGATTCGCTTCTGCTTGACGGGGAGGAAGGGCGGTACATCAAGGTAAAGGGAAACGATGAGCTGATCAACCAGATTGGTTCGATTCTCTCCTTCCTGTTGGGAGGGTATCTGGCTTCGCTGGATTTCGGCATTGCCTTCTATGCAACAGCAGGCTCGGCGCTCGCGGGGTTTTGTATCGCACTCTTTTTTATTGAGCCGGAACTTGAGAAAGGAGAGAAGAGAAAGAAAACCTCCGTATTCAACAATGTGCTTATCTCCCTGAAGAGCCAGATTCTTGACAGCGGCAAGGTATTCAAGAAAAAGCCGCGCATCGGCTTCTTCATTCTTTTCAGTGAGTCGTTGTTTGCCTTCATGGTCTGCTTGTTCTTCTATTTGCAGAACCACTGGACCAACTTGGGGTTCAGTCCTGCTACGATCGGTGTCGTATTCTCCCTGCATGCCGCAATTGCAGCTCTTTTTTCGGTGAAAGCCCATGCCATCGAGAAGCGAATCGGCCAGAGGGGCCTGTTGGTAGGCTGTCCTCTCATGCTTCTTGTCACCTTGTGGGGAGTGGCTCTCACCCCCTATTCGATGGTGTTCTACGTGCTTTGTGCCTCCATTGAAGGCTTGTTGATCCCGACTATTTCCACGTACCTGAATCAACTCATTCCCTCCAAGTTCAGGGCGACCATACTCAGCTTCCAGAGCATGGCGTACAGCCTGTTCATGATTGCCATCTTCCCCTTGGTGGGTTTTGTTGGAAACGTTGCCTCGCTCAATCACGCCTTCGTTCTGCTCTCCGCTCTTGCCACGCTGTTGGTCATACCCTACCTGGTGATGCTTTCCAAGCAGAAAAGGTAATCGTGTACTTCTTGGCAGGAGCAGGGCGCTCTGGTATGATGGGGCAATGAAACTGTCAGAACGTGTGATCAACAGCCTGCTCAGGACCTTCTTCAGGCTCTTTTTCCGTATCGACCGAAGTGAACTTGCAAAGGTTCCCCAAACCGGCCCTCTTTTGATGATGGTGAACCACACCTCGAACCTGGAGGGCCCGATGCTCTATGCCTTCCTCCACCCTCGGCCGCTGCACGCGCTTGCCAAGCAGGAACTCTGGGACCACAAGTTCATGGCATATCTGATGAACATGTGGAAGAGTATTCCCGTTGATCGGCAAAATATGGGCCGAAGTACGATGGATGCGTGTTTCAAGGTCTTGGACGACCAGCACATCCTGGCCATCGCCCCCGAAGGGACGCGGAGCAAGGATGGAAAGCTGCAAGAGGGGAAAGGTGGTGTCGCCTTCATCGCCCATAAGAAGGACATTCCGATGATTCCTGTGGTCGTGATGGGATTTACCTCGTTCTCCAGGAACATCAGGCGTCTGAGGCGAACCGTGATAACGATAAAAGTGGGAGAGGTGTTTGAGATCGTCCAAAAGGGAGGACGCATCGATGCCAATGCACGCCAAGCTCTTGCCGATGAGATAATGATGCGGCTGGCTGTTCTGATGCCCAATGAGATGCGCGGCCATTACAAGGACAAGGATATCGTCTTCAACCTGACTCGAACGGTCAAAGCCTAAGGTTTCAAGTCTCTGCTGACTTGCTGCAGTCCTCGATGCACAGCTGCATGAATGAGCGTCAATCGTTTTCTGCGCCCCTCTTTGTCTGTTGATTGCCCCCCAAAGAGCCTGTTGTTGATATCCAGCAGATTGAGGGCGGCATCACCAAAGCCGCTCCTACTAATGTCCCGGCACAGCAAAGCTCATGCGGTATCCGGAAAGAGTTGTGCGTTGGTTGTAATCCCCGGTCAATTCAGGCAGCAATGCGGCATAGGGTATGTTGACCAGATTGTATGCTGTATAGAGGGTGCAGTAGAGGAAGGTGCCATAGATGAACAGTCTCATCTGGCTGGAAAGCTGCACCTCATCGATAATGCCGTCGATTGCGCCCTTTGTGGCGTCCTTGACACCGAGTATTTCCTGTTGCGTTCGACAGGAAGTAAAGTTCTCTCTTCCTGAACCGGCATGGCCATCAGGCACGCTGTGATGAGAAGCAGCAGGAAAGTAACGTGTACATCCGCATAGGCCCCTCGTGGATGAAGCAAAGTGTAGCATACTCTGCAGCTTTTACCGAGACTGAAGCAATGCTCCATGGAATTCACACACTTGCGTCATAGTCTGAAATTCATAGGAGCAGAAACAACGTGAAAACTCTCAACAGGAAGCGTATTCGGATTCGTACGATTGTGCAGTTGGTGTTCTTTGTCTGGGTGGTGGTGGTGATTTCCCTTGGGGCGGCTGCAGAACGGGGTGTTGTGTTTCCGTTTACCCCGAGTACAGTCTCCTTGCATGCAATCTGTCCTTTCGGCGGGGTGGTGAGTGCATGGAATTTAATCACCGAAGGTACGTTGGTCAGAAAAATCCATGACTCCTCGGTTGTTTTGGCTGTACTGGGCATACTGCTTGCCATCCTGTTCGGTCCGGTCATCTGTGGATGGGTCTGTCCCTTCGGAACCTTCCAGGAGTGGGTGGGACGCATTGGAAAGAAGATTTTCAAACGTCGCTACAATACCTTCGTCCCCCAAAAAATTGACCGCTGGCTGAGGCTTCTGCGCTATGTCGTGCTGGTCTGGGTGGTGGTCATGACCAGTGTATCTGCAACCTTGGTGTTTCAGGCATACGACCCGTATTACGCACTCTTTTCTTTTTTGCGCAGTGAATTCTCACTTGGTGGGACCATCATATTGGGAGTTGTAGTCCTGCTCTCCCTCTTTGTTGAACGTCCATTCTGCAAGTATGCCTGTCCGTATGGAGCTTTTCTGGGGCTGTTCAACAAATTCCGAATTTTTAAAATTCGTCGCAACAAGTCAACATGCATAAGCTGCTCGAAGTGCAACCGTGCATGTCCGATGAATATTGATGTACAGGGTGGCGAGGCTGTAACTTCCCTACAGTGCATCTCCTGCATGGAGTGTACAAGCGACCGAGCTTGTCCGGTTCCAAAAACCGTGGTAACCAGTCTGAAACTCGACAAGGTTGTAGTGTCAACGAACAAGGTTGGCCTGTTGACTGCCGGTATTCTGGTTGCAGGCATCCTGTTGTCGGTGGCCCTCGGCCTTTGGAATACGAGTTCGAGCAAACAGCCGGCCCTGATCAAGAGTGGTGATTTTGCAGGGCTTGCAAACCCCGCAGACATCCGTGGTTCGTATACCTATCGTGATGTTCTCAAAAGCTTTACGATTCCAGAAACGGTTATTTTACAGGCGTTCCAAAGTTCATCGCTTGACGAAAGGTTGGGAGATTTGGAAACTCTGTGGGCATCGGTGATTCCCGAGGGGATGGAGGTTGGCACCGACTCGATCAGGCTCTTTGTCTCACTGTATACGGGAATCCCGTATGAAGCGGAAGAGACCACCTTGTTGCCCAAGAGTGCCATCGATGTGTTGATCAGCGAAGGCAGGAACACCGATCCGAATTTTGAACGATACACACGCGATGCCGTCTCCCTTCCTGCAGGGCTTGCAACCCAACCGGTTCCAGTCCAGTCCAAGGAGCAGACCACCGCCTTTGCCTTCACCGGCAAGACTACGCTGGGAGAGTTGTTGGATGCAGGATACGCACAAGAGGATATCGAGGCGATTCTAGGGCCGATGAAGAAGACCGATGCCATCAAGACAATTGCAGAAGGTCAAGGGTTGAACTTCTCAGACGTCAAAGCAAGAATTCTTGAACTTTAGCCCGCCAAGGCGAAGGAAAGGGGGATGGTCAGAATGCCCAACAGTGTGGATGTCAGCACCATGGTGCTGGCAAACTGGTTGGGCAGGCCGTAGCGAAGCGGCAGGATGCTGGTGAACATGGCCGAGGGCAGGGCGGTGGAGACAAGAACCACTGTTCGAGCCAAACCGGTCAGGCCGAAGGCCATCACTGCAAGATAGCCGATAAGATACCCTCCTGCAAAACGCAGGATAAGAGCTGTGATGAGATTCCAAGAGAACGTGAACTTGATGGACCTGATGGACACGCCAAGAGCAAACGCCGCCAAGGGAGAAGCAGCCTCCCCTGCAAACGTAAACGATTCGACCAGGCTCTGCGGCATGGAAAGAGGAGTGAGGCGAAACAAAAAGCCCAGCACTACAGACCAAAGAACGGGGGAGTGAAGCATCGAGAAGATGCTCTTTTTGCTGAAACCGCCGGTAATGACCAAAATACCCAGGGTGAACATGAATATGCCTTGCACCTGGTCGTAGATGAGGATGAGGTTCATGGCTTCCATGCCGCCCCAGAGTTTCATCAAGGGGATGCCCAAAAAACCGGAATTCATGAATACCAGGGGAGGGACTGTGCTGCGGATGTCCTCTTTGGCGAGCTTGGCCCAAAGAATTGCCGCACCGAAGAGGAGCACGCACACCAAGGCGGAGGCCTTGGCCATATCGGCGATGGCTTGGCCGGTGAGGTTGCTTTCTGTCAGGGAGATGAAGATGAGAGCGGGCAAAAAGAAGTCGGAGGCCACCTTCACCAAATCCTGTACATCCAGGGAGTACAGCGCACTCAATAGATATCCACCCAGAACAACCAACAGGATAGGGAGCATCTGCAAGAATGATGTGAGCAGCATGAGAGGAACTATAGGAGAAAGTCCCATTGCTTGCAAGCACTTTGAAAGCCGCTTCCCTCATCGGTGGATGAAGGGCTGTAGGGAAAGCTCCCTCTTGGCAAAAAAACCTTCCTCTTGCAAACACTGTTCTTGATTCTCGTTCCTCTTCGGATATACTGAAACCACCCCAGTGGTGTAAGGAGCATCATGCATAGCACCCGCTCGAATCGCAATTGGAAGAAATTGCCGAACAAGGTTGTTCATATACAACGTAAAACCCATGTTGCCTTGCGGCTCCTGCTTCTCGGTCTTCCTATCGTTCTGATAATCATCCTGGCCTTTTCCCATTTCTATAGCCGTCTCAACTTGCTGTTGGATGCTGAAAAGCAGAGCCAATATGAAAACCGTGCCCGAGGCTGTGCACAGCTTGTCGTCCATCAAATTGAATCGGACCAGAAACGGCTGCTGTCGCTTGCACAATCACTTTCGGGTTTTACCCTGGAGCAAGGCCTTCGGTTGGTTGCAGGCCTCGGTGAGAACGATTTATCACTTGTTGTCGTCGATGCAATCGCGGATGCGGCTCCGTTCTCGGTCGATGCCGCATCTGTCGTGCACCGCACCCCTGTTCAGACGATTGATGGCAAACAAGCGGTGTTGCAACTGAAGATCAGTCCTGTGGCATACCGGAGCATGCTCTCTTGCCCACAGCACGCAAAAAGCTCCCGCATGATTTGGGCAGGAGAAGACGGTTCAATCATTTGGCAGTTCAAAGCCGATGAACAGCTGTTTGGAACTGAATCACTGGCCGCTTTGTTTCCTGCTTGGGAACAAGGAAATCAGCAAAGTTACCTGTTGAAGGACAACTCTTCCTTTACAACAATACACCCTCTGGGAAACGGATATGGGTACTTCGTCCTTGAGAGCCATGACAAGTTGCTGGAACAAGCGTATCTGACCATCCTCCAGGCTTCGCTTTCCATGGCGGTTTTGGTATCGCTTTTAATGCTTTCCCTGCTGTTCTACCTGCTTTTGAAAGACCATGTGTACGAGCAGTCACTGATGCACCTTGCGTTTCAGGATGAGCTGACAGGACTGCCGAACAAGAACCACTTTGTCCAGGAAGCTTCGCAGTTGCTCGAGCGTGCGCGCAGTCCGTACGCGGTCATCATTCTTGACATCGGAAAGTTCAAGCTCATCAACGACCACTTCGGGTATGCATTCGGTGATTCCCTGCTGCTGTATTTTTCCAAAGTCCTTCCACGCTATACCACCAAGGATGGTGTTTGCGCACGGCTGAGCGGGGACAAGTTCATCCTTTTATGCAGCTATCGTGAAAAAGAGTCTTTGGATCGCAGGATAAGCGTCATCACCGAAGAGCTGAAGCGCTTTTCTTTTCCTGGAGCCTCTCCTTTCCAGTTGGATATGTTTATCGGAATTTCCTTGATCGAAGACAACGCGATTTCAATCTCTGCAGCAATCGACAAAGCGCTTTTTGCGCTTTCCGCCTTGAAGGAACGGCAGGCAAGCGGATATTTGTACTATGATGAAGTATTGCGTTCCCAACTGCTTGAGGAGAGTGAGTTGGATAAGGTTTTTGCCAAGGCCTTGAAAGCCGGTGAGTTCCATATTGTTCTCCAGCCCAAATACTCGCTGCAGACCCGTCATTTGGTCGGTTGCGAGGCGTTGGTACGGTGGGACCATCCCACCAAAGGCCTCTTGGCCCCCTCCCTATTCATACCTCTTCTTGAAAAACACAACCTGTTGGTCACCTTGGATATGTTTGTTCTTGAGCAGGTATGCAAGCTGATCAAGCAATGGCAGCTCAAGGTACTGCCGCTGTTGCCGATATCGGTCAACCAATCGCGCTCTTACCTGTTCAATGCCCATTACGAGCAGACATTGGTTGAATTGATCGACCGCTACGAGGTAGCGCATCATCTCATTGAATTCGAGCTGACCGAGAGCCTGTTCCTCAACGATGTAAAGCACCTCTCGCAAGTCTTGTCCTCGCTTCGCAAGCAATCCTTCCTGGTTTCCCTCGATGATTTCGGCAGTGGATACTCCTCATTGACCATGCTCAAGGATATCGCAATCGATAAGATCAAACTCGACCAAGGCTTCCTCAAGGGGACGGATGAACATCATAGGGGCAAGGTGGTTGTGCAGCATGTCATCTCCATGGCCAAGCAGCTTGGCATCACGACTGTAGCCGAGGGTGTGGAGACCCATGAGCAGGTCCATATGCTCCAGATGCTGGGTTGTGATGTGGTGCAGGGCTACTTCTTCAGTCATCCCTTGCAGGTTGCAGAGTATGAAGCGCTGCTCATCGATGACCGTCTCCCTTCTTTCTGAACAAGGAAAGGGTTCCACCCCCCCCCCCAACACGATTGCAAGGTGGAAGCCCAATTCATACCGCGCAACAGGACCAACCCAAGAGAGAGCACGATTACCAACAGTGATTTCTTCCTCATCGTCCTTTTATGATGGCAGCGATTCTTGATTGTACACGGCGTGCTTCAGGGATGGGGAAGAGAGGATAGTCATGATTCATCCGCTTGCCCTCATGGTATTCGAGCATGGCCATCTCCTGCTTTGCCTTCCTCCTGAGAGCTCGGGCATCGGCGAGAAAGAGCTCATGCGTCCCTACAAAGAGAACAATCGGCGGCAGGTTCGCCAGAGAGCCGAAGAGCGGGCTCACCCGCCAATCCGTTGGCTCGACGTTTCCTCTCCAAGCCGTGCCGAAGAGCCGCAGTTCTTCTTTGGAGAGCATCGGATCCTGTCCTTGGAGAAAGTCAATGGATGGATTGGTCAGCTCGATGTCCAGCCAGGGAGAGATCAGGATGAGGTGATCGAGCCGGCTTCTGATCCGTTCATCCATGCTCTGGGCGAGGGCTAGGGCGAGTCCCCCGCCCGCTGAATCCCCCATGAGGGTGATTTGCTCACCTTCCTGTTTCGTGAACAGCCGCAACAGGGAGGGCAGCACCTCGCTGACTTGGTGGTCGGGAGCCTTGGGATAGATGGGGACCATCATGCGACAACCGCTCATTCGTATCAGCCTCTCCAGAAAAATCCAATGTGCAAAGGTAGGTTGCTGAACATATGCCCCTCCATGCAGAAAGAAAACCAGGTTCTTGGCACGCTTGTCGCCCAGGGTGAACACCTGCATGTTCTCAAAGGTGGACTCCTCCACGTTGACAAGCAGCCCCAATCCCGGTGGGAGGCTGTAGCGTTGGCGGCTGATTTGTGCCAATTCGTCAAGGCTCTTATGGATCACAACCAAGCTTTGGCGTATTCTCAGATAGAGCAGTTGCTCGCTCATGAAGCTGGACGCACTGCGTTTTTCCCGGATTCTGATGACTGTTGAGAAGACTGTCAGGATCAGCAGAAACAGCAGCAGTGCACGAATGTCCATAGGCTAGAGGATGATGAAGCGGAAGATTGCCTGATTGAACAGGTGGGTGAGTGCATGGGCGAGCATCGCGTACTGCAATCCCTTTTTCCAATACAAGAGACCGAAGACAAAACCCAACACCCCGTTGAGCAGCAAGGTGCGAACAAGCAAAAGGGAAGTGATCTCACCGAATGCCATCTTGGTTGCAGGAAGGTGGCCGAGGGCGAAGATCAGCGCGGCGATGAAGTTTGCAAGAAGGTGGAACCAAGCAGGTATTGGTTTGTTGCCGCGATTTCCTCCCCTCGTCATGTCGAGGATGAGAACCAACAGGGAGAGGAAGAAGAAACGCAACATGATCTCTTCGATGATACCGCCGTAGAGCATGGAGAAGAGCAGGGATATGAGGGTGAAGGATTCCTTGGTATAGGCAGCCTGGACTTGGGCTATCCGGGGAGCGAAGAGATAGTAGTCGCTGATCATCACCAATGCACAGCCAAAACCGACCAATACGGTAATCAGCGTCTCTTGTTTCGTAAAAACGAAAGGTTTGAGCAGGCCGGTTCTTTCTGCAAGCAGGTACCCAAGATAGGAGAGTACCAGCGTATAGATGAAGGCAATCTGGATGATGGAAGAGAATATCATAAGGAGCGCAGGAGCCTGCATCCCTGCTTGCTTCATTGCATTGACATTGGTCATGGCCAGATAGAGGCTGCACAGTATGCCTACAGGCAAGAGTTTTAATCCGAAGTGCAAGGCTTTCTTCTGTACGTTCATGATTCACTCCTGATTTCTGACTGTACCCCACCTGCTCTTCGATGACAAGAGAAGAGGCCTGCAACGCAGGGCCCGCCTTCCGGATGGCGAGATTGCTCAGCGAACGAAGGTATCCACATCGTTTGGTGCGCCTACTCAAGGAATCCGAACCCATACCTCCTTCTCAGTCCCGCCGGAAGGAAGCCGATGAGCAAGAGAACACTCATCGCCATGCTGTGCAAATGAAAATTCCGTAAGAGTGACGACCGTGCAATTGTTGAAATTGGTCTTGATAGATGGCAGCTCTTGCATCACACTGGTCTGGGGAGTGAATTACATGGAACTGATACATACCAGCGACGAGCGTATTGAGCAACTGACTCAGTACTTGAACCTTCTTCGCAGCGGGACAACCGACAAGCAGACCTATGCACTCTATGCCCCGGTATTGGAAACCGCCACTGCCTTTGAAGCCAACAGCGCCTTGGAATCACTGCTTTCCCACCCTGGGGATGTGACAGTGCATACAGCGGCGGTGGCCCGATTCATCCGCTCCATAGGCAAAGGGTTGGAAAGCCAGAGCCTGCCTGAGTATCCCAAGGGTTCCTTGTTCGCTTCCCTTGATCAGGAGAATCGAAAAATCGTGCTTGGTATGGAAAAGCTGCAGAGGTCGGCCAAGAAGTTGCAGAAGCAACAGAGCGAAGACCTCTCCCCGCTGATTGAAGAGGTCGCATCCTTTTCCCTGATCAAGGACCATTATGAACGGTTGCAGAATGAGTTGTTTCCGCTTTTTGAGAAAGCGAGCACCGAACACAGCTGTGTCAAGCTGATGTGGTCGATCCAGGATACCGCCCTTGGCCTTCAGAAAGCCGTACTTTCAGGTGATGGAAGAGACATGAAGCGATCATGGAAGGTGTTCGGGCAGTTTTATGTACATGTTGGTATTTTGAGCTACCGGGAACAGTATATTTTGCTTCCGGTTGCATACCGGGCTCTTGGGACACAAGAGCAGGTTCAGCCGGAGATTTCATCTTTGCATGGCTTTGTGAGCAGGACCGGTTCCTTGTCGCAGCAGGAGTTGGAACGAATATTCTCGGTATTGCCGTTCGATATCGCTTTCATCGGCAGCGATGACCGCCTGAAGTTCTATTCAGATCCTCCCCATCGCATATTTGTACGCACTCCACAAGTAATAGGACGTTTGGTGCAAAACTGCCATCCGCCCAAAAGCGTACATACCGTCCAAGCCATCCTCGACTCCTTCAAGGAAGGAAGGGAGGATTCGGCTGAATTCCATCTGGTTATGAAAGGGAGATTCATCCACATCCAGTACTACGCAGTGCGTAGTACTGATGGTGAGTACCTGGGGTGTATGGAGGTAACCCAGGACGCAACACATCTCAGATCCCTTACGGGCGAGAAACGGTTGCTTTAGCATCAAGATACTCTGAAAGCAGGGAGTAGCAGGAATTTTCCTCGGCCTTGAGGACACCCATTTCTCGTTTTGCATTCTCGGTTGAGTCGCTGGCGTGTGCTGCATTGACACGGATGTTGGAGCCGAACTCGCGTCTGATCGTGCCTGCGGCAGCCTTGTTCGGATCGGTTGCACCCAAAATGGTTCGAATCTTCTGAACTGCATCCTTGCCTTCATAGATGAGAACCATGCACTTGACCAAACCGGGCTTGTCATAGTCCTCAATCTTGCAATCACTGGGCTTGATACCTGCCATGAACTCAACGATGCGTTCGAACTGCTCTTCGGAATACTTGTCCCCGAAGCTGGTGGTCAATATGTCCTGCATCTGTGCATCCAGATGCACGTTGAACTCATGTTCGAGCAGTTCACGCGCCTGCATGCCGTAAATGGGGGCAAGCTTTGCTTTCAGGCCTTCCTTTGTCGGGCCGTAGAACTGAAGAGCCTGGTTGACGGACATTTTCAGCACCTTGATCCCAACGATTCTCAAACCGCTGCGGCTGAACATGTCAATGATCATACCCGGTCTGCTGGATGCATATTTCCAGTTGTCCGGCTTGATGATGACAAGCGTACGCTCGACATCGGCGTAGTACTCAGCAGGCCTGTTGACAACGATGTTGCTCTCTTTCTCAAGCCAAGGCCTGAAGAGGGCGAGGGTGTCATCGGCTTCCCCCTGGGTCTGTGCGGTGATTACTGCAGGTTCGAAATACTTGACTTTTTCCTGGCTCTCATCGGTGAAAATCAAGTCGGCATAGGTATCGCGGATCGACTCGCCGATGACGGTCTCCACGCTTCCGGTCTCTTTCTGGAAGAACCCGACCACCGCCGAAAGCTGTTCACAGGGATTCTCCCCGCGCAGCAGCAAGAGCAGCGAGCGGTGTCTCACCCCTGATGAAGGGCCCATGTTCTGTTCGATATAGTCAGAGAGCAAATCGGATATCTTGAAACCTTCAACTTTCTTTCTATGCTTGATGATGGATGCAAATTCCTTGGCAATTTCTTGATCCATCGCGACCATTTGGGCCCCGACGAGTTCCAGGGATATACGGGAAAGGAGTCTGGATAATACCCCGCCGGTTCTACTTTTCGCTACCGTGTAGGGTGTCACCAGAACATACGATAAGGACTGTTCCATGAGCAGCCTCCTTCTATGGATGTCTGTACGACGTATCCTACAAGGCCTCTGGTGGTTTTGTCCATCGGGTTATAGGCAAAGCACCTAAAATACTTCGATTTGGCAGGACCTCATCGTCTGAAGTGCGGCTTGATGAGCCTGGATGCTGGTTCCGGCGCAGCATGACCCATCCACCAGAACCTGAAGCTCGGGACGGAAAGCCTTGATGAGCAAGGCGTTGGAGACAACACAGATATCGGTGCATACTCCGACCAGCTCCACCTGGGAGATATCAGGATTCCCGGCTATCCAGGATGCAAGTTCAACCGAACCGAAGCTGGGTTTTTCAAAACAGCGTGCACTCTCAAGCAGTGGTTTGAGATTCGGAACAAGCGCATGTCCCGCACTGCCCTTGATGCAATGCTCAATCGGCAGGTGCCTGCCTTCACTGGTTTGCAAATAGTCGCTTTGATGGGTATCCAGGGTGTAGGCAAGCAGGCCGGCATGGCTTTGGATTTTTCGGGCGATCCGATCGACAACCCGTTGTGCTTCCTCGCTTCCGAGGCTGCCGGTTACGAAATCCTGTTGCATGTCGATGACGACAAGCAGGGGTTTAGAATGAGACTTTGTAGAGTCCGTGGACATTGCAGTAGGCATATACATCTCCATGATCCTTATCGGTGAATACCGTTGCCGCAGACCGGTTGCTCTTGATGTCGCTTCTCCTGACAGTCTGCTTGGTTACCAAGACAATGCAGGTGATTTGATGGTCCTCGCTCTGCGGGTGGGGCTTCTTGCCGACCTCGACATACAAAAGACCGGAGCGCCGCGTTATGACAGGCAGGTGGTATTCATCCGCTTGGTCTTCAGTCTTTGCCGTCACCGGTTGCATGCTCTGTCCGCAACAGGTCAAGGAATGCCCGCCGTTATCGATGAGCTCCACCAGGGTGTGACAAACTGGACAACGGTAAAAAAGAAGTTTCTTTGCCATACCTATAAGGTACTGTGATTGGACAAAAGAGGAAAGAGGGCTGTGGTGTTTTGTCAATCAATGATTTATTCATGGTCTTTGCATACTTTTCTCACATTTGCTCCGTAGTCTCTGATTATCACAGTTCCCAATATGGAGGAAACCATGAAAAAAGTAATTGTAGCGATGCTCGTATCCGTTGTTCTTATGTCGCTTCCAGTTTTTGCTGCTGGAACAAAGGAAAGCGCTGATCAGAAAAGTGGCCCCATGTCCTGGATTGAAGACGGCGGTGTAGCAGGTCTGCCGGGAGTCAACCCGCTGAAAGTCAGCGGCAATATCATCACTGCCGGTAGTTCCACTGTGTATCCCTTGTCGGAGCGCATGGCTGAGCGCTTCAAGCAGGAAGGGTACAGCGGAGTGATCACCATCGACTCTATCGGAAGCGGTGCAGGATTCGAACGTTTTACCGTAGCCGGTGAAACCGACATCGCCAATGCCAGCCGCGCCATCAAGGCAAAGGAAGTTGAAGCTGCCAAGCAGATCGGTCGCAACCCGATTGAGTTCCGTGTCGGCACCGACGCCCTTGCCGTAGTGGTTAGCAAGGAGAACACCTTTGCCAAGAATCTGACAAAGAGTGAGCTTGCCAAGCTGTTCAGCACAGCTTCGACCTGGTCGGAAATCAACCCCGCCTGGCCGAATCAGAAAATTCAGCGCTTCATTCCTGGAACCGACAGCGGTACGTTCGACTACTTCAGTGAAGAAATATTCAAGAACAATCCCGAGCCGATGCTTTCAGCGAAGAACCTGCAGCTCAGCGAGGATGACAACATCCTGGTACAGGGCATCAAGGGATCTCCGTATGCAGTCGGATTCTTCGGATATGCCTACTATGCAGAGAATAAGGACAGCCTTTCAATCCTTGCAATCGACGGTGTGGAAGCAAGCAAGGCCAACGTGGACAACGGGACCTACCCCTTGGCAAGACCGCTCTTCATCTACAGCGATGAGCAGATCATGCGAACCAAACCCCAGGTTGCTGCATTCATCAACTTCTACCTCAGCTATGTAAACGAAGAGATTGTAGGAGTGGGATACTTCCCGGCCAACGACGAAGAACTTGCAAAAGGCAGGCAGGCTTGGCTCGATGCAATGAACGGTACCTACTAAGTGTTTCAGGTGATCCTGGTCATAGGTCGCATCCATGCGGCCTATGGCCTTCTTTGAAAGGATGTTCCATCTATGGCAATTGACAACCCCCACTTTAGGAAAAAAAGTCGTTTTCATGAACGAATCATCGAAACCGTCATGTTTCTTTTCGCCCTGTTCTCCATGTTGATCACCGTCGGAATCGTCGTGATTTTAGTCAGGGAGTCCTATCTCTTTTTCTCCGACCCTCAGGTAGACCTCATAGGATTCTTGACTGGGAAGAATTGGCAGCCGATGATTCATCAGTTCGGCTTCCTTCCCTTGCTCAACGCAACCTTCACCACAAGCATCATTGCGATGCTGCTTGGAATTCCCATAGGCCTCTTTGTAGCCATCTACCTGGCCGAATATGCCAGTGATCGGATGCGGGGCATCCTCAAGCCGGTTCTCGAGATCCTCGCCGGCATCCCCACCATTGTCTACGGATACTTCGCCTTGACATTCATGACCCCGCTTCTCAGGTCGTTGTTCGGCCAGGATGTGGTGGAAATCTACAATACAGCTTCGGCAGGGCTGGTCATCGGCATTCTCGTCCTTCCCTTGATAGCCACCATGGCCGAGGATGCAATCAGTTCGGTACCGAAGGAACTGCGTCTTGCAGCCTATGCCCTTGGCGGAACGAAAATTGAAACCACGTTCAAGGTCGTCATCCCGGCTGCACTGAGCGGACTGTCCGCCACCTTCCTGCTGGCTTTTTCGCGGGCTATCGGAGAGACCATGGTAGTAGCTCTCGCTGCGGGGGCGGGACCGAAGCTGACCGCCAACCCGTTCAAGGCTGCTGAAACAATCACCGGCTACATCGTACGTATCAGCGGAGGAGATGTCAGTTACAACTCTGTTGATTACAACAGCATTTTCGCACTAGGCTTGGTGCTCTTCATCATCACCTTCATCTTGAATCTGGTGTCCAGGAAGATATCCACCATCTTCCATCAGGAGTATGAATAATATGCAAAGTTCCATAACTTTTGGAAGTGAAGAGACCCGTCTCTCCATGATGGAGAGACGAAGAAAAGTCGGGGTGGTCTGGCAGGCGGTTTTCCTGTTCTCCACCTCCCTGGCAATCCTGTTTCTCGTTCTCTTGTTGTTCTCGGTCATCGACTCAACATTCGGGTTTGCTGCCATACGCTATGAAATGAAACCGTCGGAACTGATGGATGGAAAATCACAGCTTTCAGAGTTCTCCCGCCAACAACTGGAGGAGACTGCGAAAACCCATCTTTCGAGCGGCATCCTCAGGAGGGTCGAATATGAAAAGCCTATTGCCGACCGAACCGACAAGGATTTGATCGCTCTTATTGAACAGTATGTGTTGCAACCCAGCGTACTGAGGACATGGGGCCTCTGGGCCTCCTTGACGAAGCAGGGGGAAATCAATGAATACATGTTCGACCAAGGTGACGCGGTATTGACCTTCAAGAGTTGGCTGACCATCGACTTTCTTTTCGCCGACCAGAGTGCCAACCCTCTCTATGCCGGTATTCGTACCGCCTTGCTCGGATCGCTTTGGATCATTCTCATTACCTTCGTGTTTGCGTTCCC
Organism: Sphaerochaeta sp. UBA5849; assembly: GCA_002432715.1. GTDB lineage: Bacteria > Spirochaetota > Spirochaetia > Sphaerochaetales > Sphaerochaetaceae > Sphaerochaeta. The sequence goes on along the minus strand of DJGJ01000018.1, from coordinate 65,481 downwards.
CATCGGAGTGGGTTCGGCCATCTACCTCGAGGAGTATGCAAAGCCGAACAGGCTGACCAGACTCCTTCAGCTGAATATCTTCAATCTCAGTGCAGTCCCCTCCATCATTTACGGACTTTTGGGCTTGGCTGTCTTTGTTCGGGCAATGGAAGCTTTTACCAGCGGTTCCCTGTTTACCGGGGTTTCTGATACAACCGCCAACGGGCGGACCATCCTCAGTGGAGGGTTGACGTTGGGTTTGTTGGTGCTGCCGATCATCATCATCAACACCCAGGAAGCACTGAAGGCGGTCCCGGACTCGCTGCGCATGTCCAGCTACGGCATTGGCGCAACCAAGTGGCAGACCATATGGGGCCAGGTGTTGCCGGTATCCATCGATAGGATTCTTACCGGGACCATTCTTGCATTGTCCAGGGCGCTGGGCGAGACCGCACCATTGGTTGTCATCGGTGCTTCAACCTTCATCAGTGTCGATCCCTCGGGGATTTTCTCCAAGTTCACGACCTTGCCGATCCAGATTTATCAGTGGTCGGCCAGACCCCAGGGAGCGTATCGCAACGTGGCAGGTGCTGCGATCATAGCCCTTTTGATCCTGCTGATGGTCCTCAACAGCAGCGCCATCATCCTACGAGACAAACTATCCAAAAAGAAGAGGATGGAAGCATGAATAAAACCAATTTGGCTGAGAGCCTGCCACCGGTATTCCAAGAAAAGAGCAAATTGGAACCCAAAAAAACAATCATCCAGTTGGATGATGTCAATATCCATTACGGATCCTTTCTTGCAGTCAAGCACGCGAGCATGGAAATCTATGAGCACGAGGTGACAGCCTTCATTGGACCATCGGGATGCGGTAAAAGTACGGTGCTTCGAAGCATCAACCGCATGAACGACCTGATTCGGGGGGCAACACTCGATGGCCGGGTTCTGTTCAATGGGGAGGATCTTTATGCAAAGGATGTCGATCCTGTTCTGATCCGAAGGCGCATCGGCATGGTGTTCCAGAAACCCAATCCTTTTCCCAAGTCCATTTATGAGAATATTGCCTGGGGGGCAAGGGTGAATGGCTACAAAGGGGATTATGATGAGTTGGTGGAGACCAGTCTTCGTTCCGCAGCCTTATGGGATGAGGTAAAGGACAAGCTCAAGCAGAATGCCTTGCGCCTCAGTGGAGGCCAGCAGCAGCGTCTCTGCATTGCGAGGACCATTGCAGTGCAACCGGAAGTGATCCTGATGGATGAACCGGCTTCGGCCCTGGATCCGATAGCCACTTCCAGGATTGAGGAGTTGATTCTGGAGCTGAAAAAGGACTATACGATTGTCATCGTCACCCATAATATGGGACAGGCGAGCAGGGTATCCGACTATACTGCCTTCTTCATGGTGGATGAGAACAGGACCGGGTATCTGCAGGAGTATGAAAAGACGGAGCAGTTGTTCCTCAATCCCGTACATAAGAAAACGGAAGAGTATATATCGGGAAAATTCGGTTGACCCAGGAGATTTGAAATGGATGAAAAACATACTACCATGCTGGATGAGAAAATGCGGTTTTTTCAAGAACTGCTGATCCAGATGGTCAACAGGGTGGAGGAGTCGATCCTTCTTGCCCATGCCGCGTTCAGCAATCATGATGAGGAGCTGGCCAAGAAGGTTGTCGCCAACGATTGGTTCATCGACCAGCTACAGGAGATGGTGGAGAACGATGGGGTGCGCCTGCTTATCAGTGAAGCTCCCTACGGGCACTACATGCGTCACATTATCGCCGGCATGAAAATTGTTTCCAGCCTGGAGCGGATGGGAGACCATGCCGCCCATATGGCGAAAATGACGCGGTGGGAGGAGTCTCCCCAGTTCACCCCGTTTGTTCAACGCATCAGCGAAATGGCCTTGCTCGGAGCAACCATGACCCGTCGTGCTGTAGAGGCATTCATTGATGTAAAAGCTGAAAAAGCCATTGAAGTGGCCGCCATGGACGATCGGATGGATCTTTTACGTGATGAGTTGAATAAGGATCTCTATGCATTGAAACCGGAAAACGAAAAGGAGATGGAACGCATCCTCAATCTCCATTACCTTACCAAGGAGATGGAGCGCCTCGGCGATCATGTGACAACCATCTGCCGCTGGATTGTGTACATGGAAAAAGGGCAGAGGCCGAAACTCAACGGACCGAAGTTGCAGAATCCAGCCATTCCCCGCGTCTGAACCCTATTGAGAGTTTTTCCGATACAATGAATTGCTTCGCTCTTCCAGATCGGGAAGCTCAAAGCCGCTTCGAGGCAGTCTCATGATAAAGAGACTGCCTTTTCCTACTTCGCTCTGTACTTCTATGCTTCCATGATGCACACCGGTGATGTGCTTGACGATGGAAAGACCGAGTCCGGTGCCTCCTTGGCTGCGGCTCCGGGCGGTGTCGACACGGTAAAAACGCTCAAAAATGCGCTCTTGGTCCTCAACCGGTATCCCGATGCCTTCATCCTTTACCGAGAAGGTGGCGGTCAAGTCATCCACATGACATGCCAGCGTAACAGGTGAACGTTCGCTTGAGTAGGCCAATGCATTCATTACGAGGTTTGTCAGAGCCTGGGTGATCAGCATGCCGCTGCACAAGATTTCATAACCCAGAGGATTGTCGATCTGTGTTGTCAGTGTGCTTTGTTTCTCCTCGAACCGGTATTTGCAGTTCTGCACAGTCTCCTCAATGATTTGTTCGACTTGTGTCCAAGTCATGGTGGGATGAGTATTTGACTGCTCGAGGCTGGAGAGCAGCAACAAATCATCGACAATGCGTTTCATATTGCTTGCCTGACGATGGATGACTTGGCCGAACTGCCTCAATTGTTGTTCGGTCCGTGCTTCCAGCAAGGCCTCGGAAAACCCGGTGATCGAAGTGATCGGCGTTTTCAATTCATGGCTGACATTTGCCACAAAATCCTTTCGAATCTGTTCCAACCTCGTCAGTTCAGTCATATCCTGGATCGATACCACCATCGATTTGTTCAACCCTTTGGACTGGGTCAGCGGAGAACAGAGAAAGCGAAGGGTTCTTGCTTTGCGCTTTCCTACCAGTATGGCGCTCTCCCCGTAGAGATGATTGTACTTGGCAACGGTAAGCGACGTTGCAGTACCGTCCTTGGAGCATGTGTTGCAGGCCGAAAGCACCTCGGTCGAAGAGATTACCTCGCCCAGCCTGCGTCCGGTTGGATCACCGCCAAGCAGTTTGACCGCCTCGAGGTTGGCCACCTCTATGACAAGGTTGGAATCCAGCAGCAGGATTCCCTCGTGCAGGTTGTCCATGATGGCCTGCAAACGGTTGTGCGAGGTTTCCAAACGATCACGGTTTGTTTTCAGCAATGAGGCCATATGCTGCATTGAAGAGGCAAGGTCGGCCATCTCCTTTGGGCTCTGGATCGAAAGTCGTTCATTCAGGTTCCCTTGGGCATAGTGTTTTGCCAAGGTCTGGATTTTCTTCAGGGGTTTGGTGAGCAGCATGATCGAAACGGTGGTAATACCAAGAAGAAGCAGCACAAGAATGGCAAGATTGCCCAAAAACATCTGCTGATACGTTTCTTTGTACCCGCTGAGCTGATTCAATGTTTTCGAGACTCGAATGACTGCAATGGTGGGATGGTTTTCCACCGAGCGTGCATAGTAAAGCACCGGAAGATTCTCGGTTGCACTTGTCCGCTCACTGGATGCACTTCCCTTGTCCAGAGCCTCTTGTACTTCCTGCCTCCAAAGGTGATTGTTCAACTGTGAGATGTCGAATTCCGAATCGAAGAGCACTTGGCCGTCGTGGGCGATCAAGGTGATTCTGGTTGCCGTCGACTCTGCATATGCATCAAAGTGACCCTCCTGCCAGGGTTGTGAGTATCGAGAGACAATATCGTACAGGTATTCGGCATTTCCTTTCAGCTCGGCATAGGTGGACTGCCGAAGGGCTGCACTGAAAGCCCTGTTGGAAAGACTGTAACTGAGTGTAAGGCTCAACATGAGGAGAATGAGGGAGGAAACGAGTAAATTGGAACGGATGCTTGAGAATTTCATGGTACCAACTCCCTGGCAGGTAAGAATCGTGCATGAAAATACTGTAGCAAGGAAGGATGGGCCAAACAAGGACGCCAGCCGTATTTCACAGTTTTCTCATATCTTATACATACCTTTCTTCTTTGTATGTTTTGTGATAAAATTTTTTCACCATTATTTCAGGGAGCATGCGATGAACGTCAGTGTGCAGGAAAAAGAACCTGCGTACCTCTATGATACTCCGCTGTTGCATCAATCGTCCTTTTGGTCACAAGTAAAGCAAAAACAGGGTTACGAAACGAAAGCTTTTGATATCAAGGTCCGTTCGGAAGACTTGCAAGGGTCTCCCGCCTCATCCTATATACTGGACGACGTGCTTGTCCAGCTGGTTCCCGTCAATCGGGAGCAGAGCATCGGCTATGTCCCGTATGGTCCGGTTCTCAGTCCCCAGGAGGATCGAATGGGGCTTTTTTTGGAAGAACTGTCCATGAATCTGCAGGAAAAGCTTCCCCGGCACTGCATCCTGCTGCGCTATGACCTTCCTTGGAAAACCATCTGGGAGGATGAGGATCTTCCTCTCACTCTCCAAAATCTCAGGTTGAACTGGGGAACGAGCAAGCGAAGTCTGCACAAGTCGGTTTCCAACCAGCTGCCCAGTGATACCATGCTCATCGACCTCAGGCCGGGCGAAGAGGAAATCCTGTCACGGATGCATCACAAAACCCGGTACAACATCAATTTGGCCTTACGTAAAGGCGTTCTGGTGCGTCAAGTCGGACACGACCATCTCGATACCTTCTACGACCTGTACCGCCAGACCTGCGCACGCAATCGCATCAATTTGCATGACCGCTGTTTCTTTGATTCGCTCTATGGACCTGTCGATGAGAGTGCCACAGTTGTCTTGCTGATGGCCTTCTATGAGGGAATTCCGCTCAGTGCAATGTTCCTCAGCCGTTCAAAGAACCGGGCGACCTACCTCTATGGCGCCTCTTCCTCGCTTATGCGAAACACCATGAGCACCTATGCACTGCAATGGGGTGCCATCAAGCTGGCAAAAAGCTGGAACTGCAGCGAATACGATCTGTTCGGCGTCTCGCCAACGAAGGAGAAGGAGCATCCGATGAGCGGACTCTACTCCTTCAAGAAAGGGTTTGGAGGGAGCATGCTGCATCGCATGGGGTGTTGGGATTTCGCCTACAACAGCGAGGATGCCCAAACGCTCTTTGCCTATGAGATGGTCGGTGAGGGCTATCACCAAAGCTGAAAGAGCAGGCGCACATTGCCACCGCAAATCATCCCCAGCTCCGAGGCTTTTGCATTGGAAAGGTCGTAGGCTCTTACTTGATTGCTGGTCGTCTGCCTCGCATCCTCGATTGCCTTTGCTTCGACTGAGCCGCCTCCAACGGTTCCCTCAACCGTCCCATCCTCGAACACTGCCATCTGAAATCCGACATCGCAGGGAGCAGAGCCATGCTTTTCAATGACACGCACCAGGCAGAATTTCTGTTCAGTCCGAGCCAGGCGTTCCAGCAGGTTCCTGTCCAGTTGCACCACATGCTTCTCTGTGCGTACTGTTTGGATGATTTGAGCCAGAATGGAAACGGCAATCTCGCCGGCGGTCACCGCCCCGATGTCCAGGCCGATCGGAGAGTGGACTTGATCAAGCTGCGCTTGGGAGAATCCAAGATTTCTCAGATTTTCGAAGGTAGCAGCTACTTTCGACTTGCTGCCTATCATGCCGATATAGCGGTGATTGAGTCCCAGGATTTTCTGAAGACAGAGTTGGTCGTAGCTGTGGCCGCGTGTTGCGATGACAAAGTAGGGCCTGATCCAACCATGCTCCCCATCCAATGCCTGATCAAAGGGAGCACACACACACTGTGCACCACAAAAGCGCGTATTGTTGCAATACTGCTCCCTCTCATCGATGACGGTTATCCTGTATCCGAGACGGGATGCAAAAGCAACCAGCTCAAGGGCGATGTGCCCACCACCACAGACAACCAATTCGACATCGGTCTGCAATCTTTCTTCCAAAACCTCGCCGCCGGCTGCATCGCAGCTGCCCCAAAGCAATGCTGCATTGCTGTAGAGTGCTTCATCTCCTACATGAGGGCCGCTTATCACGGTCTTTCGAGTGACATCCCCGTTTTTCAGGGCATTGAGCAACAAGTTGTGGTATTTCATCAGCAAAGCAACTCCTTCATGGCTTGGATGGTATAATCGATTTCTTCGTGTGTCGTTGCAGGGCCGCAACTGAAGCGAAGTGTTCCTGTTTGAAGTGTTCCCAGACTTTGATGGGCCAGTGGTGCACAGTGCAGGCCGTAGCGGGTTTGGATGCCGTACTCTGCATCGAGGCGGTAGGCAAGCTCGGCAAGGCCGAATCCCTCGACGATGATGCTGATCACGCTGGTACGCTCTTCCATGGTCTTTGGACCGATGACTCGGATACGGCTGTCACCGAGAAAATAGGAGAGCAGTCGATTGCAGCTGGTTCGGTCCTGATCGCCCCTCTTTCCAAGGCTTGCCAATGCAGCACCAAGCCCTACGATGCCCACAATGTTTTGGGTTCCCGCCTCGAGTCGGTCAGGCAGCAGCTCAGGCATCGAAAAGCTTTCGCTCCTGCTGCCTGTTCCTCCTCCTACCGAAGGAGTGATCCTCTTGGCAAGATGGGGGGAAAGGACCAAGCCGCCGACTCCCTGCGGCCCTGCAATTCCCTTGTGTCCTGTGAAAGCAATTGCATCAATGACTCCTTCCTCGAGCCGGCATTCGACGGCAGGTGTTCCTTGGGCTGTGTCTATGCAGGTCCAGAGGCCCAACTGGTGGGCTATTGTTCCCGCCTCCCTGATCGGTTGGATGGTGCCTGCAACATTGGACGCGCTGGTAAGGATGAGGGCCTTGGTTTGGGGTTTGACCAAGGAAGGGATTGTTTCCAAGATGATTCGGCCTTGCTTGTCGCAGGGAATCACCGAATAGGGGATGCGGTGCAGATGCACTGTTCGCATCACTGCATTGTGCTCCACACCGCTTACCAGCACATGATCGTCTGGTGTGAGCAAGCCTGCCACCAAGGTGTTGAGGGCGGTGGTGACATTGAGCGAGAACACCACATTCCTGCTTTCCCTGCATCCAAACAGTAATTCCAGTTTCTGGCGACAGTCCATCACCTGCTCCATCGCTTGGACGGCATGCTCATAACTTCCCCTTCCGGGATTGGAAGCATTTTCTGCAAGATAGGTGCTCATGGCTTGTATTACACCCGGAGCTTTTGGAAAAGAGGTCGATGCATTATCCAAATAGATTCGCCGCATGGGATGAGTTTACTGCAATACAGTGAAATAATCCATTAAAGTTTTAAAAAATCAATGGCTTATGCCCGATTCAGAAACCCATCCAGCGCTTCCAGCACGGCTCCCCCAATGGCATAGGCTTTCTCACTGACCGTGGTATGGTCGGCCTGTTCCCCCCTGGGATCGATATCCGCAACCTTGAAGTGGGCGGTGACATGCAAGCCTGAATTGAGCAGGCCCCTGAGCTTGCCGTCGATGGGAGCGAAAATCGGCTCACCATCAACGGTTGCAATGACCTGGCCTGTGTGAACCAAGTCACCGATGGTGCACTGTGATCTGAAAATTCCAGCCTTGGGGGAGTGGAGCACCCGCTCTTCTCCGAATCCGTTCACAAGGCCGGGAATGCCGGTGTTGGGGATTGCACAACCCGATCTGAGGATGCGTCCAAGGCTGTGTCCTCGTTTGGTTTCAATGACGATGTCTGCATCCACTCCAGCCTCAAACCCAGGACCAAGGGCGATGACCAGTGGAGCATCATCGATATGGGTGCCCAGATTCCGTTTGGCCATGATGGCATCCACCAGGCAAACGGGCTGGACCTCATCAAGGCACTCCATGGCCGGGTCTGCCAGAACGGGGATGATGTCTTCATCGAGCAGGTTGAACGCTTCTTTCACCGTAGCACACCTCTGCGCTGTGATTCCTTCAACCTCGACTCTTCCTTGAAACATAGCCTGGGCGAGGCTGACGGTGGTACGGATGACCGAGGGTTGCTCCGTTTCCAGGACAATGACACGGTAACCGCTGCGATGGAGCCTGAGAATGACTCCGGTCGCCAAATCACCGCCACCTCGCACCAATACCACCCTCCTCCCCAGGTTTCTCAAGCTGCTTCCGGTTGTTTGGTTGATCACTTTCATGACCTCGGCGATTACCGAGACAGCTATTTCCTGGGGTGTCTCACTTCCCAGGTCCAGACCGATGGGGCAGTAAAACTTTTGTATGGCTTGAGTCCGGCATTTCAAGGATGCAGCCAGCCTCTTGGCCTTATGCCGAGACCCGAGGACACCCAGATAGGCGATATCGCGGTCCAGAAGCAGCTTGGCAGACTCCTCGTCGAAGGCATGGCTGGCAATGACGCAGACGGTACGAGCATTGATGCTTGCCTCCTCAAGGGCTTTTTGCATCGTCTCTGCGACGATTCGCTTCTTTGCAAAGGGAAACAGGTCCTCGGTTGCAAACTCCGCCCGGGTTTCCACGACCTGGGTGGGTAGGCCCACCGCATGAGCTAGTTGTGCAACCGCCTGGTTGACGTGTCCTCCCCCTATGAGCAGCAGGTTGTGCGCCTTGACCGGGAGGCTCAAATAACAAGTCCAATTGTTGGTCTCGATGTAGCGGGGAACATTGTTCTCAAGGACCTGATGCGCCTGTTCGAGGAATTGTGGATGCACTTCACCGATGGTGGCCCCTCCTTCACAAAGCCCCATCAGGGCAATTGAAGGCTGGAGTTGCAAGCCCATTACATGGTGCAATTGATGGGCCTCCCAAGCCCTGAATTGGCTGAACGCTTTCTGCATGCTTTCGGTGGTGCAGGCCAGCAGCAGCAGGTGCACCGTCCCTGCATCGCTGACTTCCCCCTGCCGGACAGTGAACGCGAGATGGCGTGATTGCTCTTGTGAGGACAGAAGATCGAGGGCTTGGCGCTGTGCGTAGGCCTCGGTTTCCCCGCCGCCGATTGTTCCGGTGACGATTCCCGCTTGATCGACCACCATGGCACCCTGGCTCCGGCTTGCCGATCCTTCGGTTTTCAGGATGATGACAAACACAAAGGCTTGATTGTGTTCGCCCAGGTATGAGGCTTGTTGCAGTACTGTGGTATTCATGGTTCCTTCCTGAAGAGTAGTGTATTGGTTTGCAAAGAACCAAAATAGATGGGGATTGCATCCAACGAGCGAGCGAGGGTTGTCATCGTCTCAGATCCTGTGTTCTCAGCTTGGTTGCAAAGCACCAGGGTCCTTCCGGCTGCACCCTTGAGGACCCCGTCTTGATGATGCAACAAATACAGATATGCTTCATCGTCGGCCACCCTGTGCCCGTCCTGGTTCCAGCCGAAGCAACACCGGCCAAGTTCCTGCCCCCACCCTGACATGCCCATGACAGCAAGCGTTGAGGTGGTGAAGTCCGGGACAACGGGATCGCAGTCGCTGTGGAGTTTCAAGGGTTTGTGGCGGGCTCCGTCGGCTTCGAGCACAAGAACATCATAGAAATCCATCAGTGTCTCCAGATGAGAGAGAGGAGGAGCGAGTGCCTTATCCTTCCCCTCGCATGCATAGAAGACGCGCTCACCCTGCTTCGGTGTATGCCTGAAAACCCGCTCGTCGCTATAGTAGATGTCGCAGCCATAGTCGCGAAGTCGGGGAAGCTCCAGCTTTGTGGTGGTGGAGACCAGGACGCGTTTGCCGAATTTGGCGTAGTGGAGGGCAAGTGCCGTCAAGGCGGTGGTTTTTCCCCCGCTGCCGGTGATGCTGATGCATCCGCATTCTCCGTTGATGAAAGCGCACAGCGCTTCAAGAAGTGTAGCCATGGGGAAAACTGTACCACTGTCGATTCTGTGTTGCAAGGGAAACGGATTTCTTTCATCACTGGTTGGAATTCGGTTGGCTTGTATACTTATGGCATGGAAACACAACAAAGACAGGCTGTCGGTGTCGATATCGTAGGCAACCGATTTACACTCTGCATTCTGGATGAGGATGGCAAGCATCCCAGCTATTATTCAGGAAGAGTCGACACCCCGCTTGGGCAGGCGCACTTTTTCAACAAGGTGGGAAAAAGGAGGCTGTTGATGCCTTCGTCAGACCTTGCCGTATTGGCTTTGAAGCTGTTGGAAAGCTCACAGGTGGTGATCAAGGATGAACAGGAACATTATGCGGTATGGGCTGCTGCCGGTGTTGAACGAGGCCGGCACATGGCACGCTTTGCAGCACTGCAGCTCCACCAAGGAAGCGACTCCTCCATTCCGATCACCGCGAAGCAGGAACAACAGCTTTTGCTGTTGCAGGATGCAGAGCTCGCTTCGCTTCTCTCGGTGGTCGGCACCAGCCAACAGATAGCAGAGGATGTTCTGCAGGGGAGAGCCGATGGCAAAACCTATACCAAGGCATTGGGAAATGAGGTGAGAAGCCGTCAGGATCCTGTCATCGGGGCTGTCAGGGAAAAGGAGCCGGAAGCTTCACCGTTTGCAGAAGAGGACACTGGTTTTCTTGCAAGAGTGTACAGGGAGCTTGAAAATCTGAAATGAGTCAACTTTCCTTATAGGTGTATCCGATACCCCAAACGGTCTTGATCCTGCTGCCGTACGCTCCGAGTTTTTTTCTGATGGTGGCAACCTGGACATCGATGGATCGGTCGGTGACAGGGTAGTCGCTTCCCTTGATCCGGGTGATCATCTGGTTGCGGGTGAAAACCTGTTCGGCATTGCCGGCCAACAGATAGAGCAATGAGAATTCAGTTGCCGTAAGGTCGATTTCTTGGTTGTCCACCAGGCACACATGCCGACCCTGATCCATGACCAGGCCTGCATGATGTACCACTTGAGGGCTCTGAAGCTGTTCCGAGCGTCTTAAGACAGCCCGGATTTTGCTGGTAAGCACATTCATGCTGAAAGGTTTTGTCAGGTAGTCATCGGCTCCCAGTTCCAAGGCGGTGATGATGTCGCTCTCCTCTCCCTTTGCCGATACCACAATGATGGGTGTTGTGTTGTTCAAACCGTATCGAAGCGTCTTGATGAGCGTAAGCCCATCCATGACCGGCATCATGATGTCGAGGATGATCAAATCGACGCTTTGCGATGAGAGAACTTCCAAAGCTTGTTTGCCGTGTTCCGCCTGGAGTACGGCATATCCGTTGCTGGCCAAGGTATAGCGTTCCAATTCTCGAATGTCGATGTCGTCTTCAACTACCAGAATCGTATTCATGATCAAACCGTAGTACACAATCCTTTATGAATGCAAGGGTGGATGTGGTTTTTTCATAGATTATTCACACCTTATGAATCAGGACGCCCGAAGGCGTCCTGTTCCGATGAGGTATTTCAGCGCGGGATGGCCAGGATTGTGGCCAACTCGGGATTCTTCTCAATGTTCTTCTTCAAATCCCGTTCACGACCCTTGTTCACATAGTCCTTCTCTTCAAAGGTATAATGGAAGTTGGTATGTACATCGTAGGTTCCGTTCATCAATGCATAGGCATCTTCGGTCATGACCAGCTCTTCATCGGTGGGGATCACCAGAATCTTGACCGGAGAGTCATCGGTGCTGATCACAAACTCACCATTTCTGCTGAAACATACTTCGTTCTTGTGTTCATCGAGCTTGGCCCCGATGGCTTCGAGTCCTTTGCAGGCTCCAAGGCGGATGTGGCGGGCCATTTCCCCCACACCGGCGGTGAATACGATGGCATCGAGCTTGCCGTCAAGCAGGGTGGCATAGCCGCCGATGTATTTCTTCAGCCTTCTGCACTCCATATCGATGGCAAGTTTCGCACGAAGGTCTCCTTCCTGGCTGGCCTTCAGCACATCGCGTCGGTCGCTCTTGCCGCACAGACCGATCAAGCCGCTCTTCTTGTTGAGGGTGGTATCCATCTCCTTGGCGCTCATGCCGGTGTTGTCCATCATGTAGGGGATGATGGCCGGATCGATGTCGCCGCTGCGAGAACCCATCACCAGGCCCTCAAGCGGGGTGAGACCCATGGAGGTGTCGATACAGATGCCATTCTTCACAGCACAGACTGATGCGCCGTTGCCGATGTGGCAGATGATGACATTGGTATCCTTGTTTTCCTTGCCCAACACAACTGCGGCACGCTTTGCACAATAGAGATGGCTGGTTCCATGGAAGCCGTAGCGCCGTACATTGTACTTGGTGTACCATTCGTACGGAACTGCATACATGAAGGCTTCATCGGGCATGGTCTGGTGCCAGGCGGTGTCGAGGACGATGGCCTGGGGAACATCGGGCATGGCCTTTCGGGCTGCCTCGATACCCATGATATTGGCAGGCATGTGCAACGGGCCGAGGGGAACGACCTTCTTCAACTGCTCGATGACCTCATCCGTTACCAGTGCGGACTTCTTGAATACCTCGCCTCCATGCAGGACCCTGTGACCGACTGCACCGATTTCCTTGAGGTCCTTGATGACGCCATACTCATCATCCATCAGCATGCGGATGATCAACTCGATGGCTTCCTTGTGGGTGGGGGAAGAGAATTCTGCGTGGTACTCCTCCTTGCCGTTGGCTTTATGCTCAATGGTGGAATACTCCAGTCCGATTCGCTCTACGACTCCTACAGCAAGAATATCCTTGTTCGCCCAGTCGTAGACTTGGTACTTGGCAGATGAGCTGCCACAATTCAGGGTCAGAATTACCATGAAAGACTCCTATAGTTCATATGGTTTACCGATAATTGGAATGTTGATTGGTTCCAAGTCATTAAATCACTATTACGCAGAATAATCAACCTGAAGCAAAACAGGAAGTACTAGTTCTTTTCCTATCATGAAGGTAGCTCTGCTCTGTCTGTTTCTTTTGCCCTTTGCCGATCTTGTGGGGCAATCGACACTCAATCTGACGTTCCATCCCGACACCGGATATTACAAAGGTAGGTATACCTATGCACAAAAGGCGTTTCAACTTGACGTTGAATCCAACATCAATCTCAAAAGGATGCAGATGCAGGCGAAGGTGAACAAGCTCTCATCCCCATATTTTTCCTACACCGACAGCCGATACATTGGCCTGTACACCTTCCTGCCGGCACAGTCCTGGCGAAGCCTTTCCTTTCAACAACCGGCCTATTCGGTATCACTGCTGCGCGGTGGGGGAGAGCAGACCGCAATCGAGGTCCAGGCAGGCTCTTTTTCAGCCCTCTATCAGCTGGGACCGAACGATGTGCATGCTGAGGATTTGGCCTTGGCGTGGGACAATCACCTCCTTGGGCGAAACCTGATCGTCCGATACCGGTTTGATTCAGATCAGGCCTTTTGGAGTGTTGAGGGTGTATGGGGGGAGTTCCGTAGTCTTGCAATCTCAACGACGGCGGGCATCAGAGTGGGGCCCGTCAGTTTTCAGAGCAGCAGCAACAGCCCTTTTTTTGTGCGGAACCTGGAGGCCGGCATTCATGTTCAAAAGAAGGGCTTCAGCCTGCATCACAGCTACAGCTCCACCCTTGGCCTTCCCCCCATCCATGGCGGGCACTCCCAGACGATGCAGACTGTTCTTGAGACACGCTTTGCGTATAAGGGCCTGTCAGTAGAGTACCAACAAGAATTTTTGGTTGATGCACTGAGTGCAAGGAGCCGGGAGATGGAGCTGCAGGTGCTGTATGCAGGTTCCAAGCTGCAAACCGGCGTGGTGTTCTCCTCCGATTCCCCGCCAAAGCTGCTGATGGAAGACAAGATGGCAAGGCTGTCCTTCCAGTCTTCAAAAATCTCTGCAGTGTTTGTATTCCAACGAAGCAACGGCTCGGTCTCCCTTCGCTTCCACCCGCAAAAAGGCCTGACAATCTCCTATTCCTTCCATATCACCACCGACCAACATAATGAATCTCCTCCTCGAGCATGACATGAGTCTTCTCAAACACGTGCTGTCTGATATGCTCGATGAGTGCTTTCACATCACTGCTAGTGGCATGCTTGTTGGGATTGATGATGAAATTGGCGTGACGCAGAGACACTTTCGCCCCCCCGATGGAGTATCCCTTCAAGCCGCACTCATCGATCAGCTGTCCTGCATGCAGGGCTTCGGGATTCTTGAAAATACATCCTATGCTGGGGTGGTCGTACTGGCCATTCAGTTTTCGCTTTGCTTTCACCTCATCCTTGCGCTTGCGGGCTTCACTTGTCTGGGTAATCGGGGTGAGCCTGAAACCAGCTTCATAGATGATGATGTCTTTTCGGTTCGAGAACGGGGTGTTGCGGTAGGTGAAATCGTCACGGTGAATCTGTTTTCGATGCATCTTCCCGTCCATTGTCAGGTAATCGACATAGTACAGCAGATCCGAGATATGCATGCCATGTGCTCCGCTGTTGCCGGCAATGGCTCCCCCCACCGTCCCAGGAAGTCCTCCAAGCAGTTCCAGCCCGCCCAAACCATCCTCGAGGGCGTAGTCAATCGCACGGTCGAGCAAAAGGCCGCTGCGGACACAGAACATCTCACCTTGGACATGCCTTCGCCTGAGGTGGCATGTGAAGATCGTCAGCCCTTCGATACCGTCGTCGCTTATCAGGCAGTTGGTGGCGCTGCCGAGAATGGTGATCGGCAGTTTGTGCGTTTGCGCATAGTCGAGGAGGAGGCGCAACTCATCAAAATCAGAAGGGTAAGCTGCCAAGTCGGCCTTGCCGCCGGTATGGATGCCGCTGAGCCCAGCCAGTTCAACCTGCTCGATGAGCAGGTGGTCAAGGTTGATTTTTTCATCGCTATTGCGTACATTGGTATGCATGGAGTCATCTTACCCCCTTTTTTCGGGGTGGGCAACCTAAAGGAGCTCTGCATGTCTGTCCTTCTCTACAATACGATGAGCCGTCAGCTGGAACCATTCCAGCCCATCAAGGAGTCTGATGTAGGACTCTATACCTGCGGCCCGACTGTATACAACTATGCACATATCGGAAATTTGCGGACATATTTGTTTGAAGACCTGTTAAAGCGCACCCTCCTCATTTCGGGTTTCAAGGTGAATCATGTGATGAACATCACCGACGTCGGTCATTTGACCGGTGATGGGGACGACGGGGAAGACAAGCTTGAAAAGATGGCAAGCAAGACCAACCGGACGGTATGGGAAATCGCATCCTACTACACCGAGGCGTTTTTCAAGGATTATGATGAACTGAATATGATCCGGCCGACCACGGTCTGCAAAGCCACCGATCATATAGAGCAGATGATTGCATTGATCAAGCGGCTTGAAGAGAGAGGGCACACCTATATCAGTGGGGGAAATGTCTACTTCAGCATCGACTCCATAGATGATTACGGAAAGCTTGCCCGCCTTGACCTACAAGCCTTGAGGACTGCAGTACGTGACGATGTCGAGGTGGATGGGAACAAGAAGAACAGCAAGGACTTCGTTCTTTGGTTCACCAAGAGCAAGCACGGAGAGCAGGCGATGATGTGGGACTCTCCTTGGGGCAGGGGCTTTCCCGGTTGGCACATCGAGTGCTCTGCAATGAGCATGCACTATTTGGGTGAGTCGTTCGACATTCATTGCGGCGGCATCGATGCCATTCCGGTGCACCATACCAATGAAATCGCGCAAAGCGAGGCGGCCACCGGCAAGCCTTGGGTCAAATACTGGCTGCATGGTGAGTTCTTGCTTGATGAGACAGGCAAGATGAGCAAGAGCAAAGGTGAATTCCTCACCTTGGGCCTGCTTGAGAGCAAGGGCTTCGATCCGATGGATTACCGGTATTTCTGCCTGGGCGGGCACTATCGCAGTCAGCTGAAGTTCAGCTTTGAGTCGTTGGAAACCGCTCGCACGGCCCGCCGCAACGTATATGACCGAATTCAGAATCTTTTGAATCAGGGTGCAAAAAAGATTGCGTTGCAACGAAGTGAGGCCTTGGCCTACCAATCGGCATTTCTTGAGCATGTCCAAAATGACCTGAATACTCCCCGCTCCCTGGCCGACCTGTGGGGCGTGCTGAAGGATGAAGGTCTCTCAATCGATGAAAAATACACACTCTGCCTGTACTTCGACCAAGTGTTTGGCTTGAGGTTCGACACCATCACCAAGGCTGAGGAGCAAACCTTTCCACCTGAAGCGATGGCGCTGCTGCAACAGCGAATTGAGGCGAAGAAGGTGAAGGACTGGGCTCTAGCGGATTCTCTGCGTTCAGAATTGGATGCGATGGGCTATGTTGTCAAAGATACACCTTCGGGAAGCTCTTTGGAAAAAAAGATGTAACTTGGTTACTGGTGAGTTGTTAACGTTATGGAAATACAGAGCAACGATGAGCGAGCGTTCAAGCGAGTTTATGAAGAGGTTTTCCCGATATTGATGCGCGTGGTCTATCACGTCACCAACAATCAGGACCTTGCTGAAGAGATTTGCCAGGAAGCTTTCATCAGGTTCTTTGACAAGGGGATGGAGTTTGCCACCCTTGATGATGCCAAGTATTGGCTGATCAGGGTGTCGAAAAACCTTGCCATCAACCAAGTGAAACGGAAAGCCCGGGAGATGGGGATGGTGGAGAAGCTGAAAAAGGTTCCTGCCATGCATGCCAACACTTCCGACGGTGCCCAGGTGTTGGAGGATAAGGAGACCCGCAAACTCGTACAGGAGGCCATAGACCAGCTTCCTGAGAAGTTCAGGCTTGTCATTGTGATGAAAGAGTATACCGACATGGATTACAAGCAAATCGCGAGTGTGCTCCATATTTCTGAAAGTAATGTGAAGGTACGAGTCTATCGGGCACGTAAAATGCTCGAGTCGATTCTCAGCCAGGAGTAGTGTATGTGTGTGGACGACGAACTGTTGAATACCTATCTTGACGATGAGCTGCAGGAACCTTGGAAGACCCAGGTCCAGGAGCATCTTTCCTATTGCAACGCCTGTCGCCAACGTTTGGAGCAACTTCGCTCATTGCATCAGACTTTGTATGATGCAAGGTTGCGTGACTCTGACATCAAGGCTCGCCAGGATCGGGTATACGCGTACTTTGAGAAGACGCGGTTTCCCTCCGCAAACAAGAAGATGCACATTTTTCGCAAAAAAATTCAAATCAAGCTGGTTCCAGCTTTGATCACCAGCGCAGCTGCGTTCGTGGTGGTATTCATCGGTGCGTTCATGTTGTTCGGTACACAACCCCAGATGGGACAGGAAATCCTTCCTGGGGTTGTCGAGCCCATTAACAGTGCTCACATTCGGCAGGTGACCGATGTTCAGAAACCTTCTCTCGATATGTTCAGTCTGGAGCAGATCGTTCAGCATCTTGACGCTATGGGGTATGCAGTCAAGTTGGAATTGAAGGCGGTGACTCCTCTCGAATAAGAGATAAATCCTCTCGCTCTCATGTCGAAGGCTCTACATTCACTTGTAGAGCCTTCCCTATTTTGCTACTATGAACAGACTCTTTTTCCGAGTAGGAGGCAGTTTGTGAAGGCAATTGAATTGGCCAAAGCCTATGATCCAAAAACGTTTGAGGATCGAATTTATCAAGCATGGACCCAAGAGGGTTTGTTCAAGCCGGTAGCAGGGCAGCAAACTCCATTCACCATTGTAATGCCTCCTCCCAACGTCACCGGAATCCTGCATATGGGTCATGCCCTGAACAACTCCCTGCAGGACATCCTCACCCGGTACTACCGCATGACCGGCAGGCCCACCCTGTGGGTGCCCGGAACCGACCATGCAGGGATCGCCACCCAGAACGTGGTGGAACGCCAGCTTGCCAAGGAAGGCCTTCGAAGACAGGACCTCGGACGCGACCGGTTCCTTGAACGTACCTGGCAGGTGAAAGAGAAGCATCACAGCATCATCAAGGAACAACTGCAGAAAATCGGCTGCAGTTGCGACTGGGAGCATGAAAGATTCACCATGGATGAAGGCCTCAGCCAAGCGGTACGGGAAAGCTTTGTCACCCTGTATGAGCGCGGACTCATCTACAAGGGCGAGTATCTGGTGAACTATTGCCCGAAGTGCGGAACCGCACTTGCCGATGATGAGGTTGAATACCAGCCGGTGCATGCCTTCCTGTACGATGTGCGGTATCCATACAGTGATGGAAGCGGGTTCATCACCGTTGCCACAACCAGACCCGAGACGATGTTCGGCGACGTTGCCGTTGCCGTCAATCCCGAGGATGAACGATATACCCACTTGGTGGGCAAGCTGTTGGACCTTCCCTTGACCGGCCGAAAAATCCCCATCATTGCCGACAGTTTCGTTGATATGACGTTCGGCACCGGCATGGTGAAGATTACTCCGGCTCACGATCCCAACGACTGGCAGTGCGGCAAGCGCCACAACCTTGAAAAAGTGAATGTACTGAATGCCGATGGGACGCTCAATGAGAACTGCCCGGAAAAATACCGAAACATCAATGCCATTGAGGCCCGGTCACTGGTTGTACAAGACTTGAAGGAACAGGGGTTCCTGATCAAGGAAGTGGAACACAACCACGATGTAGGTCATTGCTACCGTTGCAATACCGTTATTGAGCCGTATCTGTCCAATCAATGGTTTGTCAGCATGAAAGGTATGGCCGACAAAGCCCTCAAGGCTTGGAAGGATGAGAAAATTGTCTTCTATCCGAAGCGTTGGGAGAATACCTACAGCCATTGGCTGGAAAACATCCATGACTGGTGCATCAGCCGTCAGCTGTGGTGGGGGCACCGAATTCCTGTGTGGGAGTGCCGGCAGTGCAACGAAATCATCGTAGCCAGACAGGATCCCTCCGAGTGTCCGAAGTGCCATAGTACCGATCTTGTGCAGGAAACGGATGTTCTCGATACCTGGTTCAGTTCATGGTTGTGGCCGTTCAGTACGTTGGGATGGCCGCAAAAGACAGCAGATCTTGCCACGTATTTCCCGACCACCACGTTGGTCACCGCATACGATATCATCTTCTTCTGGGTTTCCCGAATGATCATGGCTTCCTTGGAGCTGATGGGGGACGTCCCGTTCCGCGATATCTACATTACCGGTTTGGTTCGTGACAAGCAGGGAAGAAAGATGAGCAAGAGCCTGGGAAACGGAATCGACCCCTTGGATGTTGTACAGCAGTACGGCGCTGATGCGATGAAGTTCACCCTCTGCTACATGGCCACCCAGGGTCAGGACATCCTCATCGATATGGACTCCTTCAAACTTGGTTCCCGTTTTGCAAACAAGGTATGGAATGCCGCCCGGTTCCTTCTGATGAACCTGGAGGGTGTGGATGCTATCGATGTTTCCTCGGTTGATTTGTCAACCATGGACAAGTGGATCTACCACCAGCTCAATGAGGCAACGCGGAAGGTGAAGTTGGCGCTCGAGAGCTATAAGTTCAGTGATGGCGCCCAGGCTGTGTATGATTTCTTCTGGAACGATTTTTGCGACTGGTATATCGAAAGCGCCAAACAAGGTTTGTACAGCGAGGATTCAGGGCTCAAGGAGCGGCAGGTGGCCCTGCTTCTGGACCTTCTTGCAGAGTCGATGCGCCTGATGCATCCCTTTGCTTCCTTCATCAGTGAGGAGATCTACCAAAAGCTGCCAAACGTGGAAGGTCCGCTGATCACCAGCTCGTATCCCGCTTACCGCAATGACCGGATTCATGATGAGGATGCAATGAAGGTGGCAAGACTGCAGGAAGCGGTTACATCCCTGAGGGCATTGCGTTCCGACTTGGGCATTCCTGTCGAACGAAAAATCCGCGTGGTGGTCAAGTGCGACCCGTCATTCTTTGCAGCTTCCTTCTTTGAGGAACAAAAGAGCCTGATGGCCGGCTTTGTAGGAGCTTCTTCGCTTGAAGTGGATGAGAGTGCAGACACCGCCAAGGCGGTTCCCGTTGCCGGTACCGGCTATGAGATGTTCGTCTTCGTTCGTGAGGCCATCGATGTAGAGAAAGAGGTCGCCAAGCTGGAAGCCGACATCGAGAAGAGCCGCAAGAGCCTGGAAGGTGTTCTCGCCAAACTCTCAAACGAGAAGTTCATTTCCAACGCGAAAGCTGAGGCCATAGAGAAGGAACAAGGCAAGAAGGCCGAGTTCGAAGAAAAGATAGAGAAGGGTGAAAAGCACCTGACATTGCTTAAAACGTTCCTGTAATGCATTCGGTGCTCCTTCGTCATCCCGCCTCATCACACGAGGCAGGATGAGACGTGGTATGGTTGCAAAAAGGTTTTCGAGCACCGGGAGGCCAAAGAAATGGCGTCCAGCAAAGGACGCCATACTCAAGCGATTGTTATTCGCCTTTTTCTTCCTGAATCTCTTTTCTGCGATCTTTGCAAAGTTTTGCGATTTCTGCCAAAGCCTTTCTGGCTCGTGCTGCCGAGACCTTTACTCCTTTCTCAGTGAACTTTTGGTTCTCTGCGAGGTACGTTTCATACTGCATGACAATCTGTTCGTGAATGGTCATTGATTCCTCCATGTGTCTAGGTTATCTAATTCTATCACGCTTTTTTGGCTGTGCAAGGGAAAAACCTGCATATAACACGTTAATTTAAGGTTATTTATGTGATAACGCGTCCTTTCCACAGAAAACCCCGTCCACTCAGACGAAGAAACAGGCCATTGAGGTACATGAGCACCACCAGCAGGATGGTCAACGGCCCGAACCGGCCCGATTGCGGCGAGAATCCGAAGTATGTTGCACATCGTTTCCAGGTGGTGAACAAGAGCAAACTGCCGGCCAGTGAGAAAATACAGGGAAGCATATAGCTTTGGTTTGAAAAAGCCAGAACCCCAAAAACCACGCTCAGAATCGGAGCAAAGCTGAGCAGGAGCAGGACCAATACAATGAGGAGAATCAAGAGGAAGCCCAGCAGGCCTTGCTTGACCACTCCGATGATGGACCGTTCCAAGCTTTTCCAACCTTGGGAGAAGGTCGTGAACATTTCGCACTGCAGGGCTGTCTGCATCGGCGCGAAGAGTTGCTTGTGTCCTTTTTTTGCGCATAAGCGAGCAAGGGCGACATCGTCGCAGATCTGGCCTTTTATCGGTATAAATCCTCCCAAGGAGATGAGTGCTTCCCGCTTGATCATCAGGTACTGCCCGATGGCCATGGAAAAAAGCGGCCACTGCAAGGAAGCTTGGATACGGAAAGGAACGAAGAGTGCGGGATTGAAAAGCATGACACTGACCAGCACTTCCAGGGCCAGGGATCGGGTAATCTGCTTGGGATATCCGCTGATCATCTCCCCTTTCTGTGAAGCAAGCAGAAAGAGGCCGTAGGAAATCGAATCAGGAGTATGGCGAGTATCGGCATCAGTGAAGAGAATGTATGAACCTTTGCCGGCTTCGTACAACTGTTGCATCGCAAAAAGCTTGCCCGTCCATCCATCCTCAAGGGGTTTTCCTGTAATGAGACGGATGCGGCTGTCCTGCTTCTGCAGCTCGAGGACCAAGGAAGCGGTGGCATCGGTGGAGTTGTCGTCCAAGACTAAAATTTCCAGATTCTGATGTTTCTGATGCTGCAAGGATCGAACGCATTCTTCGATATGCAATTCCTCATTGCGGGCGGGAATGGCAACAGTGACCAAGTCCTCGGACTCAAACGCCTCCCAATGCTTGGTTATCCGATCGAAGTATCGTCGGTTGCTTGTGTAAAGAAAAAACGACCAGATGCCCACGATCAGGATAATGGTCGAGACCAGCAGATTCATAACTTGTCTTGCACCTCTTTCAAATATGCATCGAGGGTGGGGTCGAAACGATAGAGAGCTTTTGCTGCATCCAAGTATCCCTTTGCAGTACTCCACTCGTTTCGCTTCATGCTTGCCACACCGATATTGCTGTACAGGCTGGCCGTATCCCATCGGGAGAGAATCGGCAACCCTTCACGAAGAAGCTCCAAATATATCTGCAGTGCCTTGTTCACATCCCCTCCGGCAATCGAGGGTGCATAGAGCAGACTGCTGGCCTTCATCAGACGCGCATACACCTGGTCGGGGTAATGCTTGTACGCCTTGTTGATCTTGGCGTTGCTGCTGATGCCCTTTCCCAGACTTCTCGGGTTGAGGAGATAGTGGATGGAATCGATTTCGGCTTCAAGGATAAGCTTGAAAAATGAATCTTCCTCCAGTCCCTCCAGTTCCTGTTCCGCTTCCTTGAGCAGTTCAAGGGAACGACTTGGGTTTTTTGGTTCTCCTTCCGTATACAGGCGGGCAAGCAGGGTGGCCGTACGAATATCGAGCACAATCTGTTGCTCCTCTTCAAGTCCTGTCTTCTGCAGCTTCACCCGCAGCTCCTCTGCTTTGTCGCAATCACCGGCATCCCTCACCACTTGGACATACTGCACAAAGGCTGGTATTTCCTTGAGAAAGGAAAAATCATCCACCAAGGCGGCACTTGCAAGGGTGCTGAGCATGCAAAGACTCATAGCCAATGAAAGGAGGATTCGTTTCATATGTGCTATTTAACCACAGTTTCCCGGCGGATGATATAGCCTGTCTGTATCGATTTGTCTGTTTTCAGATACTGTACCTTGCCGTGGTCGGCTTGTTCGATTGGCTGCAAATGCTCATCCAGCAAACAAAAGCAATCGTCTTCAATGTGATGGACATCGCTTGAGATGTATTCGATGGTCATCCCCTTGCGGATTTGATTCTTCAATTCGAGGGCGAATATCCCCGGTTCGACCTGCGTGCCGATGAAACCGCAGAAAAGGTAGTCCCTGAGGTATCCCTGTTCGGTGCTCTTGTCGATTCCTTGCCCCATGGCGGGGTCGACCGGCCCATGACCGAAGAAGAAGCCGGTGGAGTACTCCCTGTGGCTTATGTCGAAGAGGTCCTGACGGAACGTCTTCCAATTTTCATCGCCGGTTTGAAGGGCGTCGAGGGCTTTTCGATAGGCTCTCGTAACTACTGCCACATAGTAACTGCTTTTCATCCGGCCCTCGATCTTCAAGGAATCAACGCCACAGTCGACCAACTGCTGCAGATGATCGATCATGCACAGGTCCTTGGATGAGAGAATGGTGGTGTATCCATCCTGCTCGATCACCGGGTAGTACACACCCTTTCGCTGTTCTTCCTCCAAAGCCAACTCCCCGCTTTGGAGCAGTTGATAGTTCCATCGGCAGGTATGGCTGCAATCACCTTGGTTGGCGCTGCGGCCGGTCAAGTGGCTGGAAAGCAGGCAGCGACCCGAATAGGCCATGCACATCGCCCCGTGGACAAATACCTCAAGCTCTAAATCTGGATTGGCGTCCTTGATGCGTCTGATATCCTCCAGTGGAGTCTCCCTACCCAGGATGACTCGTCTGAATCCCATCTTTTGGTACATCGAAGCACTGCTGGAGTTGGTGCAGCTTGCCTGGGTCGAGAGATGCAGCTCCACCGATGGTCCAAGTGCATCCTGCAGCAGGGGAACAAGACCGATATCGCTGATGATGAAGGCATCGAACGGCCAAGTCTTGATCACTGGCAATTGCTCCTTGAGCAAGGCAAGGTTTGCCTCGTCAAAGAGCATATTCAATGTGCAGTAGAGACGTTTGCCGCTTCCGGCTTTGAGTGCTCTCACCTGCTCAAGATCGTCTGTCGTGAAATTCTTCGCATTGGAACGAAGAGAAAAATCTGAAAGGCCGAGATATGCTGCGTCCGCGCCATAAGCGAAGGCGAGACGCAGCTTCTCAAGATTGCCTGCCGGACTGAGCAGCTCAACGCCCACCCAACGCCTCCCTGACCGCTTGTGCGACCGCAGCACTGATGGCGGCGATTTCGCTTGTGTTCGGCTGAGGGGCGGTTGCCGCGACGGGCTGCATCGCCGGTCGTTTCGCATCGTCAGGGAAGGCGATTGCAAGCACCTCTTCGACCGAACCCACCAAATGGAAGGTGATGCCTTTTTTCAGCCCCTCGTCAAGCTTGTCCAGATCGCGCTTGTTGAACTGGGGAATGATGATTGCTTCGATCTTGTTCCTTCTTGCTGCAAGCACCTTCTCCTTCAAGCCGCCGATGGGCATGACCTTTCCCTTGAGGGTCAGTTCCCCCGTCATGGCCAGGTTGGGGGCCATGACTTGGCCGGTGACCAAGCTGTATAGGGCAACGGCCATGGTCACCCCTGCGGAAGGTCCGTCCTTCGGAGTCGCCCCTTCAGGCACGTGAAGGTGGATGGCGTTGTGCTCAAACCAACTCGGGTCGATCTTATGTTCGGTTGCATGCGCCTTGATGTAGGTATAGGCGATGCTTGCCGACTCCTGCATTACCTCCCCAAGCTGACCGGTGAGTTTGATCTCACCCTTGCCGGGAGTGTTCTGCGCTTCGATGATCAAGGTATCGCCACCCATGCTGGTCCATGCAAGACCGATGGCCATACCGGGCCTGTCGGCTTTCAAGATCTCATCCTCGACAAAGATCGGCTGGCCGAGATACTCGAGAAGCAGCTTCTCGTCGATGACCACAGGCAGGGATTCCATCTTGTTTTCGACCAAGGAGAGGGCGACCTTGCGGTTGATCTTGTGCAGGGATTTCTCGAAGTTTCTCACTCCTGCCTCCCTGGCATACTCATCGGCAATTTTTCTCAGGATTGCCGGGGTATACTTGATTTCGTTCTTGGTCAGGCCATGCTTTTCCATCGATTTGGGGACCAGGTACTTCCTGCCGATGGCAAGCTTCTCGTCACTGGTGTACCCCGAGAGCTGAATGATCTCCATTCGATCCAGCAAAGGCCTGGGGATGGAATCCAGCGTATTTGCCGTACAGATAAACAGCACCTCGCTCACATCGAAGGGGATATCCAGATAGGTGTCGCGGAAGG
>DJGJ01000018.1:40421-40589 GCA_002432715.1 Sphaerochaeta sp. UBA5849 | reverse complement strand
TTGTCGATCTCATCGATGAGGAACACCGGATTCTTTGTCTTGGTGATTCTCAAGCCCTGTATGATCTTTCCGGGCATCGCCCCGATATACGTCCTTCTGTGGCCCTTGATCTCACTCTCGTCATTCATGCCGCCGACCGAGAAGCGGAAGTACTGCTTCTTCAATGCG
>DJGJ01000018.1:0-40407 GCA_002432715.1 Sphaerochaeta sp. UBA5849 | reverse complement strand
GTCTTTCCGACTCCGGGAGGGCCGACCAAGCAGATGATGGAACCCTTGGTGTCCTGCTTTTTCTTGCGCACGGCCAAAAATTCGAGAATTCGGTCCTTGACGTCCTTCATCCCGTAATGGTCCCGCTCAAGAATCTTTCGGGCGCTGTCGATGCTGAAGTTCTCCGGCTTCGGCTCCTTCCAAGGAAGATCGCTGATGATCTCCAAGTAGGTGCGGCTGATGGAGTACTCAGGACTGGACGGATCCATCGCCTCCAGGCGGCTCATCTCGCGGTCGACGGTCTCCTGGGCTTCAGCTGAAAGCGGAAGACCCTTGAACTTGGCCTTGAGCCGGTTGATCAACTCAATCTTGGGGTTGGTTGACAGACCGAGCTCCTGTTGGATGGATTTAAGCTCCTCGCGCAAGAAGTACTCGCGCTGGTTCTTCTCGATCTTCTGGTTCACCCTTGCCTGGATTTTTGCCTGCACTTGGGCGATGTTCTGCTCGTTCTTGATGAATACAAGCACTTTCTCGATGCGCCTGCGCACCACCAGCGTTTCCAGGATGTCCTGCTGTTGTTTGCGTTCGACATTCAGGATGCTTGCGATGAAATCGGCAAGCTTGCCTGGATGATCGATGTTGACCATGTTCAGCCGCATCTCCTCACTGAAGATTTGGTTGTTTTTGGTGAGCATTTTCATTTCGGAAAGCAGAAGCCTGGTCCATGCCCGCAGCTCCTCCGGCTCATCCTCGATGTCCTCGAGGTATTGCACCTCGGCCACAAGGTAAGGCCCGCTGGGATAGTACTGCTTGGTCTCAAAGCGCTTCAGCGTCGAGATGAATATGCTGATGCCCCCGTCGGGGAGCTTGATTTTCTTGACAATCTTGGCAACGGTTCCCACAGTATACAGATTCTCATGGGAGTATTCTTCACTATCATTCTCCTCCTTGACGAGGAGCAAGCCCAGAAAACCACCATGCTTGATGGCCTGGTTGACGATTTCCACATCCTGGTTATCGGTGATCATCAACGGGGTAAACAGTCCGGGAAACACAGGGTTTCCGGTTACTGGGAGAATAAATAAATTATTGGGAAGCAGTTGCTCGATTGGCATCAGTTCCTGTTCAGACATAGCGCCTCCATATGACAAATACATTCGGGCACATAATCCATGCGCCCGAACTAAAGGTAATCAAACTTTCTCCTAAAGGAAAGTGCCTACTTCTCTTTGGACAGCCACGTAACCCCAAGGTAGCAGAACGGGGTATCCAGAAGGGCGAATGCAACCTTGAAAAGCCAGTAGGGGATGATCAGGCTGAAGACAAACGCAGCGGTGAATTTTGGTGTTGTCCGATAAAATGCAATAAACATGAAAATTACGGTGTCGATGAATTGGCTGGTGATGGTGCTGAGGTTGTTTCTCAGCCAAAGCAGCTTTCCGTTGCTCATTTTCTTGAATAGCAAAAAGATATTTACATCGATTGTTTGGCTGATGGAAAAGCTTATCAGCGAGGCAAGGCTCATCCGCATGCTCATTCCGAATATCTGCCTGTACTCGTCCTGCAAATCCCAGCTTGGATGCGGCGCGACTTGTACGAACAGCGCTGTAGAGATGAAAAGAATGACCAACATGAAAATGGAGTAGTGGACGAACAAGGTTGCATGGTCGTGTCCTTTCACCTCGCCGACTATGTCTGTGATCAAAAAGAGCACCGGCATGAAGAAAATACCGACAGAAACTCGTACACCGAACAGGCTGATGATCTTGCTGCCGACTGTGTTGACCAATACCATGCCTGTTATGTAAAGAGCGAAGAGAAAGAGCTCTTTTTTATTCATTCCTGTTGTCACCTTATCCATGCTGTCCTCACTTGGCGCAAGTGTAGCAAAAAGCATTCAGAGGGTCAAATAGGAAGCAATTTTCTCAGTTTTCCACTGTCTCGAATAGGAAGATGCATGGAAGAAGCTGATCAGTCTCTCGTAGAGCATTTCGGGCTTAAGGATACTCGAAATACCTTACCTCGTCTGCCATCAGGAAACCGGTGACCGCCACCTTGAAATTCTCAAAGGTTGCATGAAGAGCCTTTTTTATTATATCAAATAAATATGAAAATTGAACAATAAAATGGGGTATAAATCAAAAAACGTATAGTAAGCATATTTCAGGGTAGAGAAAAAGGTAAAGCATCTCCCATTCTCTGCGAGCTGCTTTTGGATCTGGATAAATTTCAACCAATTTTCCCTGGAAAGAGCACAGGGAAATATGTTGCATTTTGTTGCAGTCGTGCTATGATGCAGATACGGATGAATCGTCTCTGAACACAAGGAAGGAATCTTTATGGATAGCAAACTTATTGTAATAGCCATCGGCGGGAACTCTCTGATCGAGGACCCAAAACATGTAACCGTTGAAGCCCAATATGAGGCTGCACGGAAGACGGCGGCACATATCGCAAAATTGGTCAAGGCAGGACACAGGGTGGTCATCACCCATGGCAACGGACCCCAGGTGGGCTTCATCCTTCTCAGGGCGGAGTTCGCCCGCTCCATCCTGCATTCAGTCCCCTTGGACAGCTGTGTTGCCGATACCCAGGGAGCCATCGGCTATCAACTGCAGATGGCCCTGAAGAATGAGTTTGCCAAAATAGGCTTGAAAGACGAGGTTGCAACGGTGGTGACCCAGGTGGAGGTGAGCGACAACGATCCCTCCTTCGGCAAGCCGACCAAGCCGATCGGGTCCTTCATGACCAAGGATGATGCCGACTACCACAGCCAACATGATGGTTGGGTGTGCGTCGAGGATGCCGGTCGTGGCTATCGCAGGGTTGTAGCCAGCCCCAAGCCGAAGGCCATCGTCGAGATTGAAACGATCAGGATACTGCTTGACAACAAGGTCATCGTGATCGCAGGCGGTGGTGGTGGAATCCCGGTGGTGCGCGATGAGCAGGGAATGCTCAGCGGCAGGGAAGCGGTCATCGACAAGGATCTTGCAGCCGCCCTGATGGCAAAGCAGTTGAATGCCGACTTGTTCGTAATTTCCACAGCGGTGGAGAAAGTCTGTCTGAATTACGGAAAACCCAACCAGAAGACCTTGGATACCATTACGATAGAGGAAGCCGAGCGGTATATTGCAGAAGGGCACTTCGCACCCGGCAGCATGTTGCCGAAAGTCCAGGCCATCGTCGATTTTGTTCGCTCCACCGGCAATGAAGGCTTGATCACCGATCCCGCCAACTTGTACGGAGCTCTCTACGAAGGAAAAGGTACGAAGATTGTCCGCTAGGCAACCCATGTTTCCCAACCTCCGCAGTGCAGTGATCAGCATTGCGGTGGTTGTGGTTCTGATTATATTTGCAGTGGTTGCAATAGACCGGAGCAACGTCAACCGTCTTGGACGATACGAGAAGCAGGCGCTTGCCGAGCTGAAGAACGTTGAGTCGCATCTTGCTCTCCGCCAGGATTATGCGACTACGCTCTGTGCAATGCTTGAGCAGAAGGGCCATGCAGCAGAGCTTGCAGGCTTGATAGCCCTTGCCGAACAGGCTCGTACGGCAAGCGAGATAAGTGAAACCTATCTGGCAATGGATACCGTTCTCGCCTTGTTGCAGAAAGAGCTCTTTGCCGATGCAGCCTATCGTACCTATGCGCCGTATTTTGAGAAAATGTATGAAGAGGAGCTGCTTTTAGCCGAGGCGTTGCTCTCTTATCATGCAAAAGCCGAGTACTTCAATCGGCAGAAGCATGCCTTTCCGGCTGTGTTGGTTGCCAATCGCCTGGAGATGGAGGACCTACCGATCTTTACGGTTTCGGCGGCCCTGAAAGGACGACCCTAGCAGATAGACGGGAAGCAGGACAGCCATGGTCCGCAGGTTGTCCTGCAGGGCGAAGGCGGGTGCCAGAAACTTGAGGCCGAGCAGGACAATCATGATGACAGAGCAATAGGCCAAAAGCCTGGAGCTCTGCTTTTTTTGGACCAAAAACTTGAAAGCAACGACAAAAAGCAGGGGATTCAGAAAGAGGATGTTCTCATTGAAGTAGGTCATGTCCATGTCGGAGAAGAGCATCATGAAGAGCAATAGCAATCCAAGCACTCCAAGACCAAGGAAGACAAGCCCCAGCAGGATTCGCTTGATGGATGGGAGTTTGCGTCCGAGGATGAAAAGCAGCAGTGCGAAAACGAAGCCGAAGAGCGCGTAGGCCCAGTCGTAGTCGACCAGCTCCTCCTTGACGGTGAAGCGCACATCCATTGTAGCGGTATCCTGAAGCACCTGCTCCTCGGCGGCCAGTCTTGTTCCGTCGGGGTAGGAGAAATCCAGTACCGCCTGATGAAGTTTTTCAGGCAGGAACAACTCTTCATACCGGTTGAGCCGGGTATCGATGATTCTGCTTTGCAGGGTGTCGAGCACCCAGAAGAGGGCCGGGCTGTGGATCATGTACTGTGCGGTCAACTGGCGATAACTGCCCTGTCCCGGTTCCTGTTCCGCCCATTCACGGAAAGCCCCCAAGGTTGCAAAGTCGATGATATCCCTGATTCTGGTCGCACAGTTGTCATAATAAAAATGATAGAGATAGGTGCTGTATTCATTTGTTATATGTTTCTGCAGGAAACTGATAAGGGCGAATTTTGCTTCTCTGCTGAGATTGAGCTCTACCAGGCGGACGTCGCGGACTTCGTCGATCGCCTCTTGGATACGCCAGGCGGCTTCACTGGCCACAACGTAGTAATACATCCGGCCGCGGGCGAAATTCAGATAAAAATGTTCCTGTTCGTAATCGAATATCCCCCAGTCATACATGATCTTGGTACCGGATGGCTGCTTGACAATCAAGGCGGAGTGGCCGAACCAGGCATACAGCGGGTCGCCCGGTCCTACTGTCAAGAGGGATACCGAGGTATTGTCGACCCATTCTTCTTGATTGGCGGCCAGACTTTGCGAAAAATCTATCTTGGAAAGTTCCTTTGTGCTGTCAAAGGGCTGCTCCACCTGCCGGGGATGTATACTGTAGGCCGACAGCGCCACCATGCAAAACAGCAGCCAAAGGCTGAGGAATGTCCGTTTCATTGCAGTCAGCATAGCACAGAGATGCATTACTTCCAACCAGTTGATTTTTTGCCCTCTTCCTTCTACTCTAGTTGGTGGAGGGCCCATGGAGCGCAACGTATCGTCTTTGGCTATTGTTTTGCACAGTCAGCGGTACGGTCAGCTGAATCGACGACTGAAGTTGTTGAGTGTGGACTTCGGAATCATCGATGTTGTCAGCTATGGAGCTCGAAAATCCTTGAAATCGGTAAAGGCCGAGGTATTCTCCGATGGACAGTTTTTCCTGTATTATAATCCGGTAAAGAAGGATTACACGCTCAAGGATGCCCAAATCATTGCCACCCACGACGATATTCGAAAAGATTTGGTTAGCACCTACAGCGCCCTCTTTTTCTGCGAATTGCTGCTCAGGACCAACGGTGGGGAGAGTGCGGAGGAGTATCAACTGCTCAGTACCGCTTTGGACTTACTTTCAGGGCTTCCCTTGTACACTGACCGGATTCTCATCCAGTTCATCCATCGGTTGACTGATCTGCTTGGTCTGCGCACCGATTTGACCAGTTGCCCTATTTGTGAGCGGGAATATGGACCGCAAGAGGTGATTTCTTTCTCATCCTCGCTCTCTTGTCCCTGCTGCAGCCGATGTGCTTCCCTGGAGTCGAATATGTTGCTGCCCCCGGGTGCCCGCCGCTATCTCGTGGTTACCTCCCCCATGGGGTATGAGGAGAGTGTGCAGGTACCGCTCAGTCCGACTGCCGCCAGCCGTATCAAGAACTACCTGCTCAGGTATGCTCAGATCATTGCCGGCGGAGCGCTGAAAACCTTGTCTGCGGGCATCCTGCAAACAGCGGTGGATCTATGATTGGAAAAATAAAAGAAAGGTTGTATATACATGGTTTGGAAAAAGTTACCCGTCAGCGCGCAGGAGATGCGACGCTTGCATGAGCAGTACGGACTGGATGTACTGAGTGCCTCCATTCTGGCAAGAAGAGGTCAGACATCCAGCGAACAAGTAAAGTTTTTTTTGGAGCAGGAGCTTACCTATTTGCACAACCCCTTCCTCTTCGATGACATGGAAGAGGTGGTCGACCGCATCAATGAAGCGGTTGCAGAAGGGGAGAAGGTGTGCGTCATCGGAGATCGCGATGTGGATGGTATTACCAGCACTGCATTGTTGGTCCAGGAACTGAGGAGCATGGGTCTGGATGTTTCCTATCAGCTGCCCGAAGGTGACGATCCGTATGGCATGACTCTCTCTGGCGTTGACAAGGCTCATGAAGACAAGGTCACGTTGATGATCACCGTCGATTGCGGCATTTCCAATTTTGCGGAGATTGCCCATGCCCACAGCCTCGGCATCGATACGATCGTCCTTGATCATCACATCAGCGGTAATACCTTGCCGCCTGCCTTGGCCATCATCGATCCCAAAATGCCTGGTTCCGGATACCCTTTCGAGCATCTGGCCGGTTGTGGTGTCGTAGCCAAGGTGATTTGGGCATTGCGTTTCAGCCAGACGGATTTCTATCGTGAGGAGTGCCTTCTGCTGCATGCCCAGCCCGGACACGACACGATCATCATTCAGGCGATGCGCATTCAGAACCTCCTGGTCATCGACCGGGTGATCGAGGAGGTCAATCCAGGCCTGATCTCTGTGTCGCAGAGCAAGGTTCTCTCCTTCCTCTCCTGCGGCCTTCCCATCCTGGTGCTCGATGCCCAAGCCGAACTTGTCCAGCTCAAGCAGGCTTTCGGCAAGAAGGTGGATATGCATCTGGTGGAAATGCGGCCTCAGATGGAAGCTGTGATGCCGGTGATGAAGAACAAGGGCTTGTTCGCCCTCTCCAATCTGAGCAGGGCCATCAAATACTCTTCGTTCGGACGTGATGAACTGCAGGTGCTCTATACCTTGTTTATTGCCTACTGTATGAAGCGGTATCCCAGCTTGGACAGCGACTATGAGTCGATTCTAGACTTGGTCGCCATCGGGACCGTTGCCGACCTGATGCCGATGGAGGATGAGAACCGCATCCTCGTCAAACGGGGACTGAAGGTGCTGACGCAAGGCCGGAGAGAGTCCTTGCTGCCGCTGTTCTCCATGCAGAACCTGCTTGGCAAACAGCTTTCAACCAGTGATATCTCCTGGCAGATCAGCCCGGTGATCAATGCCTCGGGAAGGATGGGAAAGCCGTCGGTTGCATTGGAGATGATGCTCAGCACCGATCCAGGCCAAGCCGAAGAGCTGGCCGGCCAACTGCTGCGGCTCAACAAGGAGCGTCAGAAGCTCGGGGAGGACGCTTGGACTCGATTGCTTTCGATGGCTAAGGAGAGCTTCGAAGCTAGCGGATCCAAGCTGGTGGTGGTTGAGGATTCAACGCTCTCGCGCGGTATAACCGGAGTGATGGCAAGCCGCCTGCTCAAGCAGTTCAACGCTCCCGCCATTGTACTGGCGACGGTCGGGGAGGAGCGGGTCAGCGCCTCCATGCGAAGCCCGGACTCGTTCAATGCCCGTGAATTTCTCAGCAGATTCAGTGATTTATTTCTTGATTACGGCGGACATGCCTGTGCAGGCGGTTTTTCCATGGATGTCTCTCAGCTTAAGGTTTTCAAGCAGAGAGTCATGGATGAGATCGATACCATGGACTGCCTGCCTGAAGAGGTGGAGGAGGTCACCATCGACTGCACGCTGCCTGAAGCCTATATGACTCCCGATATCATCAAGGTGGTTGAGTTTTTCGAGCCGTACGGAGAGAAGAACCCACCTTTGGTGTTGCTGATGGAAGGAGCAGTCATTGAAAACATCCAAGTCATGAATAACAAGAACGGCTCGGTGCAACATGTGAAGATGACCCTTGCCTTCGGCCAGTACAAATGGCCGGCGCTCTACTGGAGTGCCGCCGACCGTATCGGCAAGGATTTCGATGTGGGAACGGCTGTGGATATCGTCTTCAGGTTGGGAAGAAACTACTTCAGGAATCAGGAATCCTTGCAGATAACAATAATTGACCTGAAGCCTACAGCATGAAGAGCGTGTGTACTTGACACAGAGCCCTTGTTTCGGGCACTCTAATGCAGGTGAAAATGAACCCAGTAATCGGGAAGGGGGGTGATTAATTAATATATGGCATACGTAAAAGTAGACGACAATGAACCTCTTGAAAAGTCGATCAAGCGTTTTAAGCGCATGGTTGAGAAAGAAGGCATCATCCGTGAATGGAAAAAGCGGGAGTACTTTGAAAAGCCCTCCACCATCCTTAACAGGAAGAAGAAAGCTCTTGCTCGCAAGCAGATGAAGAAGGTGCGCAAGCTCCATGGCTCAAAAGGCTTATAATGGATAGGTCAACCGCCGGTCTCCGGCGGTTTTCTCATTCTTGGGATGTTCAACCATCAAATTTTACTCTGGCACTCTATCAATTCTTCCTATCCGGAAACATTTACCCCTAATTTTTATTAATACGTCATATTTTGTAAAATAAATTAGACAAAATGCATATTTTTGGTGTACACTTACTCCAGACAAATGTTCAAGGGGTCCATGCCCCTTGGCAAACCGCAAAGAGAGGAAAGTAACGCCATGCTAATTCTGATTTCTGATGCCTTTGATGCTTCACTTCCACAAAAGCTCAAGCCGTTCGGCGAAGTTACTACGGACAAGAACCGTCTGGGTGAGGCTCATGTCGTGCTGGTGCGCAGCAAAACCAAGTGCACCAAAGAGTATATCGACCAAGCGCCGAATCTGAAGTTGATCATTCGTGGTGGAGTCGGGATCGACAACATTGACAAGGCCTATGCAGAAAGCAAGGGGATCATTGTTCGCAACACTCCCAAATCTTCTGCGATTGCCGTAGCGGAACTTGCATTCGCCCTGATGTTGAGCACCCCGAACAATCTGGTTGCCTACCACAATGGCATGAAGAGCGGCCAATGGCTTAAGGACCTCAAACGCACCGAGCTGTACGGAAAGACTCTCTGCCTTTTTGGCATCGGCAATATTGCTTCCAAGGTTGCCGAACGTGCAAAGGCTTTCGGCATGACTGTCGTGGCGTATGACAAGTATGTCTCTTCCTCTCCTCTGGCCCGCATGGTTCCCACTGCTGAGGAAGCGGTAGCCGATGCAGATTACATCTCGTTGCACCTTCCCTTGACCGATGAGACTCGGGGCATGGTGAACGAGAAACTGATCTCCCACTGCAAAAAGCAACCAGTGGTCATCAACACCGGAAGGGCTCTGTGTGTGGATGCCGCCGACATGGTTGCAGCCCTTGAGAAGGGAACTGTCGCTTGGTACTGCACCGATGTGTATCCTACCGACCCCCCTGCTGAAGACTACCCGATTCTCAAGGCAGAGCACGTGACGCTCACCCCGCATGCCGGTGCCAATAGTGAAGAGAACCTCGGCCGTATCAGCGATGAGGTATGTGAAATCATGGATGAGTTGAAGAAGGGAGGAAAAATCTGATGGAACGCAAAAAGAATTATTTTGCAGGCCCCTCGGTAATGCCGGTGGAGGTGTTGGAGAAGCTTCGTGACCAAATGGTTGAATACAACGGCCAAGGGTTGTCCATGATAGAAGCAAGTCACCGCGGTGGCATGTTCGAGGATATGTACGATGAGTGCCTTGCCCTTTTCAAGGAGTTGCTTGGCATCAGCGACGAGTACGATGTCTATTTCCTCGGCGGCGGCGCGACGCTGCAGTTCACCATGATTCCGATGAACTTCCTCCGCCCCGGGACTGTAGCCGATTACATCAGAAGCGGTACCTGGTCCAACAAGGCTGCCGATGATGCTGCAAAGCTTGGCAACGTGAACTATTACTATGACGGCAAGGCCAACAAGTATACATCGCTTCCCGATCCGAAGACCGTCAAGCCGAGCAAGGATTCCAGCTATCTCTATCTCTGCTCGAATGAGACCATCGGGGGCATCGAGTGGCAGGACTGGCCGGATACCGGCTCTGTTCCTCTCATTGCCGATATGTCCAGTGATATTTTCAGTCGGCCGGTTCCCGTGGATAAGTTTTCCATGATTTATGGCGGTGTCCAGAAGAATCTTGGTCCTGCAGGAGCTACTTTCATCATCATGAAGAAATCCATGCTTGAGAGACAGAACACCAATCTCACTGCATATATGGACTATAGTCTGCACAGCAAGGAGAAGGGGCTCTACAACACTCCACCTGTTTTCGCCATCTGGGCCGTGAAGCTCGTTCTTGAGTGGATCAAGGCAAATGGAGGCACCGTCGGCATGCAAAAGCGCGCTGACCAAAAGAGCAAGCTTATCTATGATGTCATCGACTCCTCTTCCTTCTTCCATAGCCCGGTCGATCCTGCTTTCCGCTCGAAGATGAACCTTGTGTTCCGTCTGCCCAGTGAAGAGCTGGAAGAGAAATTCCTTGGGGAAGCCAAGAAGCTGGGGATGCTTGGACTGAAGGGCCACCGATCCGTTGGAGGGTTGCGTGCAAGCCTGTACAATGCACTGCCTGTAGAGGATGCAGTAGCGCTTGCTCAGTTCATGAAGGACTTCGAAAGGAAAAATGGGTGATAAGACATGAAAGTAAAGATGGACGAGACGAACAAGGCGATTATCAGACAGCTGTGTGATGGGCGAAAACCGTTCAGTGCCATCGCTGAAGAGCTGAGCATCACAGAGAATACCGTTCGCTCACGGGTCAATAAATTGATTGATGAGGGGGTGCTCCAGATATCCGGCCTGATCAACCCTGAAACCATTCCGGGGCTTCAGGTCGTGATGATGGGCGTGAAACTAAAAACACTGGATCTGGAACGGAAAGCCAAGGAGTTTTCTGAACTGCGAGGCGTCATCTCTGCTGCCGTGGTTACCGGTCGCTACGATCTTATCGTCCAATTGGTGCTCAGCGAGGAAGAGGGCTTGAGCCTGCTCGATTTTTTCAAGTTTGAACTTGATAAGATCAGCGAAATTTCCGAAGTTGAAACCTTTGTTGTCTATCAATCCCATAATTTCAAGATTCCCTATATCCTGTAGATGGGTGTACCTTTTCGTGTGGGTGTCCTTCGGGCACCCATTTTTTATGCTCGGATGCCAAGTTGACTGGAGAAAAAGTCATATTCATGGTATAGTTGTTCCGACTGTGCCGGAGGGCACTGCTTAGTTGTACGAGTTGAGGAGAAAAGCATGGCAGACCTGTCTACATCATATCTTGGATTAAAACTGAAGAACCCCCTTATTGCAGGAAGCAGCCCCCTGACCGCGTCGTTGGACAACCTCAAGC
This sequence comes from Sphaerochaeta sp. UBA5849, assembly GCA_002432715.1. Taxonomy (GTDB): domain Bacteria; phylum Spirochaetota; class Spirochaetia; order Sphaerochaetales; family Sphaerochaetaceae; genus Sphaerochaeta. The sequence goes on along the minus strand of DJGJ01000018.1, from coordinate 29,138 downwards.
GCTGTGAAGACGCAGGTCTCTCCGCTGTGGTTTTAAAATCCATTTTTGAGGAACAGATCGAATTGGACAGCGACTCTGCCGTTGACGGGGCGCAAGACTACCTGGCCCATGCTGATGCGTACGGCTTTGTAAAGAGTGCAAGCATGGAGCGTCATATCGATGCATATCTGACCCTGCTTGAAGACGCAAAACAGGCATTGGAGATTCCTGTGATCGCATCCATCAACTGTCGCCAGAGCGGCAGCTGGATTGAATATGCCAATCGCTTCGCCGCCTGCGGCGCCGATGCCATCGAGCTCAACCACTATGTGGTTGCCGCCGATGTGGAGGTCGATGGTGCGGCCATTGAGAAAGAGTATTTCTCTCTGGTCAAGGCCGCCCGAAAGCAGATCAAGCTTCCGTTGAGCCTGAAGATGGGGCCTGCCTTTTCATCCCTTGCAAACATGCTCCGCCGTTTCGACGAACTTTCCATCGATGGAGTGGTTCTCTTCAATAGATTCTACAGCCCCGACATCGATATTGAAAAACTCTCCTTGGTGCCAGCCCACATGCTCAGCAGCAAGGATGAATATGCACTTTCTCTGAGGTGGACCGCATTGATGAGCGACGAGGTTCGCTACGATATTTGCGCATCCACAGGTATTCATAGCGGCAGTACTGTAGTCAAGCAGTTGCTTGCCGGGGCCAAGGCCGTTCAGCTGTGCTCGGTGCTTCTCAAACAGGGACTCTCTGCGGTAGCCAAAATAGAGTCGGAGCTTGCACAATGGATGGATTCACACTCCTACTCCATGATTTCTGACTTCAATGGAAAACTCGCACAGGAGCGTATGCCCGATCCAGCCAAGTGGGAACGCGTGCAGTATATGAAGTCAATTCTGGATGCACAAAAGGGTTGAGCCATGGAAATTACCAAGTATAAGGATATCGCTCCCTACCGGGGGCAGGATGTCCGCGACGCCATAACTCGCATTCTGGAGAACAAGGATGCCATTTATAAGATTCTGGCATCGCTGGGGCCTGCCGAAACCGCCGAGCAACAGAAAAAGCTTGCCCAAAGCGCGGCGTATATTGCCGGGATTCTGGAAAAAGTCGAAACCTACGATGATTTTCAGCGGCATATCGCCGCAGGTATTTTTTTACCTGCAATCATCCAAAAGAGTATGCATGCGTTTACCTATAGTGGTACCGAGCATACCAAAAAGGATACTTCCTACTTGTTCATGAGCAATCATCGGGATATCGTGCTTGACTGCGCCTTGATCGACATGGCTCTGCTCCAAGGCGACCGTATGCTGTGCGAGATGGCTATCGGAGACAATCTGCTGACCAATCAGTTTATCACCGATCTCTTCAAGCTCAACGGCGGGGTGACTGTCAAAAGAACTCTTCCCATGCGTGAGAAGTATCTGGAGTCCATCCGCTTGAGCTCCTACTTTGTTGAATTGATCACTGAGGAGAACAAGTCCATCTGGGTCGCCCAGAAAAGCGGTCGTGCCAAAGATGGACTTGATGTCACCACACCTGCCATCATAAAAATGTTGCATCTCTCCCAGAAATCGAAGGGTCGAAGGTTCAGTGACGTGGTGAACAGCTGCCGCATCGTTCCCGTGGCTGTAAGTTATGAATATGATCCATGCGATCTCCTTAAGGCGGGAGAGGAAGTTGCACGCATAAAAAGCGGTGAACACACCAAGAAACGATATGAGGACCTCATCTCCATCTCCCGGGGGATGAAAGGATACAAGGGCAACGTACACATCGCCTTCGGCAAGCCCCTGCAAGGCGACTTTGAGAATTCCGACCAGGTTGCCCGGCTAATCGACCGGCAAATCCACCAGCTCTATAAGCTGTGGCCAACCAATTTGTTTGCCTATGACTATCTGGAGGGTACTGACATGTTTGCCCCGTCGTATCAGGATTTCGATAGTGAGGCCTTCCTCTATCGGTTCAAGGGTGCACGGGAGGATGTCAGACTCTACGCGCTCAATGCATATGCGAATCCGGTGCGGTCCTTCCTTGCCACACAGGCATAGTGCTGTATTTCTCCTGCTGCTGCTCCTCCTGCTTGCTTCCTGCAGCAGGGAGGAGCTTGCGCTGGTAGACCTGCAAACAAACGTAGCGATTCACGTCTATCCAGCAGAGGGCAGGAAGGAGCAGCTTTTGACGCTTGTGTTCACCCTGACAGGACAGCCGGCTGAGAAACAGGTTCATGTCGTTGCCGGCAATCAGAAAAGCTCCTGGGTGGTGAAGGCCCGCTCAGACGAGAGAAGCACCTATACCATCGGTCCGCTTTCGATGGGCAGTGATGTGCTGCTTCCCAAAGGTCAATGGAGCCTCTCGATTCTCAGTAGTGACGGGCAGACACTCGAAGAGGTCTTTGTAGTCGACTATCCGACCTTCAAGGAACTGGTTGCGTATGATAAGGCGACCCATACACTCACCCTTGCGACAGCAGGAGCCCTGCTGAGCCTGTATGACAGAGGCGGCGCCCTGATTTCCACCCACCAGCTGGAACCCGACTCTGATTTCTTCATTGATGAGACAGCCGAAACAGCCGTGGTGTATGTAGAAAAACAAAACGCCACGTATACCATCACCCGCTAGATGCGCTGGACTGCCTTCATCAGCTCTTCCTTGCTCAGTCGTACTACGAACGTCCTGCCGTGAGGGCAGGTGGGCTCATCGAGCTGGAATACCTTGGTCAAGAGAGAAATCGCCATCATTCGGTCGATGCTGTCACCTGCCTTGATCGCAGCATGACAGGCAACCACTGCATAGAGACCTTTCTCAACTTCCTGGCTGTCACCGGTGGTTTTCTGAATGAAGGCTATCAGCTGTGATTCGATGTTCCGGTACAAGGCAGGGAGGGCCGTGATCTGCCAAAGCAGGTCCTCGGTCCGCTCCAACTTGATGCCAAGATTCAAATAGACATCCTGGCTTTCCAACAAGTAGGCATCCACATCCCGTTCCACCTCGAAGGAGAGGGGAATCATCAACTGTTGGACGTTTTTCTTCTCCCTTACCTCATCAAAAATCAGACGCTCATGGGCTGCATGCTGGTCGACCAGGTAGAGGTCATCCTTCTTCTGGGCAACCAGAAAGAGGTTGAATGCCTGACCGAGGTAGACAAATTCCTGGTCGTCTTCCTGTTGTGCCCAGATATCCTCACGCTCGGTACTTCGTGAAGACTTCATGTCAAGCAGCTCCCGCGCTTTCTGGAACCAATCGCTGTCAGGAGGGGCTTTCTGCGGGACAGCCTCATACCGACCCGAACGTTCAGCGGCTTGGTGGGTTTGATGCGAACTCGGTCTTTCTTGGTAAATCGGAGCAAGCAAGGGAGCGTCTTCCACTTCCAACTCTTGTTTCACCATTCGCGGGATGGTTCGCTTGATCTGGCTTGCGATCATGCTCACCACCTGGTGGTGAATCTCCGCCTTGTTGCGCAGCTTTACTTCACGCTTGGTGGGGTGGATGTTGAAATCGACCAAGGTGGGATCGACATTGATGAAGAGATAGCAGTAGGGAAACGACCCTCCTGCAAGCAACTCACCATAGCCGTAGGTGACCGCCTGCACCAATGAGTACTCTTCGACCGGCCGATTGTTCACATAGATTTTGATGTATGATCGATCACTTCTCGACAGGGCGGGGGAGGAACAGACGGCATACAAATCGAAGCGGCCTGCTGTATCATACAGCTCCAGCATCTCCGACGGGACAATATTCTGATTGAGGGAAAGGACGTCCAAGACCCGCTGTTTTCTCGTTGTTGGAACCAGGTCGACCCGGACAGTCTGGTCGCTGATGAAGCGAAAGGCGCGGTCGGGGAAAGCCAGGGCCTTTTCCAGGAGAACCGATCTTGCCATGGCGGCCTCCGTGGAAGGACGCTTGAGAAACTGCCGCCTGGCTGGAAGTTCCTTGAACAGCCCTTGCACGGTTACCATGGTACCGGTACGAGGACCACCGGGAAGCACTGCTTCCTTTTTTCCGTTGTCTATGGTGATTTGATACGGGTCGCTGCCTTGATAGCTGCTTGCAATGGTGATTCTCGATACTGCTGCTATACTGTACAACGCTTCACCGCGGAAGCCCATGCTCTTGATATGGTACAAATCATCAAGTTCGCGCACCTTGCTGGTTGCGTGGCTTTCACACAGCAGCGGAAGGTCTTCGCGTTCTATGCCTTCGCCGTCATCGATGACCATGATCTGTTCAAGCCCCCCCTCGGTTACGCTTGCAAGAATGGTTTTGCCACCTGCATCAAGGGCGTTGTCCAAGAGTTCCCGCATTACCGAGGCTGGTCGTTCAATAACCTCACCGGCAGCAATTCGTTGGGCTACCAAAGGGTCGAGTAGTTGTATCTTCATAGCAAGACTCTATCACAGAAGATGTACAAGCGCAAAAGCTAGAAGGCCTTATCCAGCTGTATTCTTGCTGTAACACTCACAACCGGTACCGTATACGCGGTACTTGAAGCAGGGTAGGCTGCCTTTGCCATGAGGTTGAGGACACCAAAATCATATCCTGCATAGAGGTAACTGGTCGCATAGGTGCCAACGAAAAGATTGGTAAGCGACTGTGGATCCGCTATGACCTCCCTGATCGTTTCAAAGAGTCCGAAGTTTGCAAGTCCGAGTCCGAACGCAAACTTCTTGATCTTGATCCCCAACGAGAGCTGGCTATAGTCGGCGTTCTGGCCTCCTGTCAGCTTTGCAAGAGTGAAATTGTTGGTGAACGGTACATTGAGCAAGGCTTTTGCCTCAAACTTCGAACCCTCATACCTGATGTCGGCAAGTATATCGAATGCTGATGCATAGGTTGTGTCGATGCCTGTGTAGGCAAAGTCATTGACAAGCAGATTATGGTTCTTTCCATCGTTCACAGAAGCGAGAATCTTGGCGTTAAACTGGTTGCGTTTGACTGAAAAACCTGCTCCCAAAGAGTAATTGGGGAAGAATGTAGCAAGCGACGTATCAATAAACTGGTCGGCATCGATGACGGGATACACCGGCAAATATCCATGTGCTTGCACAATGGCACTGAACCGGGTGGTTCTGGTATTGATGATAGGGAAGCGGAAACTCAGCAAGGGATAGAGATCAACCGACCAAGCGGGAGAATTCTCCACCTTTGCAAGGCCGCCGAGGGCGATGGTAAGGGGATACCCTCTTGATGGGGTGAAATGCAGGATTGATGAACCGAATTGGGCACGGTTTGCAAGAAGATTGGCTAGATACAAATCATCAAAAGCTGTGATCAAGGTGAAGGGGCCGGCTATGATTTGGTTTTGCAGAACCAGCTTGTCGCTCTGTCCGAATTGGGCTGCGGTAAAACTGGCCATGTCACTGACGAGGCTTCGATTGTGGTCGAGTGTCAGATAGAAGCCGGATGTGCTATAGCCGATCCTCAACTGATCGAGAAATGAGAAAGCATAGCTGATACGGGCCAGAGTTGAGCTCGGCAGGGGATTCGTATTGCTGGTAAAGGTGGCAAAGTCCTGAGTCTGCACATACGACTGCAAAGAGATGCTGAAGGGTCCTTTGGCATAAAACGGCTTGAGCGTCAAGCGATGGCTCATGGCGTCGGAGTTGGTCTCATCAAACTGGAACCGATAGTCGGCGACTATTCCAAAGGAGCCTTGCAGACGGCTTGCCTCGGAGGAGGTGAAGAGGCTGGTCGTACTGATGGAAGCGGAAGAGGAGGTGACGCTAGGTTCACTTGCCGTTTCTTGAGCAACAACGGCTTGTTCCAGCTCTTCACTCTGCTTTGACTCGATGGGGATGGTAAAGGCCAAATCGAGCTGCTCGTTCAAGGCTGCTACCGTCAATTCGGGTTGCACATCCAAAGGAATCGAAACATCGAGCAATTGGGTCTCGCTTGTCTGCTGGACGATTGCTGCCTCGTCCTTTTCAGATACCACCTTTGCTGCAGAGGGAATGGGCGGAACAGCAACCGTGGTTGTCACTTGAACAGCAGAGGGTATCTCTGGAACCATCGGACGAATCGTGACAATAATTCGGGAAGAGGGGGCTTTGAGAATCCTGGAAGTAATGGTCCTGACTTTCTCTGGTACCGGTATCTTTTTGACTTCGACCGAGATCACCTGCACCTCTTGGGGGATGTACGGCTCCTGTCGGGCGACAGTCAGACTGGTAACAGGCTCGGCCAGCGGCACCGTCACGACTTTCTCCACCTGCCTCTGGTCGATCACCAATTCAGCGGATTTTGCTTTGGGGGCCAGAGGGGTAGGTGCAATGATTGGCTTTGAAAGATCTTGGACTATTTGCTTGGCGAGCATCATATCCGGATAGGTTGCATAGGTCAGGTAATACCCGATTTCTATGGGTTCGGGCCGGGCACTCTGCTCTTGCATGAATAGTTTGTCGAATGGACGAATCGTCCTGGTGAAGCCTGTCAATGCGTTGTATGAGGATACTTTGCCGGAAAAAGCAGTGACACTCTCCTCGTCCTCGGTGGTGATGACCAGCATCTCCCCATCCCCTTCGAGACGGTGACGCGATACAGGGGTGGAGACGGTAAGAACCCCATGTTCCATGGCATTGGTATTGAAGGTGGCCTTTCCCGATACGAGATAGAGATCGGAAGTTTGGCTGCTCAAGTTGCCGGTGATCAACAAGGAGTCTTCATAGACATTGATCGTCCCACGGGGGGTGATGATGAGAATGGGTGTGTCCGGGTTCTGGATGATCCAGCCCACTCCGATTTTGCTGGCATTTTCGCTGGTCGGATCAAGCCGGTTGCCTTGGCTGTCAAAGAGCTTCAGGGCGCCGATGTCACCATCACCGATGAAGACTGAATCATCAGCATACAGGTTACCGATGAGGCAGGCGGCCAAGAGAAGCAGACCAACATGCTTGCATAACCGATTCATATACACTCCCTACACTGAAGTTACAGGATGGATATCCTCACTGCAGTATCTAACGTATAGGTTGCATGGGCTTGTTCATCGAAGAAGATGCTCAGCCCAAGGTCGAAAGAGTACGGTTTGACTTTGACTACTGCAGAGGCTGAAAGTATGACATTCTTGAGAGTCTGCAAGCCTTCAAGGAACCGTTCTCCTGTAGTGGTAGGATAAAGCTTTTCATAGCTCAAGTCTAGGGAAACAATATTGAATAGGCGCTTGTCTATGCGTGCATTTGCAAGAAAACGGTAATCGTGATAATCGCCGTAAGAATAATTGCTTACCATTTTTGCCCTGAGATATACACCTTCCCTGACAAAGTTCAGGCCGAACATTGCATCCAGGCGGGTGGTACCCTCCTCTATGACCAGTTCGTCAAGATCTTCCGCACTGCGACTCTCAAAATCGGAGGAGAAGTACTCTGCATAATACCTGCCAAAAAACGGAACCGTCACACTTGCATTGAAGATGAAAAAGCTTTTGGTATGTCCCCACAACCCATAGCGATAGGCGAACGCCGGCTGGCTCTCCTCACGATCGGGGGTTTGGGCGATGAAATCGGTGAAAAAGTCGGCGTTGAACCAGTTCCAGGTTATGACAGGCAGGGAGATGTCCAAAGCAACAAGCTTGCGTCCCAACAGTTGTCCTTCTTGCTCCTCAGGCGACGCGGGGCTTTGGGCGAAGGAGAGACCTATCTGCAGGGCGGCGACGGACTCATACTCAGGATACCCTCCCAAGGGTCTGGAAAATATTCTCCAGGCAGTGAGGGTGGGATTGAATACGTCGTTGGTGATGAACTCAAATCCTGCATTCGGGATACCGAGCAACATTGCGTCAACCATGAGCTCCAGACCCGGCCGGCTGCTGCGAGCCGATACGCTGCGGTCGAAGTAGCCGTTGACCAATGCACCATCACCGAGCGTGATACCCAGTAGTTTGCCGAACCGTACATACAGAGAATCATAGCGTTCCCCATACTGGATTGTACGGATGAACCGGCTGTAGTGCTTGAACACATCGATCGTATAGTCACCAAGACTCTCCCCCTCATCTCGTGCGGGAGCTTCCCAATCGGAGAAATCCAATGCCAAGCCGAACGGTTCGGTTTCATACGAACCCTTGATTTTTACATCGAACTGGAAGGTAAACTTGCCGATGCTGAAGTCCGGCATATAGGAGAGGGCGAAGAAACCATCGCTGGTGGCCATACCCTCGAGCAAGCCGGTCGAACTCTCAGTTCCGGCGATCGGCCAAGAACCTTCTGTGGTGGAGTATGAAGAGGTCTGAGCATCTGGTTCGACAGGTTGCTGCGACTGCTCTGGGGGCATGACAAAATCACCCTCGCTTTCAGCACTCAAAGGGAGGGTTGCAAGCAGGATCATCAGTAGAAGCAGACCAAGACGTCTTGGCAATCTGTCACCCCTCCTTCCTAAGGCTATCATCCCACATTTCAGGTATGGATGTAAACAGGCCAGAGAGCCATAAGTTACAGCCTGCCCGTAAATTGATGGGCATGATAGATGTGCTCGCGGGTCAGCTTGTCGAGTCGGCCGAGGTCCTTGACAATGGGTTTGAGCCGGGCTCTGATGTTGGTCTGGTCGTAGGGACATACAGGCTTTACCACCGGCAGGTCATATGCATCTGCAAGTCGCTGGGTGACAGCTTCGTGAATCTCTATCATCGGCCTGATGATATGGATTTTTCCCTGAAAAAACGGCTGGACGGGTTGCATGGTGGAAAAGCTTGCACGAAAGCAGAGGTTCATCAGGCTGGTTTCCACAAGATCGTCGAGGTGATGACCCATGGCAACCAATTCGATATTGTTCTGCTCACAGTAGTTGAATAGTACTCTCCTTCGGTTTCTCGAGCAGAGGTAACAGTTGAACTCACCGTTGAAGGATGCCGGGTATTGGTGCTCATCAACAATGGTAAAATCATAGCCGAGATCGGTAAAGTACGTAGTCAGCTTCCGGCGGTATTCATCGGGGATGGGATGCTCGATCCAGTTGATCATCAACGCCTTCAATTCGTAGGAGATCGGCAGCCAGCTGCGACGAATCGAAAGGGCGAGGGCCAAAGCAAGGCTGTCTTTTCCCCCAGAGGCTGAAAGGAGCACTGTTTCGTTTTCTCGAATCATTGAGTAGGTATTGATCGCCTTGCCGGTGTGTTTGATGAAACGCATCACCCAAGGGGGGATGTCTCCATCGATGAGGGTGCGATACGAGAGTTTTTCCATGCAGTCAGAGCTCCAATGCCTCCAAAATCGCTTTTTGTGCAATACAGGAGGGTGTGAAGATTCTGAATTTTCTCAGGCTTTTTGTAAAGACCTTACCAATATCATAGGAAAATATTTGGTCGAAATCCCAAAAGCGCTTGAGCGTTCCCCCTTCACCAAGAATGGGAATATCCGATTCAAAAGAGATGGGTTCAGGAATATCGACGATGACCTGGGACTCTGGAACCCCGAGCCTGGAGGCAAGGGCAGATTCGAATGCAGTCCGGCCGGCCACCTCTCCTGTTTGTGCTTCCAGCACTCCCTGTGCCTCATACGTTTTCTCAAAGCCGAGACGGTAGAGACGATTGTCCCGTACTGCAGCAAACAGCGGGGCGTTGGGAAACTTCTTCAGTGATGGGAGCATGAAGAACTGCTGGTCATCCAACCCATAGAGGTCATCAAAGCTGAGACTCCCGTCGGCAAGCGAGAGCAGCACAGCCTTCTTGATCATTGCTGTTGCACTGCGGGTGGTCTTATGCCAGTACACATTGCGGTACATCAAGTACTTGCTGAACAGAAGGTGTTCAATTGATCCGATGGCTTGCTCGGTGACGGCAAGCTTGGAGTCGACAACCGTCAGTTGGTCGGTGATATACGAGACATCCTGGGTACCGTAGGGAACCCCGCAAAAGAAAGCATCACGGTTCAAGTAATCAAGCTTATCGGGATCGAGGGTGCCTGAGAGGATAGTGCGGTACAGCTTGATTTCTTCATCGTCACAGGGGATCTGCTCATCGATGATCAGTCCAACCTTCTCACTTTGGATTCCGGCTTGCTCGATGGCCTGCCTCAGGGATTCGTTGCCGCAGATGAGACGGTTTGCCATTGCCTCATGACTGGAAAGCGGCAGTTCCTTCAAGGAGTGGGCGAAAGGAAAGTGGCCGATGTCATGCAGGAGGCATGCACACAAAAAGGTCTTCATCCCTTCTTCGGTGCAGGGGAGAACCAAATTCCCTGAGTTGGCTTGCTTCAAAAGACTGGTAAGAATGGAAAACCCGATATGGTAGACGCCCAGGCTATGGTCGAGCCTGGTGTGCACCGCTCCGGGGTAGAGGTGAAAGGTCGGCCCCAGTTGCTTGATCCTTCCCAGTTTCTGAAATACTGCATCGGCGATGATCGGCTTGAACGACAGTGGCAGATGGATATCCTTCCACAGCGGATCGCGGATGCTGAACTGTTGTTCGCCGTAGAGGCTGCAAAGTAACGAAGTGTAGGTGCGCTGCATGCATAGATAGTAGAACAGTGCTCCTCCTGTGTAAAGTGAAGAGAGAAATGAGTGGCGCCCTCGCATCAGGGCGGATTAGAATGATGACAAGCTATGAAAAGGAGTAGTGCATGCAAACCTATTTGATCATCGCCGATGATTTTACCGGAGCCAACGACACCGGCCTGCAGCTTGTCCGCCGCGGTGTACCTACGAGGGTGCAGATAGGACATCTGCGGGAACTTCCCGCACGGTATTCGCTGGTGCTCGATACCGAGTCGAGGAATCTGTGTCCTCAGGAAGCAAGAGAGACTGTCAGGGCGGCCCTCTCGGATGTGGATCCATCCTCATTTTCCATCATCATGAAGAAAATCGACTCTACGCTTCGAGGCAACATCGTCGATGAGGTGGGCGAGGTGGCAAAGCACATGCATGTCGATATTATCGTTGTAGCAACGGCGTTTCCCGATATGGGACGCATTTGCATGGACTCGGTGGTCTATGTGCACGAGAAACGGTTGAAAGAGACCGAGCATGGCAGAGACCCCCACAAGCCGGTGACCGAGGATAACCTGTGTACGCTGTTTGGCTCGTTCCATCGGGTGGTGCATCTTGGTCTGGATACCATCCGGTCCCGTTCCTGGCCGATGTTGCGCGATGGAGTGGTGGTGTGTGACTCCACCAGCAATGAGGATCTGAATCTCATTGCCGCATGGGCGCTCTCTTTGAACAAGAGAGTGCTCTTTGTTGGGAGCGCCGGCCTTGCCGAGGCTTTGGTCAACCAACAACACCCTACAAAACCAGTGTTGGGCTTGGTCGCCAGCTTGAGCGAGGTGAGCCGCAAGCAGGTGCTGTATGCCCGGAAAAAAGGTATCTGTACCGTCAGTGTCTCCGTGTGCGACCTGTTGGAGAAAAAAGGCCTTCACAGTTATGCCGAACGGATTCGTCTTCTGCTCTCGCAGAACAAGGACGTCCTGCTGGTCGCCTCCTCTGTTTTGGAGCATGCAGAGTATGAAGCTTCCTTGGAGACAGGTGCGCGCTTGGGCCTTACGGAAAGCCAGATTGGGATTGCAGTTCGACTGGCTCTGAGCTCCATTGCCAAGGAAGTGATGGAAACACATCAGATAGGCGGCTTGTTCCTTACCGGAGGCGATACCGCCTTCGGCATCCTCGAGCTGCTTCAAATCAACGAGGTTGAGATTCGTGAAGAGGTCTTGTTGGGCCTTCCCCTGCTGGAAGTGGTAGGTACGAAGTATGATTCGCTCAGGCTTGTCACCAAAGCCGGGGCGTTCGGAGGCGAAGATGCAATTGCATACGCACTTCGGGTATTGCGGGAACTATAGGAGCATACTATGAAACGATTTGGAATAACAGTCGGAGATCCTTGCGGGATCGGACCGGAAATCACCTTGAAGGCACTGCATGCATCGACCGCCTATCAGCAGCAGGCGCTTCTCTTTGGAAGCCGCGCCATCCTCGAACACTACAACAAGGCCCTCGGCTTTGGGTTTGCATTCAACGCCATCACAACCATCGGCGATTGGAAGGAGGGGATGATCAACCTCTTCGACCCCATGCCGGAAGTCAAAGCCGAGGACATCGAAATCGGCAAAGTAACGGTGCTTGGTGGAGAACTGGCTTTCCAGAGCGTCTTGGCATCGATAGAATTTGCCTTGCGAGGAGATATCTCATCGGTGGTCACCGCTCCCTTGAACAAGGAGGCCCTGCACCTGGCAGGGCACAAGTTCGCCGGCCATACCGAAATTTTCGGAGCCTACACGCACGGGACCTCCTATGCCATGCTGCTCTGGAGTGAGAAGCTGAAAGCCATCCATGTCTCCACCCATGTTTCCCTTCGACAGGCGTGCGATGCCTGCACCAAGGAGCGTGTACTGACAGTCATCCATCTTGCTGACGAGACCCTCAGGAAGGCCGGGTATGCAAGGCCCCGGATCGCCGTTGCGGGGTTGAATCCCCATGCAGGGGAGAACGGCCTGTTCGGAAGTGAGGAAATCGAGCACATCATCCCGGCAGTCGAAGAGGCAAAAGCCGAAGGCCTTGCAGTCGATGGACCCATCCCACCTGATACCGTGTTTCTCAAAACGATGAATGGCTCCTACGATGTGGTGGTGGCTATGTATCACGACCAGGGACATATCCCGTTGAAGATGCTTGCATTCGACAGCGCTGTGAATATCACCGTGGGCTTGGATGTCATCCGCACCTCGGTCGATCATGGCACGGCTTTTGATATTGCCGGCAAGCTCATCGCCAGCGAAAAGAGCCTGCTTGAAGCAATCTCGATAGGAATGAAACTCTAGGTGCAAAAAAACAGGGAGAAAAAGCCTCTCCCTGTCTTGAAACACTCCACACCTATTGTACATAGGGGATGGAGTACGGGCCATCGCTGAGCCAGACAATCTTCAAAGGTCGTCCGCCTTCGCGCTTTTTGATCAGGTCCAGCACGGTTTTGACTACCTCGCTGTACTCCTTGCTGTCGGTCAGAGTCGCAGCATTGATGCCGGGAAGCCCCGGTCCATCGGCTTTCGTAAGCTGGGGTGCAAAGTAGTAGTAGTGGTCCAAGGGAATCTTCTCAAAGACCGGTGCCCACTTCTGAACCTGCCACTGGTCGGGGATGAAGGGCCAATCCTTGCTGTGCAGCACCTTGATCAAAGCCTCAGCGCCGCAGAGTGACAAGATTGCCAGAACGGTTTTGTACGTGATTGAACCAATGATGTCCTTCTTGTCGGTGAAGTTTGCGATGCTGATCAAATACCCGTTCTTCTTCAACGCACCGATTGAGGCAAAGGCGGCTTTGGCGCTCTGGTAGTGGTTGATGCCGACAAAGCCGCCGTGGGTGATGACAATGTCTGCTTCTTCGGCGATGGGAACCTTGGCATAGCCTTTCACCATCTCGAAGGCGGCCAGATGCGCAGCCTCAAGATCGCCTGCGTACACTCCCGTGATGGCAAACTTGTGGTCAAGGGTGACATTGACAATGAAATCGACTCCTGCCATTTTGGCGAAGGCCAGCGACTCTTCATGCACCGGGTTCCCTTCCAGATTGAGATCGCGGGAGTCCGGATGGCCCATGAGGTCGGCCCCATGGAAGAGGAAGGTCCCGTGTTCACTGATCAGGCCGGGACAGACCGACTTGCGTCCTCCACTGACTCCTGCCATGAAGTGGCTTTCCACCAAACCGGTGAGGATCTTCAGGTCGGCTTGCACATAGATGTTGTTGATTTTCACCTCGCTGCCGCGTTCGGTTTTGCCAAGGTAGGTAAGAATTGACTCATCCTTGCAGTCATGATTGACCACTGCGATGCCTTTCTCAAACACCCACGGATCGATGATGCGATCGATTTCCTCGGCGGTCATCGGACGATGGGTGCCGGTGGCGATCAACACGGTGATATTCCGACTCTTGTACCCTGTCTCGAGCAAGGTGGTGAGAATGGGAACGAGGATGTTGCCCTTTCCCTTGTACGGAACCGGTCTGGTATTGTCCGAGATGACAATGACAGCCGTAGCATCCTTCTTTTTACCAAGCTTCTCCTTGGCAATTACTGAAAGCGGCTTGCTCTGAATAGGTTCGTTGAGTGCTTGCACAATGGCAGCCTCGGGCTCGGAGAGGGCAGGGGGGGCCGACATCCCGTAGCATACGGTTGCATCGGGAAGCAGTAGATCCCTGTTTGCAGGATCTATAGGATTGTGTACACGCATAAAGTCCTCCTGAGACTGAGAAAGACGAGCAATTGCTCGTCTTTCTGATCGATTGTATACAAACGAGTGCTTCTAGCTTAAAGCTGTTGGCCTGTTGCGTCAACCGCAACGCTTGCCGTGATGGCATGCTCATTGACCAACCCTCGTTTCAGTTCCCAGCGGTAGAAGAAGTCCACCAAGAACGGCACCAAGATTGCAGTAACAATGATGGATGCGGCTACCTGTACAGTGGCTTTCTCAGCAAACGGCAACCAGGAAGGATCGACAGCTGCAATAGCAGCAGGAGTTGCAATGGCGTTTCCTGCGGTTGTCCCGACGCCGGCACCAACTGCAGAAGTTCTTCGCATTTTCTTGGGTACCAACCACTTGTAGATGAAGTAGGAAGGGACACCGGTGACGATCAGGGTCATGACACCCAGAATGATACCGGGAATACCCGCTTGGATGATTGTCTGGAAACTCAAACCTGCACCAAGGGGGAATGAGAAGGTGAAAATGGCGATGAACATACCGGGCTTGAGGAAGTCGCGGAACTTCTCATCCAGGTTGCCCAGGACCATACCGACAAGAATGGGAACGATGACGGCTACCAAGCTCATGATAGGGATGGTTGCAACACCGGCGATTCCCATGAACATCATTTCAAAGAACGGCCCGTCGTTCGATGAGATGACTGCAATGGCACCGACGTCGGATTCATCACCGTACTTTGAAGCAAGAGCAGTATAAAGTCCTCCATTGGAGTTGGACATGGCCGAGATCATGGCAAGCGGGGTAACGCCTAAAAATGCTGCGGTAGGTCCCGCTGTCCGAGCGAAAAGGATACCGATGATAAGGCCGAAGAACACCTTGCTGGTGTTCAACACGACACCTTTATACAGCGAAATACCGGCGGTTTTCAGATTGATCTGGGCTCCACTGCAGAAGAACAGCAGAGCAATCAAGGTGAGCGACCCGGTTTTAAAGAATGCTGTGGTGAAGCTGCCTATGTTCAGTGCACCAGGGAAAAACGTATTGAAAATTACACCAAGAACCAAAGGAACAACCATCATACCGCCAGGAATCTTGTTGATCGTGTCAAAAATCGGAACTTTTCCCATCTTCATGTTGTGCTCTCCTGTTTGTTCTTGTTGTCTTTGCGACATTTTTGTGTATACAATAACACATCGATGTATAATGTCCAGAAAAATATTGTACAAGTAATTATTTTCCGTTTGGAGTGCGTATGAAGCGTGGAATTATGTTGAAAAAGAATACAATGAGAAGGGATTGTATACTGCTCGCCCTTGTTGCCTTGCTCCATTCTCCGCTTTTTTCAAGCCCGAAGCCTCTGCTTCCCATCGATCAAAACATCGGCCAGATCATTGCAGTGGAACCACAGAGCGTTGAAGAGCAGGCGAAGCGCTCCCTCAGTCAGGACTACTCTCTTTCCTGGGTTGAAACCTATGTACCCGAGTCCATCAGGACGGGCTTTGTCCATACCTATGACCGACTCCTGGCAGCATTGCTGCCGCTTGAACAGATACAGATGGCTTCTCATATCCAAAGAGGCCATCTGCTTGAAGTTCCCTTTTGCTATCATGCACCGGCCTACGGATATGGCAGCATGACATGGATGCAGAATGAGGATGGAAAGTTTGTCTTGCTCTCCCTGTCGGTGCACGAATGAATTTGTGAACACTATGGTAAAACCCTTCCATTGCCAGGCGCTTAAACAATGGTAAAATGTTGTGTAGCTATTCTATGGAGGTTCTTATGAAACAGTGTCTGGCAAGTGTGTTATTGCTTCTGTGTCTGTTCACTCCTCTTGCTGCCCAGGGGTCGAAGGAGGATGGGCAGGCGGCAAAGGAATTGGTCGTGTATGCAAGCGTTGATGAAGCGAATGCAGTGAAGATCCTCGATGCGTTCACCAAGGATTCAGGCATCAAGACAAGCTTTGTACAGCTTTCCAGCGGTCCTGCCCTCACAAGAATCCAGGCAGAGAGCGGCCGTCCGCAGGCCGATGTCTGGCTCGGCGCCCCCAGCGACAACCATGTGATTGCAAAAACGCAAGGTTTGACGATTCCGTATAAAGGGGCTGCATTTGAGGCTCTTGGAGCAGAGTTCAAGGATGCAGAAGGCTACTGGAGAGGCTTCTATATGAATCCACTCTGTTTTGGCGTTAATACTGTTGCTTTGGCCAAGGCCGGAGCATCGATGCCTACAAGCTGGGCCGATCTGCTCAAACCGGAGTACAAGAACCTCATCCAGGTTCCGACCCCGCAGGCCAGCGGTACTGCAACCACCATGGTCTACAGCCTGATTGAGATCATGGGCGAGGATGAGGCTTTCGCTTATATGGCGAAATTGAATGCAAACATCCAAACCTACACATCCAGCGGCACCGGCCCTTCAAAGGGCGTCAATGTCGGGGATGCAGCCATCGGAATCCAATTCTCTCCTGCCTTCTTCCAGATGAAGGCCAACGGTCAACCGATTGAAATCGTGTTCCCCAAGGAAGGCTTCGGTTTCGAGTTCCCGGCCGCCTCAATCCTCAAGGGAGCCAAGAACTATGAATCAGCAAAAATCTTCATGGATTGGCTGGTCAGCAAGAAGGGCCAGGATGTACTGAAGTCGACCGGTACCTACTTCTATCCGGTGATAGACGATGCAGAGATCGATCCGGTCATGCCCGCATTCTCCACCCTCAATGTGGTGGGAGTCGATTTGGCGTATTACAGCTCCCGCAAGGCCGAATTGGTCGAACGCTGGGTCAGTGAAGTACTCTCTGCCAAAAAGTAAGACGTTCCACGTTCTCCGGTGGTTCTTACACCGGAGAACCTTGATCTGAGGTGTTCATGAAACAACGAATCATCTCCTCGTGGCATGATGTAATCCGGTTAAGCAAGGATCCCCTGCTTCTGGGGGTGATTCTCCTGCTTTTAATCTCCTTGGTTTTATTTATCATCTATCCTCTGTATAAAGTCGTTGTAGTAAGTTTTCAGGTCGACGGTTCCTTTTCCATCAAGAATTTCACCGACGTAATGACCTATTCCAACGGCTATTACCTGAAGGCTCTGTTCAACTCATTGTGGATGGGCGTTGCTACAGCCGTGCTCGGAACGTTCATCGCCTACATATTTGCGTATTCCCTCACCAGGGCGAATATCCCTGGCAGGAAATTTTTCAATTTGATCGCCACCATTCCCATCATCAGCCCTCCCTTCATCGGGGCTCTGGCGGTGATCATGCTCTTCGGCCGCAATGGATTTGTAAGTTCAACCCTGCTCGGCATGCAGAACGCCAATGTGTATGGGCCGCGGGGTTTGTTGTTTGCCCAGGTCCTGACATTCTTTCCCGTTGCTTACATCACCCTCCGGGGTGTGCTGGAATCGATCAGTCCGACCTTGGAGGATGCCGCAATGGATCTGGGTGGCAACCGGTTCACCATCTTCCGAAAGGTCACCCTCCCTCTCTCCATTCCTGGTATTGCCAGTTCGATGCTGGTGCTCTTTGTGGAATCGCTTGCCGATTTCGGCAACCCGCTTGTGTTGGCAGGGGCCCAGTTTCCCATTCTCAGCGTCCAAGCGTACCTGGAGATTACTGGAATGGGCAACTTCGCTAAAGGTGCGGCTCTTGCCTTCATCCTCCTGGTTCCCTCGGTTTCAGCCTACTTGCTGCAAAAGTATTGGGTCAGCAAGAAACAGTATGTGACGGTGACAGGAAAGCCGACGCAATCGAGCAATGATGTGGTCAGCCCCACTGCGCGCCGGCTCTTGTTTGTTGTCTGCTGCCTCATTGCAGCCTGTATTATTCTCGTGTATGCAAGTATTGTTTGGGGTGCTTTCGCCGAGTCATGGGGAAACAGCAACAAGCTTACCCTGCAAAACTTTGTCTATGTGTGGCGTGTGGGATTTGAGTCGGTACTCGATACCTTGGTCATAGCAGGGCTCTCGACTCCGCTTGCAGGAACCATCGGCATGGTTATAGCATTCCTTGTTGTCCGTAAACAATTCTGGGGCCGCAAGTTCATGGAGTTCTCCTCCATGCTCAGCTTTGCCCTGCCGGGAACGGTTGTGGGTATCGGATACATTCTTGCGTTCAACCAACACCCTTTCTACCTTACCGGGACGTTGCTCATCCTCCTGCTCAATTTCATTTTCCGATATCTGCCGGTAGGTGTGCAGGGCGGGGTTGCCGTTCTCAAGCAAATCGATCCTTCAATCGAGGAGGCTGCCATCGACCTGGGGGCGGACAGCAACAAGACCTTCCGAAAGGTCACCCTGCCCTTGATGATCCCGGCTTTTTTCAGCTCCTTGATATTCAGCTTTGTCCGTAGCATGACAGCCATCAGTGCTGCAATCTTTTTGGTCTCGGCACGATGGAAGTTGATGACCGTGCAGATCATGAGCCAGGTGGAGAGCGGCCGCATCGGGGCGGCTGCCGCCTTCAGCCTCATCCTGGTTGCCATTATTCTGGCAGCCATGGCCGTCATCAAACTGATTCTTCGGTTGAAGTATCATACCACCAGCTCTATTCTCAGCCACTAGGAGTTCTCAATGAGTGTAACCTTAAAAAATATTACAAAAATTTTTACCGACCAGGATGACAAGAGTAAGGAGTTCACTGCAGTCGATTCGGTCAACATTGAGATCAAAGAGGGTGAGATGGTCACCTTCCTTGGTCCTTCCGGCTGTGGAAAGACTACTACGCTAAGGATCATCAGTGGTTTTGAGAAACAAACCAAGGGGGATGTCTTCATTGATGGGCAGTTGGTGAACGACCTGCCTGCGAACAAGCGCAACTCATCAATGGTATTCCAATCCTACGCCATCTTCCCCCACCTGACGGTGGAGCAGAATATCGGCTTCGGTTTGGAGTTGAAGGGCATGAAGAAGAGCCAGATCAAGGGCGAGGTTGATACCATCATGGCAACCATGGGCTTGTCCGCCTTGGGTGCACGTCAGCCAAGTCAGCTCTCGGGTGGACAACAACAGCGCGTCGCCTTGGCACGGGCCATCGTAACAAAACCCAGGGTCCTCTTGTTTGACGAGCCGCTTTCCAATCTCGATGCGAAGCTTCGCGACCAAATGCGGACTGAAATCCGCAGAATTCAGCAACAGTTCGGGATCACCAGCATCTACGTCACCCATGACCAGGCTGAAGCGATGACGGTCAGCGACCGAATCATGGTGATGGACAAGGGGAGAATCCAGCAATTGGGTACTCCGTTTGAAATTTACAGCCGCCCGACCAACCACTTTGTGGCCGACTTCATCGGCAGGGCGAATTTCTTCAAAGGGATGGTCAAGAAGATTGACACGGACTTGACCCTTGAGATCAATCAGAAAGAGTATCGCTTCCCTTCCTTCAACAAGGATGTCGTGGTAGGCAAGCGTGCAACGGTGGTCCTGCGTCCCGAAGGCTTGAAAATCGAGAAGCCCAATGATCAGGCATTTTTCAATGGAGTGGTGCAGGAAGCTGTCTATTTAGGATCTACCGTAGAGTATCAGATAACGGTCAAAGGAAGAACCGAACCCATCGTGGCAATTTCCTACAATCCGGTCAAAGAGGGACTGTATCGGGTAGGGGACCAAGTCGGGGTAAGCTTTGATGCCATCAGCGCCCATGTGATCAGTTGAATATTAAGGCTGTTGCTTCTGGATAACCAGTACAAACTCACTGGTTTCTTGAGCCGGTGGTACCATCTGGTTTCCTTTTTCAGCTAAATAGGCAGTCAATAACGAAAGGTCTGCATCCAGGTCTTCGAGACTGAGAACGATAGTGGTGTCTCGGGGCTTCACCACAATCTGCACATGTTCCATATCAGCTTGGTCGAGCAACGGGCCCTCCCACTCGCTCTGATCTGGATTGACAGGCGGGATTTTACTGTAGACACCACAACCTGTGAGCAGAAGTGTGCAGAGAGCCAGCAGTGCAAACTTGTAGTGTATTGCATGCTTGTTGCATTTCATCTGCTGCCTCCCACCTTGAAAACCTTCAACTTCATACCTAAAACAACCGAACATTGAAAAGATTACAAACAGAAATCGTGTGGCCACAGATGAGAAATACGCTACGGTAAGCCCGATGTGGAGGGGCTGTGGCACTCAATCGGTTCTGATGTATCTGAAAGTCGATACTGCTGGGCAGATTATTGTACCGCAGAAGTGTGAACGAAGTCCCAACGCAGGATTGCCACCCTACAAGGTGCTCAGCCTTGACTGAAGAGCTCCCACACCTGTCGGCCATTCTGTTTCCCATCAGCACCAAGTGGGAGGAGTGCAATCGCCGGTCTTTCAATGGGTGGGTATGGAGTGTTGAAGGCTGTCCTGACCAATCCAATGCAGTCGCCAGTATGAGCGGAGCGCTCGACATTGTATCCCCGGCAAACCGGAAGCAGGACGAAAAGCCGCCGTTTCCCGCCGAATTTGAAAACACCTTCGGCCCGCTTTCCTGTCTTGCGGGCAGCAATGATGATCTGTTTGCACTTGCCCAAGGTATTGGGGCGGTGCAACCACGATTGTATATAACCTGTAAAGCGGAGGATTTTTTCTATGAGGACAACAAACATTTTGTTCAAACGTTCTCAGGGCGTCTGAACATCACCTATGAAGAGCTTTCCGACTCTCATGCCTGCTGCAGTGACGGCAAGGCTGTGTAGTCCACCCAGCGGTCGTCAAGGGTGAAGATGATATCGGCCTCACACCAGTTGCTGTAGGAGTAGAGGGCTTTGAGTATTTCCAGCCTGATGGAATCGAGCTGCAATACAGATCGTTCTTCTTTCAGATAGATATACATGAGTATGTTCAATGACCTGCCCTGTTTGGATGCAAAGACTTCGGCTTTCAGAAAATCATACTTGCGCACAAACTTGTATGCGATTCGTTCCAAGGCTGCTTGAGTCGAACTTGCCGGTGCGGCTCCAAGCAGTTCCTTGCTGTATTGGACCAAATCCTTGCCCAAAAGAGGAATCATGCAGACAAGGAACCCCAAGGTGAGGACCGGATCGATGTATCGCATCAACAAGGTCAGGGAAAATCTTGAGGCAATGTAGGCGATCAGCATCGCCGACAGGGAAGCAAGGCTGAGCAGGGTATCAAGCAGCCAAGCCTTGCTCTCCGCCCTGAGAACCGGGCTTTTTGCACGGTTGGCTTCGCGTTTGAGGATGGTATACACCGCAGCGCATACCACAAGCGATAATGCTGAGATGGGAAGTGTGATATTCACCGAAATCTCATAGCCGCCGGTAAACAGCGAGAGAAAGGCTGAGGATCCAATGGCAAGGACCATGACCAAGAGCGTGATCGACCTCATTACCAAAAAGAAGGGTTCGAAGGCCGCAAAGCCGAATGGAAATTTGTCGTTGTCACGTTTGAACAACAACGTTACCACCTGGCCTGAGCCAAGTATGAACAGGCTTTGGATGAGAGAGTACAATCCATCAAGGAGGAGTGAACGTGAAGAGGCTAGCTGTGAAGCCACTACTCCCAAAAGGCCGAAGAGCAGGCATACAACGGTTGTAAACCGCAACATTGAAATTTCTCGTGTTTTGATACGCATAAGGTTTTATGAGTCCGGCACCGCTGCTTATACTCCTCTGAATATCCGCCGAAGGTGCGAAGTATTCACTCCAAAGAAAAGGGAACAGAGAGATGGTGCTGGAAACTATATAACTATACTACAAAAAAAAGGCTGTTGGCACAAGAGCCCGGGTTGTCTGTGTGCGCAGGCCGTGATTGGGATATTGCAAAAATATAAGAAACACTATACTAATTGGTATAAATTCTTATTCTTTTCCTGCGATTGGCACAAAAAAGGCCCCATTCTGGACCAATGTCAGGGAGAAATGGACTTTGGTTGCTGGTTGTTCTCCAAAATATGGTGATTGGGGTAAAAACTATGCTTTTAGGGTAAATGCTATAGTCCGAAAAATTGGGGGACTTTTACGTATCAATAGCTTCCTCTGAGTTTTTCCAACTACACGGGAGGCATGGCTCTGCCTGTACCTTGGGTATGGCATAAAGAACGGCGTCAAATACGCCAAGACCAGTACTATGTCCTGTGCAACCTTGCCAATTGCCATGCCGGTGACTGGTGGGATGGCAACTATGTGGGGATTCTCTACCCCGATGCCAACCTGAGCAGACAGAGGATCAGCGACATGCTCCTCTCCATAGGGGATGAGGGCGTTTATCGGGACTTCTTCAAGGAATATGTGAAGCTCCTTGCCAGGAGGGAGGAAGTGACCGATATCCTGATCGCCGGCACGGGCCTGCCCGACAACATCCATTTCCCCCTTACGGCCATCAGGACATCAGCAACGAGATGAGGCTCATCTCTGTCCTGCAGCAGGAAACCGGGCTCCCCCTCTTCATGCACTACTGCCCCGCAAGCGTCGTCGACGTCAATACCCTGACAAAGACCATCCTCGAGCTGAAGGCGAACGGGATACGGACCAAGTTTGCAATTCTGGACAGTGGATTCCACTCCCTCTCCGATGCCAAGGCAAAAGTGGAACAGACATACGAGAATGCCGCAGCACAAGTGAGGGCCATCCAACAGGATATCGTTACGTATCGCATGAATTTGATCCTGCAGTTGAGAGAGTATGAGAATAAGCAGGTAGTATTGGAAACCGAGCAAATACGGTTCGGTGCAGGTGTTTCCGATGCATCGATGCTTCGGCAAAAAGAGCTCGACGTCATGCAAGCTGCATTCACAGTCCTAGGCACGCTGCGTGAGCTGGAGTATCTGTATGTACGGATGCAGCTCTCAGGACTGCTCCCGTAACATCCTGCGTTGCTCGCTCTTGTTTCGATACATCGCTTCATCGGCAAGGTTGAAGGTTTTTCTCAAGCCGATGCCTGCTTCCTTGTTGCTGATCGCATACCCATAGGCGATGGAGATGGGGTGGACCCTGCTTTCGTTTGCCGAGGCAACCGATTGCAGAAGATGTTCCTGATAGACGGCAGGGTCTGCTTTTTTTGAGCGCGGGAGAAGAACAACGAACTCATCGCCACCGATGCGAAATACCTTTCCTTCAGGTTCAAAGGCTGATGTTAGGATCTGGGCAACGCATGCCAAAAGGCTGTCTCCCTCCTGATGGCCCCATACGTCGTTTGTCTGTTTCAGGTTGTTTACATCAAACATAAAGATTGCACTGTCCTGTTCGTGGTACTGTCGTGCGAGCAGTTCCTGCTCGAAGGCTTCACGGTTGTATACTTTTGTCTGGACATCGTAATCAAACTGGGCTTCCTGGGTGATGAGATAGTACAAGAGCAGCGAAACCCCTACGGTGCTGAAGACATAGATTTCATCACGTGTGGCCAATTGGAAGCCTGTGGAGAGTATCGGCAGCGTGTACACAAAGCCAAGAAGGAATTTCGAGGGGACTACCCTTGTTTTATTGATCTGCAATAATTTGATCAGAATCCATCCATAGTAATACGCCGAGAAGGCTGTGACGAACCAAAAATACGGCCCCCTCTGGTAGGTATTGTTGGTAAGAATCGTGAAATACCAACCGCTTTGCATGGATAAAATGGAAATCAGGATATTCACTGCCATGGGAATGAACAACAAGAGTTTCTTGGCAAACGACCATTCTGAGCAGTCGAGGTAGAAGAGTACGATCATCGGCACCAGGGGGGTGAGTGCGTAGCCCAATGCGTAACTGAGATAGTGCACAGCCAAAGCAGCATTGCCTGGCTTCTCACTGATGAGTGCTCCTACGATTTCCGCTATCAGCAGGATGATGGTAATGACCGAAGCGAAGATGTAGTACCAGTTCTGGCGGGACCCCGAGAGATGCCGTTTCGCCAAATAGATGGTGAAGAGCAGGGGAAAGATGCTGAAGATGTTCACGATTACTACGGTTTGCATGCAGGTGTCCGCCTGCTACCATCGTACACAAAACCGTGGCATTTGCCTATAAAATTGTTAGGCAATTCACCAAGTGGACGCAAGGCTTTCATTTTCGGGTATGCTCTATTCACATCTGCCAGTGAAGACCGGCAGAGAAAATAAGTGATGTACTATTGCCCCTGGTGCAGGGCAGGAGATTGTCGGTCCAGGTTTCTCCTACATTTTCGCTCGTTCCGTTGGCTGTTCCCCCAAAGAAACGGGCGTTTGCAAACAAGGAGTATCCTTCACTTACCAGGTATGATGATGAGTGTTCGTTTGATTGTGTCACGAAATATAGGAAAAATATTATTGTAGTAAATATAGTTGAGAGAAATATGTTACCCTTTGTTGTCATTATGTCCTTGGAATCTTCGCTCCTCGTGTCCTACTACGCTATATATCGGTGAGACATGAAAAAAGATTGAGAATCATACATCAATGTTGTATGCTACAGGTAATCAAAGCGATGATTTCTTCCCTCCTGGGGTACAATCTTTGGTAGGAGAAGGTATGAATACACATCATGAGAAAGAACGCGTTCAGAAGACCACCTTGGTATACTTGGTGGTCATGGTCCTCGTCGTTGCCTTGATTCTGATTGCAGTCTCCAATCCCACGTTCAAGGCTGTAGCCAGTATACTTGTTGTCCTGGTCTGTGCGATTGCCATCATCATTCAGTGGATGTTGCTGGGCAAGAGGCCGGAAGGGGACAAGGAACCTGTACAGCAGGCGCAAAAGGTCGAGCAGCAGAAAGCTGAACGTGTCTCCACCCAAACCGGTGCCCCTTGTGAAGTCAGTGGACAATACCACTGCAGTGAACATCCTGAGCGCAAGGTGTCCATGGAAGAGGGCAAGCGCTTTCCACCCTGCAGAGGTGACAACAAAGGCCATTCGGCAACCTGGATATTAGAGGCTTGAAGGGGATAACCGATTGGTTATGCTTGCATTTCGACGTTCTGCTTCACCTTGTTGGCTGCATGCCGCTGTACAAGCAGGATGAAGACCAAAAGCAATAAGCCGATTGCATCCTGGACGACATTGGCGGTGATAAGCAACAAGGCACCTGCAAACGCAAGGATGCGCAGGATGTTGTGCATGTTGGTGAACAGGTACCCTTCAGTTGCCATTCCGATCATACATACTCCGATGATTGCTGTAATGGAGACCCTGATCGCAATGAAGGGCGTGGTATCTATCAAAAGCAAGGCAGTGTTGTAGATGAACATATAGGGGACGATGAATCCTGCAAGCGAAAGCTTGACTGATTGCAGGCCGGTTTTCATCGGGTCGCCACCGCTCAGACCCGCAGCAGCAAACGACGCAAGGGCTACCGGCGGGGTGATGTTGGCAAACATCGCAAAGTAGAAGACGAACATATGAGCGGCAAGCGGGGGGATTCCCAGTTTCACCAAGGCAGGGGCGGCCATGGTGGCGGTAATCAGATAGGCAGGGATGGAAGGAAGGCCCATGCCCAAAATCATGCAAGTGACCATGGTAAGGACGAGCGTCAACATGAGATTTGATTGGCCGAGCTGAATGATGGCATTCGCCATATTCAAGCCGAAGCCGGTGAGGCTTACCACACCGATGATGATTCCCACCACTGCACAAGCAACGGCAACCGAGACTACCGCCCGGGTTCCTTCGCTGAATGCATCGAGAATCTGTTTGAACGTCATGCGTGTGGACTTGCGTGCCATGCTGACGGCAATGGTTGCAACAATCGCCCAGAATGCACTGAAGATGACAGTCGCTCCACTGAAGAGCAGCATGTAGAGCAAAAATGCAATGGGAATGAGCAGGTGTCCCCGCTCACGCATGACATCGCGTACCTTGGGAAGGTCTTCCTTGGGGATTCCTTTCAGGTTCTTCTTGGAAGCCCTGAGTTGAACCTGTACAAGAATGCCCAGGTAGTACAGCAGCGCGGGAATAGCAGCACTTATTACGATGGTTCCATACTTGATACCCAGCATTTCAGCCATGATGAAGGCAGCAGCTGTCCGCCGACCGAAGCCGATGATTCAAAAGCCCCGGCAAACTCCTTGCTGTATCCGGTTTTCTTCATCAACGGGATGGTAAAAGCTCCGGTGGTTACTACGTTTGCCACGGCGCTTCCGTTGATTGAAATGAGAAAACCGCTGGCGATGACGGCAACCTTGGCAGGACCTCCCTTTGAACTACCTGCAAATGCCAGTGCAAGGTCATTAAAGAACCTTCCCATTCCACACTTGTTCATAACCGTACCGAACATGATGAACAGGAAAATATAGAAGGCGGCAACGTCGACGGAGGTGCCGTAGATTCCTTCGGTGTTGATGAAAATATGGTTGACCAAGGCCCGCCAGTCATAGATGCGGTGCATGAATATTCCGGGAAGGTTCCGACCGACCAGGCCATAGAGGAGAAAGAGCAGGCTGAGTATCACAAGCGGCCAGCCTGAGATTCTTCTGCTGGCTTCCAGGACAAGTACGATGAGAATGGTTCCCATCACTACATCCGTCGTGTTGGGACTGCCCATGCGGTTTCTAAAAATCATGATTATAGAGATGCATAGAGTTTGCATCAATATGCAATACCAAGAATACCGGTAAGATTATGGTGAAATCAAGCGAAAAAGGATTTACTGTAGTAAAACAGCGAACAAATCGCTACTATACCGGCATGAAAGCAGCCCAATTCTTCCACATTGTTGAGATGCGCACCAAGATCATCAGTATGGGAACCTTCTTCTGTGCAAGCATCTATGCACTCTCACAGACAGGATCGGTGAAGCCTGTCAATGCCTTGGTCATGGGTCTTGCGACGCTCTTCATCGATATGGGAACGACTGGTTTCAACACCTTTTTTGACTACTGGAGAGGAGTCGATAATGCACTCTACACCAAGGAACCGGATAAGGTTCTGGTGCACCAGGCTGTCAGCCCCATCATGGCTTTCCTGGTTTCCCTCGCACTTTTCGCCCTGGCAGCCCTTTTGGGACTTTATCTGGCCTGCCTGACCAGCTGGAATTTGATTCTTGTCGGAGGTGTGTGCATGCTTGTCGGCTTCTTCTACACCGGCGGTCCGCTTCCCATTTCAAGAACCCCATTTGGTGAGGTGTTTGCCGGTTTCTTTCTGGGAACCATGTTGTTTCTCATCACCTTGTATGTGCAGGGTGTGCCTCCAAGTGTAAAACATGTGGTGGTTACCGTACCGTTCCTGTTGATGATCGGCATGATCCTTTCGGTGAACAACGGCTGTGATTTGGTCGGTGACAAAGCAAGCGGACGCAAGACGCTTGCCATCCTCTTGGGCAGCGACAAGGCCTTTGGCCTCATCGCTGTCGAGGGCCTGGGTGCCTATGCCATCTCATTTCTTCTTGTAATCCTGGGCTATCATCCATCGACTCTGGCCTTTTGCCTGGTCCCTTCGCTCGTGTTGTACAGCAAAGCACTGATCGAAGTGAAAAAGGCAGGTCTCGATGCCGAACACAAGTCGGTACACATGCAGTTCGCATCAAAAAGCTATCTGCATTTCTGTCTGGCCTTTATCGCAGCCTATGCGCTTAGTATAGGGTTCTCTGCTCCGGCTTCTTGATGGTTGCAGCAAAGATTGAATTGATTACTCCCAATACGGCCGAGAGGGTGAACAGCACCTCGATTCCCAGTGTTTTCCAAATGTAGCCACCCAGTAATGCAATCATGACGCTGATCAGGTGGTTGACTGAAATGCCGGTTGTAAGGGTTGCCGTAAGCTCTTCGCGGCTTGAGGAAAGGTCGCGTACATAGACGTTGGTCGCCATGCTTGCCAAGCTGATGATCGAGTCCAGCACAAAGTTGATGCAAACCACGATGAAGGCGATATGCATGGGAAAGATGCGGTGTGCAAAGCCGTACATGAGGCACACGACAACCAGGATCAGGGTGTCGGCCACCATGATTTTCTTATAACCCAGCTTGTCCACCAGCATTCCGATGGCAGGACTGAGGAGCATTCCAAAGACTGCACAAATGGCTAGAAGCAGGGCGATGACCGAGGTGTCTGCCCCATAGAAGAGGATGAGGGCATAGGGTGCGAAGGTGAGAAAAATCTGCTTGCGCGCCCCGTAGAAAATTTCCAGCATATAAAACTTGTTGTATTTCTTATTGAAGTACAATCGAGAACGCTTTACCGGTTTCCCTTTGTCCTTCATGGTAAGGGCGATCATGGTGGAGAGAAGCAGCAGGATGGCGGCGATCAGGAAGACTATGCGAAAACCTACAAGAGAGTCCCGTGCATAGCCCAAGCCGCCAAGCACGAAAAAAAGCAGCGATACCATCATGTAGCCTATGATGTTGCCCCCGTGGCTGATACTGGAAGTCACTCCCAGGCTGGCTCCACCCTTGTCGCTTTTTGCGTAGGAGAGGGACATCGAGCTCTTGATGGGCATGACGATATGCTCGCCGGTACTGAACACCACCATGAACAGGATGACAACCACCTTGCTCGACCCGAGCAGCAGCAGGCCGAGCACGCCGCACAGCATGATCGCCGTTCCAATCTTGAACACCTTGGTTTCAGAAAGCCGGTACATCCAGGCAAGGATGAAGACGAGCATAAGACCGGGAAGCTCTCGGAAGAATTCTACAATACCTCGTTCAAATTCGGAGATCTTTACGATTTCAGCCAGGTAATTGTCCTGGATGCCCCGATAAAATCCATAGGCGAGACCCGAAAATAAAATGGTGGCCAAGAAGATTTTCACTCCCTTGTCCCCTGAATAGATGGATGGTTTTTTTGCGTGCATGACAGGTTCTCCCGTTCCCTTACAGCCGACTATGCTTATAAACGGAAAGGATGTCAACAATGATTCTACTGCTGGCCTTCGAGAACCTTGTTAATATCGGGCATATCCCTCATCAAACCGATAGTCGGCAGAGCTGCAACGAACGATGTCAAATTATAGTGACCCCTCTTTGGTCAAGCAGGTTATACGGTGCACTATGCTGATACCTTCACTGGAATGGCCTGAGCTCAGAATCGAAGGAGCTCTCAAGCGCATAGAAGCCTATCTTTAGGTTGCCAATTTGCAGTATCCATCGTAGCCTAGCGTGAGTTTACAAGTTATCTGCCCCGTTTGGGGCTTTTTTTTACCCTAAAAGGAATTG
>DJGJ01000010.1 GCA_002432715.1 Sphaerochaeta sp. UBA5849 | reverse complement strand
TATTTGTGCAATTGAATTGCATATAATTTGTATTTTGTAAACTTTATATCTTTATATTATTTAATTTTATTTTTTTATATATCTTTTATATATAGTTATATTTTCAATTGTGCACACAAGAAAGACATGCTATGATTGCCACATGGAAGAAATGAATCAACGGCAATTGGCACTACTCAAAATCATTACACAGCGAAAGTTTTGTACAATCAGCGATTTGGCTGACCGTCTCAAACTCAGCAGAGAGACAATCCGCAAGGAACTTGTCCCTTTGCAAAATGCAGGCATCTTGATTCGCGAGCGAGGAAAGATTCGTTTTTACGATACTCGGCAAAACGCTGCCTTGCTCGAATCATCGGGGGTTCTCTCCAAGAACCAGCGTCAAGAACGAATTCTCCAGTTGCTCACTGATGATAAGGAAATCCGCATATCCACTCTTGCAAACAAACTCAAGGTTTCTGTTCTTACCATACGAAATGATCTATCCGCTCTGGAACTCAAAGGCAAAGTATTGAGAAAGCATGGAAGCGCCATCCTTTTCGAGCCTTCCATCAACCAGGGTTCATCCAGTGATTTTACTGAGTTCTCACCACGAGCCAACATTCTTGTAAAACATTCGATCATGCACATCAAGCCTGAAGACACTATTTTTCTGGATGGAGGGGAAGTCTCGCGATGCATCGCATCTTCCCTGCCTCCATTAACGAATCTCTCAATTTGGACGAATAACCTAATGATTCTTGAGGTACTGAGGAAAAACAGGTATGCCTATCCGATACAGGTCACTGGTTCAGCCTTTAGTATGGAAAAACAGAGGTTTTCCCTCTCCAGCCATCAAGGTCTTCCCAATTCACTGATAATCGACAAGGCTTTCATTTGCTGCAATTCGTATGCGGGAAACACCTTTTTTCTCTCAGATGATGAAGACGCCTCTACGATAGAAGCAGTGTGCGAATGCGCTGCAAAAATCTATTTGATTTTGGATTCTCACTTTCTCGACATCCAAGGCAAACTGGCTTTTCCTTACAAGCGCTATATAAGCAAAATCCAAGAGGTTCTCATCGATGACGGCATAGGAAGCTTTCGCGCAAACACCCTCTTCTCCCGGCAGGATCCTCTGATTATCTGCGGTCCAGGCTATACGTATAGGAATGTGCGCAAACACCAGCATCGTATCGGGTTTTTGGTCAATAAGGACCGTAATTACTTTGTCCAAGCCGTACACAACAGCTTATTGGAGGCAACATCAACCTGCAAATCCGTTTCTTTGGTTATCCGGGAGTGTGATGGTGATTATACCTCCGCTGTACAGGCACTGAACTTGCTCCTTCAGGAGAACATAGATTTGGTAATCGATTACAGCCTTTGTATGGAGTCACTGATGTACATTGGTGAAAAATGTCTCGCCCATGACATTCGGCTCATTTCCGTGGACTACATGGCACCGGGAAGCATCTACTTTGGGGCGGACAACGCAAGCGCAGGACGGATTGCCGGCGAGCATGCTTCGCTGTACATCAACGAGCACTGGAACAGCAGTGTGGACCATCTGCTGGTTCTGGGAAAGTATGGATATGAACCCATTACCAAATTGCGAATATCCAGTGCATTGGAGCATCTGCAAAAGAGTGTTTCCCGACTGCCGGATACTATTCACACCATTGAATGGGGACACCCGGAAGTAAATCCAACTCAGGAATTGGTCAGGTTGCTCAAACAGACCCCCAAGGATGAGCCCATGCTCATCCTCGCATTCAATCTACGGCACCTTCTGGCATCCTACGACTTGATCCTGCAATACCGGGAAAGCAATAACACGATTATTGTGGGACACAATTATACAAAGCAGATTGAAGAACTGATGAAAATCGGCAATTCCCCAATTCTTGGGTGTGTTCACTACAATCCAGAAGCGTACGGGCAAAACATCATGGACTTGGCTCTTCGACTGCTGGAAGGAGGAACGGTGCAACAGCGCAACTACACAAATCTTACCTGGATAGCAAGAAAAAGTAATTCCAAATAGGTTGGGTTCCATCTTTTCCCCAAGTCATATGTTCGAGTATTGTTGTACAAATTACTGCAATTGGCGGCATGCATGACTTCATTGCTACGTAGATTTGGTATAAGCTAGCAACGGGGGAAATTTTATATGCCGAGGGGAGCATTTATAGCACTGGTCATTGTCGCCGGCCTGGTCATTCTGGTCGTTGTAGGAAAAACCCTATTCAAGCGTGTTGAACAGAATTTGGAAGGACTCAAAGACCTTTCGATCGCCACACCCCCTCTTTCCTCGATAGAGGATGGAACCTATGAGGGAAGTTATGCAACGTTTCCGGTCAAAGCAAAGGTTGCAGCAACCGTCAAGGAAGGAACCATTGCAAACATCCAGCTCTTGGAGCATAGAAGCGGCCAGGGTCAGCCGGCTGAAGCGATTCTAGCCACTGTCTTGACCGGGCAGAAACTGGACGTCGACACCATCAGCGGTGCGACGTACAGCAGCATCATCATCCTCAAAGCCATCGAGGATGCTTTGAGAAAGGCGCAATGAGTATGAATTGGATACGAAAAACTCTCTTCACTCTTCATTTGATTGTCGGAATCGGAGCCTTGGCCGGCGGGTATGGTTGTCTCGCAGACATCTACAACCCTCTCGGCGCCCCCCTCACGCTCTTGGAGAACTCCCCTTTTACCTCGTATTTCATCCCGGGGCTGTTTTTGTTCGGGGTCATTGGCTTAGGAAATATCGTATGCAGCATACTGGTATGGCGATACTCCATCGTCGGCATGATCAGCAGCCTCGCCCTCGGGCTTGCACTCAGCGCATGGATTGTCATCCAATGTGTCATCCTGCAAGGCATAGAGGCACTGCACATCATATTCTTGGTGATCGGATTGGTGCAAACCGGCCTCTCCTTATGGAAGCTGATCCAAAGCGGCGACCTTGCCTATCTGCTGGGTGAGTTGATCAATTAGCTTGCCGATGAAGCACCCGCTTTGCTATAGTGAGTGCATGAAAGCAACAAAGACAAGCATCCTACTCTTTTTCATCATCATCGCTGCCTGTATCGCAGTCTCGCTTGTACAGACAGCCGGCAATGCAGCTCCCCTGCTCAAGGTTGGAATCATTACCGCCTGCTCCATCGTTGTCAGCTTTTTCTTCTCATTGCTCACCGGTGATTACTCGTGGACCGACCGGCTTTGGAGCACCCTCCCGGTAGCCCTTGCTTGGGTGTATGCATTTTCTGCCGGTCTGAATGCTCCTTCCATCACTGCATCACTTCTCATCACGCTCTGGGGTGCAAGGCTTACATTCAACTTCGCACGCCGCGGCGGCTATACCGGCGAGGAGGACTACCGCTGGGCGATCCTGAGACAGAGAATCGACAATCCTGTGCTTTGGACGATCTTCAACCTGCTCTTCATCGCCATGTACCAGCAGCTGCTCTTCATCGCTTTCACCAGCCCTTTGTTGCTGCTTGTTGAACCTGCCCGACTTGCATTCACCCCGCTTTCATTCGCATCCATAGTCTTGTTCGCCCTTTGTCTTGGCATCGAGACCCTTGCAGACCAGCAGCAATACACCTTCCAACAGGCCAAGCATCACCTGCTTCCACGACTTGAAAAGCATGAAGATGACTATGAACGTGGTTTCAGAACCTCCGGCTTGTTCAGATTCAGCCGCCATCCCAACTACTTCGGCGAGGCGGTGATGTGGTGGGGGCTTTTCCTCATCGTGCTGCCCACGCCGTATGGACTGTGGACGGCCCTGTGCCCCGCCCTGATGACCTTCTTCCTGCTCCGGGTGTCGGGCGTGACCCTGCTGGAGCAGGACCTGCTGTCGCGCCGCCCCGGCTACCGCGAGTACGTCGCCCGCACGAGCGCGTTCATGCCGTGGCCGCCCGGGCGGAGAGAGAGTGAGGAGATAGGAGATAGGAGNNCCATCCCAACTACTTCGGCGAGCTTGGGGTGTGGTACTCGATCTACCTGTTCTGTGTATCGTTCTCCACTTCACTTTTGCATTACACCCTTGCAGGACCAATCCTCCTGACCTTGCTGTTCATCGGATCGACCAAGTTCACCGAGAGCATTACCAAGAGCAAATATCCGGCATACCAAGCGTATCAGAAGTCGGTCCCCCCGATTCTTCCCAAATTCTGGTGAATCCAGAAGGAGGATGTGCATGAATCGCTCCCTG
>DJGJ01000019.1 GCA_002432715.1 Sphaerochaeta sp. UBA5849 | reverse complement strand
CCCCCGCG
The DNA here is from genome assembly GCA_002432715.1 of Sphaerochaeta sp. UBA5849. Lineage (GTDB taxonomy): Bacteria > Spirochaetota > Spirochaetia > Sphaerochaetales > Sphaerochaetaceae > Sphaerochaeta. Next base: position 6,935 of record DJGJ01000019.1, on the reverse strand, counting down.
TGAGCGGGGAAAACACCAACATTTAGTGTTGTGCTATCACTTGGACAACTATCGATAGAGTCTTTAGGTTTGCTTTTCCTGCTCTCAGTTTTGAAAAATCAAATTTCTTCTTAGATCCGGCCTTTCATTTGGTTTTGTTGCTTCATCATTCATTGATTGGGTGTCGATGCATTTTGAACTGGTGAGAATGAGAGGCTGTACAAATATTATACCCGATTTTTATAGCCGGATGAGAGAAATATTGGGATGCAGGGGCCTGATTGTGAGAAAAAGCAAGAATTTCGAGGCCTGATGATCGTACCTACGCTGGATACTTAAAAATTTCCCAATTTTTCCCAACGCAATCACCATCCTCACATTCCATTACCTCCGCTACACCGGGCATTGTCGTAGTAATACCTTGAAGAGTGAATTGCCGAAAGAGTACTATCAAGATCTCGGAGGCCTCCCTGATGAACTACTATGACAAGCATGCAGACACCTACATCAACAGTACTGTCTCGGTGGATATGGGCTCTCAATACTCGCTGTTTCTGCCTTATCTGCCAAAAGGCGCTTCCATTTTGGATGCCGGATGCGGCAGCGGCCGTGACAGCCTCCATTTCTTGGAGCAGGGCTATAAGGTTGAGGCTTTCGACAACAGTAGTGCGATGGTCGAGCATGCAAGAGCTCTCACAGGCCTTGCTGTCCGAAAGCTTTCCTTTGCCGAATTGGACTATGACTCTACCTTTGACGGCATCTGGGCCTGTGCATCGCTCTTGCATGTACCAAGAACTGAATTGCCTGCAGTCTTTCGCCTTCTTCATCGGGCCTTGAAACCCAAAGGGTTGCTCTACTGCTCCTTCAAGGACAGGGAAGCTGACTTCTCCCAAGGGGGAAGAGATTTTTCCTGTTTTACTTCCGATAGTTTCAAATTATTCCTTTCCGATCTAACTGTTTTTGAGCTAATCGAGCTTAAATACTCCCAGGATGTACGGGAGGGCAGAGGTAATGAGAGGTGGTTGAATATACTCTTGGCGAGAAAGTAATACAAAGTATGGTATAAGTTATATTCTTATAGAATAAAAAGATACAAATTGTCTCCCATTGCAACTCCCAAGCCGGTGTACTATTATGAAGTCATGTACACTGAAGCCGAAGGAGAGTGAGCATTGCTCAGTACATCGTTGTTTGCCATGCTGTTCATCACTGTTTGCATAGTCTCCTTGGTCAGTGGAATTCTGGTCATGCAGAGCGACCGCACTTCGCGCATCAATCGGGCATTTTTCGCCCTGGTGATTTGTCTGATCATATGGACCCTTGGACTTACGGTATCCACAGTCGCTCCAAATCTGAATATCGCCATCGCCGGACAGCGAATATCAGCCTTTGGTTGGGTGGGTATCTATGTAATCCTCGTCCTGTTTGTGCTGCTCCTGACAGGCCGCAAGCTTCATCGCACCTGCTATCCACTCCTCTTCATCCCTTCTCTCTTGATGATTCTCGTCTATGGCCTCCCGTCCAATCTTTACGATTATTCATTGGTTTTCACACGATTTGGTTGGTCATCCTCTTCAGTCGATACCTTTTGGGACTATGCCTTTTATGCCTATTTCTCCGGGTACACGCTCTTGGGCCTCTATCTGGTGGCTGCATGGAGAACAGAAACTGAGAAAACGGCAAAAAAACAGATTTTGTTCTCTCTTCTGGTTGCATTTCTTGTCGGGACGCTCACTGATGTCCTGCTGCCGGCCTTCGGTTTGGAACTACCCCAACTTGCGCCCATCATCCTTACCATTCCTGTAGTGGTCATTTCTCAAGTCCTGAGAAGTCGTAATCCTCAAGTAGTGGGATTGGGGGCTCCTTCCCGGTACACCACCATCTTCATCCTGGTAGCACTCTATGTGTTTATTTCTGTGCTGCAAACGCGTCTCTCCGCCGACTCCGAACTTGTGGCTGCCCTCCAATTGGAAGAGTCGACGTTCAGAGGCATCATCACCCAGCTACAGATGTTCATATCCATCTACCTCGTCCTTCGGGCGAAAAAGACCGGAGTCATCGCCACCCTGCTTCTCAATGGGGCGAACCTTGTTTCCTCGATACTGTTTTTGATCAGGACCAACTCTCCAACCCCGATTCCAGGCATCATCTCTTACATCGGGGTATTGCTGGTTATTTATCTGATCAGGGTGTTTGAACAACGCTCGGAATGATACATATCACACATCGATACCCAGCGCAGTGAACTCGAGCAATCACAAAACAAGCTCTACAATATGGCTTTTTATGATTCGCTGACCAGGCTTCCCAATCGTGACTACTTCATCGACCATGTCAACCAAACGATTGCAAAACATTCCCATGGCAAGCAAGTCATAGGAATCCTGTTTCTCGATTTCGACTCCTTCAAGTCCATCAACGACACCGCAGGGCATGCCACCGGAGACCTGGTGTTAAGCAAAATTGCAGAAGTAATGGCGGCTGTCCTGGACAAGGATGATATCATCGCCCGCTTCGGCGGTGACGAGTTCCTGATGGAAGTGCAACGGCAGAAAGAGACAGACATCCTGTTGGTGACTAAGGCGATCATGCAGGCACTCAAGCGGCCTATTGTCTTAGGCACTGAAGAATACTTCCTTCCGGCCAGCATTGGCGTCTCCCTCTATCCGAACGATGGTCCCGACGCCCAGACGCTGATCATGAATGCCGATATCGCCATGTATGCCGCCAAGGCAAAGGGGAAAAACCAAGTTGCTTACTGTACTGAGGAGATGAAAGCGCAGACAACCAAGAGACTGCGTCTGACCAACAGTCTCTATCGCGCTCTCGATAGGAACGAGCTGTTCATTGAGTATCAACCCCAGATATGTACAGAAACCCGAAAGGTGTGTGGTTTCGAGGCTCTGCTACGGTGGAAGAACCCGGATTACGGTATTGTTTTACCAGCTGACTTTATCCCGCTTGCCGAACAGACCGGTCTTATCCGCCCAATCGGCTTGTTTGTCCTGAAAGAAGCCTGCAAACAGCTTGTCTTTTTCAATCAAACATACCAAGAAGCTCTGGTCATGTCGATCAATCTCTCGTTGGTGCAGCTCAGGGACGCTCACATTGTTGAAAAAGTCCGGGCGATACTCGCTGAAACCGGTGTGGACAGCACATACCTACAGATTGAGGTCACCGAGAGTTCGAACTTCTTGGGAGAGCCGTTGTTGTTGCAACGCTTGATCGAACTGAAGCAGCTGGGCATTTCATTGGCAATCGATGATTTTGGAACCGGACACTCTTCGTTCAGCAGGCTGAGGACCTACCCGATCGACCAACTGAAGATCGACATTGAATTCGTGCAGGGGATAACCACCGGCTCGAAAAAAGATATGGCCTTGATCAAGAGCATCATCCAGACAGCGAAGAACCTGGGAATCGAGGTGCTTGCCGAAGGGGTGGAGACAGAAGAGCAGGTGCAATATCTCCAGCAGAACGGCTGTGACAAATTGCAGGGCTATTACTTCTCCAAACCCTTGAAGGTTGAGGATATTGCTGGTTCTGGCTTGCTAACACCTTGGGTAAACAACCAAGCCTAGAGCGTCACATGCAACAATTGGAGCACCCAAACAAGCAAACCATACAGGACTATGGTGGCGGCAACGGAAATTCCCAAACTCACCCAGAAGTGCAACCCTTTGGTAAGCAGGACTGGAAAGAGCAGGAAAAATGCCAATGAGGGTAACACAAGAAAGAAAATAGATCGGGAGAGGTCGGCGATTGCCTTTGTCTCCGTCTTATCGATATACATCCAAATCAGGGCAAGCAGGGACGTGAGAGGCAACGAGGCGATAAGCGCTCCAAAGAACGAGCTTCGTTTGGCAATTTCACTGACGGCAACGATTATGGATGCAGAAAGGGCTAATTTGACAAGGTAGTAGAACACAGCGGCCTCCGATACGTACTTTATAGTCTATGTGTGGCATATGGACAAGATTCTTGCCGTCACCCGCGATCCATGCAACCGCTGGCACGGCACCACCATCGAAGCGATGGTCATCATCTACAATCCCAAACTCGTGGCTCCGTCCGATGCCCCCAAAGGGTGGGCGGACCTGCTCAACCCTGAATTCAAGGGAAGCATCGCCCACGCCGATCCGGCCCGCTCGGGCTCTGCCTTCATGGCGCTGGTCATCCAGCTGATGAGCATGGGAGGGGATAATGAGACCGGTTGGAACTATATGCCAATTTTGTAGAGAATCTGGAAGGGAAGGATGCATACAAGGGGGGATCGATGCATCGGTGGTCCTGATCACCTTTGTGGTTACTCTGATGAACGCTTCCTCCTTGAGAGGCCGACAAGCAAGGCAACCAGTTGTACAAGAGTGACAAGCCTCTGAATCTTATTGGAAGATACCCATCACCGGCAGCTCCAACAGCGCCTTGGTCCACACCTCGGCTTGCTTGGCTAGCGGCTCTTCACCACAGATGGACAGCCGCTTGATGCAGGCTGTCGGCTTCAGAGCTTCCCTCCAACGCAGCGGGATTCCCTCTACACCGCAGAAGGCTCCCGCCAAAGCCCCATAGATGGCTGCATTGGTATCGGCATCGCCAGCGCGCATGGTAAGGTCGACCATCCCCTCTTCAAAGCTTTTTGCGTGCAGAACAGTATAGAAGGCAAGCTGGAAAGCGATGAGAACCCACCCTTTGAGACTTCCATCAATCCCCTCGGGTGGTGCATTTTTTGCATTACTCAGGGCAACCAACACCTCTTTTTCAGTCACATAGGAAGGAGCCGTCTCAACAAGGTAGGAGTAAACCTCTTGGGCGCTCCACCCTTTGCAGATGGCAAGGCTGAGGGCAAAGACAAAAAGTCGGTTGCAATCTCTGCTGACCGGGTGTGTGTGGGTGATGGCGCAGTCGAGGTCTGAAAGCTGCATCAAGGCCGGGGTGGAGAGCTTGCAGCCAAGGATCCCCAATGGAGTGGTACGCATCAGAGCTCCGTTTGCCTGGCTGTTGGGGTTCATCCTCCCATCGAGAGCACCGCAGATGGTGATACCGATGTCCTCAGGCCCTGCATTGCGCCACCGTTGGTAGGATTTCCGCACCAGGTCTTGTGAATAGGAGCCATGCTTGAGAATGCTTTGGATCATCATGATAGCCATCTCACTGTCGTCGGTAATCTCGCCGACGCTTCCCACCGAGCGCGGGCTGTCGTCCATCTCATGGATTCCATCAGGGTGCTGCCTCAGAACATCCTTGGCACGTTTGAACTCGGTCTGGGCTCCAAAGGCATCACCGACAAAACTGCCAAGCAGTGATCCCAATGCCCGTTCATAGAGTGTCGACACCTTTGAATCTCCTTTGGGAGAGTATACCACCAACAGAGGCTAACAGGCAATTTATCCTTACTTTCTGAATAGATTTCTTCGGAATAAAGTTCAATGATCGGTCGTACCTATCACAATCGGATGCTTGGCCAGGATCTCCCAACTTGTGTGGAGAACCTGGTCCTCACACCCGATTCTCCTATTGTGCTCCAGCAACGTGAACTGTCGGGTGTGGAACCTTCGATGGCAGGAAGGGCAGAGACACAGCAGATTGGCAAGGGAGTCGGGGCCCTCTTGGGAGAGCGGCTGGATGTGGTGGGCATCGGCATTGAGATAGCCCCATTGCTCCTCACGGCTCAATGTCTTGATCCAGCCGGGACGATAAATCCTGGTACCGCAGATCTGGCACTGAAAGTCATAGAGGCATTTGACAGCCTGCTTGAGAGCGCCCTTGCTGTAGAAATAGCGCTTCGAGCCCAGTTTTATCGTCTGGTCGGAGGTGTTGACCGAAAGAAGACTCAAAAGTTTCTGATCGATGCTTGCCTGCGGAGCCTTGGCCAAAAGCGTCTCCCGTATCCAGTAGGAAGCCTCGACATGGTCGGTATGGTAATCCGGGTCCTTCTCCTTGACCAGTTCCTCAGTAAGGTTTCCTGACTGCGGATGGGCGATGAACCAGTCACGAAGATAACAATAAATCAGGGCGAAGGATTGATCCTCCCGTTGGTGGGCAAGCAAGGTGTTCAAGGCATAGGAAGGCAGGGCTCCTTCAAAAAAGCCGTGATGCGTTCCATCGAGGCCCAGATAATGGGCGATGCCCATCGATTGCCAACCATGGCTTTGCCTGCCATCCAAGCCAAGGCAGAGGGTATCGAGTTCTCGAAAGCCTTTCCTGCTGAAGAGCCAATAATACACAACAGCTGCGCGCTCTTGATCGCCATACAGGGAAAACTCCCGTTTTCTTGTGCGTTTGTTCAACGGAGGAAACTCATACATAATCCTATGGTAGCAGCCTGGCAGCGGAGGTGCCAGTGCCGAGGCTCATGCTTTTCTGCATAATTTCTTACCAATTGTTCGCAAAATGCTAGCAATCATACTCCATCGTATGGCCATCCAGTTAGTTTGTTGGAGGAAATCATGAAAAAACGATTGATGATGGTGCTGTTGCTCCTTGCAGCGGTTTTGGCAGGCCTTACGGCACAAGCAGTAGGGGAGAATCAGGGTGCAACGGCAGTGTCGATTGAGACACAGGCCAAGCCCAAGTACGTCTTCATGTTCATTGGAGATGGTATGAGCCATGTGCAGATCAACGCAGCACAAATACTGAAAGGCAGCAATGAGAAGGGCAATCTCTCGCTGAAGCCGCTGACCTTCACCGAGTTCCCGGTAGTCGGACTGCAGACCACCTTTGATGCAACCTCCTTCTGTCCCGACTCGGCATCCACGGCCACGTCGCTCTCAAGCGGGTACAAGACCCACAGCGGCACCATCGGGCTCGGAATCGACAAGCAGATGGTGGGCAAGACCATTGCCGAACAGGTAAAGCAGCAGAAGGGGTGGAAAGTTGGTTTGGTTTCTACGGTTACCCTCAATCACGCCACTCCCGCCGCCTATTATGCCCATGTGCCGTCCAGAAACAGCTATTAC